>JAYWHU010000115.1:0-33076 GCA_043777495.1 Cyclobacteriaceae bacterium | reverse complement strand
CTATGAAAAAACTAGTACCATTTGTAGCAGCATTAATGCTGACAACCGTGGTTGCTTTTGCCCAGAACCGAGAGGTGACTGGCGTAGTAACCGACACTGACAGTGGCTCGCCCGTGCCAGGCGCCAACGTAACTGTGAAAGGCACATCTACCGGAACGGCAACAGACGCCAATGGCAAGTTCACCTTGTCTGTTCCTGGTGATGTAAATACTCTTGTCATTTCTTTTGTTGGCTATTCCATACAAGAAATTGCCATCCCGGCTTCTAACTATGTAGCGGTAGGCCTTGCTTCGTCTGCTAATGAGCTGGAGGAAGTGGTTATCTCTGTGGGGCGCGGTGCGCAAAGAACAATCACAGATACTCCACTACCTGTTGATGTATTATCATCAAAGGACTTAATAAGTACTGGTCAGACTACATTTGACAAGGCTTTACAATATCGTGTTCCATCCTTCAACACTGTACAAACGCCAGTTAACGATGCCACCTCTTTATTAGATCCTTATGAAATCAGAAACATGGGCCCTAGCCGCACACTGATTTTGATTAATGGCAAACGTAAAAATTCCAGTGCATTGGTTTATACACAGACCTCGCCAGGAAGAGGAGAAACAGGGGCCGATATTTCAGCTATCCCAACCGATGCCATTAAACGAGTAGAGATTTTGCGCGATGGCGCCTCTGCCCAATACGGTTCTGATGCTATTGCGGGTGTTATGAACATAATATTAAAAGATAATAAAGACGAAGGCTCAATTACGTTGCGCACAGGATTAACTTCGAAGGGAGATGGCGAGATGATCGGTATTAGCTTAAACAATGGGATGAATCTTTCGAGTAAAGGATTTCTTAACTATACTGTTGATTTTTCTAAAGTGAATTTGGCAAATCGTCCAGGTAAAGTAAGTGCTCAAGGAGAATTCATGGATTTTGGCGGAACAGATCCAACAGACTATAAAAGTTATTTGACCAATGACGGAAAAAATCTCGGGGCAACAGATATTTCCAATTTCACACCAGCACAAATTGATGCGGAATTTATCAATTACAAAACCTCGCCAGCTTATACTACTCGCAATAATGGTATAAATCAAGATAATACTGGTTTATTGAACGGAATAAATGGTTTCCTTGCCAAAAAATCCGATGCGGGAAATATAAACGGATCTCCTGAAACAACAGCGGCTAAGTTTCTAGTTAATGGAGGGGTCGATATAAACGAAAATTCCACTATCTACTTTAATGCTGCCTACATCTATAAAAAGGTAAATAGTTTTGCTAACTATCGCACTCCGTATTGGAGAACGCTTTCTGACTATCCATATCTTTTGGATTTTTTTGGTGATGGTAGCAATCCCTCTTCATATACAGGTTATGTGCCTACTTTTCAGGGAGACCTCAATGACTATAATGGCACACTTGGATTTAAATCAAACAAAAATGGTTGGAATACGGATTTAAGTTTAACGGTAGGCGGAAATAGTCAAACCTATTCTGTTAGCAATTCACACAATAGAAATACAGCCGATTTAAGAAATCCAGATACCTATCTGGGCGATGTTGACGGTGATGGAATTATAGATGCTAATGAAATTGTTAGAGGAGCATTTAAATACCGTGAATCAAGCCCTGTTGCATTTCGTGCGGGCGGAACAAGGTTTAATCATGTAGTGGGGAATATTGATGTTTCAAAATCACTGTCAGATAAAATCAATCTATCTTTTGGTTCTGAGTTTCGATCTGAAACCTTTGAAACCATTGCTGGTGATCTTGCTTCTTATGAAGGAGGAGGAGCGGATTCATTTGCTGGCAATAGTACTGAAAATTCGTTTGTATCCAATCGATATAATTTTGGTGGTTACGCAAGCCTTGGTTTTGATATCACAGAAGACTTTTTGGTTGATGCAACTGGGCGATTTGAAAATTATAGCGACTTCGGAAATGCTTTCGTCTATAAGTTAAGTAGCAGATATAAATTCAATGAGAAGATCACGCTACGGGCATCTTACTCCACTGGATTTAGAGCACCTTCTTTGCATCAAGTTTTTACACAAAAAGCTCAATACAGTTTTGTGCCAGGACAAGGCATTCAAGTATCGGGACTTGTAAACAATGTTTCACGCGAAGCTAATCTATTGGGCGTACCAAAACTTGATGCCGAAAAATCAACCAATCTGACCATTGGTTTAGGATTAAACCCATCGAAGAATTTCAGTTTTACACTTGACTATTATCGTATAACCGTGAAGGATAGAATTGTGTTGAGTAATGAGATTGGCCCAAGTAAAAATCCATCTCAGCTAAATACTATTTTGTCGGCTAACGGTATAGGAGCTTTAAGTTTCTTTACCAATTCAATTAATTCAATTACATCAGGCATTGACTTGGTAGCCACGTATAAGAACGTTGTCGTTGGTCCAGGAAACCTAGCATTTAATTTGGCCGGTAACTATACGATCGATAATAAACGCGATGGTGCTATTGTCAATCCATCCATTGTAGAGAATGCAGGACAATCTGTATTAGATGATACCCAAGATGCCTTAATCTTTACTTCTCGCCCAAAATTCAAAGCTATTTTAGGAATTGATTACACCATTAGTAAGTTTACCTTCTCACTTAACAATACCTTATTCGGGCCTACTCAATTTAGAAATGCAGGTATGAGTTCTGATTTAAAAATTGAATTCTTATCCAAAATGGTCACAGATTTGGGTATAAGCTATCAAATGACAAAGAAGGCAACCATCGCTTTTAACATTAATAATATTCTCAATGTATTACCTGAATGGAAGTTTGTTGCATTAAATTCTGATGGTGAATCATTGCTAAGTAGTAAATCTACTAACTATGCTGGGTTGACCCCATCTCAAATTCAATCTAACTTAATTACTTTTAACCAGCGCTATTCTCAAATGACTTATGATGGGTATCATTTCAGTCAATTGGGTACAATGTTCAGTTTAGCATTAAATATGAGGTTCTAAAATTTAAAACCTAATTTTATAATACTCAAAAGGCTGCCAATTGGCAGTCTTTTGTTTTTACGATTAAACCAGATTATCTACCTTAACAAAATTTTATGCAGTAATGGTCAACTACAATTCAAGAGTTTGGGTTTCTATAGTCTTTCACTCCTACAGCCGTGCTGTCATGCGCACGCTCACTCCCGTGCTGATATTCATGACACTTTTTTCTACAGGGCTTTGCTACGTGTTGTTGGATCTTCTTCGCTTCCATGAAAATGATTTTCACACTACTATCAGTATGCACTCGCTGTTGGGTATTGTGCTTGGTTTGTTCTTGGTGTTCAGGACTAATTCAGCCTACGATCGCTGGTGGGAAGGTCGCAAGCTGTGGGGAAGTTTTGTCAACAATACCCGCAACCTCTCACTCAAACTCAATGCCTTTTTGGAAAGCGATGATGCGGACAACAGAAATTGGTTCGCCAAAATGATACCCAACTTGGTGATTTCGCTCAAAGAACATTTACGCAAAGGAGTGGACATCAACGAGCTAGAAAAACCGTCTGATTACTTTGAGGAAAAATTGAAAGAAAAAAAACACATACCTAACGCACTTTCGGCCATGCTTTATCAACGTGTGAATGGGCTTTACAAAAAACAACTGATCTCGGGTGAGCAACTTTTTTTGCTGGACAAAGAACTAAAAGAGTTTTCGGATGTGATAGGTGCCTGTGAGCGAATAAAAAATACACCCATCCCCTACTCTTATACTATGTACATCAAGCAGTTTATTTTCATTTATGTGATCACGCTGCCATTTGCCTTTGTCACTACATCGGGTTACATCACCGTGCCTATTGTTGTGTTGATCACGTTTGTTTTGTTGAGTGTAGAATTGATTGCTGAAGAGATTGAAGACCCCTTTGGGAAAGACATCAATGATTTGCCCACGGATGAACTTTCTGTGAAGATCAAAGATAATGTGAGGGAGATATTGCTCGGTGCCTAATCCACTGCCAATGTATAAATGGCATAGATAATAATCATCAAGATCATCACTGCATACATCACCAAGTCCACCCGCACGTAGGCTTTGTACTGTTGATACATTCTTTTGAGTTCCTTAAACATAAGAGGTTGGTGATAGTCTAAACTGTCACTCAAAGATAGATCACTTTTTCAAGCTTGTTGCAATTTGAAAATTGTGGCGTATTTTGAGGTCTTATTTAGCCATTACTCATGCATCAGCTTCAAAAAAACTATTTCCTCGCAGAGTCTCCGCCTCGGGACTCTGCGCCCAACTTTGCTTACTTGCGTCCGTCAGAGTCCCCGAAGCGGGAGACTCTGCGGAGAAGAGTTGAGAAAGGCAAAGGGTTAAGCCTGCTCTTATTCGTTCTCATTTATTTGCCTAATCTTCTATTCGCTCAAGATATAGTCAACGAAAACAATCCACCATCTTTAAAATGGTACCAAGTCAACACACCGCACTTTCGTGTTTTATATCCTATGGGTTTTGAAACTCAGGCGCAGCGAATGGCCAATACACTAGAGCATATTCACGAGCCAGAGTCGCGCACGATGGGTGCCAGCCCCAGAAAAATATCGGTGATCTTGCAAAACCAATCTTCTATCTCAAACGGATTTGTTTCCATCACTCCACGCAGATCAGAATTTTATGCGATGCCTTCGCAGAATTACAACTTTGTAGGTAATAACGACTGGTTGAATTTATTGGCCACGCACGAGTACCGCCATATCGTGCAGTTTCAACATGCAAAGCGTGGATTCAATAAGCTGGTGTATTACGCATTTGGCAACAATGCTCTATCCGCCATGGCTTATGTGGCCGCACCCCAATGGTTTTGGGAGGGAGATGCTGTGGCGACCGAAACAGCTTTCACTCAGGCTGGTAGAGGGCGCATCCCAAATTTTGATTTGGTGTTTCGCACGAACTTGATGGAGGGGCGCACATTCAATTATCATAAACAATATCTGCGGTCGTACAAACACAACATTCCCGACCATTACAAGTTGGGCTTCCACATGGTCTCTTATTTACGAAAGCGAACTAACAATCCTGAAGTGTGGGAAAACATTACCAGAAGATCATGGAGCGTGCCGTTCATTCCCTTTGCGTTCTCTAGTGCCATTAAAAAAGAATCAGGGCTGTATGTAAATGGGCTTTACAAAGAAATGGCTGCCGATCTTAAAAAACAGTGGCAAGCACAATTAGATACCACCGTTCTTACTTCCTTTGAAAAAGTGAATCCACGGACAACAAAAGCTTACACTGATTATCGTTTTCCGCAAGAGTTGGAAGATGGTAGCATTCTCGTACAAAAATCTGGCATTGGTGATATTGAAACATTGATGACAATAAAAAATGGGCAAGAGAAGAAGATTTATGTACAAGGGATTGTAAATGATGCGGCCATGCTTTCAGCAACAAATAGCAGAGTGGTGTGGAACGAGTTTCGCTTTGATCCTCGGTGGAGAGTAAAAACTTTTTCCACCATTGTAGGATATGATTTGGGCAGCAAAATCAAAAGAGTCATTTCAAAAAAAGGCCGCTATGCCTCGGCAGCCATTTCTCCTGATGGCTATCAAGTGGCAACGGTAGAAACCAAAACCGATTATCAAACCAAGTTGATCGTATTGGATTACCTCAACGGGAAAGTGGTAAAGGAGTTTGATAACCCTACCAACGATTTTATATCCATGCCTCGCTGGTTTAGTGATGGAAAAGAAATCATCGCGCTAAAAACCAATAAGCAAGGAAAAGCGATCACAAGATTTAATTTAGAATCGGGAGCAGAAAAAAACTTGACAGAATTCACAGATGAAAACATCGGGCATCCTGTTCCTCACGGGAAATATATATTGTACAACTCCCCCATCAGCGGCATTGATAATATTTATGCGTTGGATACTGAAACGAATCAACGCTTTCAAATCACTTCTAGCAAATATGCAGCTTACAACCCCAGCGTGAGTCGCGATGGAAAAACGATCTATTACAACGAACAAGGCAAAGACGGAATGGATGTGGTGAAAATCAATTTTGATCCTTCTACTTGGAAAGTGTGGACAAGAAAAACGCAGCCTTCTACTTTTTTCAATCACTTGGTGGAGCAAGAGGGAATGCCGAATCTTCTAAGCACCATCCCCAATAGTATATTTAAAGCAAAAAAGTATTCAAGGTTGAAGGGGATTATAAATCCACATAGTTGGGGGGCTTACACCGATTATAGTTTGACAAATGTGAACATTGGAATTACATCGCGAGACTTGTTGAGTACTACCACCATCAATGCGGGGTATGTGTATGACATCAATGAAAGAACGGGTGCTTGGAAAGCAACAGTCAGTTATCAGGCACTGTTTCCAATTATTGATTTCTCTGTGAGTCAAAGCCATAGAAGTACTAATGAAGGCAACATAGAAACAGAAACTAGAAAAGGGAATAAGCCGAACTATTCAATCACCAAAAAGGAAACTAACTTGACCCTATCCTGGTTAGAAAAGAATGTAGAAGTAGGATTGAGAATTCCATTAGTCACCACCTCATCTCGGTTTATTAGTAATCTCACATTTGGAAACTCTGTTGGGGTGACCCAAGTTTCTAATTTTAAAAATTCCATCAACCAAAGTAGGGTAATTCCAACTTTGACAATCAACGACACCGTACAGAATTTTATTTTCTATTCCGATCAAATTAGCAACGGAAATCTAATTTACAATCATTTCAATTTATCGGCTTATAGGCTGTTAAAGCAAAGTAGAAGGGATATCAATAGCAAATGGGGGCAATCCATTATAATGAATATTTATAATACCCCTTATGGAGGAAACTTTAAGGGAAATATATTTTCTGCTTATGGAGTTCTATACTTCCCTAGTTTTGTTAGACACCATTCTATTTGGGGTTACTTCGGATACCAACATTCACAAATAGATAGAAGCTTCTTTTATGCAAATAAACAAGGATCAGAAGTAGCTGATAACTATAACTATCAATTTAGAAATGGGATTCCGTTACCTCGCGGTGGATTAGGTGTAAGTAGATTTCAGGAATTCTATTCGTTATCAGGAAATTACACTCTGCCAGTTTGGTATCCTGATATTTCAATAGGTCCATTACTTAATATTCAGCGCGTTCGGTTAAATGGTTTCATTGATTATGGCTTTGGTTCAAGTGCCTTCTCAGGACGAACTATCAGTCAAACGTATACTTCCATTGGTGCCGAAGTAAAATTCGATATCAATGTAATGCGCTTACTTCCACAGTTTGATATTGGATTTCGGTATTCCGTTGGGCTGAAGCCTTCGGCTTCTTTGTTTGAAGTATTGATTGGCACGTTTAATTTTTAGGCGAAATTAGCATACGAACATTGACCTCAGCTGAAAACACAACCACTGAGATCACAGAGGAACACAGAGAGAGCATATTAAGGGGTCTACCTCTGTGCCCCTCCGTGTACTCTGTGGTAAAAGATTAACGGTACCACAAAAAAAACAAACTTGAAAATCGACCAAATACGGTTATTTTTGGAGTTGGGAATTGGAATTTTCCGACTAGCACCGAATCTTAAATCATAAATCTAAAATCATAAATCAAATGGCTGAGATAGTAAGAATGCCCAAGATGAGCGACACCATGACGGAAGGGGTGATTGCCAAGTGGCATAAAAAAGTAGGAGACACGGTGAAGTCGGGCGAGCTGATGGCGGAGATAGAAACGGACAAGGCTACGATGGACTATGAGTCGTTCAACACGGGCACAGTGCTATACCTTGGTGCGAAAGAAGGTGAGCCGGTGCAGATCAATGGCGTGTTGGCCGTGGTGGGAAACAAAGGTGAAGATTATTCGGCATTGCTGGCAGGTGCTCAATCTGCAGCGAGTGCGGGCGGGGCGAAAGCAGAACAACCGAAGCAAGAAGTGAAAGTAGAAGTAACTGCGGCTGCGATCGATACTTCGAGCATTAAAGCGGAGATCGCATTGATGCCGAAGATGAGCGACACCATGACGGAGGGTGTGATAGCTGTGTGGCATAAAAAAGTGGGAGATCAAGTGAAGTCAGGTGAGCTGATGGCGGAGATTGAAACCGACAAGGCCACGATGGATTATGAATCGTACAACACAGGTACGCTGCTGTACATTGGCGCGAATGCAAAAGAAGCGGTTAAGATAAATGGTGTGTTGGCGATCATCGGAGAAAAAAATGCCGACTGGCAAACGTTGTTGAAAGCACATGAGCAGAAATCTGCTAGCAGTGAAAGTACAGCAGCAGCGAGTGCGCCAAAAGCAGTGGCGGCAACTGCTGTGGCTTCTAATGGAGCATCGGATGTATCGAGCAATGGAAGAACAAAAGCCTCTCCCCTCGCAAAAAAGATAGCGAAAGATTTGGGCTATGATATCAGCAAGATAACTGGCACTGGCGAAAATGGAAGAGTGACCAAACACGATATTGAAAATTACAAACCTGCTGCCGCACAGGCTGTGGCAGCGACAGGCGCAGGTGCGAAAGCTTCCGCGCCCGTTGTGTTGCCGCAAGTAGTTGGGCAAGAAAGTTTTGAAGAGATTGCTGTTTCGCAAATGCGCAAGACTATTGCGAAGCGATTGGCGGAAAGTAAATTCACCGCGCCACACTTCTACCTTACCATGGAAATCAACATGGACAAAGCGATTGAAGCGCGCAAGAGTATGAATGAAATTGCCCCAGTGAAAATTTCGTTCAATGATATGGTGATCAAAGCCGTGGCAGCAGCACTTCGTCAAAATCCAGATGTGAACGTAAGCTGGCTCGGTGATAAAATGAGAAAGAACCATCACATCCACATTGGTGTGGCCGTGGCGGTGAAAGATGGTTTGTTAGTGCCCGTCATTCGCTTTGCTGATAACAAATCACTATCGCACATTGCGCTTGAAGTAAAAGACCTCGCGCAAAAAGCACATGATAAAAAATTGCAACCGAGCGATTGGGAAGGAAGCACGTTCACGATTTCTAACCTCGGCATGTTTGGCATAGAAGATTTCACGGCCATCATCAATCCGCCCGATGCTTGTATTCTTGCCATAGGCGGAATCAAAGAAACGGCCATTGTAAAAAATGGTCAGCTTGTTGTTGGCAATGTGATGAAAGTGACCATGTCGTGCGACCATAGAGCGGTGGATGGTGCGGTGGGAGCCGCGTTCTTGAAAACGTTGAAAGGATTGTTGGAAGACCCTGTGAGGATATTGATTTGATTTGTGAGAAATGTCTAAAATCAAAATGAGCCTAAAACGAAATTTGAAGCATGAAATCTATAAAAGCCATTGACTCAATAAAAATTATATTCCTTACTATATTATTCTTTGCCTGTGAAAAGAAAAACGAAACACCAGCCCTTTGGTTAAAAGAGGCTGATTTTCCAGGTACGAAAAGAAAATTTGCTGGTGGAATGAGCATGAATGGTAAAGGCTATGTCATTTTTGGTGATGATGGTGGTTTTGGTTCCTATCAATTAAATGATATCTGGGAGTTTAATCCTCAGAAAAAAGATTGGAATAAAATCGCGATTTTTAATGAGCCTATAAAAAGAGCAGGGCCAGTGCTTTGTACTACAATTGATAATTCTATTTACATCCTTACAAGCTTTGGCCCCGAAACCACATTGGTTAAATATTTTGTTGAATTTGACACAAAGAATTTAGCTTTTAAAAAGATTGAAATCCCAAGTGATTTAAATATCTCACTCAATCTTATTTTTTCAAATAAAAGGAATCTTTACTTCCAAGCATCATCCTTTCCTCAGGGGGCTTCCCAACCATCATTTAAATTCTATAAATATAATATCGACCAAGGGAATTGGAAAGAATTGCCCTTTCTTGATAGTGAAAATAGTCCAGTCTCGGAGGCTTATGGAATAACTCCAACTTTTTCTATTAAAGACAATCTCTATCTTTTCAATCGATCTGGCTTCCTCTGGATGTTTGATACCCAAACTGAAATGTGGCAAAATCTTGGCAATCCTGGCTTGAAAGCACCGACTGGCGAAAGAGTTAATTCATTTAATTGTGTCATAAACAATTACGTATATTTTATAGGAGGTGATTACTTTTTTGGAAACATCGAATCGCAAAGAGTTTTTAGATATGATAGTAAGCTGAATTCTCTTAAAGAGTTGGAAAATCTTCCCTATGATTACCCAGCGTCTGGGGCAGCTGGTTTTGTATTAGACAATATTGCCTATATGTGTATGGGTGGTACTAAATATTCAATTTTTAAAGATGTTTGGACATTTAAAGGCGATGAGAGATAATTATTAGAGTTGTTATGAAAACGTTCTTAAAGACGTTGAAAGGATTATTAGAAGATCCTGTGAGGATATTAATTTGATTAAATGAGAGAGGTAAGAAAGCCCATAACGATCAACGGAAAAACACGAGTGAGTGTAGAAGAATACCTTGCTTTTGAGAATCCATCTATAGAAAAACATGAGTATTTGGGGTATGAGATTTTTGAAATGCCTGAGCGTGGCGTGTCTCATAATATTTTGTTTTCCAATATTTTTAGAGAGATGGCCAACGCTTTGCGGAAAAATGCATCGATGGCTATCTTCGGCAGCAATATGAGATTGCACGTTTCTCAAAATACTTTGTTCGCCTATCCTGACATTTCAATTTACAATAGGAATTTAAGGATGTGGAATAATGAAGACGATTGTATCACTGATCCAATTGTTTTGATCGAAATAGTAGACGCGCATTCCAACAATTACGACCGCGGCAAGAAATTCAAATTGTATCGAGATATCCTCACGTTGAAAGAATATATATTAGTTGATTCCGAATCCATAGGTGTTGAGAACTTCAGACTAAATTCATTCAATCATTGGGAGTTGGAAGAATACAAATCCATTAACCAGAATCTTTCCATAACATCGTTGAACGTCACTATTCCGTTGCGCAAAATCTATGAGCATACTCATCTTATTTTAAATGACTAAAATCCACGCCACCATCATTCTTGCAGTACAACAAAACGGTCAAGTGGCCATTGGAGGAGACGGACAAGCCACGATGGGCAATACCATTGCGAAGAGCAAGCTAAAGAAAATTATTGCTGGGTGATGACAAAGGAGGAACACATCAAATATTGGGTAACTACCTCCAAGAATGATTGGAAAAGAGCAGAGTCATTATTGAACTTGAAGGATTATGCCTTTGCCCTTTTTTGCGTTCATTTAAGTATTGAAAAAATAGCGAAGGCACTATGGGTTAAGGAGCATGATACTGATTATCCTCCAAGGATTCATAATCTTATCACACTTTTCTCAAAGACATCATTTAAGCCAAATGAAGATCAGCTTGCATTGATGAATGATCTTAATTTTTTTCAAATGGAAGGGCGCTACCCTGAGCATGCAAAGAAAATTCATCGAATAGCAAGGGCTTCATATACAAAAGATTTATTTTTAAAAACAAAGGAATTAAGAACATGCGCACTAAAGATGCTGCGATAAGATACGCACAAAAATATCTCTTGATGACTAAAAGTCTCCACATCAAAGTTGAGAAGGCAATTCTTTTTGGCTCTTATTCCAACAATTCACAAAGTCAATATTCTGATATTGATCTAGCCATCATTTCCAAAGACTTTACAGATGATCCGCTAGAAAATTGGAAAAAGGTTGGGTTAGCTACAATCAAGTACCATCTTGTAGAGCCCCATCTATTTACTTGGAAAGATTATCAAGGAAATAACCCATTTTTGATTGATGAGATATTGAAAACTGGAATTGAAATACCGATACCTTAAATGCAAAAAATCCACGCCACCACCATTCTTGCAGTACAGCACAACGGCCAAGTAGCCATTGGCGGAGATGGGCAAGCTACCATGGGCAACACCATTGCGAAGAGCAACGTAAAAAAAATACGCAAGCTGCAAGATGGAAAAGTACTGACAGGCTTTGCCGGCTCTACTGCCGATGCGTTTACTCTGCTAGATCGCTTTGATGAAAAACTAAATGCCTACGGTGGCAATATGAAACGTGCTGCCATCGAACTAGCTAAAGATTGGCGAACAGATCGCTTTCTAAGAAGGTTAGAGGCCATGCTCATTGCCGTTAACAAAGATGAAATTCTTGTACTGTCTGGAACGGGTGATGTACTGGAACCAGATAATCATGTAGCAGCCATTGGCTCTGGTAGTATGTATGCTCAATCTGCCGCTTTGGCTTTAAAAAAGCACGCTCCACACCTAACAGCAGAAGAGATGGTGCGCGAAAGTCTCAACATTGCTGCGGACATTTGTATTTATACCAACCATAATTTGGTGATTGAGAAGATTTCTTAACATTGGGCTGCAAACCACATGCCTCATGCTACAAGCCAATTGCCTCCAACTCTTAAGACATATCGTTATTGCGGATCTTCCTTAACCTCGTTGCTTGCAGCGTGTTTATCCTCCAGCAAAATCACAAAAGGTTTTAACGAAGACGAATAAGAAACCAATATCTTTAAAATGCCAACTGCTGGCACAGCCAAGATCATCCCAGCAATGCCCCAGATTTTTCCACCTACCAACAACGCCAAGATTGCCGCCAAGGCATTGATGCTGATTTTAGAACCTGTGATTTTAGGTGTGATCAAATTGCCCTCTAAAAACTGGACCAATCCATGCACGGCCACCACTCCCACAGCATACCAAACACTGTCCTTGGTAAGCAATGCCACCAACGTGGGCAACGCTGCACCAATAGTAATGCCCACATAAGGAATCATGGTGAGCAACCCAGAAAAAAACCCGAAGAAGATAGCATGCTCGATACCCAATAACAATAAGCCAATGCTATTCAATACACCAGCAATCAATGTAACGAGTGTTAGCCCGGAAATATAACCACGCACTACTACTTGAATTTCGTCCTTCCATTTTAAATCAGAACCGGGGCGAAGCTCCAACAAGAAATCTTTGAACCGCTCACGATACAATAGAAAAAGAAAAATATAAATAGGTACCTGAATAAAGAAGTAAGCAAAATAAGAGGTGGACAAAAGCACAGTACCAAAGTAGGTGGATAAATCCTTCAATCCATCTTTCATGATTTGTGCTTGTTCCTTACTGTTAATATGTAGCAACTCATTTGCCTGTTGTTGGAGTGTGTTGATCAGTGTATCGAACTTTCCTTCCAAATCTGGCAGGCTTTGCGTTAAGCTAGAAAGCTGCGCCACCACGAACCAAGAAACCAGTCCCATTACTAAAAATACAATCATCAGTACCACTGCAATTGAAAAAATCCTTCCCAACTTTTTTTCAAATCGTTTTACCAATGGCAGCAGCACCACTGAAAACAAGGCTGCAAAAGCAATGGGCATGACTATGTCTTTGGTGAGTATCAAACCAGTGATTACTAGTGCTACCACCATCAATGATTTGTAGATGGAGTCGAGTTTGTTGCTGCTTGTTTCCATTACTAAATATTAGCCAGTAAGATCAGGAATTCTCTATTGCTTTCAAAATAACAGCACAAGCTTCCCTGATTTCCGATTCAGTGATCGTAAGCGGTGGTGCAATGCGAAAACTATTGGGATGAGAGAGAAACCAATAGCAGATCACGCCATGGTCTTTGGCATATTGAACAATGCGGTTCACTCTTTCTTCAGAATCAAAATCGAAGGCGAATAGCAAACCAAACCTGCGCACTTCTTTTATTTTGGGATGCGAGAGCAACTTTTCTATCAACCTCCCCTTCTCCTCTACTGTTGTCAATAAATTTTCCGATTCAATTACGGTGAGTGTGGCCAAGGCAGAGGCACAACAAACGGGGTTGCCACCAAACGTAGTGATGTGACCCAACATGGGGTTAGATACAAGTGTTTGCATTTTTTCATAGCTCGAAACGAAAGCACCGATGGGCAACCCTCCACCAAATGCTTTTGCGATGGTTAGAATGTCAGGCACAATATCAAAGTGCTCGAAGGCAAAAAGTTTTCCCGTGCGTCCCATGCCGCATTGTATTTCGTCAAGGATTAATAACGCGCCCATTTCGGTGCATCTCTTTCTTATTGCTTGCAAATAATCCTTTGAAGGCACTCTCACACCGGCATCGCCTTGAATGGTTTCCATAATCACACAAGCTGTGCGCTCTGTGATTTCACTCACATCATTCATGCTATTGAAGTCGATGAATTTTACATCGGGCAATAGCGGGCGAAAAGATCTCTTCTTTGCTTCGTTACCCGATACACTTAACGAACCATGTGTGCTGCCGTGATAGGATTTTCTACATGAAATGATTTCTGTTCTGCCCGTTACGCGCTTGGCTAATTTTAAAGCAGCCTCGTTGGCCTCTGTGCCTGAATTAACAAAGTAACAGCAATTCAATGTAGGCGGCAAAAGGCTTGTTAATTTTTTCGCAAGTTGATTGGGTGTTGATTGGATATATTCGCCATACACCATAACATGAAGATGCTTATCCACTTGGTCTTTGATGGCTTGCACCACTTTTGGGTGGCGATGGCCCACATTGCTCACAGCAATGCCCGAAATCATATCGACGTATTTTTTTCCATCGGTGCTATATAAAAAGACACCCTCTGCCCTTTCAATAGATAGCAAAAAAGGGTGGGGAGATGTTTGGGCGAGGTTGTTTAAAAATACATCTGAGCTAAATGAATCCATGAAATGTTGAAAGCTCAAAGTTAGAAAGTTTAATGTTCATTTTTGAACCCCGAATATTTCATCTACTTGTGAATACAAAAAGAAAGCCCCGATGAAAACTCACCGAGGCCTTACACTAAACACCCAATCTTTAATTTCTATTATTCTCTTACTACTTCCATCTTATTTTTAGTGACTTGCGCTGTGAGTACTTGTTTGTTGTTCTTATGAACATAAGAAGGCGCATCTACTTCTGCTTGTGGTTTGTACTTTGGTTTTGACTTTAAAAAAGCAAACATTGGTTGCTTCGGTTCTTGGGTGCGCTTCTTCGCCAATATGGTACAAACCTTATCGTTCTGCCTGATCTGCTTTTTAAATTTCCCTTTAAAATGTTTTGCTTTTGATTGATGGTAACTTTGCGCCTGCAAGGAGCTAGAGATTAGCAGACCTAATAACATGATAGTTATCAAAATCAAAAATTGATTTAGCCTTCTATTCAAATTGATGTTCGACAATCCTCTCGCTGCTCCCATAAATTTGTCTGTTTAGTGATACAAATGTGGACTAAGCAGGGCAGCTTATTTTATAAAAGACGTGTGGAAACCTACATCCGTAAAGTAAGCGTATGAAATGGGGCAAAGGTTCTTATTGCCCAAAAACGAGTAGGGCTAGAGCTTCAAAGGCAAAAAGAGGCAGTTGATTAACTACTTTTTTGAATTTTAAGGAAGTCAATGACTTCTTTCCTTACATCCTCTGGCGAGGAAAGGTCAAACTCGGCTGTGGCAATGGATTTAAATAGATCACCAACTAGATTGCTTTTGAAACCCAAACGAGTCGCATACAAGGAAGCAACTTCCAGCTCTACGTCTTCCACAATCTGGTCTAAATAAATCATGTGAACCAAATGGTAGACCGATTCAAGTTTGGTCACTTCATCTTTTGGAAAAGAAAACTTTGAGTTCACCAATCCTTTACCCAAATCATCGATGTCTTTTGGGTTGATGCCCAACTGCACACCCCACTTGATCAAGCACTTTACATGAGGCGTAGGAATTGTATTTTGTTCAAAAAATGAGGCCAGCAGATTGAAGTAACTCTCCTTGATGTTTAGATTATCTTGCATTGTCATTGGGCAGCCATCCTTATAGGCAGCAAGTTAGGCCAAAATAATGGTTCTTAAAAAAGTAATGGCAAATCAAGTTGTCGGGTACGCGACTACGATTTGATAGAATTTTAACCATTTTTGAGTAAAACTTAAGAATATGAAGACTAAAGTGTTGATACTATCTATGGTTTATTGTCTTTCCTGCATCGGGGTGGATGTGCGTGATGCTGCCATTCGAGAGGCCACTATTAATGTATTAGCCTCGGGCAAATTAGCAATTAAGGATAGCAATGGAGTAACAATTAACAAGGGGCCATTGGCATTTTTAGGATTAATGACTGGCGAAAAACAGTTAGTGACGGTAGAATATCTCAATCAATACGGAGTGAAGGAAGATCCAACTTTAACTTGGACAGTAGCGGTACCATCCGTAGCGTCAGTGACCGCCAATGAGATTACGGCATTGGCACCTGGCACTACATTCATTAGCGCTTCGGTTGGCGAAGTCAACGTGAGCATCAACTTAACGGTGGTGGCAAATAGCAATTCTGTAGCAAGTGTAATGATAGACGTACCGAGCACCACCTCGCTTCAACTTGGGCAAACTGTACAGTTAACAGCCACGCCAAAGGATATTAGCAACAAGAGCCTTACTGGAAAATCCATTGAGTGGTTTAGTGAAAATGCGACCATTGTTTCCGTATCACCCACTGGATTAGTAACAGCGGTGGCAAATGGAACAGGTGAGGTACACGCCAAATCGGATGGCGTAAAAAGCAATTCAATAAAATTTAATATAGGGGCCGCGGCTGGCGCACGCACAGGCACTTTTGTGAGCGCGGGTGGGTACAGTGCGGTAGGTACCGTGACGATGGAAGAAATGGGCAGCAAAGTAGTAGTGACATTGAGCAGTAACTTTCAGGCGAGTGTAGCACTAGGTACTTTTATTTATCTGGCCAACTCTACTGCAGGCGGCACTGTAAAAACAGCAGGATTGGAACTGGGGCCATGGAGCAGCGGAGCAAAAACATATGATGTGCCTGGCGTAACACTCAGCCAATACAAATACGTGGTAGTGCTATGCAAACCTGCGGGCATTACATTTGGGTTTGCAGAATTGAAACCATAGTAGATTTGTGATTTGTGATTTGTGATTTGTGATTTGTGATTTGTGATTTTAATTAAAAAAAATAATATAAAGATGACCCACTGGAAATGTATTTGTATCGGTTTGGTGTTGGCTTCTGTTTCTTTTTCTGCCGTGGCCGGAGGTGGATGGCCTCAGCCTAAAGGCAAGGGATACTTCAAATTAAGCCAATCTTATTTGCTATCACCTAAGCTATTTGATGCTGATGGCAATATCATTGACCTCACTCCTTCTTTTGGATATTTTGCTACAAGCTTGTATGCCGAGTACGGATTTACCGACCGTTTAACAGGCATTCTCTATTTGCCCTTTTTCGCGCGTGCTGTCAAAAACGAATTGAAGTTCAATCAACAGGGTGTTCCTTCTCAAGCAGGTGATGCCTTAAATTCATTCGGTGATACCGATATTGCGATTAAGTACGGTCTGATTGTTGATAAACCCATTGTTGTAAGCGCAACAGTATTATTCGGTTTGCCTTTGGGCGATAATGGATCAACCAATGCTAGTGCTTTGCAAACAGGTGATGGTGAGTTTAATCAGATGCTACGCATTGATGCAAGTCATTCGTTTTACCCAAAAAAGTTTTATGTATCGGCTCATGCAGCTTTTAATAATCGCACTAAAGGATTTTCAGATGAAGTTCGGTTTGGCGCTGAAGTAGGTCTAACACTTGATAAGTTTATTCCAATATTTAAAGTAAGTACAGTACATTCCCTTTTTAATGGCGACCCATCGGCTCCTCAAAATGGAGTCTTCTCAAACAATACAGAGTTTATTTCACCAGCCTTAGAGCTGAATTATCAAATCACAGAAAAATTAGGGGTCTCCGGCTCAGTAGCAACTGCTTTAGCTGCAAGAAACATTCTAGCTTCGCCCAACTGGGGATTGGGAGTGTATTTTAAGCTTTAAGGCAAAAGGCATAACCAAATCAAAAAAATTAAAGTGAATTGAAAGGGGTTTTGACGGCCTGCCCCGATAAAAATCTGGGCACCGGGCTATCCACTTCAAGTCCATCCGCACACATGCAAACACACATCGGGCTTTCCGTTATCCCTGGCCGTTTAGTTTAATGAACAAATTATCAATTGAAATGACAATAGGTCAAGAATTATTGCAAGAACTAACGCTTGAGGCAGAAGTTACCAGAAGATTTTTAGAACGTGTGCCATTTGACAGAGCGGAATTCAAACCTCATGAAAAATCTGAGCAACTAAATCATTTGGCAATTCACGTAGCGGAGATTATTGCTTGGTGGAAAGAATGCATTGACAACTACGAATTAAATTTTATTGATTTTAAACAAAGAGAAATAAAAACGACTGATGAGCTTCTCTCCTATTTTGATAATTTATTGGCTGATGCAAAAAAAGCATTGGCTGAGGTGACGGATGAAGAGCTTGAAAAAGATTGGTCGATGACGCATGGAGAAGAGGCGCTTTTTACATTGCCGAAAAAACAAGTGCTGCGACTTTTCTGTATGAACCATCTGGTTCATCATCGTGCTCAACTTGGTACCTACCTAAGACTATTGAATATTTCTGTTCCAGCAGTATATGGCCCTTCGGCAGATGATGAGGATGTGATTTTGATTAACAAGTTTCAAAATACCTAACTAAAAAAAATAAACCTAGAGGGCATAGACAAAGCAGAGTGTATTAAGGATAAAAATCGAGGCAGGCTCTGATTTTTCATTGGGGAGCCAGCCTACTTCTTAAAAACTTCGATTGCAGCTCAAAATCCTTTAAAAACACCTGAAATTCAGTTTTCCCTTTTCAAAATTAATTTTACCTTTGCACACCTTTTTTAAGGATGTATTGTCCTATGGTGTAATGGTAACACTGCAGATTTTGATTCTGCCTTTCTAGGTTCGAATCCTAGTAGGACAACCAGAAGCCCGTTTGGGTAAACCCTTTCGGGCTTTTAATTGGAGTTTGTGCTGAAATATTGGGAGGTGAAGAAAGGGTAAAAGGCACGAAGCAAGAGGCAATAAGCAAGAGGCAAGGTTGCTTATTGCATTTTGCCACTTGCATTATCTATTTTGCCCGGGGCACACTTCTTGAACAGGAAAAAAGATGGCAGTAAAAATATTTTCAGGTCGCGCTACTACTTACCTAGCAGAGAAAATCGCCCACGCGTATGGTGAACGCTTAGGTTCGGTGGACTATCAGCAGTTCAGCGATGGAGAGATGTCACCTTTCATTGGCGAATCGGTGCGCGGGCACGATGTGTTCATGGTGCAGTCAACGTTTGCGCCTGCAGATAATTTTATGGAGCTGCTTTTAATGATTGATGCGGCCAAACGTGCGAGTGCATTGAACGTGAACGTGATCATCCCCTACTTTGGGTATGCACGGCAAGATAGAAAAGATAAACCACGTGTGGCCATTGCCGCGAAACTGATTGCTAATTTACTCTCTGCAGCGGGAGCTGACCGAGTGATGACGTGTGACCTTCATGCAGACCAGATTCAAGGTTTCTTCGACATACCTGTGGATCACTTGGATGGCAACTACATATTCGTTCCGTATTTAAAATCGTTGAACTTGCCCAATATCATGTTTGCTTCACCCGATGTGGGCGGCATCAAACGTGCGCGCAGTTTTGCGAAATTCTTCAATGCAGAGTTGGCCGTATGCGATAAGTACCGCAAGGAGGCGAACAAAGTAGAGTCGATGCGCTTGATTGGCGAAGTGGAAGGCAAGGATGTTGTTTTAGTTGACGACTTAGTGGATACAGCTGGCACGATTTGCAAAGCAGCAGCTTTGTTAAAAGAAAAAGGCGCGAACTCAGTGAGAGCCGTTTGTACACATGCGGTACTTTCTGGAAAAGCGCACGAAACTATTCTAAGTTCTGTGCTAGACGAGATTGCTGTGTCCGACACCATTCCGTTGAAAGAACAAAACCCGAAGATCAAAGTTCTTTCCGTTTCTGATTTGTTCGCGAAGGCGATCCGCAAGATTCACGATCATGAATCGATCAGTTCTTTATTTATCCGTTTGTAAACAATTTCAATTTTATATTTTTCACTTAAACAATTAAAAACAATTATGAAAACCATCGAGATTATAGGGTATCGAAGAGCAAATCTCGGCAAGAATGACTCTCAAAAAGTTCGCGAAGAGGGAAATGTGCCGTGTGTACTTTATGGAGGCGACAAGCAGATTCATTTCTACTCGCCTGTTATTTTATTTCGCGACTTGGTATACACCAACGAAGCACACTTTGTTCACTTGAACATTGAAGGTGAAGAGTGTCAGGCAATCATGCAAGAGATTCAGTTTCACCCAGTGAGCGAAATCATCCTTCATGTGGACTTCTTACGAATCACTGATGAAAGAAAAATAAAAATGGACATTCCTGTGCGCTTGGTAGGCCAAGCCCCTGGCGTTGCCAAAGGAGGTACGCTCGTACGCAAGCGCGCCTCGTTGAAAGTCCTTGCTTTCGGCAAAGACATGCCCGACCATATTGATGTAGATTGTTCTGCCTTGGATTTTCATCACGCTGTGAAAGTAGCGGATATGCAAATGGCGAACTTAGAATTTTTAGATCCCAAGATGGCTGCGATTGCCTCTGTAGAGGTGCCACGTGCCGCTAAATTGGCTGAGGAAACTACTACTGCTGCGCCTGCTGAGGGTGCTGCTGCTGCGCCTGCTGCTGGTGCCGCTGCACCTGCTGCTGATGCTAAGAAAGCTGATCCTAAGGATGCAAAGAAAGAAGCTCCTAAGAAAGACGAGAAAAAGAAATAGTCTTTCGATTAGATTTGAATCACCAAAAAATCCTGCTGAAGAGCGGGGTTTTTTGTTTTATGAGCCCTGCGTTTACAATTTTTTTTTGGTGGCATGGCGAGACGCCACCGGGCTATCCGCTACAAGCCTGCCACGCGCTTCGAGTGGTCCTCGCTCTCCCGATAGCTATCGGGATCGCTGTGGGCTTGGAGTTTACCCCGTGCCTCGCGGGGCTCCTTGCCGAGGGGCAGTTGAAAACAAAAATCTATTGTTCCAATTAAGAGCAAAGAGGCGCACCAAAAAATAGTTAGATCGATTAGGATTGCCTGTGGCGCGCTTCTACCTCTAAATCATTTAACCACCCCGACCTTGTCGGCCCCCCCGCTGGGGCCAGTCATTTAAAAACTTTATGTGCAGGCATACTCATTGATCATTGCTATAAAATAATTTTGATTTACGAAAGATGATTACCGACTTTTGATTTATAAAGCAGTAATGAGAAAGATTGAGAATGAAAGACGAAATGGGTAAAATCATAAATCATAAATCATAAATCATAAATCCTAAATCATAAATCCTAAATCCTAAATCCTAAATCCTAAATCCTAAATCTCAAATCATAAATCTTAAATCAACAATGAAATACCTTATAGCAGGTCTCGGCAACATTGGCCCCGAATACGAACTCACTCGACACAACATTGGTTTTTTGACTTTGGATAGGATTGCCGACATGCATAAAATAGATTTTACAACAGGCCGACTGGCAGATAAGGCTGAACTGAAATACAAGGGCAGGCAAATTCACCTGATCAAGCCGAACACATTCATGAATCTAAGCGGAAAAGCCATTGCTTATTGGCTGCAAGATTTAAAAATACCAAAAGAAAATTTATTGGTAGTGGTAGATGAAATAGCCTTACCGTTTGGCAGCTTGCGTATGCGCACCAAAGGAAGTGCGGCCGGGCACAATGGGTTAAAGAATATTGAACTACTTTTGGGCGGACAAGATTATCCAAGATTGCGCATGGGTGTGGGCAATGATTTTGCCAAGGGGCAACAGGTGGATTTTGTGTTGAGCAATTTCAGTCAGGATGAATTTAAAGAACTGCCCATCATCATGGACAAGGCGACTGAGATGATTCTTTCATTTTGTACAATTGGCGCAGAGCGGACGATGAGTTTGTTTAACAGCTAGGTTGATTGGTGAGTAGTAAGAGGTAAGTGGTTGCCACGGCCAAAGTGTTTTGGTAGTAAAAAAATAATCTTATGGATTGGATACAAGTAGCAGGGCATGTGGGTGCGTTTCTAAGTAGCATCACATTTATTCCGCAAGTTTATAAAGTATGGAAAACCAAGAGCGTAGAAGATCTTAGCTTGGCCATGATGTTGATTGTTGCCTCTAGCACTTTGATTTGGTTAGTATACGGAATTGCCTTGATGCTTTGGCCGGTGATCTTGGCGAACGGAATTATTTTTTGCTTAAGTCTGCTGCTGATCTATTTTAAGTTTGCCTACTCGAAAAAAGTTGAGAGGTAAGTGGTAAGCGGTATTCGGTAACTCAAGCTACCGAATACCGCCTACCAACAACCACCTACCACCTACCTCTTACCAACCACCCTCCCACTCACTTCTTCCTGATAATAATATCTCCATTGTGGTTCTTCATGCTAAACTCGGGGCCGCCACCGTTCACTTCACCTTTTATGGAGCCGTCAATCACTACTTTGTAAGTGCCCCCACTTGTTTCCTTTTTTTGAATGGGTGCTTCCTTTACCATATTCATATCAAACCCGCTGAGGATTTCGCCTTGTTCTGTTTTTAGTTTGAAGGTGGCTTTCAAAGTGGCAGGGAAAGTAACATCAATATCGCCATTGAATGTGGAGAACGACATGGGTGTGCCTTCTTTCACTTTGTTGAACGAAATTTTTATCGCTCCATTGAAGGAAGTTGCCAATACCGATCCTGAAATATTTTCAGCAGTAATATCATCGTTGTGATTGGTCAGTTCCAGCTCGCCCGAAACATTTGAAATAAACATAACTCCATCATTGAACGTGCTTACATTCAAATCAAAATCTAAGGGCACTTCAATCTCTAATTTCATTTTTTCTGAAAATGAATTGGAGCTAACCCTAACAACGTTGTCATTCTCTGTTACTTCCATATCCAACGCACCGCCAGATATTTTTTTTAGTCCTGACCTATTTCCATCCGACTTATCATTTGTTCTCGTATCAATGCGTGGCAAAGGCTTCAATCTTCTATCATCGTTGTCGTCATCATTATCGTCATTATTGTGCTTATCGTCTTCATCCTCTGCAATGGCTTTGTACTTTACCAAAACATCTTTGCGAGGTGAGCCCTTGACGGTGATCGAACCGTAGTTGAGATGCGCTTTCAATTTTCCTCGCTTGTTAGGATCAGAGAGTGGCACTATAAAATCGCCAGCATTTTGGGCAAAGGCGAATGAGGTCATTAAAAATAGTACTGTTATTATTATAAATTGCTTTTTCATGTTGCTATTTTTTAATTGTTAAAATTAATTATGTTATAATGCTGTGTTCTAAATTCCAGTCAGTTAGTATCGTTTTATTTTACCCAACTTAAATAAATGGATTTTCCGATATCGTAAAATGACTGGTCGTCATGATTACCATTATTAGTGAGTAGGACAATGCCTGAGTTAAGTTCTGGATAAATTAGGCACAGCGAACTAAAGCCATCTGTACCCCCAGCGTGTCCCCAAACTAGGTATCCTTTTTTTGTTGTTGATATACTCCAATTCAATCCCCTTCCCTTTTTATTATCTCCCAAAGTAAGTTGATGCGATAACCAAGTGGCGCTTTCAGCTTTTGCTTTTAACTGTTCTTGCATGTACAAAAGCATATCCTTTGCAGTTGAGCGTATGCCACCCGCTGGTTCTACCAATCTATTTCTCCAATATTTGGTAGTGTTACCTTCTACATCATAGCCTTGTGCGTACTTCATATAATCAGACTCCATGAATGTTATTTTTGACTCTGACATTTTATAAGGTTTGAAAATGTATTTGTCAAGTAGTTGCTCATAACTTTGATCATACACCTTCTCAAGAATATAACCCAAAAGACCAACGCCAAAATTTGAGTACTCTTCTTTTGTCCCTGGAATTGCATCTAAATTTATATTTTGCAAAACGCTAACAAAAATTTTCTCATCAGAAGGCTCAGAGGTATCAAATGGGTCTTTACCAGTCTCAACAATTTTAGGTTGAGAAGGTAGTCTTGAGGTATGGTTACTTAGATGAAGTAATTGAATAGCCTTCCCTTCAAATTGAAGGTTAGGAAAATTTCCAACCAGATAGTTGCGAATATCATCGTTCAATTTCACCTTGCCTTCTTGTACCGCATGAGCCAAAATAATACCAGTAAAGGTTTTTGTAATAGAGCCAATCTCATAAATAGTCTCCGCTGATGGTAACTTCCTAGTACCTTTTTCTGTTTCGCCAAAATTATAAGTAAACATCTCACCATTTCGCAAAACGCCTACTGAGAGCCCTGCAACATTTTCATTTTTCATGTAGTCGTTAACAGCATTTTGCACAACGCTATCTAAATGAGTTTTAAGTAAATTGTCGGAAGGATAGTGATTTCGGGTTTGATTGATTGGCAACTGATAAAATGTTAACCCAAAAACATCATAAGATGAATGAGAAACCGCTCTTACGGATAGCTGCAACGACTTTTCTCTGTGAAAGAATCGATACGTAGAAATATTGGTGCTATCTGTGTACATTTTTTCTGCCTTTACAATTCTACCAAGATTGGAGGCGTCTTTCAGTAAATTAATAAGCACTCCACTCTTGATGCTCTTTTTAAATCCCTTATTGGCCATTGCATAAATCCCTTCATACTCACCTCTATTAAATTTTGAAACGATACTATCTTTTAGAATATCATTTTTAATACTTTGGGTTGACTGACTTTTTGCAGATATAATTATAAGACTGAAAAAAAATAGAGATAATAATTTTTTCATAAATTTTTCTTACTTTATCAATTATTGCTTGGGAATTCCTTCAGGTAAACATTCCCGTTAAAGGTTTCAAAATCCAGCAAAGCTCCCCCGCTTCCAATCTTGAAACGGTTTCCGTTCACTTTGTATTTTGTTTCGCCATCAGCTTGCTCCTTTTCTACTGATGCAGGCAGCGACTCCAAACTTTTTACATTGCTATAAAACTCTCCATTGAAACTTTTGAAAGCCATGTTAGCAGTTAAGCCCTTTTGAAACCACGCATTGATGTCGCCATTAAGTGTATAGAAGCGACAGGGTTTATCTGGGTTTTTGGAATACTCAATATCTACGTTGCCGTTGATCGTAGTTGCTGAAGCTTCGCGAGAAATATTTTTAAGTTTGATGCCTCCGTTAATATTTTCAACTTTCAAAACGCCATTCACATTCTCTACTGAAATGTCTCCATCGTTGATCGTGCTGAGAACAAGATTGACTGAGTACGGGACTTTGATGGTGAAGTCGAGTTTGTAATCGTATTTGGTGTCGCAATCATTATTGCCTTCCCAATTATATGTCCACTTGTTACGTGTGCCAAAATTGCGCGCTTTCCAATCTTGTTTACCAAATACATTGCATCCGCCTTGCATGTAAAAGATCAGCGTATCGGCACGGTCTATCACACCTAGTTGGATTTCTTGCTTTCCAGCCTCTACTCTCGATTGCGTTTTCGCTGTGATTTTCTTTAATATTTCCACGATCACTTTCGTGCCTTCGTAGCCCACCACGTGGATATCGCCATTGATGTTAGCTACGAGTACCGTGTTCTCCACTCCTACTTTTGCGAAAGCAAGTTCTTTGTTGATTGTTTCGGAGAAAGTTTGAGCTGTTACTGAATAGGCAAAAACCATCAGTAGAATAATGTTTAAGATTGTTTTCATTTTTTTTATTTTTTTTTGCGTCTTGTAAATTTTTTTACTACAGGGGACACAGAGGTTCACAGAGGAATACAAAGAGTTTTTTTAAATTATTTCCTCGCAGAGTCTCCCGTTTTCGGGGACTCTGCGCTTTTTAATTTTTCCTCGCAGAGTCTCCCGTTTTCGGGGACTCTGCGCTTTTCAATTCAACCTCACCCCGGCCCTCTCCGGAGGAGAGGGTGACTCTCGATTAAGAATAGATGCTTGATACTTCATATTGCTTTTCATTTTTAAATTGCATCCGCGCTAATGCTTTTAAATTAAAACGCTAATACTTTTTTCAATTTTGCCTTTCACTTCCTTGGGTGTCTTATCGCTCTTCAAAAGTTTCTTCAATTCACTTACCGATTTTTTCTCTTGCAGCGTTACCATCAATTCTGCCAAGGCCACTTGCACCAAAGGTGAATCTTGCACAGAAATAGATTTGATCAACTCCGCCCGCACTTCACCGTCTTTGGCGTAGTTCATCAATACATCTAGCGCAGCCAAGCGTACGTTTACATTTTCATCACCGTTCAGTGTTTTAAAAAGTGCTGATGTTACTTTCTTGCTCACTTGGTTCATATCTGATGAGAGGCTGACCGCTTTTAATCTTTCTGTGGCAGATTCTTTTTCTAACATGGAGAGCATCATCACCTCTTTCAGTTCACTTACCTGTTGGGTCAATTGCACCACCGATTTATCTTGTGATGGTGATTTTAGCAAGTAACCTCCGACAAACCCTGCGATGAGAAGCGAGGCAGCAAGAGCCAATCGTGGAAATAAACTGTTCCAATCTATGGCTAGTGAAAAAGAGCGTTTCTCATTTTGCTTTTTCTCTTCTGCCAATGCAGAATAAAACTGAACATCCAACCGAGTGGATGGCGAGACTGCATCGAATTGAGAGATTTGCGAATCTAATTGTGAAAGCTCTTGCAACTGTGCAAGCTCAATCTTTCCTGATTCGATCAATTGCTCGATGGTTTTTATCTCGGCAGCATCCGCCAATCCCGCATTGTACTTCGCCAACAACTCAACTATTTTTATCTGTTCCATGCTATTTATCTGTTCCATGCTATTTATCTGTTCGATACTATTAGTATTAGATGTTAGATGTTAGATGTTGCCTACTTGCATCTCTTTTTCAATAACTTTTCTCCAACTGTTTATAAATCACTTTCAACTCTTGCAGCGCTCTGAAAACTTTAACTTTTACTGCGCCTTCCGAGCAACCTAAAATCACCCCGATCTCTTGGTATTTTTTTTCTTGATACTTGCTCAACAATAGTATTTCACGTTTGTCAATCGGCAGCCTGTCCATGGCCATGGAAAGCATTTGTTGTTCATCTGCCTGCAACATCTCTGTTGAGCGGTTCTCATTATGCCCCAACCTGTCTTGCCAATCTTCTAATTCCTCTTTGGCTTTTATTTTATTACCCCTGTGGTGATCGTTGTTCACGTTGCGCGCAATTTGAAACATCCATGCCCTGAAATCTCCTTCGCCCCTAAAAAGATGGCGGTATTTTAAAATGCGTAAGAATGTGTTCTGCACCAAGTCTTCACTCAGCTCTTGCTCTCTATTGAGGCCGTAGAAGAAGCCATACAGTGGTTTCTTATACCGCTCGAAGAGCTGGCCGAGTATATCTAGGTTGCCATCGCGGACCTTTACCATCAAAGAATTATCAGAAAGCGCTTCCAAATTGGGGGGTTGAAGATTTCATAGAGGGAAACTACGTTTATTTTAAAAGGTTACAGCAAAGATGAAAATGATTTTTGCCCAGCCTCGCAGGCTATCTGTTCTAGGAGACAGCCTGGCACCATCGGGGGCACACCATAAAAAAAACCGTCTGACCTTGCGACCAGACGGCTTTTGAAAAATACTTTTTAAAAAAAAATCCTATTATAACTTAGCTAGTTCTTGTACTAAGTCGATGAGCTTGTTAGAATAGCCCCACTCATTGTCATACCAAGCTACCACTTTCACAAACTTGTCGTTAAGTGCAATACCTGCCTTTGCATCGAAGATGGACGTACGTGCATCTCCTAAGAAATCTTGTGACACTACTTCGTCTTCGGTGTAGCCAAGGATGCCTTTCAATTCCCCTTCGGAAGCTTCTTTCATAGCAGCCTTCACTTGCTCATAGGTTGCGGATTTTTCTAGTTTAACGGTTAGGTCAACCACAGAAACATCGGCCACTGGCACGCGGAACGACATGCCTGTTAACTTGCCTTTCAACTCGGGCAATACCAAGCCTACTGCTTTGGCCGCACCTGTTGATGAAGGGATAATATTTTGGTAGCCTCCGCGGCCGCCTCTCCAATCTTTGTTGGATGGGCTATCGACTGTTTTTTGTGTGGCTGTAACGGCATGGATGGTACTCATCAATCCTTCTACAATTCCAAATTTATCGTTCAATACTTTTGCGATAGGTGCCAAGCAGTTGGTAGTACAAGATGCATTGGACACGATGGTGTGCTGTGCAGTCAATTTTTTATGATTAACGCCCATTACAAACGTTGGCGTATCGTCTTTGGCCGGTGCCGACATAACTACTTTTCTAGCGCCAGCGTTAATGTGCTTTTGTGCATCGGGTATGGTTAGGAACAAGCCCGTGGATTCGATCACGATCTCTGCACCTACTTCGCTCCATTTCAAATTTGCTGGGTCTTTTTCTGCGGTAACGCGGATGGTTTTGCCATTTACTACAAGGTGCTTGTCTTTTACCTCTACGGTGCCTTCAAACTTACCATGTGTGGAGTCATATTTGAGCATGTAGGCCATGTAATCAGGGTCTACTAAGTCGTTGATGCCAACCACTTCAATATCCTTTCTTTCTATGGCGGCACGGAACGCGAGGCGGCCGATGCGCCCAAAACCATTGATCCCTATTTTTGTCATGATGAGTGTTTTTTAAAATTTGTGAGGCAAAATTATACTTCCCTAAGCCAAAACCAAGGCAAAGGGTTCACTTTAGGCAATTTTTTTACCGGCAAGGTTTGCAAATCAAAGCTAGGAATCTATCTTTGCGCCTCTTTACAGAGAAACGGCCCGTTCGTCTATCGGTTAGGACCTCAGATTTTCATTCTGGTAAGAGGGGTTCGACTCCCCTACGGGCTACCCAAGCGGGCAAATCGAATTTATTTTTGGTTTGCCCTTTTTTATTTTCGATTACTTCACATTAACCATCGTCTGCAAGGCCACAAAGTCTTTTTTGTAGCTATCGCACACGTGGCATTGATAGGTTTCTGGCAAAGTTTCAAAAGCGGTTCCTGCAGAGATGCCCGATGCAGGGTCGCCATATCGAGCGTCATAAATAGTGAGGCAGCTACTGCACTGATAGCTGATGGTTGCTCCCTTGATTTTTACAGTCGCTTCTTCTTTTACCTCACTGATTTGTTCCTTCTCTGGGTTCAGTTGTCTGAAATACATCTTGCTCAATTCGATCAACAGCGTAGGTATCATTTCCCTTTTAACACTACGAGCATACATTTGATATGTAATATTCGTTGGATTAAAATTCTTTGCGTACAGAATATTATAATGATCACCAGGCGAATTGCTTACCTCAAAACTTTTTTCAAGCACAATGGCCGTAAATAAAAACATATCGCGGCTCATTTTTATGGTGAACGTGAGGCCATGAGTACTAATGTCTTGTTGATCCAGCTCGCGCACAAGTTGATCCAGCTCGCGCACAAGAAATCGCTTTAACTCAAGCGCCTCTGTATCGATCACGGGCAGATGCCAATTTAATTCCAACGAAGAGTGCCGTTCGTTGATACCAAATTTCCCCATCAGTTTCTCCCAGCGCAGTCGGTCACTTACTTTAATACCTTTGATGACGAATGCCTTCCACGGAATGATATTTATCTTGCCAATATTTGTCTCTTGACACAAGCGGCATGCAGCACTCATGAAATTAATATCATACTGGTTATTGCGCCAAAATAAACCCAACCAATACTGATTATTAAGCATGGGGGTGAGGCCTTCGTAGTATGGGAGCATGATCTCCGGAAATTTTATTTTCTCCGCAATTTGTTTGTAGTTGATGCGCACATGATCGTTCATCAATATCATATACATCTCCTCAATGGTAAATGGCAAATAGTTGAGGATAAGATTCTCCAGCTCTTTAGAAATTTTAGCAATGTCTCTGCTGAAGATAAGGCGAGGCCATCGCTCAATGCTGTTTACTTTGCGCGAATCGCGGATGTACAAGTACCAGTAATTTTCTTCTTTTGAAGCGATGAAATTCAGCTCGTCTGTAAACAATGGCACCAAACTTTGAACAGGATCCACAATATTGATTTTCATCTTTGGCCTATATTCAAAGCTATCGATCACCACATTATAAGAATCTTCCTTTACCCAATTATGGTCTCCACAATATTTACTGCGGCATACGAACTAACAATATTTTGAAACACCGATTGATCGCTGCCCAACTCATAGTCGATGTGAATGTCACCAAAAGAATTTTTCAACTGCTCATCATTGGCACCATTGGATGGGAACATAATATCCTGCCTAGAACCAAACAAAACATATTTGTTGCCCAAGCTCTTAGAAAGCTCCATGACCTTCAGCAAATCTGCCGGAGAGAGAAACCCTCCCTTCACAAAGGCACGGATAAGATCACTTTTCTTTTTTACTTCGGGCATGGATTAGATTATTGATTAATCGAAAATATTTTTTGATGAATAATACGTGGCTGCGCTCCGTCCCGTAGGGCCCATCAGGTACGAAATATATTCCGTACCTACGGTCTGCCCTTTGCTGCTAAAAAAAGAACTGAAGACCAATGCCGATACGCAACTGCTTGAGGATATTATCTGTCTTGTTTTTATTGAATTCTATCTAGAAGAGTTTGCAGCCAAACACGATGGGGATAAAGTAATCAGCATCATTCAAAAGACAATGAAGAAGATGTCAACACAAGCCATTGCCGCAGCGGGCGAATTACCTGTTTCAAGCAAAACCAAATCGCTGTTGCAACAAGCCGCCTCACCATCAGTTCTTTTTCAGTTTGAAACAGAATTTATGAAGGAAGACATCCGCTGCATACCTATGGCAGTTCGGTTTAAATTGAATACCTGTGGCATTAAACTCAAACTTTCAGAATGGAATCAATTCACATTGCCAGAGCGAAATCAGTTAGCTGCATTTCAAACACTCACACAAGAACAAGTTTTAGATTATAGAAAGCATGTTGAACAATTGGTAGTCAGCCGCACAGGTGCAGAAGCTTCTAATCTATCCGTTGAATCAAATCCTGCTTGGACTAAGTTGGAAGAAATCCCAGAAACTCTTCTTAAAAAATTATCAGAGTACAATTGGACAATCACGGTAAGTCAATGGAAAGCTCTCACCGATTTACAGCGTTTCGTGTTGGTGAAGCTAAGTCGCCCCAGCCATGAAAATAAAAATTTTACAAAAGCTGTAAAAGAGTTTGCGTTAGCAAATTAAAAGTCAGCAGGTGAATTGAAATTTTTGAAATATGGTTTCCAGTTTTCTTGCGAAGTTAAATACATTGTCTGCAATTGATCCAACACATACATCATGCTATGTTTTGTCAAATTTTTAGTTTGATGCACGGCAAGTATTTTCGCTAAACCTTTTGAAGTATAAATACCGCAGAGTGGCTCGACTTGTTCAGCAAACTTAAAGACGAACGCTTTGGAATCATTATTTTTCAAATGCTCTTCTTGCAATTTCTCTAAAACGATGTGATTCATGTTTGGCAAATCGCAAGCCAGCACCATCAAATCTTCGTTCGGAAACCGAACGTGAGCACTCAATACTCCGAGCAATGGCCCAGGAAGGGCAAGTTCTGCATCATCAACTATCAACTGCTCTTTCGGAAAAAGTAAATTATACTTTTCAACTTGTGCTTCATTCACTGAGAACACAGTCGGCAGATTCATCAACATCAATTTTTCTTGCGCTGCCTTTGCCCAGCTTTTATTGTCAACAAGAAGCAACCCTTTGTCATCGCCCATTCGGCTGCTGTTGCCACCACAAAGAACAACGCTTAGCATATTTTATACTGTGCTTTTTTAACTAAATCTGAAGGAAATTGTATCACAAAATACAAATAAACAAAGTTAATTTTAGTAATTTGCCAATGTGAAATCTAATAATCAGAAATGGTTTTGTTTCTTTCACGGCTAAGACAAATTAATTGCACATTATCAAAATACACTAGGCGCATATACTAATCTCTATGACGGATAGAATAGGTAGGTAGTGAAAGCCTTATTTGGCAGGCACAATTTGTACAAGACTCTAACCTTAGTAGAAATTATTTGTAGTGTGAACTCTAACCTTATTACCTTATTTTACTCCGCAATTGGCGGAATAATAAGGTAATAAGGTTGGGCACGATTTCATAAAACGATTCTTCTACTAAGGGTAAAGCCTACTCATAAGATTGGCCATTAAAAATTTACCCACTTCAAACGTCATAGAGCCATATACTTTAGGAGGTCACCGAATGATCATTCCAAAAGAAGCCGCTCAGATTTTAGTTGACAAATATTTTAAATCATAAATGATATGGGAAATATAAAAGAACCAAAAGGCATTGACTTTATTATCCAAAGTGAACCCTTAACTGAAAAGGCAAGGCAAGAAATCAGTGAGTTTATTCGCAACTATAAGAAAAGGATATCGCGTAAAGTACATTCTCCCCAAATGGCTTCCAGTAAGAAGAGGAAAGTTCTTGCTTGATTCTAGAACACGCCCATCGCTTTCAGCAATATCCTTGTGCTCCAGATAATCACCAACCCGCCTACTCCGAGGAACATATATTTTAACGGCAATTTGCCCGCCAGCTTTGCTGCCAATGGCGCAGCTATTGTTCCGCCTACTATCAATCCCAAAATGATTGGCCAATGACTGATGCCCAACATGGAAAAAAAAGTAACAGCACTAGCTAGCGTGATAAAAAATTCTGTCACGCTAACTGAACCAATTACATATCGAGGGCTTTTTCCTTTTGAAATTAATGTGCTGGTGACCAACGGGCCCCAACCTCCTCCGCCAAACGAATCCAGAAATCCACCCGCACCTGCCAACCAACCTACTCGTTTTACTTTTTTTGGTGGATTATTTTTCTTGAAGGCCGCCAGCAAAATCTTAGCCCCTAAAAATAATGTGTATGTTGCTAATGCTGGACGAATGTAAGAAGCATAGCTATCGCCAAACTTAGAGAGCAAGTAAGCACCCGCGACTGCACCAATCACTCCAGGTATTAGTAATGTCTTGAATAATTTTTTGTTGATGTTGCCAAATTTATAATGGCTGTAGCCCGATACACCACTCGAAAACATTTCTGCGGTGTGAATGCTTCCGCTAATGGCCGGCAAATTTATTCCTAAGGAAAGCAAAACAGTGGTGCAGGTCACTCCGTAGCCCATGCCAAGCGCTCCATCCACTAGTTGCGCCAAAAATCCCGCACCTATCATCCAATAAAATTTTGAATCCACTTCACTGGCCATTTTCTGTAATCCACCCAGCATATCAGAAAAAGG
>JAYWHU010000114.1:0-103531 GCA_043777495.1 Cyclobacteriaceae bacterium | reverse complement strand
GCCGCCTTACCCATTCTTGGAAAGATTTGGAGGGCTCCTAAGTGCCAAATAACCTCCGTCAAATCGCATATTCTTTCTAAATTGCGCCCTATTTTTTAGTATCCGTGAGTAAGTATAAAGAAGCCAAAGAACTCAATTACGCGACCATTGCCAGCGAGATGCTGGAATTTTGGAAGGAGAACCAGATTTTTGAAAAATCGGTGAGCAACCGCGAAGGTGCTAAAACCTTTACTTTCTATGAAGGGCCACCGTCTGCCAATGGCACGCCCGGCATTCACCACGTGATGGCGCGCACCGTAAAAGACATTTTTTGTCGCTATAAAACGCTGCAGGGTTTTCAGGTAAAGCGCAAAGGCGGTTGGGATACACATGGGCTACCCGTGGAGTTACAAGTAGAAAAGGAATTGGGCATCACCAAAGATGACATTGGCAAGAAAATTTCCATCGAAGACTACAACAAGAAGTGCCGCGAGACGGTGATGAAGTACAAAGACCAGTGGGATGATCTTACTACCAAGATGGGCTACTGGGTGGATTTGAAGAATCCCTACATCACTTATGAAAAAGAATACATTGAATCACTGTGGTGGATACTGAAAAAGTTCTACGATAAAGGTCTGTTGTATAAAGGCTATACCATTCAACCCTATTCGCCTTCGGATGGCACAGGCTTAAGCTCACACGAGCTGAATCAACCTGGTTGCTACAAAGATGTGAAGGATACCTCGGTGGTTGCCCAATTCAAATTAATTCAAGATTCTAAATTCAAGACTCTTTTTACTGCAAGTGAAGAGGTGTGTGTGTTAGCTTGGACGACCACTCCATGGACATTGCCATCGAACACTGCCTTGGCAGTGGGAGAAAAAATAAAATACGTTCAAGTCAATTCGTTCAATCCATACACTTTCAAACCTGTAAGTGTTGTACTGGCAAAGGATTTGGTGGGAAAATATTTGTCTGAAAAGAATAAAGATTTAAAACTCAGTGACTATAAACCTGGCTATAAAGCCATTCCGTTTGAAATAGTAAAAGAATTTACGGGCAAAGAGTTGCTTGGTTTGCGCTACGAACAATTGATGCCTTACGTGCAGCCATTCTATTCTGTTGAAAATGCTTTCCAAGTAATTGCGGGAGATTTTGTAACGACTGAAGATGGAACAGGTGTAGTGCACATCTCACCCACTTTTGGTGCAGATGACTTTCGGGTTGCCAAGCAAAATGGAATTCCTGCGCTTACTATTAAAGACGAAGCAGGAAATGAATTGCCTACGGTCGACAAGAAAGGAAAATTCATTTCGGTAATTGGCGAAAAACTAAAAGAAGGGGTAGCGAAATACAAAATCAAAACACACAAGCCGCTTGGCGCAGATGATTTTTATGTAAAGAACTACACCGATGAAGATGAAACGAACTCTGATTATAAAAACACGGACGTCATCATCTCCATTATTTTAAAAGAAGAGAACAAGGCTTTTAAAGTAGAGAAGTACGAGCATACTTATCCACACTCGTGGCGCACAGACAAGCCTGTGTTGTATTATCCACTAGATGCGTGGTTCATCAAGACCACTGCGCTGAAAGATAAAATGGTAGAGTTGAACAAGACTATCAACTGGAAGCCTGAAAGTACAGGCACAGGAAGATTTGGCAATTGGTTGGAGAATTTGGTGGACTGGAATTTATCACGATCAAGATACTGGGGAACGCCACTGCCGATATGGAAAACCAGCCACAATTTTTTGGATATACCAAAATGCGTTGGTTCCATAGATGAGTTCAAAAAAGATGGATGGTACTATGTTGGTGAAAAATTTGAAGATTTTGCATACCAATTGAGAAACAGCGAGGGTGAGCTTTTTGAGAATTTCAAATTAAATTTTGAAAAGTTAGAATGGTATCCAAATCATTCGCTAGATGAGATTTTAGAACGGCTTAAAAAATTTGTGCTTATAACGCCAAATGAACTGAATGAAATTGAGATTCCATTTGATCTTTATAAAGAATATTTAATACCCGCTGCTGAAGTGCTTCATTCTATTGATTTGCATAGACCATTTATCGATAGGATTTTCTTCATCGAAGCTTTCGATGCCCCTTGGCCATTTGTCATTAATGGTGAGACTATTCAATTTAGTGCTAAGGTTTTTGTTAGGGAATCCGATCTCATTGACGTTTGGTTCGACTCAGGCGCCATGCCGTATGCGCAATGGCATTATCCATTTGAGAACAAAGAAACGTTTGAAGAAAATTATCCAGCCGATTTTATTTCAGAAGGCGTGGATCAAACGCGCGGCTGGTTCTTTACGCTTCACGCAGTGGCTACTTTGTTGAGCGAGAGCAGTGAGGAGATCAAAGCCGTAAATAAAAAAGTGAATAATAATGGAGTTGCGTTCAAGAATGTAATCTCTACTGGCTTGGTGCTTGATAAGTTTGGCGAAAAAATGAGTAAGCGCAAGGGCAATGTAGTGGATCCGTTTATCACATTAGAAAAATATGGCCCCGATGTGGTGCGTTGGTACATGATCGAGAATGCACCACCATGGGATAATCTCAAGTTTGATTTGGCAGGCATTGAAGAAACGCAACGTAGATTTTTTGGAACGTTACAAAACACTTATTCGTTTTTCGCTTTGTACGCCAATATTGATGGCTTTGTGAAAGACGAAATGAATGTGGTGGCTTATGATAAACTCACTCATTTAGACCGCTGGATTATTTCCAAACTTCAATCGTTGATTGTGGAAGTAAGCACAGCGTATGAAGAATACGAACCGACTAAAGCAGCGCGTGCTATCCAAGAATTTGTAAACGATCATCTTTCCAATTGGTACGTGCGCTTAAATCGCAAACGTTTCTGGGTAGGCCAAATGACGGAAGACAAAAAAGCAGCTTACGAAACATTGTACGAATGCTTGCTAGTGACAGCACAATTAATGGCGCCCATTGCCCCATTCTTCCCAGAGTGGTTGTATAGAAACTTGACGGATAACATCCGCGAAAGCGCGAAGAAAAATAATACACCGCTACAATTTGAATCTATTCACTTAACGGATTTGGTAAAGACAGAGGCCAATCGCAGAGACGAAGAGTTGGAAAAATCAATGGGGTATGCACAGCGCATTTGTTCGTTGGTGCATTCCATCCGCAAGAACAGCAAGATAAAAGTGCGTACGCCATTACAAAAAGTATTGTTGCCCGTGCTTGACAGTAAGTTTGCTACGCGCATAAAAACTGTGGAGGATATCATTAAATCTGAAGTGAACGTAAAGTCGATTGAGTATATTGATGATACGTCTGGCTTATTGGTGAAAAAGGTGAAACCGAATTTGGCGAAACTCGGCAAGCAATATGGCCCTAGGATGAAAGAAGTTTCTTCGGTGATAGCCAGTCTCACTAAAGAGGATATCCAAATTCTTGAGAAGAACAAAGCATTGGCCAAGGGCGGTTTTGATTTAGTATTGGAAGATGTGTTGATCAGTTCCGAGGATATTCCAGGCTGGGCTGTGGCCACAGAAGGCGGGATCACCGTTGCGCTCGACATTACTATTACGGACGATCTTAAAAGAGAAGGCATCGCCCGTGATTTTGTAAACCGCGTGCAGAACTTGCGCAAAGACATGGGCATGGAAGTGCTTGATAAAATCTCTATTGAAGTTGAAAATCATTCATCGGTAACAACCGCGCTCACAGAGTTCAAAGAATACATTTGCACTGAAACCCAAGCATTGAGTTTGGAGTTTAAAGAGAAGCTAACAGACGGTACAGAGGTGGATATGGATGAGTTTGTGTTGAGGATGAAGTTGAGGAAGAAATAATTTAACTTTGTAAAAATGTTAATTGCAATCATAAATTGAAAGCTTATGAATGTAGATGCACAAAAACTGGAGATCATAGAATGGGTGAGCAAGCTGCAAGACAGTCAAATCGTTCAAGAATTGTTGACGTTTAGGGAAAAGAAGATGGTGCAGGGCAAGATAAAAATAGCAAGAAAAGTTGGGGATGGAAAGCACCTGATCTCATACGTTGCCGAAGACTTTAATGACCCTATCAATTTCAATGAAGAGGAGCCAAAGACTTATAAAAAAGAACAAGAAGTGGAGAGGAAGTTTGGAGATGGCAAGTATTTGATTGAGTACATAGCTGAGGATTTTAATGACCCGATTGAACATTTCGGGGAAGACACCAGGCCATGACTTATCTTATTGACACTCATATACTGCTTTGGTACATGGAAGGGGATGGTCGTCTTTCTTCAAAGTATATTGAAAAAATAGAAGGCAAAATAAACACTATAATAATTAGCAAAGCTAGTCTCTGGGAAATAGCCATTAAATTGAGTACAGGTAAATTGAAACCTACCATGCCTATCTTAGAAATGGAGAATTATTTGGAGAAAAGATCCGTACTCCTACTCAACTTTAATTTTAAGGATTTAGATTTTCTCTCTCGCGTGCCTTTTTACCATAACGATCTTTTTGATAGATTAATCATCAGCCAAGCGATCATTAGAAACTTAACCGTTATTTCAGACGATAAAAAATTTAAACTCTATCCAGTTTCCTTACTCTAGCCTAGAATGAAAGCCCTTAAATATTTTTTGATTGCCCTACTCATCATTTGCATTGACCAAGCGAGTAAGTTATTAGTTTATCGTTACATGTATTTGCACGAAGAGGTAAATGTTATTGGTGAATGGTTTAAACTTCATTACCTGCTAAATCCAGGAATGGCCTTCGGCATTAAATGGGATAATGAGTTTGGTAAATTGATTCTTACTATGTTTCGCATTGTGGCCATGTTTGGCATCGGCTACTACTTGTTGCAAATGGTGAGAAAGAATTCACATTCAGGTTTCCTAATTTGCCTAGCCATGATTTTGGGTGGTGCTATTGGCAATGTGATCGACAGTACTTTTTACGGAGTATTTTTGGACAACGCGCCTCTGGATTCTCCTACAAAATGGTTTCACGGACAGGTGATTGATATGCTGTTCTTTCCCGTGGCAGATTTCACTTGGCCAGAGTGGGTGCCAGGTTTAGGTGGTGATTATTTTTTATTTTTCAGTCCCGTGTTCAATATTGCCGACTCTTCCATTTTCTTGGGCGTAGCTTCTATTCTGATTTTTCAAAAAAGATTTTTTAAAGAGAAAGAAGTGGCGGAAAGCAATCCTACTTCCACTATCGAACCTCCTGCCTCTAACTTTGAATCTCAAGCCATACAGCCGCCAACTTCAAACTTCTAAAACGTGGCTGAGCAACTGATCATCGAAACTTCCGCAGATAAAGTAGCACGCTATAAAACATTGTTGCCGCAGATAGAAGCGCTGACAAACGGAGAGCCAGATGTGGTCGCCAACTTATCCAACATCGCGGCTGCGCTTCGTCAAACAATGGATTTCTTTTGGGTTGGATTTTACATTGTAAAAAATAGCGCCATGCCTGCTGGCAGGCAGGAATTAGTACTTGGTCCCTTCCAAGGTCCTATTGCCTGCACCCGCATTGCGTTTGGCAAAGGCGTGTGTGGCGCTTGCTGGAAAGAAAAGAAAGTAATGTTAGTGCCAGATGTAGAAGAATTCCCTGGCCACATTGCGTGCAGCTCTGATTCCAAATCAGAAATTGTGTTGCCAGCATTTAAGAATAATGAAGTAGCCTTAGTGTTAGATGTAGACAGCAATAAAATAAATGATTTCGATTCCACCGATGAGTTTTATCTTACCAAGGTGATGAAAATCATCGAGCGATTTATCTAAGATGCCATCAGCCGAATACTATCAGCAAAGAGCAAAACAATTTCAAGAAGAGATAATTGAAATTGAAAGGACTATTCGGTACTATTCAATCAGTAGACTTGTTGTTGCATTAACGGTTATCGCACTCGTCTATTTTAGCTTTACACAATCTGTACTTTTTTATTCGACCCCACCGCTTGTTATTCTGTTTTTTTTTCTGGTTCAACGGCAATTGAAATATGAAAAGCAAAGAACGCTGCTCCTTCATCTCGTAAACTTAAATCAGTGGGAAGCGGCTGCCACTGATTATGATTTTAAAGACTTTCCTGATGGCGAACGCTTTGTTGACCCTCATCATCCTTTTAGTCACGATTTAGATATTTTTGGAATGGGTTCCCTTTTTCAATACATCAATCGATGTGCTACTAAGCTGGGAGAAAAAAGATTAGCTAGCGACTTGACTGATTTAAATTTTAACAAAGAATCGGTTCTGCAACGGCAAGAAGCCATTCGTGAAATAGGGCTATTGGTAGATTTTCGTCAGCAATGTTGGGCTATCGGTAAACAACTCCATGATTCAGATTTTAATCTTGAACCACTGTGGGCTTGGGTGAAAAAACCCGCGTTATTTCATGGCAAAAAAGCATTTTTGATTCTGCGTTGGATAGTGCCATTGATCACTTGCTTCTGTGCACTAGGAATTTTAATTAACCCTATTTTCCAATCGATATTTCTTTTATTATTTATTATTCAGCTAATCATAGCTGGTGTTTATAATAAGCCTATCACCCAAATGCAAAATGAATTGTCTTTTTACAAAGTCATTTTAGAAAATTATTCACGGATATTTCAGTTGATGAAGGGGCAATCCTTTGCATCTTCTATGATGAAGGCGCATCATCAAATGGCATCAGATGCTGCTGAGAATGTAAAAAAATTCTCTTCTTTGGTCAATGCAGTAGAGTCAAGAATGAATTTGATAGCGAGGCTCTTTGGCAACGGTTTGTTTTTGTATGATTTTCATAGCGTGAGCAATTTGGAAGAATGGCGCGAGCAGCATGCCGTTTTATTACCAAGCTGGATATCATCTTTGGCAGAATGGGATGCGCTGCTTTCGTTCGCAACACTACATTTCAATCATCCGCACTACGCTTTCGCAGAAATAGATGAGCGACTTGCAGTTAGTGGAAAAGAGATTGGTCATCCATTGATCCACTCACGTGAACGAGTTAACAATAATTTTGATTTGGGAAATCCAGTGGGAGTGATGTTGATCACAGGCGCGAACATGGCGGGCAAAAGTACTTTCTTGAGAACAATCGGAATAAATTATTTACTAGCCTCTACTGGTTCGCCCGTGTGTGCTACACAATGGAGTAGCCCGCTTGCGGCATTACGGTCGGGCATGCGCACGTCCGATTCGCTACAAGAACACCAATCCTATTTTTATGCGGAGTTGAACAGGCTGCAATCTATTATTGAAGATTTGCGTGCAGGCAAACCAATGATTATTCTACTTGATGAGATTTTGAAAGGAACAAATTCCACAGATAAACAAACAGGCTCGCGCGAGTTGATCAAACAGTTGATCCAACAAAAGGCACTCGTTCTCTTGGCTACTCATGATATTGCGCTTGGCGACATGGAACTACAATTTCCTGATCGCATTGTTAATACTTGTTTTGAAGGTAAGATCGAGCACGATCAACTCACTTTCGATTACAAACTCAACCGGGGCTTAGCGCAAAAAGCGAATGCTACATTCTTGATGCGGAAGATGGGGATTATTCGGGATTATACGACCGACTAACATTTAGCCTAAGCTTCTTATTTTAATTGGCGTGGTTTAGCCATAAAAGGCTTCATCAATCGGTTTTGAGTTTGAACCTGCATCGAACTGAGCGTAGACTCCGCCATGATGTAAGAGATTCATAGCCTTATTTCAATAGACGCAATTATTTTTGTTCGTTTCCATTAACTCGATCATTTTATTCTAACTTTTTCAAAAAGCCCCAAACATTCTACCTTTTTTAGCCTTGTTTACTCTGTTCGGCCAATTTATCTATCTTTGCAACCGTTTTCGCTTCATAATTACTAGTCGTTCAATAAACCAGTGATTTAAATCCTAAATCAAAAAATCTTAAATCTCAAATCTATTTATGGCTTACATCGAACCTGCACCCCTCCTCGACAAAGAGAACCCATTTGAGGCAATGATGTCTCGCTTCCGCACAGCATCTCAGATTTTGGGACTTGAGGAAGAAGTGTACAATGTTTTAAAAGTGCCTGCCCGACAAGTAATTGTTTCGTTGCCAGTAACAATGGACGATGGAAGCATCCGCGTGTTTGAAGGATACCGCGTGATTCACTCTACTATTTTGGGGCCATCTAAAGGAGGGATTCGTTTTGATCCGCATGTGAACTTGGATGAAGTGAAAGCATTGGCAGCATGGATGACGTGGAAGTGCGCGGTGGTAGATATTCCGTATGGTGGTGCAAAAGGTGGTGTGGCCTGTAACCCTCGCGAGATGTCGGCAGGTGAAATAGAGCGATTGATGCGCGCCTATACACTTTCGATGATTGATATTTTTGGCCCTGATAAAGATATTCCTGCACCTGACATGGGCACGGGCCCACGCGAGATGGCGTGGTTGATGGATGAATACTCTCGTACACAAGGAATGACGGTGAATGCTGTGGTAACAGGCAAACCAATTGTATTAGGTGGTTCGTTGGGTAGAACAGAAGCTACTGGTCGTGGGGTGATGGTATCTGCTTTGGCCGCGATGGAGAAATTGAAAATCAATCCGTATAAAGCAACGTGCGCGGTGCAAGGTTTTGGAAACGTAGGTTCATGGGCTTCAAGATTATTGGCTGAGCGTGGATTAAAGGTGCAAGCGATCAGCGACCTAAATGGTGCTTACTACAATGAAAACGGAATTGATATTGAGGCGGCTGTGAAATATCGCGATGAAAATAAAGGGTCATTGGAAGGATTTGCCAATGCAGAAAAAATTGGAAGTGGAGATATACTCACATTACCCGTTGATGTGCTGGTGCCTGCGGCCACAGAAGATGTGATCACTGGATCGAACGCTGGAAAGATTCAAGCGAAGTTGATTGTAGAAGGTGCGAATGGCCCTACCTCATCAAAAGCTGATAGCATTATTTACGACAAAGGTATTAGTGTAGTGCCGGATATTTTGGCCAATGCGGGTGGTGTAACAGTATCCTATTTTGAGTGGGTGCAAAATCGCCTTGGTTACAAATGGACTGCTGACCGTGTGAACAGAAGAAGTGATCGCATTATGAAAGATGCCTTTGACAATGTTTACAAAACAGCTAATGAATACAAGGTGTCATTGCGCATTGCTGCCTACATGGTTGCGATTGATAAAGTGGCGAAGACCTATAAGTTTAGGGGGGGGTTTTAGCAACGAATTTCTTCCAATAGAAAAGCCTCGGGTTACTCGAGGCTTTTTTGTTCCTTTTCGGAGCGGCACCTGTTGTGCGAACTAAAGCCATGCTGCTACCCAGTTGGCGCGCGTTCATATACTTTGTTTGCTATGAGTAAAAGAATAACTTATATTTCATTTTCCATTTACCTCAATGGGCTTAGAGGATTGAAGGCTTAACTCAAGATGGATGGGAGCTTTTCAAAAAGGATAGACCTTATTTAGCATTATTGATAACGCCAAAAAATTTGCAATTTGGCAAAAGCAAAATACCTTATGGCAACCACATTAAAGAAAGCAGCAAAAAAAATCATTTCGAAGAGAAGTGTAGCGGCCAATTCTAAAGTCAAAGATTTCAGCAAGGATCCTTTTTTTGAAAAGAAAACTAAGGAAATGGAATTGCTGATAAAAAAGCACGGTCTTCCAACTTTATCTGCCAAGTAACCCTTCTCTGGCGCAAGCCTTGTCTCCCTTCTCTGGCGCAAGCGTCCCGCTGGTGCCTTCTATCAAACAATATAACTCAATTCTATCAAACCTTTCTTTCCATAAAAATCCCCTGCACTGCTATACCAATAATCTTCTTCTTTTTCAACAAACCCTGCTTCTACCTTTGTGTTATTGTTGGTCTCCCGACCAACAATCCTAAATCTCCGAATGATGCGTAAGAAAACCAAACTCATCTTTGCCTGATTCATAGAAAAACGCTGAGCTATACCTGTAATCTTCTGGCAGAGATGCCAGTTGCCAATGCGGCTGACAAGGATTATTATGAAGGTATTCAAACTTTTGCCTGAAGAACCATTCATGAATCAAATCAATGCTCATAGAATTGCGTTTCCATACCTGAAACGTCCTGTCTTTCAGCCCCAACAAATAATTCCTCCAGCCCTTGATTGCCTTTCTTGCCCTTGATCAAGCTCAACAGTTCCTTTGCTGTGAATTTTAAAAAATCACGTTGTACGTCCTCCAGCTTACATTCATTTTGAACGCGCCAGATGACGTGGATGTGATTGGGCATGATTACAAATGCAGCGACCTTAACATGACCGACCTCGACCTGATAGCGAAGTGCCTTGACAATAATTTCCTTAGCCTCATCTGATTCAAGCAAAGGAAGCCAATCGTTGCAGACTGCCGTGAAGAACTGAACGTGGTGGCGTTCTAATCTCATGATTAAACATAATGAAAAATCAGGAACAAGAAATACAAGATTGAAGATTGTTGGTCGGGAGACCAACAATAACTAAAATATTTTTTACCAACGAGAACTATGTATAAAATCCAAGGCTTGGATTTTCCCGACAGTGCAACCTACGCTGTGGATAAAGAAGCATTTGCATCGCGCGATGATTGGCGCAGGAATAATGTTGATATGCTTATCAAAGAGTTGAGTGATAGCGTACGTTCTGTAAAACCACACGTTCAGTTTGGCATCAGTCCGTTTGGTGTGTGGCGCAACAATGATAAGGATTCAACTGGCTCTGCCACCAAGGCAGGGCAAACTTGCTATGATGATTTGTATGCAGATGCCCTAAAATGGCAAAAAGAAAAATGGATTGATTACGTGTTGCCTCAAATCTATTGGAGCATCGGCTTTAAAGTGGCTGATTACAAAATAATAGCGGAGTGGTGGAACAAGAATAATTATGGTGTGCCTGTTTATATTGGGCAGGCCGCATACCGGGTGGGCAACCACACCGATGAGAATTGGAAACAACCCGACCAGCTCCCAAAGCAACTACGATTGAACCGCCAACTGAACAATGTTCAAGGTACTGCTTTTTTTAGCTCTAAGTCTTTTCAGAATAACTCATTGGGTATGAACGATTCCTTGCGAATGCTTTACATGCATCCCGCGTTGACTCCCCAAATAAAAAAGAACCTGCACCAACCGAAAGGAGATTATGCAATTCAGTTTATAGGAAGAGAGAATGGCATTCAATTGTTATGGGCGGAAACCAATCCAACAGATTCATTGAGCAGCCATTGCAGATACATTGTATATCGATTCAACAAAAAGGAAAAGATCAATTTATCTGATCCATCGAAAATAATAAAGTTATTGCCTGCTCAAAACAATAACCAAGGACAGAGCTTTATTGACCCAACAGCGAAGAAAAGAAAGAGGTATCAGTATGTAGTTACTTCTCTAGATTTATTTAATAGAGAGAGTAGTGCGGCCTTTAGTTATTCAATTTTGAATAGGAAAAATTGTTGGAGGGTTTTTAAGAGAGGGGTAGTAAATTAAAGAAGCCACCAAATTTAGTGGCCTCTTTGAAAATTGAAAACAGTAGCAAAAAAATAGTCCCGTAAAAAATTGGGGCTGTTTTTTTTAATCTACCAAGTATTTAAATAGCTGGATCGGCTGGAGTATTTAAATTAATCTGGCGTTCCTGTTGAGGGAACGGGTAGAAATCTCTTGATCTCTCAAATGTCAAAGGAATTGGATTAACATTTGTTGGAGGTGCTGTCCTGCCAAATCTACGGCTATCTTCTAATCTCAAACCCGATAAGTAAAGCTCTGAACAACGCTGCTTAAAAATTTCCGTCAGCAAACTTGGCGTGTCTATAGTCCCAGAATAAGCAGGTAATCCTGCATGAACAAGAAAAGGATCCCCTGTACTTTGCGTTCGAACGGCATTAATTTCAGTTACAGCCTCTGAAAGGGTACCTCCGCTTCTTACAATTCCTTCAGCAATAATTAAACGCATTTCATCAGGAAGATAAACTGGAATCGGTGAGCTGTTCGTTGTGGCAAATCCCTTCAGGCCATCTATTGGATCACCGCCAGTAGTAGGAAACGTTGTTGGTGTGCTTATTAAATAGAAGCCAACTCTACCATCGCCAGCCTCAATTAAAGAGGCGGGTAATCCAAACGCGTCACGAGGAGCGTAATCCTTAGAAACTTGAATAGCATTAAAAATAGGGTTTGGGGAAAGGACATTAAATATAAAACTAGAGGCAATGGAAAGGTTTACTGACTTAGCAGCAGCGATAGCACCTACATAATCCCCTTTCATCAAAGAGTACCTCGCTAAATAAGCTCGAACACTATTCAATAAATTAAATTCAACACCTGTAACCTTTGTGTTAAATTCGGATGAAGGAGTTGTTGCAACCAAAGATTGTTCTGCTTCTTTTAGCAATTTAATCGCTTCGTCTAATCCAGCCTCTCGGGTAACAAATGAAGCCTGTCCACCCTTATCCAATTTGATGGCCGTGTGAGTAAACGATTGAGCAATTCCGCCTATGCACATCGCTTTTAAGAGCTTAGCATGAGATAAGACACCACTCAGCATAGCAGGATCTGTTCCTAAAATATTAGGTGCATTTAAGACAATATCATCTGCAATAGACATAACACGTAGCGACCTAGACCAAATCGCCAAAATATTTCCGTTGAAATTTGGCAGCAATGTTCCACCATTATCTATTTCAATGATATTCGTAAAAGTTGTTATGCCTCTTAGCTCACGCGCGGTTGTACCAGGAGTTAGGATTAGGGCGCCTAATGCTGAAGTTGAATAGATTTGCCTCATGCCAACACTTAGCGTTATAAGTCCGTCTCTTGATTTTAATACTTCTCCATCCGTTGGATTATTGGGGTTCACCACATCTAGGCTACAGCCAGAATAAACAATTGCTGAAAACGTCAGAATCGCTTTTGAAATGAATGTTATATTCTTTTTCATATCGTTGTTTAATACGTGTAATTAAAATTTAAGATTTACGCCAACTGCATATGTTCTAGGAATTGGAACCTCTACGAAGTCAAAACCGCGAACTGCGTTACTCTGTCCAGCGGCATTGGTCTCTGGATCATATCCACTATAATTATCAAATGAAGCAAGGTTTCTGCCGCTGATAAAAATTCTCATGTTTTGAATGCCAAGAACCTTTGGTTTAACTGTATACGAAATCGATACCTCTCTCAATTTTACAAAATTCCCTTTCTCGATCCAGTTCTCAAATATGCCAAAGAGTGCCCCGCTAGTTCCCTTAGGAACTTCTCCTCTTAGCTCTCGTTCATACCCTTTTAATCCACCATAATTCTGATTGTCCCCAACCCTCTTAGTAAAATTAAAAACATCAAATCCAATCATTCCATCCAATTGTACCCTGAAGTTAAATCGTTTGTAGTCCACCTCATTAATTAAGGCAACGATATGATCAGGATTAGGATTCCCTATAACTTTTGAAAGAGGAGAACCTGATGGCTGACCCGATGTCCTTCCAACAGTGTAATTGCCATTGGCTCCCTGGACCCCAAGTTCTCTTTGCGGAAGACCTGCCGCGTTTAGTAAAAGGCTTCCGTCTGGATTTCGTGCAAAAAAAGTACTATAAAAAGCACCAAGAGAATAGCCATTCACTGCAGCAACCTGACTAAAGCCACCTGCAAATGGGAGAACGCCATTCCCCTCTACACCATTGATTGAATTTTTATTATTAGTATAACTGAATGTCGCTGCCCATTTTACATTTGAGTTCTGTACTGGGATGGCCTTAATTTGAATTTCAAATCCCTTATTAGTCATTGTCCCAATGTTTATGAATCGGTTGTTAAAACCAGTAGTCGGTGCTAGCGTTCTATTTAGAATCAAGTCCTTTACATCCTTATTGTAGTAGGTAAATTCTACTGTTACTCTATCCTTAAGAAGACCTAAATCAAAACCAATTTCCAATTCAGTTTGTCGCTCAGGTTTCACGTCAATATTACCAAGTGTGGAACTAGGTGAATATCCAACTAAACTTCCAAGTGGGTTAGGATTATAATTAGAAAACCTGTCGTAGGCGCCAATGGCCGTTAAATTTCCAGCTTCACCCCATGCTGCCCTAATTTTGAATGACGATGCAATGCTAACAAGGTTATCTTTCCAAAAGCCCTCCTCTGATAGTACATAAGAACCGCTCAGTTTTGGGAAAAATTGCCAACGGTTGCTAAGCCCGTAAACTGAAGCAGCATCAACCCTGCCTGCGCCTGTAACAAAAATCTTCTTCTTAATTCCAAAAGTTTGCTGAAGATAAGCACCCATAAATACACGTTCACTTCTGCTTTCACTAGGCACTATACTTGCACCATTGTTTATAGTCTGGCCAAAAGCACCTAATTGCGTAGCTGTTATAACAGTAGAGTTACTTCTATCATATTGGATTGTCCCACCTATTGCTGTGGTTGACTCAAGCCAATCTTTTACTTCCTTTTGGTAAGTTAAGCTTACGTCATTATTAACTTGAAAAACATTTTGATCACCTCGTCTTGAAAAGCCAAGATCATAACTAGGGGTTGTATTGCTGGGGGGAATATATCCTTGAGACAATTGCGTATAGGTGTCTATTCCCAAAGTATAATTAAAATTCAAGCCTTCAATGATGTTTAGTTGCAATTGTACATCTCCAATGAAGCGACTAACTCGTTGTTTAAATTCAAATCTATTAATGGCTTCTAAAGGGTTTGTTCTTCTCAACCCGTTATATACGGAAGCCGTTGATGGATACTTACCTGTTACTGGATCTTTAACAGGGTTTACTGTGTTATTGCTAAATATAAAACCAGTCAATGCGCCATACGCTTCGTTAATACCACCATTGGGTATTTCATTACTAGTACTCATACTATAATTTGCTCCAGCTGATAATGTTGCTCTGCTTCCGAATCTCTGTTGGATTCTTACTCGAAATCCATTTCTTGAAAAATCGGTTTTATCTATTATGCCTTGATTATAGAAATTCGAGCCCGAAAAAAAATATTGCGTAGTTGCAGATCCACCTGAAACCGAAACATAATTTTCTGTACCAATACCTTTTCTAAATATCTTATCTTGAAAATCAAATCTTTCAACTGGTACCTGACTAGCATCGGAGGCGGTTAAATTAGTGAATCTAGACGGATGCTGATTAAATGGCAATGTTTTCCTGACCTCGTTGACTCTAAATTGTGTAGAAAAATCAACTTGTACATTTCCTTCTTTGCCTCTCTTTGTAAATATCTGCACAACCCCATTATTTGCACGAGAACCATAAATAGCGGCAGCAGCAGCTCCTTTAATTACCTCAATCCGCTCAATGTCATTTGGGTTTATATCCACTAAACGATTTTGTGCATACCCTCCTAAATCAACTAATTGTGGGGAATCGTTGTTTACGAGTACTCCATCAATAATATAAAGAGGATCAGACGATCCATTTATGGTACTGGGGCCTCTCAATCGAATGCTTATTCCCCCTGCTGGATTCCCAGAATTTTGAGTTATTTGAGCTCCTGCTATTTTACCAGTTAAAAGTTGGTCAATAGAAGTTCCCGTTCCTAATTGAAAGTCCTTTGATTGTAAGGTTGTAATTGCATTTCCTAGCTGCCGCTTACTTGTTGCTACCGATGTTCCCGTCACCACCAGCTCATCCAACGATCTGATATCTGGTTGAAGTGCCACATTTACTGGTGCCGTTGATCCATTAGCAATTTGTACATCCACAGTATTGGCAGTGTAACCAATAAAACTGATCGCAATCTTTATTGAGTTGCCACTTGCATCTGTATTAAGTGAAAAATTGCCATCGACATCTGTTATTGTGCCGTTGGTCGTTCCCACAACAAGTACAGAAGCACCTGGCAAGCCCTGTTGCGTTTCAGCATCGGTTACCTTGCCCGTAATTACTACAGACTGCCCTTGCGCTGCTAACACAGAAACTGTCAGCATTAGAGCCAAGCTTACGCATCGAAAGCCTCGCTTCTTTATTAAGTAAAAGTTTATCATAAAAAGGGTTTAAGATGAAATAATGAATTTTGAGCTTAAGGACAAAACGGCAAAAAACCGTAAACTCAGGCATGAATTTGCATTTTATTTCTATAATCGCAAACGATTGTGGGCTTTTTTATGTAAAATCGTGCAATAAGCCTAACCTATGCTCAAAGAAGAGCGTCTCAATTATATAGTCAATGAGGTGAAAATCCGTAACCGGGTCTTGCTCGTAGACATAGCCCAAAAGCTAGCTGTATCAGAAGATACTGTTCGCAGGGACTTGAACTACCTAGATGAGCAAGGGAAGGTTAAAAAAGTACACGGAGGAGCTATCTCCAATTCTTTTCACGTTTACACGTACAGTGAAGATCAAATTTACGCTCACGAAAGCAAGTCGATCATTGCTACAAAAGCACATCAACTTTTAAAAGATAATCATGTTATAGTGATGAGCGGGGGCACTACAAACCTAGAAGTAGCACGCCTCCTTCCTGATGATTTACGGCTTACCATTTTTACACCCAGTCTTCCAATTGCCATGCAGTTGTTGGAACACCCTATGATTGATACTATTTTTGTCGGAGGTAAACTATCCAAAGACGCACAAATTGCTGTGGGCGGTGATGCTATTCGAACACTTTCTCAAGTAAAGGCTGACCTCTGTTTTTTAGGCATGGGCAACTTGGATGCTGAAACAGGCTTATCGGAATTCGATTGGGAAGTGGTACAACTAAAGAAAGCAATGGTAGAATCCGCTAAGAAAATTGTCGTATTGACTATCTCTGAAAAGATTAATTCTTCTCAGCGTTTCAACATCTGCCATACTACCGCTATCCACACTTTAGTAACTGAGTTGGAGCCAAGCCATTCAATGTTGGAGTCTTTCAAGAAACAGGGATTGGAGATACTCTGATCTGCATCTGCTATTTCGGAAAAGAAATCTTTCCCATCGATACGCTAGGTATCCCATTTCTGCCTGAGCCAAATTGAACAGTGCCGCCACAAACACATTCGTTGGCGAGTGTGGCAAACAACACAGCTTCCTTTGCATCGGGGTGGATGTGTAAATCTTGAGTGGTTAAAAATTGAAAGCCGGGCAACTGGCTTTTTATGTTTTCCATCAGCAGTGGATTATGAATGCCGCCACCGCTAGAATAAATTTTGAAGTTGGTTTTGCCTCCTATACTTTTTTTAATCGCCTCCACAATCATATCTCCTGAAAAACGATTCAACGTAGCCATCACATCGTCAATGGAAACTTTTTCTGTTTTCGATTGTGATTGAGCTTTTCTTAGGTATTCTAAGTTGAACAGCTCCGGCCCTGTGGTTTTGGGAAAAGACTGTGAAAAGAACGAATGATCTTTCAAGGCATTTAGTAGGGATGAATTGATCGTACCCTTTTTTGCTATGTTTGCATTTTCGTCAAAATACTTTCCATCAAAATTCTTTTGAATGACCCCATCCATCAATGTATTGCCTGGCCCTACATCAGTACTAAATACTTCATCAGCTTTCAGGTTACCTGGCAAGAATGTGAAATTGGCAATGCCACCAATATTTAGCATAATTCTATCTTCTCCTTGTTTAGAGAAAATTAAGAAGTCACCATAGGCGGCTAACGGTGCACCTTCACCTCCTGCCGCAATGTGCTTCTGACGAAAGTCACTGATTGTGATGATGCCCGTTGCATTAGCAATGTGATCGCCATCTCCAATTTGTAATGTGGCGTTACCAAATTTCTGATGCCCATGCAATAGCTTAGGCGCATGATAAATAGTTTGGCCATGACTGGCAATTAAATCCACTTCAGAAGGGTCAATTTTCCATTTCTTCAAACAATCCAAAATCATTCGGGCATGAGTCAATCCAACCCACGGGTTTAACAAGCAAACCTTTTCAAGACTTACCTGATCTTTGGAAAATACTGATTTGATCTCATCCTTAAAAAAGTTGTCATAGGGAACGGTCTCAAATTGTAGCACCTCAATTTTGGTCTCTTGACCATTCCCACTAAAGCGGCACAAAGCAATATCCAATCCATCTAGCGAGGTGCCAGACATCAGGCCGATGACCAATCGCTCTGGCTTATTAGCAATTTGGTAAAGCTTCTGTATTTGAGGATTCATAGAAAGGCAATTTTAGATGTGAGATTTTTGATTTAAGATTTATAGTATCATGCTATACAACAAACAAAATCTACGAAGCACCACCAAATCTAAAATCCTAAATCTAAAATCTTGAATCAAATTTATCTCAGCGCTTTGTCCACTCTTGTTCTTCTTTGATGTGAGGCGATGGCTTCCATCTTTCTACCATAATGCAAACTGGCATTCACTTCATATCCATATAAAAGCACAAGCGTTACCAATTGAATCCACGCCATCAATGCGATCAACGCCCCAATGGAGCCATATACTTTGTTGTAACTCCCAAAGTTGGTTATGTAAAAAGAAAAACCATAAGAGACTCCAAGAATGGCCAACGTGGCCAGTAGTGAACCAATAGAGAAGAATCTCCAATTATAATGCACGGCAGGGCCAAAGTAATAAATAAACGAGATGGCAATTAGGAAAACGATGAAGATCACTACAAAGCGCAAGAGGAAAATCATGTAGATGGTATAACTGCTTAAGTTAAGATGGCTGAAATCTTCTAAATGAGTAGTGATATAGTCTAGCGAAAACTGGCCAACGATCAATAAGATAACCGCGGAAAACAAAACTACTGCTAGCATTAATGTCAATCCAACTGAGGTAAGCCGCATTTTAAACCAATTCCTCCGCTCAACTGTTCGGTAGCAGGCATTGAATGCACGCATGAGCGACATCATACCATTGGAAGAAAGATACAAGGCGAACAAAAATCCAAACGTTAGCAATCCTCCACGTTGGTTATTGACTATATCGAATACGGTTGAAGCCACCGAATCATACATGGATGCTGGTACGGCTTCTTTTGCGAAATTCATGATTGTTTCTGTAGTGATGTCAGGAAAATAGGCAGAGATATAAGGGATAAGTGTAAACAAAAAAATGATGGCAGGAAAAGTAGCCAAAATAAAATTGAACGAAACACCATTGGCACGATCACCGATTTCGTCCTCACTGATATTATGCCCAAAGATTTTTAAAAATTTGTAGAGAGAAAGATTATCGTACTTTTTGAATTTGATTTTTTTTAGCCAACTACGACCAGTACGGGCACTAGTAAATTTGAGAATCCGTTTTCGCGTAACGTATTTCATTTTTTGATTTGAAGATTTGAAGATGAGTTAACTTGAAAATTACACACCAACTGAAAACGACAGACATCTTTTTGTTCAGATAGTTTGATTGAACGCAAATAAATTTTCAAATTTTCAAATTGTCGCATTATCAAATTATTTTCTTTCAAATTTTAAAGTATGGTTTCAATACATTCATAAATAACTGAGGTGGTCGGCACGGTCTTCCTGTTTTCTTATTGACAAAAGCCAAACGTGTTTCACCTTCGTGAATAAGTTTTCCCTCGCCATTATAAATAGCGTAGTTAAAACAAATTCGTACACTTGGCTTTTCATGAATGGTTGTTACAATCTTCAAGTGATCATCATACAAAGCAGCTTGATGATAGATGGATTTGTTTTCCAATACAGGCATCATCACGCCCATCTCTTCCAGTTCTTTGTAGGTAAGCCCCAACTGCCGCAAACTTTCCACACGGCCTACTTCATAGTAAGCAGCATAATTGCCATAATACACGTAACCCATCTGGTCGGTTTCACTATAACGAACGCGCACGAAGGTTTCGGAAGTGTACATTACTTTTTGTTGGCTGCTGCTTTGCGCATTTCGGCCGATAACGCTTTCTGGTATTTGCGCGCGTTCACATTGTGTTCACTCAAGTTAGCGGCAAAGTTATGATAGCCTGAAAAATCTTCTTTGGCGCACATGTAGTAATAATTACTCTCGGTATAGTTGAGTACCGCTTCAATGTTGGCAATCTGTGGCACATTGATGGGCCCAGGGGGCAGCCCCGTATGTTGATAGGTGTTATAGGGTGAGTCTACTTCTTTGTGCTCGTTCAATACACGTTTCAAAGAAAAGTTGCCAGAGGCATAAACTAAAGTAGGATCTGCTTGCAGCGCTATATCTTTTTTTAGTCGATTAATATACAAGCCAGCTATGATGGGAGCCTCATCTTGCTTTACTGTTTCGGCTTGTACAATGGAGGCTAGAATGGAAACTTCAATGGGTGTCAATCCAACTTTGGTTGCTTTCGCTAATCGATCTTCATTCCAGAATTTTTTAAACTCTTTGTGCATTCGTTCGATTAGATCTTCGGGCAATACATTGAAATACACTTCATATGTATTGGGCAAAAACATACAGCGGATGTTATCGGCAGTAAACCCTTTGTTGTTGTTTGCCACAAAGTTCGCCAGGGCCACATCAAACTCTTGGGGCGATACGCCCGTGTTCTTGGTCAACTTCTCTGCCAACTCACTTTGCAAGCGTACGTATGAGAAAGTAAGCTTAACGGGCTCTTGCTTCCCCGACTTCAATACGCGAATGGCCTCTAGGTTCGTCATGTCCCTCCGCAGCACATATCGCCCAGGTGTTATGTTTTTGTCATAGCCCGAAAGCCTTGCCAAAAAACCAAACGAAACCATATCATTTACAAAATTCCCTTTGCCTAATTCCTCTAAAACCGAGCGATAGGTAGAACCAGAGCGAACAATAAATACTCGATCATCTCGCTCAACTAATATATTGGATATATAAATGATTTGATAAGCATAGAACGTAAATGATATCAGCAGCACTGAACCCACCAAAAACAAAACCAGCTTATATTTTTTTATCTCACCCATAGCCCACAAAAATACGAAAGTAACTTGACTAAATTGTTTCAGATGACCAGTTTCTAGTTACCAGTAAGAGGCAACCCGTAACAGATAACGTTTAATAACTACCTTCGCTATTCAATTGTTATGATTGCCGAACTCCTCTACATCCATCCCATCAACCCCGAGCCGAGGAAAATAAATCGGGCTGTGGAGGTTTTGCGGAAAGGTGGCGTGATTGTCTATCCTACCGATACCATTTACGGCATTGGTTGCGACTTGATGAACAAGCGGGCGGTGGAGCGGCTCTGTCAAATAGAAGACATCAAACCACAGAAAATGAACCTGTCATTTATCTGCAATGACCTGAGCCACATTTCTGAATATGTGAAGCGATTGGATACACCTGCTTTCAAAGTGCTGAAAAAATTATTGCCCGGGCCATTCACTTTTATTTTTGAATCGAACACAAACGTGCCAAAGATATTAGGTGTGAACAAAAAGACTGTAGGCATCCGCATACCTGATCATCGCATTCCGTTGGAAATCGTAAAATTGCTAGGCAATCCATTGATCACTTCTTCCATCAAAGACGATGACCAAATCAAAGAATACACCACCGACCCCGAAGAAATCTACGAGGACTTTAAGCACAAAGTAGATTTAGTGATCAGTGGTGGGCAAGGCGGCAACGTGCCTTCTACCATCGTTGATTTTACTGGGTCGGAGCCAGCGCTAATAAGGCAGGGATTGGGGGAGTTTATGATTTAAGTAATCAATATCAATACAACAATTAACAGTCTTTGCTTTCAACATCACACGCTTCTCCTTCTGCAACATTTTCAGCACTGATTTCTAAAAATGCTTTTGCGAAAACGTCACTAGGCTGCGCACCAGAAACCCCGTACTGATTGTTGATAATATAAAACGGAACACCGCTAATGCCGCGCTGTGCGTTTTGCATTTCTGCTGTGGTTACTTCAACTAGTCCTTCGGTGGAGTTGAGAAAGTTTTTTGTTTCTTCCATGTCCAGCCCAAGGTTGGTGGAGATGGAGATCAGGTTTTCAGATTTTGTTAGATCAACGCCCTCTTCAAAGTAAGCTTTCATCAGGGCTTCTTTCATTTCCATTTGCATGCCGTGCTTTTTGGCAAACCAAATCAATCTATGCGAGTTGCGCGTATTGGGAGAAATGTTTTGCTTTTTGAAATCGAAATGCAAACCTTCTTGCGCTGCTACTTCAGTTACGTGGTTCGTTATCTGTAGGTATTTTGCCTCGCTGCCAAACTTCTTTGTCAAATATTCTTTTTGGTTGCGGCCTTCGGTTGGCATATCAGGGTTCAACTCAAATGGATGATATTCTAGTTCTACGTCCACTTGATCGGCCACTTGGGCAATGGCTTTCTCCAATCTTCTTTTGCCAATGTAGCACCACGGGCAAACAACATCTGAGACTACATCTATTTTGATTTTTGGTTTAGTCATGGAAGGAATTTATTTATAAACTGGAAGAAGGGCAATTTAGTTCGGGAGATGATTGCGGGTAGGGAGACCCGCAACAACCAAGGTCGCGGGTTGGAAGGCCGCATCAACTAAGGTTCTATCGTCTTTGCATTATTTTCGTAAATTATTCGACCCTAAATATTATGTCGTCAACAACATAGATAACTCCGTTGCTGTCTTTTAATGCATTTCTGGGGTGTAAGTCTGCTACTATGTATTCGCCATTTGAAAATTTTGCTTGTCCGATTTGTTTGAAGTTTAGCGAATTCATGAAGTTTATAATTTCTTCTTCGCTAGCTTGTACTGCGTCTTTCACCAAGCCTTGTTTTAAAACAACTTCGATATATGGTGCGCGTTTGATTCCGTTATCTATTCCGGTAAATCCAGCCAATTCATATTTTGTTTCTGGAAATAATTGGTTATGGGCAATGATTTGATCCAATAAGTTTGAAATAAGAAATTGTGCGTTGAATAAGTTATTGCTTTTATAAACAAAATTATTTTCAATATCAACTAATATGGTGTTCTCATTACCCCTCAAACCTGTTGAATTACCTAGTGAGTAGATGTCATTAATCCAAAGATTGTTTTCCTTTGCATATTTAAGAATGAAATTTTTCTCTAAGTCTTCACGTTCATGCTGAGGGGTTTTTTGTCCGTTGCGTTTTCTCTCATCTGTTTCAATAATTTCTCGAAGTCGGTTGGCGATTTCTTCCATTCTTTAATCTGTTTTATTGCAGCTTCAGAGTTTTCCTGATGTGCTTTGGTTAAATATTTTGTTTTCATACGACATGATTTATTATTTTCAATTGTTAACGTAGCTATTTTCATTATCATTCCAATCCCAATCCTTTTTTATTCCTCGCGGACTCCGCGCCTTCATTGCATTATCCATCGCTCCCCATACTTACATTTATCCTTACCGTTCCGTTAAATTATTCCTTTCGCGATCCCATTATACGCGAAGTCCCCGAGGCGGGAGACTCCGCTGCTAAGGGGGTTGCGGGTCGGGAGACAGCAACGACTAAAAGATTTTGAGATTAAGGCATGTGTGCCGCAATAAGATGAAACTTATAATTCTAAAGTATCAACTAGTACTGATTGTATTTTATGTAGGTCTTTGGTGTCAAGAGCGCCACGCTTTCTAGTTATTCTATCAGTCGAAACAGTACGAATTTGATGGCATAGTACGTACGATTCCTTTGAAAGCCCTCCAACACCTTTTGGTAAATGGACGAAAGTGTAAAGATGCTTAGGTGGTGGAGAGCTGGTAATAGGAAGGATTACCGTAAGGACTAAGTTATTAAAAGGCTTTACTATTATGCATGGCCTTTCTTTCGCTTGCTCATGACCTTTGATGGGTACTGGTGGGAGTCCAAGATCAACGTCTACAACATCTCCCTTTTGATAACTCTTCATCTTAATTTAATTGCTTTGCAAAGTCAGTTAGTCCAAGATCTGAAAGATCTTTTTGCTCCATAACAAAACCTTCATCAAATAAACTTTGCGATAAATTTTTAACTGGGTGTTGCTTTAATAAACCTAATTCCATTGCAATAGCGGAATATTCTTGAGCTGCATCTGCAACTATGAAAGCCAATTCATTAATTACTTTACTCGAAATTTTTAATTTCTCTTGATGGATAATTGAGGCTGCTACAGTTACAAATTCAATATAAAGTGATGAGTTCGCCCAGTCAATTATTTTTTGCGCTACATCATTATCGGGAACACCAAGAGCGATAGCTGCAACAAATTGCTCATAATTAATAGGTGCAAATTTTGAAACTTCATTGGAGATTGTCTCTGCTGATAAAACTTCATTTTTGGTTAAGACGTCAATAACTCTTTGGTTACAACGCAAGGCAAAAAGAATGTTCTCAGCTAGTATTTCTAGCTTAGGGTCGACCTTTAATTCAGCAATTTGAGGAATAACTTCATCAAAAGGGTCTGAAAGATTAAGCTCATTTTCCTTTAATAACCAAACTATTGCTTTGACTCTAAGGTTGAAAATTGAGCCCAAGAGATTGTTTAATTTAGATTTTATTTTTTTATCAGCTATCAAGATTTGCCTGATTTCTACTAATAGGATGTTTAATTCCTTTTTTAAAGGGTTTTCCAACTGAGGATAGTAACTCCTCAATTGAAAACATATTACGTCAAAATTTTTAGCTGTTCCGAGCATAGTGTGCAAAAATACTGCTAATTTCCTTTACGTCAATCTCCCATTTAAAGTTCATCCTTAAACTAGTAAAGACTACAAAATCCGCTTATTGCTCTTACTTATTTGCAAACTTTCTTAATCAAGAGATGAACTTCGTGCGGGCATCGGCCAGGGATAGCAGCGAAAATCCTTTTTGGCCACTACGCTAAAGCAACCTAGGCAAAAAGATTGAAGCGGATAGCCCGATGGCCACTGCGCCTCGCGTGGGGCAGGCCGCCTAATTCTTACTTTTAAAATCGCAATGTGCTTATTAAGAACTAATTACTATATTTGTCTGTGGATTTTTTAAGCTTTTGTGCTTTTACCATTTTTTAAACTTTTGTGCTTTTACCATTTTTTAAACTAATCGACTAAACAACCACCACATGAGAATCACACCACTGGAAATTCGCCAGAAAGCATTTGAAAAAGTGCTGCGTGGCTACGACAAAGATGAGGTAAACGCTTACCTGCAATCGCTCTCGCAAGAGTGGGAGCGCACGCTGGACGATGTGAAAGAAGTGCGCATCAAGTACGAGGCCACCGAGCGCGAAGTGGCCAAGCTGCGCGAAGTGGAAAGCTCGCTGTACAAAACACTGAAGACTGCCGAGGACACGGGCGCGAACGTGATTGACCAAGCGAACAAAACTGCCGAACTGATTTTGCGCGAGGCGCAGATGAAGGCGGACTCGATGCTGAACGAAGCCAAGACGAAAGCAAAAAACACGATCGAAGAATCGGAATATATTTCCAAAGATATGTTGGCGGAGATGGAAGATAGATTGAAGACGTTGGGGCAACATTATAAAACGTTGGAACTGCACAAAGACAATTTGCTGAGCGACATGAAGCGATTGGCGGGCGAAACGATTGATCGCGTTGACCGGGCGAAGACGGCTGCGCGTGAGTTTGACCCAGATCAACATTTGGCGTTGGCAAAACGCGAAACCAAAAAGGCATTGTTTCCCAATGCCGAAGTGGAGCGCGAAATAAAAAGCGCGATGGCGCTGCCCGTGCAAGAGCCAGTGCTGGTAGAGAAACAACAGCCTCAGTTTGCTGACGTGCACAAAACCCAAAAATCTTTTTTTGACGACATCCAATGACGGGCAAGGTAGCGCTGGAAGGTCTTGAGTTCCATGCCTACCACGGAGTGTATCCGCATGAGCGATCTTCGGGCAACAAGTTTGAAGTGGATGTGGTGATCGACACGGAGTTTTCTGAATCTGCTTTTCGCGATGAGCTAACGGGCACGATCAACTACGAAGAGTTGTACGCAATTGTGAAAGAGGAGATGGAGAAACCATCAAAACTTTTGGAAACCGTTGGCCACGCCATTGCGAGCCATGCGCTCAAGTCTTTTGCTTCGGCCAAATCGGTAGAAGTAAAAATCTCAAAATTCAATCCGCCTATTGGGGGAGTTTGTAAGAAGGCGAGTGTGGTGGTGCATAAGGCACTAGGACTTGGGACTTAGGGCTTGGGACTTTGGGCTTAGGGCTTCTAACTCTCAACCTGAACCAAAAAGCCTGCCTGCCGGCAAAGGCAGGGATTTGTAATTTGTAATTTTTGAATTGTGATTTTTGATTGCTTAGCCTACGCCACCCAGCTATGCACAAGCAGAGGTAAATCAAAAAATCCAACTTCCAACTTCCAACTTCCGACTTCCAACTTCTATCTTCTAACTTCTAACTTCCAACTTCTAACTTCTAACTTCTAATTCTTTGAACATAAACCCCTTCGCATCTGCTCCCTCATAAAAATCCACTTCTTTGCCGATGAGGTACATGGTGTGTTTTTTATCTACGTAAACAGAAATTCCTTCGACTATGTAGGAAAGGTCAGTTGATTTTTGTTTGTCGAAGCCGATGATAAGTGCTACGCCTCCACAGCCTCCACCCTTTATTCCCAAGCGCAATCCATACTCTAAGGGAATGCCCTTGGTCTGTATGATCTTTTTCACTTCTTCGGCAGCGCGAGCAGTTAGTCCAATAGGTTGTACGTTCTCAAACATTCTATTTATATCAATTCAAAATTACCTAAATTTCCAACACAATTGAACCTTAATAAATTCCCATGAATGCCTTGATCGAATTTGGAAAGATTTTGATACCCGCTTCTATCGTGCTGTATGCCGTCTATTTGATGGTTCGCTCGTTTATCCAGCGAGAGATTGACTTGAAAAAACTGGAAGTGCGCACGCGCAGCATCGAAACCATTTTGCCTGCCCGCCTACAAGCGTATGAGCGCATGGCTTTATTTCTGGAGCGCATCTCGCCACAGAATTTGCTCATCCGCCTCAACAACCAAGGCTACACCGCCCGCGACTTTCAAAAAATATTGTTGGATGAAATTCGCAATGAGTACAACCACAATGTATCGCAGCAGGTGTATATGAGCGAGCAGGTATGGGATCAAGTGAAAAATGCAAAGGAAGATTTGATCATCCTCATCAACGAGGCATCTAGCCGCGTTACGATTGATTCCAGCAGCCTCGACTTATCGAAAAAGATTTTTGAAATGGTGATGGACAAGAAAGTGGATCCGATCGGCCACGCGCTCTCGGAATTGAAAAAAGAAATCCAACAAGTATTTTAATCATGGCAAAAATAGCATTGCTCGCTGGCACTACGGGTTTGATCGGCAGCCAACTGTTGGATTTGCTATTGCAGAGCAGCGACTATGAAAAAGTAATTGCCATCAGTCGCAAGTCGTTGGATAAAACTCATCCCAAGCTGAGCAACTTAGTTTGCGAACTCAATCAATTACAAAATCATGTTTCTGAATTAAAGGCAGACGATGTTTTTTGCTGCCTTGGCACGACCATGAAAAATGCAAAAACCAAAGAAGCCTTTCGTGCGGTGGATTATGATGCGCCTTTGGCCGTGGCAAAGATTTCCAAGGAGAACGGAGCAAAACAATATTTGATCATCTCCGCCCTAGGTGCCAATAAAAACTCCAGCATTTTTTACAACAAAGTAAAAGGCGAAGTAGAAGAAGCGATTGCCCAAGTGGGTTTTGAAAGTTTCCATATCTTTCAACCTTCATTATTAACAGGCCCCCGCAAAGAGCAACGCACAGGCGAAGAAGCCGCTCAGGTATTTTATAAAATTTTCGGTTTCCTCATTCCTAAGAAATTTGCTTCCATTGAATCGATAAAAGTAGCGAGGGCAATGGTGGCTTTAGCGAAGGAGGGGAGGAAGGGGAAGTTTGTGCATTCTTCGGGTGAGCTTCAATCTTTTTGAAACATGATCGCAGTCATCCAACGAGCATCTCAAGCCTCAGTCACCATCGATGAAAAGATCAAATCCCAAATCAAAAAAGGTCTTTTGATTTTAATAGGCATTGAAGAAGCCGATACGAATGAAGACATCGAATGGCTTTCAAACAAGATTGTAAGCCTACGTATTTTCAATGATGCTGATGGTGTGATGAACGTAAGCATAAAAGATGATGGTGGAGATATTATTTTGGTCAGTCAGTTCACCTTACAAGCCAGTACAAAAAAAGGAAACCGACCGAGCTACCTCAAAGCAGCCAAGCCAGACATTGCCATCCCTATTTATGAAAAAATGATTTCTGCTTTAGAAATTGCATTGGGTAAACCGATACAAACAGGAGAGTTCGGTGCCGATATGAAAATCAGTTTGGTCAATGATGGGCCAGTGACGATCATCATCGATACAAAAAACAAGATATAAGGTCTTTATTGTAAGGACGCAATATTTTGCGTCCCAACAATGCAGCTATAAAAATAAACCTATGCTCGCCTCCACCACCTCCGGTGCCAACCGCCAAAAAGAAATCTACACCAATGGTTTCGCGGGCATCAAGCCCATCGTGCCTATTGACGCGAAAAAATTAGAAGACGCTGCTGCTGCTAAAATGAGCCCCGAGGCGCACGGATACATTTTAGGGGGCGCGGGAAATGAATCTACCATTCATAATAATCGCGCAGCCTTTGAAAAATACAAAATCGTTCCCCGCATGTTGCGCAATGTGAGCGAGCGCGATACATCCATTGAATTGTTCGGTCAAAAATTTCTCTCACCATTTTTATTGTCTCCCATTGGCGTGTTAGAGATGGTTCATCCAGACGCAGATGTTGCCGTGGGCAACGCTGCTGCTGAAGTGGGCATGCCGTATATTTTCTCCAATCAATCTTCCAAGCCAATGGAAGAAGTGGCTGCCGCGATGGGTGACAGTCCTCGCTGGTTTCAATTGTACTGGAGCAAGTCGCGCGAGTTGGTAGTGAGTTTTGTGCAGCGTGCCGAGCGGTGCGGCTGTTCTGCTATTGCCGTTACATTAGATACCACCATGCTCGGTTGGCGCACCCGCGATCTGGACATGGCCTACCTTCCTTTTATGGAAGGCAGAGGCATTGCACAATACACATCCGATCCTGTTTTTCAAAAATTGATGGATGAATTTGGTACGGACGGAAAATCTTCCGTCCCCACCAAATCTTCCGTCCCGACCCTGAGTATGTTGAGCGGTTTGATAACAATGACAAAAAATTATCCCGGTCACGGATTTTTTTCAAAACTAAAATCAGGTCGCCCCATCAAGGCCGTGCAAAAATTTGTGAGCATCTATTCCAATCCCGCACTCACCTGGGGCGATTTAAAATTTCTGCGCGAGCAAACCAAGCTCCCCATTTTGCTCAAGGGCATTCTCCATCCCGATGATGCGCGCCTCGCCATCGATCACGGAATGGACGGCATCATTATTTCCAATCACGGAGGTCGTCAAGTGGACGGCTCCATCAGCACATTCGAGGCGTTGCCAAAAATTGCTGAAGCGGTGAATGGAAATATCCCCATTTTATTGGATAGCGGCATTCGTGGAGGAGCAGATGCGTTTAAAGCAATTGCCTTAGGTGCGAAAGCGGTTTGCATCGGTCGGCCTTACGTGTATGGGCTTACCATCGCGGGTCAGCAAGGTGTGAGCGAAGTGCTGCGAAATTTCCTCGCAGATTTTGATTTGACAATGGGCTTGGCAGGTTGCAAAAATATTTCAGAGATCACGAGAGAGTCATTGATGTAAGATGTAAAATTTAATATCAGTACATTCAAATTATTTGTAAACGATCACGTAAAAGATCAACCAGAGTGCGAATATCAACACATAAGAACAAGACACAATCCACCAGGTAGCTTTGTTTTGTTTGTGTGCCTTAAAAGCGAAGTAATTCACTCCACGAACCAGGATCAGCACATAGAATATTTCAAAAACACTCAATGCCCTTAATGGATAAGCATATTGTTTGGCTACGGCTTGGTAATCGAAGAAATTCATGAGAGAGAATGGGTATAGTGCCTTGATCTCTGGGATGGTAGGATCTGTGCGTACGAATAAGAACCAACCAATCTTTAGGAGTTCGGGCACGATGAAAATAAACTCGGCCACCATTGCCACGCTCCAGCACTGGCTATAGGTAATGCGATAACCGAATAGAAAGCAGCCCACCCACAGTACAAAGCCAATGACAGTAAATTTCCATAAGTAGATGAATGGGATGGAAAAAAACTGTAGCGCACTCACAGCCTTCAAGACTGTGCCTTCTGGACGGTCTTGCAGAAACTCAAAAGCAGCAGTCTCCTGCTCAATGAATGCAATTTTTACATAGAGAAGCAAGGCTGAAATGAGGCAAAGGACAATGAATGTCAGTTTTTTATCGGAGTCGAAAACTGAGGATGTTTCTAGTTCGTTTGACATAATCGTAGGCAAAAGTAATTGTTTAGTTGTTGGAGTGTCTTATTAATCACAACTTTGCCGCCTTGTATGAGGAAAAGTAATGTCTTTCTGGTTTTGCTCACTGCCATTGCGCTGATGATGGTGTCTATTTCTGGTTTTGGGCAGGCGAAGAAGGACACTACCATTATTTTGATCAATGATATTATCATCCAGCTTGAGGCCACCCAAGCACTCAACGATCTCTATGATTTTAAGTTTGCCCAAGCCGAGCAACAAATGAGGTGGTTCAAACAAAAGTATGCGTGGCATCCGCTTCCTTATTTTATGCTAGGGCTGAGCGAATGGTGGAAGATCATGCCCAACACCAAGGAAACCAAGTATGATGATAAATTTCTGGCATATATGGATAGTGCCATTATGGTGGCTGAAAATTTGTACAAGAAGCATCCCGAATATAAAATTGAGGCAGCCTTCTTTTTAGCGGCTGCCCATGGTTTTAAAGGTAGATTGTATGCCGATGAAGAGCGCAAGAATTGGCGCAAGGCAGCTGTGCAGGGCAAAACAGCGCTCAATTATTTAGAAATTTGTCGCGAGAAGCAAAACCTCAGTTCTGAATTGCTCTTTGGTGATGCGTTGTACAATTATTTTTCTGTATGGGTGCCAGAAAATTATCCATCGTTGAAACCGATACTTTGGTTTTTCCGCAAGGGCGATAAGGCACTTGGGCTAAAACAGTTAAAAGAAGTTTCTTACAATGCATTTTATACGCGCACCGAGGCGATGGTGTGGTTGATGCGCATTTTGAATAGCTATGAGAATGACCAGCCTCGCGCGTTTCAAGTGGCGGAATATCTGTACCAAACGTATCCCAACAATCCGTACTTCCACCGCTACTATGCACGCATGTTGTATGCGCGCGGCATGTACCCTCAATTGGAAATAGAGGCTAAACGTATTTTGACTTTGATCGATAGTGCCAAGTTTGGCTATGAAGCTACTAGTGGTAGGTATGCTGCTTTTTTCCTTGGGCAGATGTACGATTTTCAGCGAAAGGATGACCTTGCTAAAAAATACTATTTGCAAGCGTGCAAATTTGCCGAGGATATTGGGGCTACAGAGTCAGGTTATTATCTATATTCGTTGATTGCTTTGGGCGAGGTGAGCGAGCGGCAAGGAAACAAGCAGGAAGCACGTAAGTATTTCAACTTGGTTAAAAAGAAATCGCCTAGGAAGGACGAGGCGTACAAGGATGCAAAGAGGAGGTTGAAGAAGTTGGAGAAGGGGGATTAGATTTATAATTTGAGATTTCGCTTGATGGATATTTTGATTTTTAAAAGTGACGCATGGAGTTACGCGACCTTATTGTTAGCCCAATCTTGATTATTTTGATTCTGGCATCGGCCTATTTTATCCGAGTTAAAGTCACCGATTCAATTACAAAACAATATTTTTTTCCAGCCTTGTTGCTCAAGATGGTTGGTGCGTTAACACTAGGGTTACTTTACCAATTCTATTATGATGGAGGAGATACTTTTAATTATCATACTCATGGAAGTAGGATAATTTGGGAAGCATTTGGTGATTCTATCGGGAGTGGAATCAAATTATTGTTTTCGAAAGGCAATGAATACAGATACGCTAGCCGAATACTTTTTTATGGAGATTCACCCTCTTACTTTATTGTTCAGTTGGCCGCTATTTTTGATTTATTTACTTTTTCATCTTACTCTGCTACCGCTGTTCTTTTTGCTGTTATCAGTTTTATTGGATCATGGATGTTCTTTCTTACGTTTTATCAACAATATCCCCAACATCATTTTAAACTGGCCATTGCTTCATTTTTCATACCCTCTGTTTTTTTTTGGGGGTCAGGCATCTTAAAAGATACGGTTACACTCGCTTGCTTGGGCATAGCCACTTTTCAGATATATAAACTATTTATTAAACAGCAAATCAGGATGGGGCCTATTTTTCTTTTGTTTCTTTCTTTTTTTGTGATTTTTAGCGTGAAAAAATTTATCCTTCAAGCATATTTACCAGCAGCCATCATTTGGGTGATTGCCTTTCGTTTTTATACTATCAAATCGGTAATGCTTCGTCTTTTGGTAGTCCCCTTTTCAATAGGCTTAGTTGTTTTTGCTGCGTATTATTCGGTAGTAAAAGTGGGAGAGGGAGATCAAAAATATTCGGTGGACAAAATTGCACAAACGGCTCAAATTACCGCTTACGATATTGGCTTTTACACAGGCCGAGATGCAGGCAGTGGCTATTCCTTGGGCGAGTTGGATGGCTCATTTAACGCGCTCTTAGAAGTGATGCCCGCAGCTATCAATGTTTCATTGTTCAGGCCGTATCTGTGGGAGGTAAGGAATCCGTTGATGCTGCTGTCTGCAGTAGAGAGTTTTGTTGTTTTGGTTTTGTGCGTAGTGATGCTGGTAAAGAAAAAGCAACGAGTACTCAGTGCCATGCTAGAGCCAAATGTACTTTTTTGTTTGGTGTTCAGTTTTACGTTTGCATTTGCCGTGGGTGTATCGTCTTTTAATTTTGGAACGCTCGCCCGCTACAAAATACCATTGCTCCCCTTTTTATTGACTGCCTTGCTATTGGTTTTATCTAAATCGAAGAGCGATAGAAAAGTGGATGAATTAGAAGAAACAGAATAATGAGCGGCAACTTTCTTTCTTCCAGCCACACCTATTTCCTTTCGTAGTGCCTTATCCGTAATGAGTTTTTCTAGACGTTGAAACCATTCCTTTTCTGTTTTGCATAAATACCCATTTATAGCATTGTCAATAATTTCAGTGTTAACGCCAACGGGTGATGCCAAGGCGGGTATTCCTAGTGCCATATATTGCAATGCCTTAAACCCGCACTTCCCCTTGGCCCACACGTCATCGCTCAACGGCATGATGCCAATGTCCATTTGCAAAAGGTCGTCCATTTCAGTTTGCTTCGACCACCGAACGAAGTCAACAAACGCTACATCCAATTTCGGGTCTTTGTTGGCGATTATTAAGAAACGAATCTGACCTGGAAATTTTGAGCTAAGTTTTTTAATTATCGGTAACAAGGGTTGAAGGTAAACCAATGTTGATTGAGTGCCCGTCCAGCCGATGATAATGGATGTCGATCTTTTTTGAGGAGTGTACAAAGACGGATTGTGAAGATGGATGGTATCAACCGTTGTGGGATTGATAGTGGCATTTGCATTAAACTGGAGAGCGTAATCGTTCAAGAAAGTATTTCCACAACTTACCTTGTGGCTCCATTTGCAGATAGAAGAAACTTTACGATGCCATTTTAAAAATGCGGTTGATTTATTTTCTTCAGATGTGTTGGGTACCCAGATGGCATCATCAAAGTCATAGATGATTTTCTTTTTCAGGATTTTGGCAATAATCCATTCGATTATAGGCGGCCCAATCGGCAGACATTCTCGATGGACAAACACAAATTCAAATTTTGATAACTGAAATAAAATGACTGACCGTCTGGCTATGCCTTTAGTAAAGCCAACTATTTTTTGAAACACGAATCCAGGCTTATATAAAATGGCCCACGCTTTTTCATCCCAAAACGGTTGGAACGAAATTTGAAAACCTTTTTCGTGAAGCAAGCTAAGATATTGCTCGAAACGGAAGCGCTGGGAGGGTGCTTGGCCGATTGGATAAGGTGCTATGAATTGGATTTTCATTGTTGAGGATTAGGCTCTAGGACTTAGAACTTAAGCACTGAGTATTTGCAATCACCATATCGATCATAGGCAGGGAAAGAACACGTAAAATCGAGAGATCCATTGGCCGGCTTGATGGTGACCGAGTATGGTTTGGTTCTGCTCTCGCTGGGAGCGATCACTTTGAGTTTGTTGCCGCTGACCGATAGCGTCAATTGATGGTTGGCCGGTTTCAGTATCCTCTCTGTTTTTTGCAGATCGCTATCCATTGCATCTTCAAGGCAATCAAGCAGGGCATCCATTAAACTCATGGAGCAAAAATAGAAAGCTTAGTGTGTTTCAAAAGGATAACTGCGATTTTTGTTTTCGATCAGTTGAGGACGCCAAAAAAACTTACTTCAAACACGCGTACGGATTAGCGCATGAGACTTTTGACAAAGGCTACTCCTAATCGATGACTCTATCTAATAAATTCATGTTACCTTTGCCCCGAAAGTAAAAGATGCAATCCGTAGGATTTGAGATAAAGCCTTCAGGCAAATTGTTTTTTGATTGAAAGAAATCCATTTATACGGTTAATAATAGTATTGTTGCCTTCAATGGGCTAAGCGATAGTGGGATTTCAGAGCCGTGTATTGCAATGCTTTAAATCCATATTTTCGGTTTACCCTTTTTCGACATTGGATTGGATTAATAACCCAATTTTTTTAATTAAATAATTGACAATTAATATTTTCATCTTTATAGGAAATGGATTACTCTATCCTTAGGTTAAAATTAATTTCAGGTGTTCAATGGAATGCGCTTGGTCAAATATTAAATCAAATCATTTTAGTAATTGGTTCAATTGTTCTTAGTAGATTATTGAACCCGGATGTATTTGGTCTTTTCACCATTTTAGTAGTTTTTGGTAATAGTTTAAACTTGCTTGTGGGATTTGGGTTTAATCACGCTATCATTCAAAATCGGGATATTACCAATAACGATTTGACATCATTTTTTTGGATCAATATTTTACTAGGTACTTTAATCGCTTCCCTTTTTTTCTTGGCAGCCCCTCTCATCGCAAAATTTTACAACGAGCCAACTATTATCCCAGTTGCCCGTGTGTTTAGCTTAGCTTTTATTATTACAGCAGGCGTTACTGTTCCTGCGGCTCAACTGGCAAGGACACTTAGCTTTAAAAATTTAACAATAATAAATTTTGTGTCTCTTTTAGCATCTTATTCTGGAGGTATAATAATGGCAATGGCAGGGTTTGGTGTTTGGTCACTACTTTTTCAATACATTTTTTTTCAGTTTATCAACCTTATCTTATCACTCTATTATTCTGATTGGAGCCCAACTTTTTTTGTGAATATAGATTCAGTTAGAAAGGTGCAGAAATTTATTAAAAGCCTTTTACCTAGTCAATTAGTAGATTATTACGCAACTAATTCGGATTTAATCCTCATAGGAAAATTTTTTGGAAGTAATGATTTGGGATTGTATGGCAGAGCTCAGGCCATAATTATGTTACCAGTAACAAATATTAGTATTCTTTTGGCAAAGAGTTTTTTTTCTGCATTCACTCATCTTCAAGATCAGGCTGAAGAGTTGAGAAGGAACTACCTTAATAGTGTAAAATTAGTAGCACTTTTAACGTTGCCAGTTCTAATACCAATTGCCATCGTATCAGATGATTTTGTAAGTATTATTTTTGGAGATGCATGGATGAAAATGGCGCCATTTATTTCACTTTTATGCTTGGCTGGCATATTTGGGAGTTTTAATGGCATGAGTGATGCACTTATAACCAGTCAGGGGCAAACCTCATTACTGCTTAGAATTGTAATTAGCGAAAAGGTGATATTTCTATTTTTGATAATTGGTGGAGCCTTTTATGGATTAATAGGGGTGGCTATAGGTAAGGTTATATCACAGCTATTTTCTCTCTTTTTCCGGACCTATATGCAAAGAGATATCTTGCGCCTTTCTATCTCAGGTTGGCTCCTATCATTTAATAAAATTATTGTGAGTATTGTAATAATGGTATTAAGTGGGATAATTTTAAAGAACTATTTATTGTCCTCTGATATTTTTGTGCGGTTTGCTTTAATGGTTATGATTTTGAATTTAGTTTTTTTTGGAACTCTATGGGTTCAGAAAGAGCAAATCATTTTCAGTGTGTTTCAAATTGTTAAGGAAAAGTTACAAAAGGAATTCAAATAGTCATGTTTATATGGAGACTGGAAATCAGTATGATAAATGGCACACAATACATAAAGTAGAGGATGATATTTCAGTATCCTGGTATCAATTTGTAATAAATTCTCTCCAACATACATCAGACATTAAACAAAAGAGGGTTCTAGAAATTGGGTGTGGTAGAGGAGGGTTTTCAAATTATTTAGCAAATTTACCGAATGGCCCTCATCAAATTGTGGCAAGCGATTTTTCAGCGTCTGCATTAGCAATCGCTTCTGAGAAATATGCACACTCAAAAATATTTTGGAAGAAGGAAGACATAATGAATATGAGTTTTGAAAGCAATTCTTTTGATACGGTGATTTCATGTGAAACAATAGAGCATGTTCCTAACCCGTCTAAAGCCCTTCATGAACTTTACAGGGTTCTTAAACCAGGAGGCAGGCTGTTTTTGACTTGCCCAAATTATTTTAATCTATTTGGTATTTGGTGTTTATATCGTTGGGTTATTGGTAAGCCATTTACAGAAGGTGGTCAGCCATACGTAAATTATATTTTGATGCCTCTAGTTTATTTTTGGATAAAGGGGTCTGGATTTAAAGTTGAGAAATTCAGGTCAACAGAAATTATTATTCCTGCTAGAGTACCCAGGCATTTTTACTTTACTGGCGTTCCTTGGATATTAAAAATACTAGGTAGTCGAACATTTTATATTTTAACTAAATAAATAGCATTTTTATTATGGGGATTACAAAAAATTGCGCTAGGTTCCTTTCTTACGCTACAACAAAAGGTGTCTCATTTTCAGATACTATTATGCTTGGCAGACAAGAGCTTTTTGTGACACCTTTTGAATTTAGTACATACTTATCTCAATTTAATATTCCATATAACGAAATCCCGAAATCCTTTGAGGGGCAATTTGCTGAACAATTGTTTCACGCGCTTGGTGCAAGGGTTATCGATAGTATGGATATATCAACCTTTGAAAAGGCAACGGTTATTCATGACCTTAATTTGGCAATACCCGAAACGCTGAGAAGGAAATATACTGTTGTATTTGATGGAGGAACGTTGGAGCACGTTTTTAATTTTCCGCAAGCAATTAAAAATTGCATGGATATGCTGCAAGTCAATGGCCATTTCATTTCAATTACACCTACAAACAATCAATGTGGTCACGGATTTTATCAGTTTAGTCCAGAATTATTCTTTTCATTATTTGAAGCTAAGCATGGATTCAACACAAAAATGATTGCTGTTGGGGTAGATAGTCCCAATACAGGTTTTAGGGAATGGTATGAGGTAGTAAGCCCACATGTTGCTAAAAGGAGAGTGACACTATCTAATTCGCTTCCAACATATCTAATGATTATTGCTCAGAAAGTAGAGGATACAGAAAAGATAAATCTTCAGCCGATGCAAAGCGATTATCAGCTAATTTGGGAGGTTTACGATTCTATTGAAAATGATGTGCCAATTACAAAGGAGAGCAGTTTATTATTTTATTACAGAAAGTATGTTCCGGAGATTTTAAAATCAATCGTTCGGAAAGCCTTGGGCAGATCTAATGAAACATTAAAGAATGTTGATGGGTTAGGAAAAGTAAACCCATCCTATTTTAAGAAAATGGATATCTAATGAATATTTGAATTAAGTGTTTTGAGCGGACGCAACGCCATGAGAATAATAGCTGAGGATAAAACCATAAGGTATATTGAATTAGATTGCTTAAGAGGAGTTGCTGCTTTGCTTGTTGTGTTATTCCATTTTACTATGGGGAAAAGTCAGGCGGAGCTTGGATTTAAATTGGGCACTACAGGCGTTGATTTATTTTTTATTATCAGTGGATTTGTGATATCCATGAGTATTGAAAAGGTTTCGTCAGGTATGCAGTTTGTCATTAATCGCGCTTCGCGCTTGTATCCAACCTATTTGGCTTCTGTTACTATAACTTTCATAGTTATTTCAATCTATACATTCTACAAGCAAGGTCTTATCATTGTATCCGACTATTTCGGAAACCTAACAATGTTCCAGTACTACCTCAACATTCCTAATTTGGATGAGCCCTATTGGACAATGATAGTAGAAATGCTTTTCTATATTTTTATTTTAATTCTCTTTTATGCTCGTCTTCTTAAGTATGTTGTAATCATAGGAGCTAGTATTACAAGCTTTGTATTATTTATTTCTTGGTTTTATTGGGATAAATTTATTTGGCTTTTTAACGCGTTACCCATCCTTGAATTTTTCCCTTTATTTTTTGCTGGGATTCTCTTTTATAAAATTATAAAAGAGAAGAGCAATCCATTATACAGTTACTTGGTTGTAATTGGCTGCTTGATTACACAAGTATTATTATTTGATCATGCTGGAAGATCGAAGGAGTTTATTTCGCAATCAGAGTACGCTATGATGTTGATACTTTATTTTGGTTTCTTCATACTTTTTGTAAATGGTAAACTTAAAATCATAGTTAGTAAGCCGTTATTGTTTCTTGGGAAAATATCATTTGCTCTCTATCTGACCCACCAGTACATATTTGTTGGGCATGTTCTCCCATTTCTTCTAAATAGACTGAATTTAAATTTTTGGTTTTCTATTATTTGCATTGGATTACCTCTTTCTTTGGGCTTAGCGACTGCAATCACCTATTATATAGAAATACCTTACAGCAAAAAGATGAAGCATTGGCTTTCGGTAAGATTTTTGGGCCGCACGAAGACTACCCTACTGAGATTTTAGTGTGATGGCAACAATTTTATTCTACACACCTTTCAATAATAGATCAAGAGACACGGAGTCATTGATGATCGCTTTTAAGCAACAAGGTCATAAGGTAATTTTTCTCACTCAACAAGAAGGTAAATTAATTAACACCTTTTTAGTGGAAAGCGGAATTGACTCCTATGCGCATGTAATCAAAAGACCAAAAGCGGATCTGCTGTATTATTTTAAGCACCTCTTTTTTTTTATTTCCTTTTGCTGGAGGCATAAAATTGAGATTGTCTACTGTCATTTAGAGCCTGCGTGTTTTGTAGCATCTGTTGGCCAGTTTTTCATTAGGGCAAGAGTATTTTTATGTAGACATCATATTGATGAAGGACGACTTTATAATTTCGATAAGAATTTATCGTACAGAATCACCTACGCTTTAGCTCGCCAAATTATTGTAGTATCTGCGCATGCCAAAAAATACATGGTTGAAATGGAAGGGATATCTCCTGATAAGATTAGGCACATTAATTTAGCTTATGATTTCAGTCTTTATAGAAAGTGTGATCCACTTATTGTCAACGAAATTCGACAAAAATTTCAAGCAGACTTGCTTTTACTTTCTGTTTGCAGAATGACATTATTTAAAAGACCACACCTAGCAATTGAAACATTAAAAATTTTAGCGGATCAAAATATTGACGCCAAACTTATATTGCTTGGCAGGGGTGAATTAGAATCTGAGCTTAATCAGGTCATTAAAGAGTTAGATTTGGGAAATAAGGTTTTCATGCTCGGACATGTTGATAATGTGTTGGAATATATGGCGGCCGCAAATTTTTTACTGCATCCGTCACTTCTTGAATCTAGCTGTGTAGCAATAAAGGAGGCTGGCCTTGTTAAGCTCCCTGTTGTTGTTTGTGAAGGTGTTGGTGATTTTGATGATTATTTGATCAATAAAACAAATGGATTTGTAGTAAACAGAGAACATTTTGTTAAGGATGCTTCTGAGTTATTGATAGATTACTTTAAGAATAAAGAACTTCTTCAGGAAATTGGAGCTAATCTAAACACAACTATTAATAATCTTTTTGACTTAAAAAATGTAATTGGTGAGTATGCTCCATTAAATAAAATTGCAGGGTGAATATGCCTCCTCCTTTTTTTTCAATTATTATCCCAACGTATAATAGGGCAGCCATTATTAGTAAAACAATTCAATCAATACTAAACCAAAGTTTTAGTGATTTCGAAATTTTAATTGTTGATGACGGAGGTATAGATAACACAGAGGAGATCGTTCGAGCAATTGGTGACAGTAGAGTTATTTATTTTAAAAAGGAAAATGCAGAAAGAGCAGTGGCTCGAAATTTTGGTACTCTGCATGCGAAGGGTGCCTATGTTAATTTTTTTGACTCAGACGACTTAATGTATCAGGCTAGGCTGGAAAAAATTGCTGATCAAATTCATTCTGCTGATCAACCTGATATACTATTTACTCATTATGATGTGATAAATATAAATGATGAGATAATTGGCGGAACAGAAATATTCTATAACTCTTTCTCAAAGAATCTACTGCATAATAATTTTTTGGCATGTGGCTCTGTTTTTTTAAAACGAACAATTGCATTAGATAATTTATTTTGTGAGGAAAGACAATTGATAACTGCTGAGGATTGGGAATTATGGATTAGACTTCATGTGAGATACCAATTTCAAGAATTGCCCGTATCTACATTTGCTCTCGTTCAGCACAAGAAAAGGAGCTTAAATACTATTTCCTTAAATACAGTTATTGAACGAGAAACTTACCTTATTAAACTAATGGAAGAAAATTATTTGTTTCGTCAGAAGTATAGTAATGAACTTAATCTATTCATAGCCGATCGCTTTACCTTCATGGCATTATCACTTGCTATCCATAATGAAAGGATAAAAGCATTAAGTTATGTCGCTAAGTCTTTTTTTTCTTCCATTCTGGTATTGAAAAGGCGGAGGTTTTGGGGTGCATTAAAAACAATTTTATGGCCGCAGCGAAAAGGGTAATATTAATTATTCCTAATCTTGATTTTGGTGGCGCTCAAACGTCATTGTCAAGAATTACATGGCTTTTAAGACCTTATTGTAATCTGTTGATAGTGGCATTTAACAAGGAAAAAATGGCTCCTATTTCTTACGGTGCCGAAATTGTAGATCTAAATGTTGGAGCTTCAAATTCTTATTTCCGAAAAAGTATAAATTTTATTAAGCGAGTTTATCGGCTAAGAAAATTAAAGAGAAAATTCAATCCAGATGTTTCTATCAGTTTTTTAGAAGGCGCAGATTATGTCAATCTACTTTCATCAATTAATGAACAAGTATTTTTTTACATTCATGGATCAAAGCTTCATGATAAGAATATTGTAGGGCCTTTAGGTTTATTAAGAAGAAGAATTTTAATTCCACTTTTCTATGGAAGGCCGAATAAGATATTAGTAGTAAATGCAAAAATAGCTGATGAATTGAAAGCTAACTATAGAATGGCATCTCAAATATTTGAAGAGTTTCCAAATTTTTATGACTTTGATGCGATCAGGCAACTCGCAACTGAGCCGTTAGAATCCTCATTGAGTAGTTTTTTTCAGCGATATAAAGTAATGTGTATTTCTGGGCGCATCTCACCAGAAAAGGGAATTGATAAATTCGCAACTATTCTACCTCTGCTTTTTAAAAAACATCCTGATGCAAAAGTAGTTCTTGTTGGAGATGGCCCAGATACCAATTTAGTGAAGGGTATTTTAAAATCTTACGACATTGTTTTTAAATCTCTTGAAAGTGATACCGATGAAATTGAGAATGATGTAGAAGTTTTGTTTTTGGGATATCAAAAAAACCCATATAAATATTTAAGCCGGTCACAATTATTAGTGCTTCCTTCGCTTAATGAAGGAATGCCGAATACCCTAGTAGAAGCGATGGGATTAGGCATACCAGTTTTAGCGGCAGATTGCCCCTACGGCCCTCGAGAATTGTTGAGCAATGGAAAAGGAGATTTGAATTGGCCGGAATTTGCACTCTATGGTGTTTTAGTTCCTGTATTGTTAAATGAATCAGTAAATCATTTTTGGCTGAACGCACTCGATGCCTTATTGACAAACGATTCCTTAAGGTTGAAATATAGAAATGACGGTATTTTAAGATCTCAAAATTTTTCTCAAGAAAAAATGGTAAGCAAGTGGCGTGAACTTCTCAATGTCTAGGTTATTAAAATTAAATGAATATTAGGAGTAGACTTGCTCAACCATGCAAATCTCAAAGACAAAACGATAACTATCAGTGAAAAAATTAATAAAAGCTTTTAGTCCGACAGCGAGAATTTTTGATCTCCTCTTAAGCCCTCTAACTTTAGCGGCAGTAATTTGGTTTCGAGTAGCAAAATTTTGGGGTCTTAGAAAACTACCTCTTACGCGTAGTTTATTTTTGAATGTAGGGGTGGCACCTTTAGTAGATCATTACTATGAGCCGTTGTTCGATTATAGAAAACTGCCAGTTAAAAAATTTGGAGAAGTACAGGGTATTAATTTGCGAATAGAGCATCAGTTAGATTTTCTAAAGAGATTTAACTATCAGGAAGATTTGAAATCTTTACCAATTAAAGGTACCGGTTTTTCTTTTTATTACGATAATGGTTCTTTTCCTTCTGGAGATGCTGAATTATATTATTCTATCATCAAATCTATTCAGCCAAGTATTATTATTGAAGTTGGTGCTGGTTTTTCTACACTTATGGCGTTGGAAGGAATTAAAAATTTACCTAGCGCTACTAACTTAATTTGTATTGAGCCTTTCGAGCATCCTGAATTGAATTCTTTGCCAATTGAAGTTAAAAGGGAAATGGTTGAAAATGTAGAGTTAGATTTTTTCAAACAGCTCAAATCTAATGATATTCTTTTTATAGATACTTCTCATATTTTGCGCCCAGGAGGAGACGTAATACATTTATTTTTAAAGATTTTGCCCCAGTTAAATCCTGGTGTGTGGGTACACATACATGATATTTTTTATCCAAACGACTACCCCATTGAATGGCTTCGTGACGAATTTAGGCTTTGGAATGAACAATATTTACTAATGGCATTGCTTTGTAACAATCCGACCTTTGAAGTGATGTTTTCGTTGAGCTATTTAAAGGAAAATTATTTCGAAAAAGTTTCGCAATGCTTTCCTATTCTGGCAATTCAGTCTGAAAGGAATCCGGGCTCATTTTGGATCAGAAAAGTATGAGACCGAGAATTTTAATTATTGATAACTCTACTGGCCTAACGGGTGCCTTTAAATCTATTTTTAGCTATACGCAATTACTTACTCATCGATACGAATTTCACTTTTGTTTGCCACATAACTCTTTTGTATTGAAAACTCTTGAAAATAGTAATGTGCCTTATCTAACATTACCTTTTATTGAGTTGAGTAAAAGTTGGCTGTCACTTTTTTATCTCCCTGCACTTTTCTCTAATACTTGGCGATTAAGAACGTATTGTAAAAAGAACAACATTAGAATTGTGCATGTTAATGATTTGTATAACATGACGGGTGTCCTTTTAAAAATATTACTTGCTGTTAAAATCATTTACCATATCAGATTGCTACCTACCTCTTATATTGGCAAAACATATAGATGGTGGATTAAAATTATATCTGCTAGTGCAGATGTGCTACTTGCTGTTTCGAACTCAACTATAAAATCAGCAAATAAATTTACAAGAAGGCACATTAATTTGTTATATGACACAAGTGGAATTACCTCGTCTCAAAAAACTCAGATTGAAAGGAACAATGAAAGGATTGAATTCTTGTATCCGGCAAACTATACACTAGGGAAGGGGCAACAATATGCAATAAGGGCAATGGAGAGAGTCGTGGCGACCAATACAAAAGTCCACTTGACTTTTGTGGGAGGCACTTTCGATAAGAAAGCGAATAAAGAATTTAAAGATCAACTTCAGCAAGAGATTGATCACCGGAAACTTGATAATTACATTACGCTAGGTGCTTTTGAAGAGGATATGTTAAGTCGAATTACCCAATCTGACATAGTCCTCAATTTCTCAGAATCTGAATCTTTTTCGATGGTTTGTTTGGAAGTATTAAGCTGTGAAAGAGCATTAATAGCAACAGATTCAGGTGGGCCTTCAGAGTTATTTGAAAATGGTATTTCTGGGATTCTTGTGCAGAATAGAGATATTATAAAAATGGCTGATGCAATGATTCTATTGGCTCATGATAGCGATCTTAGAAAAAGCATGGGAGAGGAGGGGAGAAGGTTTGTATTAGAAAAATTTGACCCTCAACTACAATCTGCCAAATTGAACGAATATTATGAGAGGTTACTATAGAACGATTAACTCTATATATTTGCCATCTACAGTATGAGACTATTTCGGTTTGCTTTATTCTTGCTATGCATACATGAATTAAACGCTCAATGCCCTATCACTGATTTCTCTATTGCGGCAACTGCTTGTATTAATCAAAGAATTATTCCAACTAACCTTTCGACAGGTGCGGTTGCTTACGAATGGGATTTTTGTGGCGGAGATTTAGAAAATGATCCAACTGCTTCAGGTATTATTACCAATGCCTTTTTAGTTCGTGGTAGATCGTTCAGGATAGTAAATAGTTCCACAGGTTGGTATGGTTTTTCGATAGATCAAGCAAATAATGTCTTATTGCGATTTGACTTTGGCCTAACCCCTTCTTCTTCTCCCATTGTTACGAATCTGGGTAATCCTGGTGGCCTGCTGCAAACTGTTTTTGATTTTGAACTTTATATAGAATCTGGAAACTGGTATGCATTAGTTGTCAATGCAACAGGTAACTCAATTATTAAATTATCATTTGGCTCTAATTTAAGCTCACTACCAGTGGCATCAAGTGTGGTGTCGTTGCCTGATGGCCCACGAGGGATAGCACTCGTAAATGATCAAAGCAACTTACATGCATTTATCACAACTTCTCTTACATCTACGATTACACGCCTTGATTTTGGTAATACTATCAACAATTCTCCTCAGGTTAACACAATTCTAGTGCCCTCAGCGATTAATCTTCGTGGCATATCATTCATTAAGCAATGCAATTCATGGTTTGCGGCCACGACTGACTATAATCAAAATCTTGTGTATCTATTGGATTTTAGTTCGGGTATTACAAATTCACCCAGTTCTTCAGTAGTGTCAACGGGTTCTGTCAATTTAAATTTTCCAGCCTCCATATCTCTTCAGCAAGAGGGTGGGAAATATTTTGCTTTAATTCAGTCTGCTATAGGGAATCTATATCGATTAGGTTTTGGGCCTAATCTCTCGTCCACTCCCCAGACCTCCAAAGACTTTGGTAATTTTGGTGTTTCATCGGATAATTTTCCGTTAGCCGTTGCGAATAGTCAATCTAGTTGGATGGGCTTTTCAATAGATAATACAAATGGTAGACTGATAAGACTTTCATTCCCAAATCTTTGCTCTGGGAATATATTTGTGAGCACACAAAGTAATCCAACTTTCCAGTATAGTAATTCGGGAAGTTATCAAGTTTCGTTAAGATCATTTGATAGTTCCGGTAACTCATCTTCTCTTCAGAATACTATTGTTATTTCATCTCTGCAATCTCCTGATATCACTTTCGCTTCTCAAAATAGTTGCGTGAACAACATTGTAAGTTTCACGCCTCAAAACACCTCAGGAAATATCGCAGGCTACTCATGGAACTTTGGCGATACCAACACTTCGGCACAGCCCAACCCATCACATATTTATTCATCTGCAGCAACCTACCCCGTCACTCTGCAAGTCACTGCTTCCAATGGTTGTATTAATACTACCAAATCAGACGTTGCCATTTACAATCAACCCATTGCTGATTTTGCACTTCCCTCCGCCAGCCCCTTCTGCACCAATCAAAATTATGTGTTCACCAATCAATCCACTTTTGATGCCGCCTCTAATCCCACGTGGGAGTGGAGATTAAATGGAACGTTGGTTTCGGGTACTCAAAATTTAACACAAGCATTTACTTCAACATCAGCACAAGAAATTCGATTGAAAGCTAAGATACCTGGCTGCGAAAATGAAATCATAAAAAATGTTAGTACGGTACTAGCTGGCCCACTTACCAATTTTACTTTTGCCAACGGCTGCCAAGCTGCATCCGTTCCATTTACCAATACCACCACAGGCACAGTCACTACTTACTCGTGGAATTTTGGCGATGGCAACACGTCTTCTTCTCCAAGCGCATCTAACACATACACCAACATTGGTCCATACAATGTAACCCTTCAAGCTAATAATGCGGCAGGCTGCCAAAACTCCGTGACCAAGCTCGTTACTATTTACTCAAAGCCCCAACCCGATTTCTCTATTGGCCTGCCACCGTTTTCTTGCTCTGGGTCATCTTCTCAATTTACAGATTCAACACCACCGCCAACAGATAGCAACATTGCCTCTTATGCTTGGAGCTTTGGCGATGCCGCCAACGGCACTTCTATTTTTAAAAATCCAGCGTACACCTATTCAGCTGCGAATAACTATAACGTCTCGCTATCAGTAACAACCAACTTTGGTTGCACCAACTCCATTCAGAAATCAGTGACCATTGCACAGTCGCCCATCGCAAGCTTTTCCAATCTGCCAGCATGTGTTAATCAAGCAACTCAATTTACCGATGCCTCTACCGGAAACATTAAGTCACGGCTGTGGCAAATTCAAGGCAGTACATTCATCACGCCCAATCCTCCATTTACTTTCTCAGCATCTGGCTTGTTCCCCGTTGTGCTGACAGTAACCGGCAACAACAACTGCGTGGCGCAAGTGAACAAAAGCATCAACGTACCTATTCCTCCTTCGCTTGACTTTTCTGTTCAAGCTCCGTGCGCTAATATGAACACGATCTTCACGGAGATAACCAACGCTACCGATCCATCCATATCGCAAGCATGGGCATTCGGTAGCCAAGCCAATGGAAGCGGCAGTCCTGTACAGTATTCCTTTTCTACACCAAGTAATTATTCTGTGAGATTAAGTTCTACGCGCCAATCGGGTTGTGTGTATTCACTATCAAAAAATATTTCTATTGTCAATGCACCTGTGGCAGATTTTTCGCCATCAGTCGATGCAGGCGCAGCACCACTTTCTGTTTCTTTTACTAACAATTCTACTTTTGCCAACTCGTATCTATGGAAATTTGGTGATAAGAATAATTCCACCTCGGTGCAAGTCAGTCCATCATTTATATTTTCTGATTTGGGAATTTTTAATGTGGAACTGGCAGCTTCCAATACAGTTGGGTGCACAAATAAATTAATCAAGATTATTAGTGTGGTAGTTCCACGAATTGATATGATCATGAGCGATTTCTTTTTTACAAAAGATAATGTCAATGCTCTTCAGCCAGTGGTAACAGTTGTCAATAAAAGCAACGTTTCAGTAACCGATCCAATTATATTGGTGGACGTGGCAGGTGGATCTTCTGTGAAGAAGAAAATAATAGGCACGTTAAAACCAAATCAAGAACTGACACAGGTGTTGGATTTTCAACTTGTTCCGGGAAGCATTCGCTACATCTGCGCAGAAGTAGAAGTTACTGGCGACACAGACCTTTTTCAGAATAGAAAATGCATATCCCTACAAGGCGGTGAAATTATCTTTGCACCCTTCCCCAACCCAGCTCAGGCAGAATTAAACCTAGATTGGATCAATGCGGAGGGCGGCACAGTGAGTTTTCAGATTTTCAATAGCAAAGGATCAGTTTGTTTAGAGCAATCGTTCACCAACCTAGTGCAAGGCATTAGTCGACTCACTGTCAACACGTCAAGTCTTTCCCCAGGCATATATGTTCTCCGCTTTAGCGATAGCAAAACTACACAGTCTCATAAGTTTGCCGTTGCGGACAATTGATCGAAACCGATTTCTTTCCCGCTCAAATAAATCTTGCTATTTCTTTTGAAATTCATAATTTCAGCCGCTAAACTTTGCTTTTAAATAATAATCTTTGTTGAATGAAAGTAAAACTAGACCCCACCGATCGTAAGATTGTAGAAATGTTGCAGGCCAACTCCAACATCACCAACGCGCAATTGGCGCAAGATATTGGCCTATCCCCTGCCCCCACGCTAGAGCGTGTGAAGAAACTTGAAAATGCGGGTGTCATCAAAAGCTACCACGCCTTGGTGGATTTGACCAGCGTAGGCTTGGGCGTTTCCACATTTGTAACCGTGTCATTAAAGGGGCACAACAAAGAGAACATCAATAAATTCATAAAAGAAATAAAAGACATTCCCGAGGTGGTCGAGTGCCACCACGTAACAGGCCAATACGATTTTATTTTGAAAATGGTTTCTTCAGATATTCCATCATATCAAAACTTAATGCTAGAAAAACTTTCTAACATTGAGGTGGTGGACAATCTACAATCGACTATTATCTTATCCACTTTCAAGGACAGCAAATCAGTTCCGTTGCCATGAGCGAAGTAGCAGAAAAATCATTGATACTCACCGATCAGCAGATCAACCAAAAGATCAAGCGAATGGCTTTTGAGATTTATGAAAACAATTTCAAGGAAAAGTCAATAGTGCTGGCGGGCATTGATGGTCAGGGCTATGCCTTCGCAAAAATTTTGGGCAAAGAATTGGAATCCATCGCCCAGCTCGAAGTAGTGATTGCGAAAGTGACAGTTGATAAACTCGCACCGCAACAAAGCGAGATCACCATCGACAAAGAAAGTAAAGAGTATAAAAAGAAATGTGTTCTCTTGGTAGATGATGTATTGAATACAGGGCGCACGTTGGCTTATGCCATGAAGCCTTTTTTTGAAGTGGGTGTAAAAAAAATGGAAGTGGCCGTGTTGGTCAACCGGAGCAACACGTTATTTCCCATCATGCCAACTTACACTGGCTATGAGTTATCAACTACATTGAAAGACCACGTTGAAGTTATACTTGGAAAGAAATCATCGGTTTATTTACATTGATTCAAAATTCGAGATTCAAAATTGCGTCTCTTCAGGAAATCTTAAATCGTACATCTCAAATCTTAAATCTGAATTGCCTTGTCTGCTTCAAAAAAAACTGAACTAAAAAGAGTCACCACACACCAACTTCAGGAGATGAAGAAGCGTGGCGAAAAAATTGCCATGCTTACTGCATACGATTACAGTATGGCCAAGATCATTGATGGAGCAGGGGTTGATATCATTTTAGTGGGCGACTCAGCATCCAATGTGATGGCGGGCAATGAAACCACTTTGCCTATCACACTCGATCAAATGATTTATCACGCTACTTCCGTGGTGAAAGCTGTGAAAAGATCATTGGTAGTGGTAGATATTCCATTTGGTTATTATCAAGGAAGTTCAGGTGAAGCGTTGCGTTCTTCTATTCGCATTATGAAAGAATCTGGCGCGCACGCTGTGAAAATTGAAGGTGGCAGCGAAGTAAAAGATTCGGTGCTGCGGATTTTGAGTGCAGGCGTTCCCGTGATGGGGCATTTGGGCCTGACACCCCAATCCATTTATAAGTTTGGAACGTACTCTGTGAGGGCCAAAGAAGAAGGCGAGGCCAATAAGTTGATAGAAGATGCTTTGCTCTTGCAAGAGTGCGGGTGCTTTGGTTTAGTGTTGGAAAAAATCCCTGCCACACTGGCGAAGGAAGTTTCAACCAAATTGCAAATCCCAGTTATAGGAATTGGTGCGGGGCCTGACGTGGACGGACAAGTATTGGTCATGCAAGATATGCTCGGCATTACCACCGAATTTAAGCCCCGCTTCCTCCGCAGGTATGCCGATTTGAATTCAGTGATCACCAAAGCAGTAAACAAATACGTGGACGATGTGAAGGCAAAGGAGTTCCCGAATCAGGAAGAGAAGTATTGATATCAAATGAGAAGTATTAAAATCCTATTTTCAGTTTTATTAATAAACAGTCTGAACTTTGACTCCCATTGTCAAACCAAAAGGACTTTTTTCAATACAAATAATGAAATTGTGGATAGCACCCGCTCGTATTATTACAAAGAAAAAAAGTTATATGGTGATAGCTTAACTTTTTCCTACTATAGTTTTTCAAATAAGCTAAGGCATTCAGAGGAATCACTTGGTAAGAAAAATGAAATCCATGTCAAGTACTACTACGAAAACGGTAATCTAATGTCAGAGGGTAACATGCTTTATGGGCCAAAAGGAAAAATGACTTCTTATCATGTAAATGGAATCAAAAAATCTGAATTATTCTTTAAAGACTTTGACTGGAATTTTCCTAATCCATTAAACAATCTTGAAATAATATCCTACTCAGATTCTATAGGAAATGCAATTATAAAAGAAGGGGAAGGTTATTGTGTTTGCGAACTAGAACCATTGTCATTCGATGGCCTAATCGAAGAAGGAAAAGTAACCAATCGCGTTAAGGACGGAATGTGGAAAGGCATTAGCAAAAAGATGGGATTTAGATTTGAAGAGACATACGAAAACGGAAGATTTATAAGAGGGGTATTGTTCAATAAAGATGGCAGGTCGAATGAATATTTGAATTTTGAGGAAACTGCAAAGCCAGAAAAGGGAATAGCACATTTTTATAATGAGATTGGAAAATCCATGAAATATCCGAAAGAAGCTAGAAGGAATAGGATTCAGGGAAAAGTATTCGTCCAATTTGTCATTGATAAAGATGGAAGTATCATTGAGTCAAAGGTAATAAAGGGAATAGGTTGGGGGTGTGATGAAGTAGCTCTAGAAGCGATTAAGAGTTCGCCAAAGTGGATACCTGGAAATCAAAGAGGCAGGCCAGTCAAACAACGATATACCCTTCCACTAATATTCAAATTGGGCTAGGGTTCGATAAAACACACATCAAAATTGCTGTCACGAAAAAATTGAATCAATTCTGGCGGGATGTTTTCATCAGTCAAGAACTTGAATCCCGAAAGTTTCATCTGTCTTTATTGGACTCAATATAAATTTCATTCTTCAATGAATCTTTGGCATATAGAACCGCCTCAGTGACTGCTTCCCGCGTTAGGTGTGGAAAAGATTCAACGATTTTTTCAATGGTGGCACCAGATGCAATCCATTCCAATATGACCTCAACGCTAATCCGGCTTCCCTTCAAAATGGGCTTTCCCCCAAGTATAGATTTGTCAAAGGTGATGTGATCGTATCTAGTCATGAAGTAAATTTATGATTTTTCTTCTAGTTTAATGATGAATATGCCTTTCTCTCCCTCAATAAGTCTATAATTATTGAATTCTCAATATAAAGTTATCTTCTTTCTACACTTAATTTCCTACTTTTCGAGTTCAAATCGTCAACAGATCAACTTCAACAAGTCCTAAACTTCAACACTTTTAACACATAAAAAAATGAGCGACCAAAAAATCACCATCAGCAACGGAAAACTAACCGTACCCGAAAACCCCACTATTCCATTTATTGAAGGCGATGGCACAGGCGTGGATATTTGGCCTGCCTCCAAGCACGTGTTTGATTCTGCTGTGGAGAAAGCCTACAATGGCAAACGCAAGATCAATTGGAAGGAAGTATTGGCTGGAGAAAAAGCGTTCAACAAAACAGGTAATTGGATGCCCGATGAAACGATGGCCGCTTTCCGCGAATATTTAGTAGGGATTAAAGGGCCGTTAACCACTCCCGTGGGTGGAGGCATCCGCTCATTGAATGTTGCCTTGCGCCAAGATTTGGATTTGTATGCGTGTGTGCGCCCCGTGCAATGGTTCAAAGGTGTGCCATCACCAGTGAAAGAACCGCAAAAGACTGACATGTGCATCTTCCGCGAAAACACCGAAGATATTTATGCGGGCATTGAGTTTGAAGCGGGCAGCGATGACAATAAAAAGTTTATGCAATTTTTTAAAGACACCTATCCTAAACAGTATAAAAAAATCCGTTTCCCCGAAACATCAGGCATTGGTATAAAGCCCGTATCAAAAGAAGGAACAGAAAGATTAGTGCGTGCGGCTGTCAAGTATGCCATTGAGCAAAATAAACCTAATGTAACTTTGGTGCACAAAGGCAATATCATGAAATTCACCGAAGGAGGTTTCCGCGATTGGGGCTATGCCTTGGCAAAGAATGAATTTGGTGCTACCCTTTTGGATGGCGGACCTTGGATGGAGATCGATAACAAGGGCAAAAAGATTGTGATCAAAGACGCTATTGCGGATGCTTTCTTGCAACAAATACTTTTGCGCCCTGATGAATATTCAGTAGTAGCCACATTGAATTTGAATGGCGATTATATTTCAGATGCGTTGGCCGCGATTGTAGGCGGTATTGGTATCGCACCTGGTGGCAACGTGAACTACATCACTGGTCACGCTATTTTTGAAGCCACACATGGCACGGCACCAAAGTATGCTGGTCAAGACAAAGTAAATCCTGGCTCAGTAATTCTTTCTGGCGTGATGATGCTCGAATATATGGGCTGGCAAGAAGCAGCGGATATGATTGTGAAAGGATTGAACGGGGCAATTTCATCCAAGCGTGTTACGTATGATTTCCATCGCCAAATGGAAGGTGCTACTTTGTTGAAGTGCTCTGAGTTTGGAGAGGAAGTGGTGAAGCATATGTGACGTGTAACACGATCAACTAAAATGATGGCATTTACAATTATATTTTGTAGCATAGTAACAGCCATGTTTCTTGCCTTCGCCAGAATGGTCTATAAAGATACCCGAAGATCAGGGTGGTGACCATTGGTGTTATTGGCATTTGATGGGAAATCAAAAGAGGCTTTCAAGAAATTGAAAGCCTTTTTTATTGGTCATTTAGTATTATTATTCGATAAGTCCACTTTTTAGGGGATTGCTCGCAACTAAAGAATGATCTACTTTTGAGAAAGTGTTTTTTGCCATTTTACCAAAGACGCTTACAAACTATATGAAACTAATATTTTTTCTATTCATCCCGTTTTTATTTATTTCTACCCTTGTTTTTGGCCAAGCCAATGAACTGAAAACACTTGTTGATAAGTTGCAAGGCACATTCACGAAGGTTGAATCAGCCACCAAAACATATGAACAGGAAATCAAGCTGCTAGAACACTCCACACTTACCTATTCATACAATCAAACAGACCAAAAAGGAGCGAAGACTGCTTTTTCAAGTGATTTTAATCTGGCCGACATCGACCCTTATGCAGTACGGCAAGAGACCCAGAAGGATATTATTTTTGTGGTCTTGGCTGCGCGCAATAAGCAGAAGCTAATCAAGACCGTAAAAGATGGAAAGACGCAATCGTACGATGATGAATTGCGCATTCATGCCAAGGATGGTGATCATGCCAAAGCGATACTTGAAATCATTAAAAAGTGTATTCCGCTAGGAGAGAAAATCACCTCTGGAAAAATGAAACTTGTGGGTTATGAAAATATGCGCCAGTGGTTGGAGGGAAATGTTAAGAATGTGAACATCGGCACCAAATCTATCAATCAAACTCTTAAAGAACAATCGAGCCCTGCTAGTTTTAAACTTCTTCAAGTGGAGAGCGATGGCAAAGCTTCTCATCAAGAAGAATTCACTTTCAATGTGGCTGACATCAACCTCAACACACTCGTCTTCAAAATTTCGGGAAGCACCTTCGCCCTTAAATTTGAAATGTTGGAGCAACTCAAATCCGTTTCGGTATTGCGCGATGGCGCAGCCAAACCATTTACCAATGAAGTAACTATTTATACCAATGGGGTAGATGAAGCCCGTGATATGAAAACCGTACTGACAATGATGTCGCCTTTAGCACAAGCAAAAGTAAAGGGTGATTTGCCTGTCTTTAAGAACAAATCTCAATCAGTAGAAACTATTGTTTCGTTGGTAAAAGATTTGAAGGTCAAGGATAAGGTATTCACGCAAAGCATTACACCTAAGTGCTTGACTACTTTTATAACTACCGAGCAAACCACCAAGGCAACTGTAAAAGATACCTACGAATTTAACTGGATGGATGTAAATCCTAATGCCTTTAAACTACAGGTGTCAGGTGAAAAAATGCAAATTGAATTGCCCATGGTTGATAAGAAAAAATTAGTAAACCATTACAAAGACGACAAGATAGTTGGCTACGAAAGCGAGGCAAACATTTTTGTGGAAGATATAGAGGTGGGCAGAAGACTTCGGTATTCGATTGACAAAGCGATCGAACATTGCAAAAGCATTTACAAAGATCCGTTTCCGGCAACTACAGAAGGCACGGTTAACTGGATGAAGGAGACCGTGCCAGAGGTTACGGTTGAACAAACAACCCGCAAGCAATCATTCGAGTTGGCAGAAGAAGGCAACGGCAATAAAATAAAGCTCACTACGGTAGAGATCAAAGCCGCCTCTTCGGTAGAAGAGGTTTTCGAGTTTAACCTAAGCGACATCGACCCCAGAAGCATTGATTTTGAGGCAAAGGGGAAATGGCTTACTGTGAAACTGGAGACCAACTTCAAAAATAAAATCATCAAAGCGTATAAGGCAGGCAAAATTCAACCGTATGTGTCTTCATTAGAGATAGCCATGAAAGACGTGGAAACGGCCAGAGGGATGATAGCTGCTTTAAAAAAATGCTCGGAGGCTCTAAAAGGCAAATAAATAAAATGCTTCTCCCTGTTTTCGGGGATTGCTCTTATTGTAAGATTGATGTACTTTTGGAGTGCCGAGAGTTTATAAAACCATTAAATTGTTCTTTATGGAGTATGTAAAAAATAGTGTCAGCAAGTTCTTTTTAGTTGCTTTATTGCTAGCACTTGGGTGTTCAAAAGAACTACCTACGGCATCTTTAATTGGCACTTGGAAACAGACACGGGCAGTGGCTGGTGGATGCAATTCTTCCAATAATAATTATAATGATCTTTGCTCAGGTAATTGTAATGTTGTCATTTCGGCAACAACCATCACATTCCCTAATTTCTCCGGCAGTTACACTGCCACGGGTAGTACAATAGGTTTTACATCTACAGGCGGAGGCGGATCAACTACAATTACTTATCAGTTAACTCCTGCAACCCTTATTTTTTCATTCGAGGATTCTGATGATGGCTGCACTTACACACTGTACTTCGTTAAAATTTAATTTTTTTTAATATAATTAGGTTTCAAACTATTAAAATATGAGAATAATTCTAATTGGATGTTTTATGTTGTTTGTTGCGGCTTTGGATATCCAAGCTCAAGACGAAGGCAAAATTGTAAAACGTGAACGCATTGAACGAGATAAAAATATTTTTGTGGGTGGCGGGATTTCTCTTATAAATGATGCTAATCTAAAAGAGTATTCAACAGGATTTAATGTGGAAGGTGGATTTAGTAAGAGATTAAATAGGATTTTGTCTGTCGGTGCTTCCGTTTCTTACTTAAGTTTTGCTTACAATACACCAGCCTCGCCTCAACAAGCTCCTGTATTTGGGAAATATCCTGATAATTTTTACACAGGATTTCAGAATTTTCCCCAGCAAAGTTTAACAGACGTGCATACTGGATACCTAGTCAATTTTAACAAAACCAATCTTAGTTTTCTTTCATTGGCTGTAGATTTTAAAGTGAATTTTGTACCAGTTAAAGAAAATTCTGTAGTATCTATTTATGGATTTGCGAAGCCTTTTATTTCTTACACCAAGCACAGTGATATTACCATAAGTTTAGAGAGGTATGCCGACCTAAATAATATTAATACATGGATATTCGATGCATCCGCTAGTGATGTAGTCCCTGTAGATGGGCAAGTAACAGGTGGTATCTTTTTAGGGCCAGGGATTGAGATTAATCCAACAAAACCCATTTCTTTCTTCATTCAGGCGTCATTTGGTTATACACTTTCATCAGATTTCATTAGCACAAAATCTTTTTCCGATAGGGATTTAAGATTATTTGATGATCCGAACTGGCCAGCTATTTCGACTGGGTTTTCTTCCATTAATATTTCTGGGGGCATTTTATTTAATTTGGATTAATAGACCTTTTGGGTTAAAAAGGCCATTGTTTGATAATCATTAAATTTAAAGAGTGAAGGTTTCAAAATAGCCCAAAAAAATGTCAATTGCTGCTGTGATTTTCATACTTTTGAAATAGGACACTAACCAGTTAAGCCATGAAAGGAACTTTAGCCGCATCGTTAATTGTATGCTTTGGCGCGTTCAGCCTCTGTGCGCAAGATGAAGGGGCAGTTGTAAAAAGAGAAAGGATTGAGAGAGATAAGAGTATTTTTTTTGGTGGAGGTATTTCTATTGTTGGCAATTCAAATTTTGGCGATTATACTACTGGCCTTAATTTCGAGGGAGGCTATATGAAAAGACTTAACCGAATCCTTTCCATTGGTGGATCTATATCGTATTTGAATTTCAGCTACGATCCTACAATTTTACAAAAGCCTCCTGCGCAATTTGAAAATCCGAACAATTTTTATGTTGGATATGTAAATGACAATAACGGCAATTCTACTTTGTTCGGTTATTTGATTGATTTGGCTGGTGCTAATATTAGTATTCTATCAGCGGCAGCAAACCTGAAAGTGAATTTTGTGCCTGTAAAAGATAATTCAGTAATATCCGTTTATGGTTTTGCAAAACCATTTATTGCCAGCGCGAGACGTAGCGACCTTCTTACCTCTACAGATGTTTATAGGGAAGACGTAAACAATGGTACTACACCAGTTGAGATTGATGTTACGGGTAACTATCCTGGAGAATCTAAAATCACGGGAGGGATATTTATAGGGCCGGGCATTGAGTTTTTTCCAGCGAAGGCCTTTTCTTTTTTTGTTCAAGCCTCTTTTGGATATACTTTTCCAATTAATGTGGTAAGTACAAGAGCTTATCCAAACGACATAGATATTCTAGACAGTAAAGATTTCCCCTTTCAAAGCATCGGCTTCACTTCCATCAACTTTTCTGGTGGTATTTCTTTTAATTTAGATTAGATCAAATAAAGTTTCTATGAGACTCGGATGGCTTTTTCTTTTCTTGTCTTTAGCCGTAAGCGCATCAGCACAATTCAAATTGTATGAGCAAGGCATTGATGCCTATCATGCTAAGCATTACCCAAAAGCAATTACTCATCTCAATGAGTATATGGATAAAAGTACCAGAGATAAAGCACTAGATGTAGAAGTGCATTACGTTTTGGCGCTATCGTATTTCAAAACACAATCCTTCACCAGCTCGGTACGTGAATTTGATCGAGCATTGGAGTTGGGTCATCAAAATAAGGGCAACATACATTGGTTCATGGCCAAAGGCTATGGTCAATTAAGGGCGTTTAAAGAATCGGTGGAAGAATTTGATCAAGCATTACAAAATATAAAAGAGCCAGCCGACCAATCTAAGATTTATTTTGATAGAGGACTGCAATATTTTAATCAAAATCAAAATCAATTAGCTCATGATGACGTAACAAAATCAATAACGCTCAACAAGAGTAATGAAGAAGCAAAAAGTTTATTGGTAAGATTGGATGACCTGATGATCCCTGTTGGTGGGCCTAGGGACATGGGAAAAAAGGATGTTGAACCATTGGCTAATGCCAAAGACAAGCTGAAGGATAAGAAAGATGTAAAATCAAACTCTGCAGCAATTTTAGAAAAGCAAAAAGAACAGAAAATGCTCGCTGATAAAAGAGCAGAAGATGAAAGGCAGCAAAAGATTGCGCAAGCCAAAATAGAAGAAAAACAACGCCAGCAAAAAATAGCAGACGATAAAAAAAGAGTAGAAGAGGAGAGAAAGATAGCGGAGGCGAAAACGGTAGAAGAGAAAAGGAGATTACAGAAAACCGCAGATGACAAAAGAGCGGAAGAAGAAAAACAAAGGATAATAGATGCGAAAGCAGCTGAAGAAAAAAAGAGGTTACAGCAAATAGCTGATAGCAAGAAAGAACTGGAGGATAAGCGACTCAAAGAAACACAAGATAAAAAGCAAATTGTAGCCTCCAGCGTTCCAGCTATTCCAGTATTAGAAGAAGTGCCACTCACTCTTGCTGAAATCTATAAAAGTGAAAAGCGTTATGCTCTCGTCATTGGCAACTCAAAGTACAAAGCCGTTGCCCCACTCAAAAACGCAACCAATGATGCGAACGACATTGCTGCCGAATTAGAAAGATCAAATTTTGAAGTGATTAAAGTGCTTGACGGAGATTATACCAAAATGCGTGAAGCCTTTACCAAGTTCCATCAAAAACTGACTAATGGCCCCAAAGACCAGACAATAGGTTTGTTTTACTACGCTGGCCACGGTTTGCAAAATGAAGGTGAAAATTATTTAGTGCCCATAGAGGCCGATGTGAAATATGATGATGACATTCCGCGTATGTGCTTGCCTATGCAACGTGTGGTGCTTGCCAACATGGAGCGCTCTAGTACACGAATGAATATTGTCATTATGGATGCGTGCCGAAATAATCCCTTCCCTTCATCAGCAAGGGATATTGGCGGGGGTGGATTGGCAGAGATAAAACGAGCTAAAGGTTCTTTCATTGCGTATGCAACATCTCCTGGGGCTACAGCTTCAGATGGTGAAGGAAAGAATGGACTCTACACACAAGAACTTTTGAAAGCAATGAAGAAACCAGGGCGCACTATTGAACAAGTCTTTAAAGAAGTGCGCCAGAATGTTTTAAAACTTTCAGAAGACAAACAAAACACGTGGGATAGCTCTAATATTATTGGGGAGTTTTATTTCAAGTTTTAATAGACTTTGAATCTTAAACTTAGTCTACTAAACTGATTTCGTTTTTTTCCACTTTTAATTTCACCACCACACTTTGCCAATTGTCAATTGCTCAACTTAATCATACAAAACACGGCATAGTTAATCATGTCTTGGTAGTTGGCTTGAATCCCTTCGCTGGCAAGTGTTTTTCCCTTGTTGTCTTCAATTTGCTTTACGCGAAGCAGCTTCATTAAAATAATATCGGTGATAGAATTCACGCGCATCTCGCGCCAAGCTTCACCATAATCGTGGTTTTTATTTTGTAGCAGGTGAAAAGTTTCCTCTGCCGCGCCATCATATAAAGGTTCTAATTCTTTAAAAGATAAATCTATCTTCTCCGATTCCTTCAACTGCAGTTGGATCAATGCAATAATGCAATAGTTTATGATACCTATGAATTCATCTTTGATCGGATCTTCCACCTTTTGCATCCCTTTTTCTTGAATGCTGCGGATGCGCTGTGCCTTGATGTAAATCTGATCGGTGATGGAAGGTAAGCGCAATATGCGCCAAGCCGTGCCATAATCATACGTCTTTTTGGCAAACAATGTTTTGCAGGTGGCAATCACCTCTTTATATTCGTGCAATGTTTTTTCGTTCATACTGATTAATAAGCGGTGCAAAGTAAATTATTTTCAACCAACAAAACACTTAACCTGCAAGGGAAGCTGGTAGATCTTTCCGTGCCAAGGGTCATGGGCATCTTAAACGTTACGCCAGATAGCTTTTATGGTGGCAGCCGCTTTGCTGAACCTTTGGCCATCTTGAAGCAAGTAGAGAAAATGATCACAGAGGGCGCAGATTTTATAGATGTGGGTGGCTATTCATCGCGCCCAAATGCGGCAGACGTTTCTGAGAAGGAGGAACTCCAGCGGGTGTTGCCCACCATTCAATCCATTCAAAAAGAATTTCCGAACATAGTTATCTCCATAGACACATTTCGAGTGGAAGTGGCCAAGCAAGCGGTGATGAATGGCGCGAGTATGATCAATGATATTTCTGCAGGAGATTTGGACATAAAAATGTTGGAAACGGTAGCTACTCTAAAAGTGCCGTATATCGCCATACACATGCGTGGCACTCCGCAAACAATGACTCAGCTTGCTACTTATGAAAACTTGGTCAAGGACATCACCGATTATTTTCATAAAAAGATAAATCAATTCCAGCAATTAGGCATAAAGGATATCATCATCGATCCCGGTTTTGGGTTTGCTAAAACCGTAGATCAAAACTTTGAGTTGCTTAGCCATCTTGATTACTTGCAGATACTCGGCAAGCCAATGCTGGTCGGGCTCTCTCGCAAGTCCATGATTTGGCGAACGTTAAACACTACTCCTGACCATGCATTGAATGGTACTACCGCACTCCATACAATTGCACTTTTGAAAGGAGCAAGCATCTTGCGCGTGCATGATGTGAAAGAAGCCGTGGAAACAATAAAACTTGTTCAGAGGTTGTAAGGCCTCAAGCTACATGCTCCAGCTGCAAGCTTGTAGCCTGAAGCATGTGGCTTGAAGCAAAAGAATAAACGCACTATCTTTACCCCATGCTCCTCGTCTTCAAAATCGGTTTCCTTGAAGTAAGCTGGGTCGACTTTATCGATATCAGTTTAGTGGCGATTCTGTTGTACCAAATCTACAAACTCATTCGCGGTAGTATTGCCGTCAATATTTTCTTGGGCATACTTGCACTCTATCTTGTTTATTTAATTGTGAGGGCAGCACAAATGGAACTGCTCGCCACGATCCTCGGCCAGTTTATGGGCGTGGGCGTGTTGGCCATGATCGTTTTGTTCCAACCCGAAATAAGGAAATTTTTATTGTTGATTGGTCGAGGTGCTGAGATCAACCGTGGCAATGTTATCAACGCCCTAGCCAATTGGCGTGCTGGCTATCATGATGATTTTGATGTGCATCAATTAATGGAAGCCGTAAAAACATTGAAGGCCACCCGCACGGGCGCTCTCATCGTCTTTTCTCGTACCATCGAATTGAAATTTTATGCGGAGACTGGCGACCCACTAGATGCGGAAGTGAACAAGCGATTATTGATTTCTATCTTTAACAAAAGTAGCCCACTGCATGATGGTGCCGCCATCATCTACAAAGGGCGCATCAAAGCCGCACGATGTGTGTTGCCCGTTAGCGACAATGATCATTTGCCTCCACACTTTGGCCTTCGCCATCGCTCGGCCATTGGCATGAGCGAAACTACCGATACGTTGGTGATGGCGATCTCAGAAGAAACGGGCCGCTTGATTTTAGCGCGCAACGGAAAATTCATCAAAGGATTAAAACTGAAGATGGTAGAACAAAAAATACTGGAATACCTGCACAACACTGAGCCAACCAATTGGGAAGAAGTGCCCGTAGAGCCAGAGGCTAGTGAAGCGCAGGAGGTAAAAATATAGTAAGGCATAACTCAATAATTGAGAATTGAATGAAGGATTTGAAGGAGGTACAAAAACTTTTATCGGACATGGAGTCTGACAGGATTGAAAGAACAATCTCAACTACCAATACGGATAAGTTTTCTGAGGCTATCTGTGCATTCTCCAATGATTTTCCAAATCATAATTTGCCGGGCTACTTAATCATTGGCGTTGATGACAAGACAGGCAACCCTTCTGGGCTCACGGTTACAGATGCCATGTTAAAAGATTTAGCTAACATCAGAAACAATGGTCAAATACTCCCCCAACCCGCAATGACTGTTGAGAAATATATGTTGGATGGTGGCGAGATAGCTATTGTTGAAGTATTCCCTAGCCCTTTCCCACCGGTTCGTTATAAGGGCATCAGTTGGATTAGAACAGGCCCGACCAAATCAAGAGCGAATGAAGCGGAAGAAAATAGATTAATAGAGAAACGGGCCGCTCACGCCAGAACCTTTGATGTGTCTCCCGCATTAGGTAGTACGTTGAGTGATCTTAATGTCGATCTTTTTAAGCTGAATTACCTGCCTCATGCCATTGATAAAGAAACATTGGAGGCAAATCATAGAGATTTAAAAAGTCAGATGGCTTCGTTAAGAATGTTTGATCTTAGGTATGATTGCCCTACCAACGCAGGAGTGTTATTGTTTGGGACTAATCCTAAATTCTTTCTTCCAGGCTCTTACATGCAGTACGTTAACTTTGCTGGAGACAGTGTAACCTCTGACATTATCAATGAAAAAGAATTTTCGGGTGACTTAATTACCATTCTGTCGCAACTTGATTTGTTTATTAAAAATCAAATAGAAACGCGGTCTGTATTTACAAGCGCCTTAAAGGAAGAGTTGATAAAGGAATATCCTAGTAAAGCATTAAGGGAGCTTTTAAATAATGCAGTTATGCATCGTAACTATGAATCGAATGCACCCATAAAATTTTATCAATTTAAAGAGAGACTAGAAATATCTAATTCAGGGGGCTTGTATGGAGATGCAAGGCCAGATAATTTTCCCTTTCAAAATGATTATCGTAACCCCGTTATTGCAGAGGCACTAAAGATACTCGGTTATGTAAATAAATTTAACAGAGGGATCACCTCTGCCAAAGAAGAATTGAAAAGTAATGGAAATCCCGAACCCGTTTTTGAGTTCAAGTATCCTCTTCATTTTGGAGTGACCATTTTTAAAAAATTGAATTGATGAGGACTATTACATTTTTTAATAACAAGGGCGGAGTAGGAAAAACGACCACTGTCTATCATATAGCCTGGATGCTTTCTGAGTTGGGTCACAAAGTTTTAGCAATAGATTTGGACCCACAGTCTAATTTATCATCTATGTTCTTAACACAAGAACGCATGGAGGAAGTTGTACTAGAGGAATCAAAAAGGCTTACCATTTTAGATGCGATTGTACCGATTAGCGAAGGTGAACCGTATTACCCGGTTCATATTGAAAACCTTGGTCAAAATATTTCATTGCTTATAGGCAACCTATCCTTATCAGCTTTTGAGGATAAATTAAGTGATGCGTGGTCAAAATGTTTGGCTGGCGATGCTTTTGCGTTTAAAGTTACTTCGGTTTTTAAAACACTCTTTCAAGAGGCAGGACAAAGGTGTAATGCCGAATACCTGCTGGTTGATGTGGGACCGAACTTAGGCGCCATGAATCGATCCATATTGATTTCAACCGATTATGTGGTGTTGCCAGTCGCTTCTGATTTATTTTCATTGCAAGGGATCAAGAATTTAGGAAAAACGTTGGTTGATTGGCAGGCTCAATGGCAGAAGAGAAAAAGTGAATACACTAAGCCCGATCAGTCAGCAATACCTTCGGGTAAGATGCACCCTATCGGCTATTTATTAATGCAATACACATCGCGCGAAAGTCGCCCGGTAAAGTCCTACATACGGTGGGTGGATAGAATACCATTGGTGTATGAAGAATTTGTGCTTGGCAATTCTGGTGCCACCCTTCTCGCCAAAGCAGATGAGGATACAAACTGTCTCGCTCTTTTAAAGCATTATCATAGTCTTGCACCCATGTCAATGGAAGCCCATAAACCTATATTTTTATTAAAGCCCGCAGATGGTGCGATTGGCGCACACTACCAAGCTGTGCAAAGATGCTATAGCGATTTTAAGACATTGACTGAAAAGATTATTCTTCGATCTTTGGCTTAGCTGGCGAAGTTTTTTTTGAGATGCTTGCCCAACATCAAATCAATTGAGAAGAGGTGTTATTTATCATTTCTCATCATCGCCAAGTAAACCCCATTGGTCCAACCAAATCCATCTTGATTGGGATATTCACCGCCACTCGCCTCACCGTTGTTGTTCCACACATCATACTTCTCTGTCATCTTTCCTGTTTTTGAATATACTTTTTGATTGGCATTCAACCAATTCGTTTTTAATTGGTTGGCCAAATCATCAAAGCCATAGTTGAGCAATCCTTTGTAAGATATCCATTGCAGTGGCGCCCAACCATTAGGTGCGTCCCACTGCTGACCGCTATTTAAAAGAGAAGTGGTCATGCCACCTGCCTTTAAGAATTTCTCCCTTAACATTTTTTCCACTGTCATTGCTTGAATGGGCGAGGCGATTTCAAAAAACAATGGGAATGCGGCTGCCAATGTCAGTTGCTCTTTTGGTTTTTGGGCTACAAAGTCATAATCGAAAAAGAATTTTTGTTCTTCGTTCCAACAATATCTTTTGATGGCAGACTTTCTGTTGTTTGCCAATTTTAAATACTCGCTTGCCTTTATTCTGTTGCCCGAAAGCTGATAGGCATCTGCCACCGTTTTTTCTAAATGATAAAGAAGACAGTTTAAATCCACAGGGATAATTTCGGCAGTGTGAATGCTCCCAAATGAGTTGACATCTTTAAACCATCGGCTGCTAAAATCCCAACCCGATTCGGCTGCCGCCCGCAGATGACGAAAAAGTTCTTCGGGCTTTTGATTGGATTGATGAGAGAGTTCTACATCTTCTTTGTAAGCCTCTGGTCGTGGTGAATCATTTTCATCCCAATACCGATTGAGGATAGAGCCATCGGGCATTTGTACTACACGATGTTTTGCTTGCTGCGATTCGGTAAGCGCATCGGACTCCTTCATCCAAAATTGATATTCTTTTTCTAATGAGGGCAGATATTTGGTAAGCGGGTTCTCCTCTTCTTCATTATTTATTTTTTGTTTTTCTTCGCTCAATAATTTTACCATCAAAGAAAAGAAGGGCGGCTGAGACCGACCAACATAATAAGTTCTGTTGCCATTGGGGATGTACCCTATAGTTTCAATCAGGTGAGAAAAATTATTGACCATGTATTCGATCAAATCAATTCTGCCTGAAACCTGCAAACCAAGCATTGTAAAATAGCTATCCCAATAATAAATTTCACGAAAACGACCGCCTGGCACAATGTAGGGGTGAGGTAATGGGATCAACGATCCGGTTTCTTCATCTGGTTTACGAGTGAGTACATTCCACAAGGCTTTGATGTGTTGTTCTGGAGATTTGTTAGGATCACTTTTGTAATCTGATGAATAAGCCTTGGGCAACGAAAAATTAGCTTCAATAAAATTTTTCATGTCAAAGTCAGAGAAACTCTTTTGGTTTAGATAGTCTGCGCTGATTTCTTCCAATGATCGCTTTGGCACGCAATCTGGAAAGGCTTTTCCATCTCCTAAAATATTTTGTAATTGTACTTGCTCAAAGAGCGGACCGAGGTGGTGGATTTCCATGGTAGATCAATCAATATTTTTTTTGAGAAAAAATCAGTGTACAGATAACTGGACTTACGTAGGCAATAGGCGTCAAGACACTTCTAAAGTGTCAGACGCCTAAAAAATCAAAGACTGTGCGTAACATCAACAAATATTTTTTTTAAAACTCCTCACCACTCAAATCCTGGAAAGACAAAATAGAAAATGCTCCACCATCCGTCCTCATTGGATAGATATAATTTGAAGGGGCCTTCAAAGTGTACCGTTTCCCCTGACTCCAGCATGGCATCAAACCGTACACCACCTTCTACATGACCCATGCCCGATTGCGTCTCATCATTCCATTGAAACTTAACTTCACCCTTCGCAACTTGGCAATTCGTAAAGGAAGTGTAGCAATCAAATAGCTCTTTAATTTTAGCCAGCGTTTGCTGTCTGGTCAAGATAGTTCCGTTTGCTAAAATAAATTGGTCACCTAATTCAGAACTGAACTCGTTAAATTCTTTTCTGAACCAGTCCCTCAAAAAATCAGTGGCCCGATTGCGGATATCTAAGTCATGGTCGGCATGAAATTCTTCATAGATAAAATGAGAAGTCATGCCAGGCATACTGTTGCTCATGGTATGCTCAAATAACTCTTCTGTAATAAATTGGTACTTGAACCGATCTTCCCTTGGCCGAATGAAATCCACAGCAATGGATTTTTTATCTAACAATTCAAGCAAACGGAAATATTCTTTTTTCAAACCTTTATCATCCAAGTTGATGGCTTTTTGAAAATTAGGAGACCCTAGAAACGCAGCTACTTTTATTGAATTATGAGTACCCTGATTTTGCTCAAAGGCATAAACATTTTTTAAAAACTCGTTTTCTATATCAGCGGGCAGGGCTGCCCCTTCGCCAAACTTAGCACCGAACTGAGCTTGTATTTTTAACTTTAACAATTCATTTTCCATCCGAAGATTCTCTTCAGGATCATCGCTGAGTTTTTCATCATCTGTTTCCATATTTTTTAGTTTTCCTTTTTTATTATTAAAAGAGTTGTACAATTTCTATTCTATATCTAATGTCCACCCTTTGAACTAAACTCCACTTTCGTCTCTGATTTTTTTTGAATCTTATTAAAAAAGAAAAGACAAACCATTAAAACCCCAATCGGCACGAGCGAAAAATAAAAAGCAGTTTGCCCACCATACGCTTGAAAAATATTTCCTGTGATGATGGAACCCGTTGTTCCGCCCAATGCAGAAAAAATGACTATCAACCCCGACATCTGGCCATGTTGCCTAAGAGGCAGTGTGCTTAGAATAACTGAATTGATGGCTGGATAAATGGGTGCAATAAATAACCCGATCAATGGAAACACAAATGCCCCCAGGGGTGCGCTGCTCCAACCCGTTACAGGTGAGCTGCTATTGTTTTGTGCCAAGGGTATTGCCACTAGCACTAATGCACTGGCAGCAAGCAGACAAATAATCAATACCAAGAACCAATGGATTTTTTGCAACGCAAAGCCTGCGCTGAATCTTCCAATGGCTGTTGATGCCGCTAGAATACTCGCCATTTGAATACTGAGTGTGGCAGGAAGGTCTAATACTTTGCTATTGAAGGTGGGCAACCAACTCATAATGCTTTGTTCAATCAGTACATAGGTGAAAGCACACATTATAAACACTAGTACAAGAGGTTTGATCGCCAGCTTGATCATGTCTGCGAAATCTTCCAAGAAGGGTTTTGTCGCATCGCTCTTCACACTCGATTCATCTAGCGGAGAACTCAGCAAGAGCAGAAATGCGACAACGACAATTCCCGCAAGGAGATAATATACTTTCAACCACTCGGCTGACTGTGGATTTTTGTCATCTACAAATGCGCTGAAAATAAAATACCCCGTAAGGATACCAATCATAAAAAATGATTCGATAAAATTCATGAAGCTGGCGTGTTCTTTTTTATTGGTGGTAACAATGCCGATAGTGGCGTACACGGATACTTTAATTAATGCGAAGGAAGTGCCAGTGGCGGCAAACAAAACTTTGGTCATGGCAAAACTACCCAAAGATGGCATGGCCAAGCAGGCCAACCCGACTAAAGCCAAGGCAATGAGCATTGAATTTTTATAACCAATGCGTGTGATATAAGAAGCTACTAGAAACGAAACAACAGCAATACTCAAATCTTTGAATGCTTCTAGCACGCTGGCTGAAGATTCAGAAACACCATAATTGCTTTGCACTTGCAGGATCACGGTGCCTACACTATTGAGTAGAATGGCAAACACAAAATAATTGAGGAAGAGCGAGAGTTTGATTTTCCAGTTGGACATAGGCTTAGATTAGGGCAAGCAAATCTAAACACTTTCAGGAGAATTTCACCCCACCACGAACCGATACCCAACTCCTTTAATCGTAATAATCTCTATCGCAGAATCCTCTCGCAAATAATCGCGAAGCTTAGTGATATACACATCTAAATTGCGCGAGTTAAAAAAAGAATCATCACCCCACACGCGCATTAAAATAGTTTTGCGGTCGATGTTGTTATTTTGGTTTTCAGCGAGAATTTGTAGCAGCATAGCCTCGCGGTGAGAGAGTTTGCGCACGTTGCCCTCTTTGCTCAGTTCGTAGCGCTGGGGCGAGAACTCGAATTTTCCGATCCCAATATTTTCTTTGACTGGATTGTTTTGCTTTTGTGTGAGATGCAATAAATTGTTGATGCGCACAATCAACTCTTCCATACTGAAAGGCTTTCGCAAGTAATCGTTGCCACCCACTTCAAAGCCTTTGATCAAATCTCCAGTCTGCGTTTTGGCGGTTACAAAGATGAGTGGAATCGTTGGATTGATTTGCCGAATATCTTTAGCGATGGCATACCCATCTTTATTGGGCAGCATCACATCCAGCACACCAATATCGGGTTTCATTTCTGCGAATGCGGACATGGCATTTCTTCCATCTGCCACCATCCTCACCTCAAAGTTTCTACTTTCTAAACTCTCCTTCACAATCTTGCCAAGAAAGGGTTCGTCTTCTACATATAGGATTTTGATTTTAGCCACAATCTAATTTTAGATTTGAGAATTATAATTTTTGATTTTGGTGTGGAAAATGAATAGTGAACGTACTCCCCTTATCCACTTCGCTCTCCACTGCAATCGTTGCCTTGTGTGCTTTCACCACGCTGTCCACATAACTCAATCCCAGTCCATAGCCTTTGCTATTATGAACATCACCTGTTGGCACACGGAAGAATTTCTCAAATATTTTTTTCTTGTGGTCAGACGAGATGCCAATGCCGTTGTCTTGTACGGAAAGTATAATTTTATCACCAGACTCCTTCAATTTTATTTTGATCTCAGGATTTTGGCGACAGTATTTTAACGCATTGTCAAGCAGATTATAAACTACATTGGTTAAATGAACTTGACTACCCTGCAATTGAAAGTCACTTCCTATCTTTTCGATTGATACAGTAGCTTTGTTTTTCTCGAACAATAATTTCATTGACCCAAGTACCTGCGCTACAATTTTTTCTAGTTCAACAGACTCAGGTTGAAAATCAACTCCCTTGTTTTCAAAGATGGCCGTCTTCAGAATTTTATCTGTTAATAAAGAGAGACGACCCAGTTCATTTTGCGCGATGGTCAAATATTCTTGTGTTAACTCGTGGTTTTCTATTCCATTAAAGTTTTTCAACGCTTCAATGGCAACACCCACTGTGGTCACGGGTGTTTTCAATTCGTGTGTCATATTGCTGATGAAATCGTTTTTCAATTCAGCCAATCGCTGCTGTGCGCGAATGCTTCGATACAAAAGCCAAAACGAGAGACTCGTGAGCGCGGTAAGAAAAACAGAGAAAAGGATTTGTGGCGAGATTTGTTTAAGGATAAACCAATCCATGTTAGTGAAATCTGCTTTGAAACCACCTCCAGCCGAAAAAACGACTTGTTCATCGGTAGGCGGCCTAGGCGGAAAACTAAACTCACGCTTTACAGATGTAATATGAAAAGGCACATCAATTCCTGCTTCGGCTAATTGGATCTTGAATTTTTTATTGATCTCATCAATTTTTAAAGAATCGCTGTTTAGCTGAATAGAAAAAGCCCGTGGTCTAGCACTACCGCGAATTTTACTGACCAATGGCTTTAATAAATCTCTAACGGAGTCTTTACCACTTTCAGAATGGACAAATACTTGCACAATAGAAGCAGTGTCATTTCTATAGAATTTCATACTATTACCAAAGCGCCTTATTATTTTAACTGAGTCACTCATCTTAATTACCCCTTCGGTTGAGCGATCCGGTAAGGTGCTGATGCTTTTTTGCAAAAGCGAATCATTCATTTCAAAAATGAGATCGCGAAACAATAATTGAGATTCCTTTCTAAGTGAAGTCACCTCCTCACTATAAGCTCCTTTAAGCCAAAATACTTGAAGCACCAATAGCAATACAATGCTGGTGGCGATCAACGTGAGAGTGAATGAATTTTTTGGCTGTTTCATTTGCAGATTAGGATGGTTTGAACCACATAGGCACATAGAAATATAGACGCTTCACATAGTCTTTGTTTGGGAGCAACAGGGGTGTAAATGATTACCATTTTTGTTTTTTTGTGTTTATCCATACGATAACTCATTGGTCCTTATTTTAATCTGATGCGATTTCAATACCGTAATCTGGTTTTAACTTCTACAGTGAACCCCAGCGGGGTTCAATGTCAATAGCCCCCCGCGTTTCGCGGGGGAAAATGGGGTACAGTATTGTAGCGTGCCACAGGCAATTTCAATCAAAGCAAATCTTTTTTGGCACGCCATCGATGAATTGAATGAGATACATACACAAGTTATCTGTTTTGAGGTTGGAGTTTTCCCGCTCCCGAAGACTATGTGGTTCATAATAGTTCACACAAAAGTACATTGTTTTCCCAATGCTCATTCGTCATTAACCTTAATTAACATTCCTTTCAGAACTATTAACCTACTCCGATCCTCTTTAGCCGTACGTTTACAGCACAAACAAAAATGAAAAACTTAACCCTTATGAAAAAAATCCTACTCGTTATCGGCATTCTCGTGTCGCTTGCTGCATTTAATGTGGTGATGGCGCAATCTACTACTGGCGTTATTGAATATGAAGTAAAAGTCAATCTGCACAAAACTTTGCCGCCCGGTCGAGAGCAGATGAAGGCGATGATTCCAGAATTTCGTACCAGTAAACAACAACTTTTTTTCAACGAAAACGAATCACTGTTCAAGCCTATTATTGAAGACGAAGAAGATGAAGATCAAGGCGGTGGTGTGACCATGCGCTTCAAGCAGCCAAACATTGAAATCTATTCCAATCAAGCTATTGGCAAGAATGTTTCTAAAGAGGAATTCTTTGGAAAAACATATTTGATTGAAGATTCTGTAAAAGTAAAAGCATGGAAGTTTGGAACGGAAACCAAAACCATTCAAGGCTATGAATGTCAGCAGGCTTACTACACAGATGAGAGTGACCCAAATAAAAAGCGCGAGATAACCGCTTGGTACACCACAAAACTTCGCACGTTCCTCGGCCCCGAGCGATTCAACACATTGCCCGGAACTATCCTAGCTGTCGATATTAATAATGGTGAACGGGTGATCGTGGCAAAGAAAATCGAATTCAAAGAATTAAAGAAAAATGATTTGAAAGAACCCAAAGGTGGTGACAAAACTACGCGCGCTGAATTTATGAAGCTGCGTGACGAGCAGATGAAGAAGATGGGCGCAAGTGGCGGGATGATTATTAGGAACTGACGAAAAGAAATTGACAGTTGACAAATGAGCAATTGGTAACACGTGGTTTTAAATTGATAAGAAGAATTGTCAGTGGCCTTTTGTCAATTGTGTCGGACAGTTTTGCATTTTTTACACGAACCCCATAGGGGTTCAATGTGAATAGCCACGGGCCACGGGTTTCAACCCGTGGATAAGATAAGCGAGGCAGTAAAGCGTGCCACAGGCAAACCCAATCGAGATGAATCTTTATTGGCACGCAAGCGATGCCTTGATTAGTATCCATGCGTTTAGTGCCCTTTGTGTTTAGTTGCAAAACGGTTGTACACCCAGTAGATTAAAACCAATAAAGAAAATGAAGAAGGTATCAATATTTATCAGCTTGCTTTTATGCACAACAATAGGATTGTCTCAAAAATTTTCCATCAAAGGGCAAGTGGCTGATTCTTCCAGTAGCGCGTTGCCCTCCTCCACAGTGATGTTGTTGAGCCAAAAGGATTCTACGTTGGTCAACTTTGGTGTGAGTGATCGAAATGGATTCTTTGAAATCAAAAACATAAACACAGGCGAGTATTTTTTAAAAATCACTTTCGTGGGGTACGCTACGAATCACAAAAATGTTTCCGCAAAGGGAACGGCTGGCGTGATTGATGTAGGTCAAATAAAAATGTTTCCGCAAGACAGGCAATTAGATGAGTTGGTAATAAAAGGTGAGAAAGCACCAGTTACCGTGAAGCGAGATACAATTGAGTTTAATGCAGGGTCATTCAAAACAAAAGCCAATGCCACCGTAGAAGATTTATTGAAAAAATTGCCGGGCGTGGAAGTGGAGACAGATGGCACAGTACGTGCGCAGGGCGAACAAGTACAGCGTGTGATGGTGGATGGCCGAGAGTTTTTCGGTCGAGACCCCAAACTAGCCACGCGTAACTTACCTGCCGATGCCATCGATAAAGTACAGGTATTCGATAAAAAATCAGACCAAGCGGTGTTCACAGGTATTGATGATGGACAAAAAGAAAAGACCATCAACCTAGAATTGAAAGAGGAAAAACGGAATGGAGCTTTCGGAAACATTATGGCCGGCTATGGCAACGATAATCGCTATCAAGCAAAGGCCAACATCAACCGTTTTGGCAAAGGCAAGCAGCTTTCATTTTTGGGCATGGGCAACAATGTCAACGAGCAAGGATTTTCCTTTTCTGATTTCATGAATTTCACAGGAGGCTCGCAACAGATGATGGGTGGTGGCGGTGGAAGGGTAAGCATTCAACTGGACGGTGACAATACCAACGGAGTGCCACTCAATTTTGGTGGAAGACAAAATGGAATAATGACCAACTACGCAGGTGGCGTCAACTTCAATCGCGACTTGAGCAAGAAAACACAACTCACCTCCAGCTATTTTTACAATCGTATCGATCAAGACATTCGGCAACTCACCGATCGTATCAATTATTTGCCCAATCAGCCTTCGTACAATTTCAACCAGAATAGTTTGCAAACAAATACGAATGATAATCATCGGGTGAACTTAACGTTAGATCATAAAATTGATTCGGCCAACTCGATTAAATTTGCCAACAACCTCACTTACTCCCAATCTGACCAACGGTCTAACACATCCAGTAAAACATTTGCGAACAACAACACACTTCAAAATGAGAGTGCGCGCACAAACAACACCGATCAAACTGCCACCGATTTAAATTCAAGTTTGTTGTTCCGCCATCGCTTTCCAAAAAAAGGAAGAACCTTCTCCACCAATCTTACCTTGGGCATTTCACAAACCGATAGCAAAGGAGATTTGTTATCCACCAATCAATACTATGGCAATAATCCACGAACAGAAAATTTAACACAGCGAAACGCGCAAGCCAATGCAAGCCAATCTTACGGAGGTACGCTTACTTACACAGAGCCATTGGGTGGAAGAAAATATTTGGAAGGCAGCTACGCCTACCGTACCAATCTCAATCAGGTTAATAGAAAAGTGTTTGATGAGAAAGTGGGAGGCGAACTTAAGAATGATCAGTTGAGCAGTCTTTACCATAGCAATTATGTTTACAATCGACCCAGTATCAACTTCAGAATGAATCGGCAGAAATATAATTTTGCTGTTGGTGCTAGTTATCAAACCACGCGATTGAAAGGAGAGGTCACTCAACTAAACAGTATAATCAACATTGATCGCACTTTTGAAAATCTTCTTCCCGTTGCGCGCTTTAATTATGATTTCACCAACTTCAAGCACCTGCGGTTGGATTATGAGACTTCCATGCAAGAGCCATCCATCCAGCAGTTGCAACCTGTGTTGAACAATAGCGACCCGTTGAACATTACTCTGGGAAATCCAAACTTGCGTCCGGGCTACTCGCATAATATCTCAGCTAATTTTACAACTTTCAGCCCGAGTAAGTTCATTAATCTTTTCGCATTCGTCACTGCCGTTTACACTACCAACGCCATTGCTACTTCACAGTCAGTTGATCCAACTAACTTCGTGCGAACCAGCAAACCTGTGAACGTAAAAGATAATTTACTGTTGAATGGAAATTTTAGCGTTGGGTTTCCCGTGAAAAAAATCAACAGTCGGTTTAGCATCGGGCCAACGGCTTCATACATCAGCGGCATCAATCTACTGAACGATCAAGAGAACCGAAGCAAGCAGCAAACACTCGGAGGTACGGTGCGCTATAACTACACGTTCAAAGAAATTTTGATCATAGACCTGAGTGCAAACTTAAGTCGCCAACAAACAGAATATGATTTCAACCAACAACAGAATCAAGCGTACTTCAATAAAACCTACACCGCTGAAATGAATTTGACCCTCCTTAAAAATTACCAGCTCAATTCTTCTTACAACTACTATGCTTACAACAGCGAGACAACCAATTTCAATCAAACCATTCCCATTCTAAATCTTGGGCTCTCTCGCTTCCTGCTAAAAAATAATGTGGGCGAATTAAAAGTGGGCGTAAATAATTTGTTAGATCAAAGCCTGAGCGTAAACCAAACCGCCACTGCCAATTACCTGCAACAAACCACTTCCAATAATTTGGGCAGATATTTTATGATCAGCTTCACCTACGCACTCAACAAACAACTCAACCCAATGGGCGCAGGCAGAAGAGGTCGGTCTGGTGGCATGCAAATGATCATTAATAATTAGGTTCGACCACGAACGTTGTGGATATGATTGGCTACAAGCTTCAGGCCGCACAACACTCGTGGCAGAACCAATAATTAGACCCAATCAGTTTTGAATTTTTTCTTTGGCGGCCTGCCACGCGAGGCGCAGTGGCACCGGGCTATCCGTTACAAGTCCGGCCGACACACAAAGCTTTCACGCTTCGGGCTTTCCACTACTATCCCTGGCCGATGCCCGCAGGTAGTTCATTGTCATTAAATAAACAGAAGCACTATTCAAATTTTACAAAACTTGAGAGCCACTTATGAGTGTAGAAGTGCATGGCCAATCAGAGTGCTTTGTTAAAGAAATAACAAAAGACGTATTCGCTTGAATCTTGCATTTTTAATCTTGAACTTTGGCCATGCGTGAAGATTATCTAAAAGCCGATGGCGAAGGACTAGAGACTGGGGAGAAGGATGTAGAAAAGGCATTGCGCCCGCTCTCATTCTCTGATTTTACTGGCCAGCAAAAAGTGGTGGACAATGTGAAAGTGTTTGTGCAGGCCGCCAAGCAACGCAGCGAATCACTTGATCACGTACTATTGCACGGCCCTCCAGGATTGGGCAAGACTACACTTTCGTTTATCATTGCCAATGAGCTTGGTTCCAATATCAAAATTACTTCTGGCCCCGTGCTTGACAAGCCGGGCGATTTAGCAGGGTTGCTCACTAATTTAGAAACCAATGATGTTCTTTTCATTGATGAGATTCATCGTTTAAATCCCATCGTAGAAGAATACCTGTATTCTGCCATGGAAGATTTCCGTATCGACATCATGCTCGATAGCGGGCCCAATGCGCGATCGGTGCAAATAAGTCTGAATCCATTCACGTTGATTGGTGCCACCACACGCGCAGGTTTGCTCACCTCGCCCCTGCGCGCTCGCTTTGGCATCAACGCGCGATTAGAATATTATGATTCAACATTGCTAACAAAAATTGTAAAACGCTCAGCCGATATTTTAGCCACACCCATTGTGGATGATGCGGCCTTTGAAATCGCTAGGCGCAGCCGTGGCACGCCACGCATTGCCAACAACCTACTCAGGCGCACCCGCGACTTCGCGCAAATCAAAGGCGATGGCACTATTACCAAACCCATTGCCCAAATGGCGTTGAAGGCGCTAGATGTAGATGAGAACGGACTGGACGACATGGACAACCGCATCCTCACCACCATCATCGAAAAATTCAAGGGTGGCCCCGTTGGCCTTTCCACTATTGCCACAGCAGTAGGCGAAGAAGCCGAAACAATCGAAGAGATGTACGAGCCCTTTTTAATTCAAGAAGGCTACATCAAGCGCACCTCGCGCGGGCGCGAAGCAACAGAACTCGCTTACAAGCATTTGAAAATTGTGGTTCCAACTTCAAAGAGACCAGGGTTGTTTGATTAAAAAAATAGATTTATTATAATACAAAGCTTACAGCTCCTGCCCGGAAGCTACCCAACAATAGCACCCTATCTGAAATACTTTTATAGTGTAAATTTATTATTTCCATTGGCATATACCGGTTGATGAATTCATTGTGGATTTTTTTATGATTGAACTAAAAAGAACTTCTTCTCAACACAGTGACTTTCAAAGTTTGGTCTTGCTTTTAGACAAAGACTTGAGCGTACGCGATGGGGAAGATCATTCATTCTACGCCCAGTTTAATAAGATCGACAAAATAAAGGAAGTGATTGTAGCCTATGAGAACATGGAGGCGGCAGGCTGCGGTGCCATCAAAAAATATGATAACCAAACTGCTGAGGTAAAGCGGATGTTTGTAAAGCCTGCGTTTCGTGGGTTAGGCATGGCGGGTAAAATTTTATCTTCTTTAGAGGAGTGGGCCAGCGAATTGGGCTATCACTATTGCGTTCTTGAAACAGGTCAAAAGCAGCCCGAGGCAATTGCACTTTATAAAAAAAGTGGGTATCAGTTAATTCCAAATTATGGGCAATATGCTGGGATTGAGAACAGTGTTTGCATGAAGAAGCCGCTCCGTATTTAAAATTTTAAGCAACACTTTATATGGAGCAATCTTTGTTTTGCAGGAAAGGAATTATCCATTACTTTTGCAGTCCCCAAAAGGGGAAAATCGCAACTAGAGGAATGGTAGAGCGGTTTATTGCACCGGTCTTGAAAACCGGAGACCCTTCACGGGGTCCGGGGGTTCGAATCCCTCTTCCTCTGCTCAAATAAAAAGCCCTGACGGAAGTTGGGGTTTTTTATTTGAGCGGAGAATGGTTTAAGCTTCCCTCTGTAATGAAGGCAGTTGGCATTCATAATGAACATTGAATTAGTATTGAAGTGCTCATCTCTTTACCAAACTTCTACTCTGTTTCAATGATAGAAGGTTTTGCACGTTTTAAAAAATGGCATCTCCTTAAAATAGAATTGCCCAACAACAATGCGCCATTTAATTCATCCAGCACCACATGGATTGCCCAGATAGAAAACCTATCCAACGAGGACGGGAATAAAATAGCAAAAGCAAATGCCAGCGCATTTTTTTGTGATCGATGGTGGAATGATTCTACTTTTTTCATGTTCATAGTTTATAAATGGAGAGCCTCAATCCCTTTTTTCAACACATCTATTATAGCCTTTTCAAATCGCTGATCACGAGGCATAGTTGCCCAATGTTTTTTAACTTTTTTATGTAGTAGTATTGGCAGCTCAGCGCGGATAGGCACCGTGCTCTTGCGTTTTGCTATGATTTCACTATTTTGGTTGCTCATACGGTGATTGCGCGGTGATCAATGAATCAAAGAAAGGTAATGACAAGACAAAAGTAAAGACATTGAAAGAAAAAAATTTACATATTTTCATAAACGGATCTAACCTAAAGAAATTCAGGGAGTTACAAAATATAACTCAAGATGAATTAGGAGTAGAATTATCCGTCACCAGGCAAACGATTAATGCTTGGGAAGCAAAAGAGTCCATCAGGCTTGATGAGAAAAAACTTGAAAGACTCTCTAAGACTTTAAAAGTTTCAAAAAGGGATCTGAGTGGTGGCAAAGCCTATCAAGAGACTAACACGGAAATACCCTTTTATGATACTGTTATGATGGGAGAGATAAGTGTGTTACAAGACCCCGGCATTGATTACCCGAATACAGCAGAAATGATTGACCCAGGCACATGGTTCAGGGGAGCCAATGGAGCATTGAGGGTGTATGGTCATTCCATGTTTCCCAAATATCCTGCGGGCTGCATTATTGCATACAAAGCCGCTGATAAAGAGGTCATCATTTGGGGAGAAGATTATGTGATTGAACTACAAGACAGAAGGATAGTAAAACGATTGGAGAAAAGCGAAATTGATGATAATGTAAAGGCTGTATCGTATAATAAAAACGATGATTACGTTTATACACCTATAGAAATCCCTATTAGTAAAATCAAAAATCTCAACATGGTACTTGGTAAAATAGAATTAGAAGTGTCGATTTAAATCATAATTGTGCAAATGACTTATATGCTTCTCAAAATCTCCCCCGCCCTTTCTAGTGTATGCTCCCCCTTGGCAAAACAAAACCTCATTAGTTTTTGATCGCTGCCGTCTTTGTAAAAGGCTGAGACAGGTATGGGTGTCAGTTTTTTCTCTTTTGTCATCCAGGTAGCCATTTCCATTTCTGTTTTTTGAGAAATGCCTTTGTAGGAGAGTAATTGAAAATAACTGCCATAGCAAGGCAACACGTCAAAAGAAGAACCTCGAATTTGCTCCAAAAAGAAATCACGCTTTTGCTGATAGAATTTTCCAAGATGTAAATAATTTTCTGGGTTGGTCATATACTCGGCCAACGCAAATTGTGTAGGTGTGTTTACGCTAAAAGTCACAAACTGATGTGCTTTTCTGATTTCACGAGTAATATTTTCAGGTGCCACCACATAACCTACCTTCCAACCTGTGGCGTGAAAAGTTTTACCAAAAGAGAATACCGCAATACTTCGCTCACGCAATTTTGGAAACTTTAAAATACTTTGGTGGACAAGTCCATCAAAAATAATCCGTTCATACACTTCATCGCTCAATACAATCAAGTTATTTGCAAGTGCAATTTCTTGCAGTATCATTAAATCATGTTCATTCAACACTGCGCCTGTTGGATTGTGTGGCGTGTTGATCATGATCATTCTCGTTCTTGAAGTAATTTTGTTTTTTACTTCTTGCCAATCAATAGCAAAAGCTGGCGGCCTTAAATTGATATGAACGGGGGTTCCTCCATTCAATCGAATAGCAGGATCGTACGAATCATAAGAAGGATCAAACACAAGCACCTCATCACCTTGATTTACTAATGCGGCAATGGTAGAAAAAATGGCTTCCGTGCCTCCAGCCGTAATGGTCACTTCTGTTTCAAAATCAGTTGGACGCGAATAGGTTTTAGCGATTACCTCTGCAATAATTTTTCGTAGCGCAGGCACACCGGGCATAGGCGCATATTGGTTATGCCCCGCCTTCATACTTTGATGGATGAGGTCAATCAATTTTTCTGATACTGGGAAATCTGGAAAGCCTTGTGATAGGTTGATGGCCTGATGTTCTACTGCCATCTTGGACATCACTGTGAAAATGGAAGTGCCAATTTCAGGGAGGCGAGATGTTATATTCAAGATTTAAGATTTAAGATTTTGGATTCGATGCCCTCGCAAGATGACACCTTCATTTTGAATCTTGAATTGAGGGCTATTTACGCAACGGTGCGAGTATTCGATATTCTGTGTCCACATCGCCCTTGCTAATATCTGCCAACTTGCCTTTCAGCATTTTTTTCTTCAATGGAGTGAGGTAGTCGATAAAAAGTTTGCCCTCAATATGATCGTACTCATGCTGAATAATACGCGCTTTCATATCGTCAAACTCTTCTTCATGCTCCACCCAATTTTCGTCAAAGTAGCGCACTCTGATTTTTTCTTGTCGCGCTACATTCTCGCGTATGTTCGGTATGCTCAAACACCCTTCTTCAAAATCCCATTCTTCTCCTTTTTCTTCTAGAATGGTGGCGTTGATGAATACTTTTCTAAAATCCTTCAGCTCAGGTTTTTCTTCTAGTACTGTTCCATCCACAACAAAAAAGCGAATGCTCTTACCTATCTGGGGAGCTGCCAAGCCAATGCCATGCGCAGCAGCCATCGTTTCAAACATATCTTCAGCAAAAGCTTTTACATCCATTTCGTCTTTTGCAACGTCCTTCGCTTTTTTGCGTAGAACAGGGTCGCCATACATTACAATCGGGTACACCATACAATAAAAATAAAATGCAAAGGTAGGGGTTGGTAACTAAGCCTACAAATTTGAGAGATCAGGTGCCAATGTTGTTTAGTAACTGATGTTACGCAAAATAACTAAACGAATGTCAGACTGAGTTTATCGAAGTCCATTTAAAGTTCAGACAGCCAGTTTTCGACAAGCTCAAACTGACAACACGGGTTATTTTGCGTAACATCAGTTAGTAAACAAGCTAGGGGTCTTGCATTTACTTGTCTTAGCATAGAAAGTGTATGCCACTTGTTTCATGCCCTTGACTTAACAGCATTGTATTAGGTACGGTAAAGAGGTTACTGGATAGTATTAGATTTAGTTTGCTCTCTCCTGAATTTTATGTTTCAGTACACGGCCCCTCATTATTACCTGATTGGCGCAAAAGCTAAGAGTGCGTTCACTCTCTCATAGCACCCTTTTTTAAAAGTATTTGATACTCACTAAAATAATTTTTCATCGTCTTAGAATAATCAATAACAGTTTGCACCAAATCAGCTTGCCAGATTGATTGCAATGAAAAATTTATTAGAGCGTCCACATCAGCGGACCCCCTGCGTGCAGCACTGCGGATTTGTGATGAGGCCAATGCCTGCGCCATGGTAGTCATTACTGTTTCTACGTTTTTCATTTTCTTATGGCAGAGTGAATAATTAATCTTTTGTGCACTGGGTTGTAATTGCTTCAATACGTACTTCTCTCCGCTAACAGAAACCGTACCCATGAAGCGGGGCGGTGCATATTGCATCAGGCCTTCTATCGTTACAATGCGTTCTGCCTCGGAAGACCATGTTGGTTGCGGTGATTTTAGATAGGGAGCCAATGAAGAGTGCATTGCCTGCTTGATGTCGAGCAAACGCCATTTGTTTTGTTGTTGGTCTTCTACTAGCAAGACATATCGCTTTACGCCCAAACTGCCAGTGCCTGCTATGCGAAAGGCCACGTCTTTCACTTTCAAGCTAGGATAGCTTTCTTTCAAAAAATCGTTTACACTAGATTTCACTATCTGCCGAACCTCTTTATCTACAACCCATGTTTTTCCTTTGATGATTTTCAAGCTCTCTTTCTTTTTATCAACTCGAGCCTTTAGCATTTCCTTTTCTTTCTGCCGCTCTGCCATGTCAAAAAATTCTTGGATCAGTGGTGGGCTGGTCTCTCGCTCAATAGAATAGGCCTTACCCTCTTGTAGCTGCTGCGTATATGTTTTCAATACCAACAGCATCAAAGCCTCAGCTTCTTTAGCAGAATATTTCCAAAACTCTGCCGCCATACCAATGCTGCAAAGAAATCGTGCCAGATCCCAAGGAGCAGGTGCAAGCATGGCCTCCTCAAAATCATTGATATCAAAATATACAAGGCCGTTAGCTGAACGGTAGCTTCCAAAATTTTCGAGATGCAAGTCGCCACATGACCACACCAATGGACCTTGGCTTAGAGCAGAATTGGTCGCAAGGTCTTCATAAAACAAATGGCAGGTGGTGCGAAAAAAAGTAAACGCATTGTCGGCCATGATTTTATACTTCAGCGGCAAGGTGGGTTGCTGGCGATTGTGATGAAATGCTTTGATGCGTTCTTCGAGGGGGTTCATAATTTGTTGTAGAACAGAAATCTACAACATTTTTAACCACTTTATAACATCATTCAATTCAAAATCAGAAATAGTATGATCCATTTCATATTATTGGTAAGTGGGCTCTATTCCAATTTGTTTAAGTTTTTGCAAACTCTCCCTCGCGTGTTGAACGGGAAGTATGCCATCGTACTTTCCGTGGCCAATAAATACTTTAGGCATATCCCTTTCTATTCTGCTTGAAAGAAGTTTGTCAAACTCTGGCAAAATCCTTCCGCTTAAAGCGACAATACCCTTAACTTTTTCTGGTTTTGTTAATGCAATAGCAAAGCTCATGATAGCCCCTTGGCTAAATCCAAGTAGAATTACCTTAGTAGGGTCAGAATGGAATTTTTCCACTATTTGATTTATAAATTGGATTAGGACGCTGGAGCTACTTGAATGTAAAGGTGATTATATAGACAGGTAGTCCCTGTGGGCAATGTCATTAAGTTAAGGCTCTATGAGTAGCATTTGAACCACATAGGGCATAGAACAGATAGATTTCACATAGGGGTTATTGATTTCTATGTGTGTATTTCTATGTCTCTATCTGCCTATGTGGTTCAAATCCTTTCTTAACTTAATGACATTGCCCTGTGGGACTCACTGCCCCAGCGGGGCATACTGTTTATAGAAAGAACGAGCTACAATGGATATAGCTCCGTAGATGCTCCCTAAATTTCTTTCGTGACAATTTGGGATGCACCCTTCAATCAGCGTAGGTAATTAATCAAATTACATTTCTTTACCTTTACATCTTATGGGTATTCGTTCTATTCTCGCCAAACCTTTTGCCGCTTACATTGCCAAACAAACTGCTGAGTGGTCGATGAAGCCAGTGCAGTATCAACAAAAAGTATTTAATTATTTAGTGAGCGAGGGTGCGCCAACCAATTTCGGAAAAGATCATGGCTTTGCGGATATTAAATCGCATGAAGATTTTAAAAAGCAAGTGCCCATCCGCGACTACGAATCATTGAAGCCATACATTGAAAAAGTACTTCATGGTGAAGAAAATATTTTGTGGAAAGGCAAGCCCGCTTATTTTGCCAAAACGTCTGGTACAACTTCTGGCACAAAATATATTCCGATCACAAAAGACTCTGTGCCTAACCACATCAACAGCGCGCGCAATGCGTTGCTCAGTTATGTGCATGAAACAGGCAACGGTTCTTTCTTGGATGGTGGGTTGATATTTCTTTCGGGCAGCCCTGTGCTAGATGAAAAGGCAGGGATAAAGACGGGAAGGCTTTCGGGCATTGTGAACCACCATGTGCCGCAGTACTTACGCTCTAACCAAAAACCAAGTTATGCTACCAATTGCATTGAAGATTGGGAAGAGAAATTGGAAAAAATAATTGACGAGACGATCAATACAGACATGACTTTGATCTCGGGCATTCCGCCTTGGGCGCAAATGTATTTTGATCGCATTCAAGCGCGCACGGGTAAGAAAATCAAAGATGTGTTCCCGAATTTTTCGATGTTTGTGTATGGCGGAGTAAATTTTGAACCATATCGCGCCAAGCTGTTTGAGACGATTGGAAAGAAAATTGATTCGATTGAAACCTATCCAGCATCGGAAGGTTTTATTGCGTACCAAGATTCACAACATGCAGAAGGATTGTTGCTATTGTTGAATAGCGGAATCTTTTTTGAGTTTATTCCTACAGAAGAATATTTTAATGAGAAGCCAACACGCCTTTCGATTGAGGAGATAGAGCTAGGAAAAAATTATGCGGTTGTTATCAATAACAATGCAGGGCTTTGGGGCTACTCCATTGGCGATACGGTAAAATTCGTTTCTAAAAATCCGTACCGCATTGTGGTGAGCGGGCGCATCAAACATTTCATTTCTGCCTTTGGTGAGCATGTGATTGGTGAAGAAGTAGAGAAGGCAATGAAATTTACGATGCAAAAATTTCCAGAAGTAGGATTGGTAGAATTTACAGTCGCGCCCAACGTTGCCCCTGCAGAAGGAATGCCGCACCATGAGTGGTTAATAGAATTTTCAAATCCACCCGTAGATTTTGAAGCATTTCGTTTAGAGTTGGATGAGCAGCTTCGTAAACTGAATGTTTATTATGACGATTTGATTGTGGGGAACATTTTAACAAAACTCAAAATTTCCTCATTGAAGAAAAATGCGTTTATCGATTACATGAAATCATTGGGCAAGTTGGGCGGGCAGAACAAAGTGCCTCGCTTATCAAATGATAGGAAGATTGCGGAAGTAATGAATCAAATTATTGATTGATATCTTTTCATTAAAAACGAATGCCCCGCCTAACCATCTTAATGCCAGCATACAATGCTACAAACTATATTTCAGAGGCCATTGATAGCCTGCTCAACCAGACCTTTACTGATTTTGAATTCTGGGTGATCGATGATGCTTCCACCGACAACACATTGAGCATTGTAAAAAATTATAAAGACCCACGAATCAAAGTATTGAGTAATAAAGTCAATCTAGGCAGGGTGAGAACAATAAATGGTCTGGTAAAAGAAATTCAAACTTCATTTTTTACAATTACGGATGCAGATGATGCCTCGCACCCTCTTCGACTGGAAAAGCAAATCCGGCTTTTGGAAAATGACCCTAGTCTTTTCATGTGTGGATCTTCGTTTTGGGCAATGGATGAAAAAGGTTCTTTCGTACGCGAGATGAAGTTACTGCAAGATGTCTCAGAACTTCGGGCCGCCTCATTAAAGCAATCTCAATTTTTGGGGCCAACTACGGTGATGCGAAGAGAAGTAATTGATACATTCCCTCATTTCTATCGCACTTACTTTATGGACAATCATGCGGATGCGGATTTGTCATCTCTTATTCTCGATAAATATAATTCGACCAACGTGGCTGAGCCGCTATATTATTATCGGATTTTAAAATCATCGGTCACAAGGCGAAAAGTGACTGTACGCAATCTTAACTTGCATAGGGTATTTGGCTTCTTATCTCAACAGCGAAGAGAAACTGGCCTAGATTGCTTGCAACGAAATGAGCCCCACGAAGCTGATTTGTTTATTAATAAGATACAACAAGAGTATGACGCAGATGCTTCTTTCTTTTTTCGCCATCAAGCCTATTTTCAATTATATTGGGGTGTCAACGATTTAGCTTTTACTAACATTAGGAATGCAGTAATAGCGAAACCGTTCCTACTTAAAAATTGGCTTAGTCTTGCGCATATTATTTCTCGAATTGGATTGTTTTATTTAAATCGTGGGCTGAACAAAAGACATTATAGTAAGTTATCAAATCAGTAAAGATTAATCACTAAGTCATCATCTGTAAGTTAAAGTTTGTAAGGTGAATTGATTAGATTTGTTTTGATTGATTCGTGATTGGTGAGTTTTGAATAGGATTTTAGATTTGTTTAGCCTCTACAATACAAGTATGAACAGCAAAGAACTTGAGAGCAGATTGATAGATTTTTCTATTCAAGTAGTAAATCTTATAAAATCATTGCCCGAAGATAGAATAACTAATCATTTAAGCGGCCAGTTGCTCCGTTCCTCTACCTCGCCTGCTTTAAATTACGGAGAAGCCCAAGGCTCTGAATCACCAAAAGATTTTGTTCATAAGTTAGGTGTGGTTTTAAAAGAGTTGAGAGAATCGCTTAACTGCCTTAAAATCTTGGCAGGCTCAAAATATGTTCAATATGATAATCCTGCAATTAAGGAATGTAATGAATTGGTTTCTATTTTTGTGAAATCAGTTGAAACCAATAAGAAGAAATTAGAACAAGAAGCGAATCAAAAGACAGCAAACAAGAAAGTATCACTCTGATTTTGGATTTATGAGTTGAACTATGGATTTTTTGATTGGTGATTAGTGATTGTTGAATTGTGATTCTAGATTTGTTAGCCCGCTGGTCTAGTTCAACCGCAAAATCACGAATCACAATTCAAAACTCACCAATCAAAAATCAATTGGGCAAGAAGATAACTACGTAATTCTATTTTCAGAAAAAGATCAAAACTCCAATCTAAAATCAATTTTTCTTTGCAAACCAAAAAATCCATCGCCATCCTTGGCTCCACGGGCTCTATTGGCACACAAGCCTTAGAGGTAATTGCGGCTAACCTAGATAGATTTGAGGTAGAAGTGCTCACCGCACAAAACAATGCCGACTTACTGATCGAGCAAGCTAAAAAATTCAAGCCCAATGCAGTGGTAATTGGCAATGAGGAACACTACTCAAAAGTGAAGGAGGCACTCATTCCTCTTGACATTAAAGTTTTTGCTGGAGAAAATTCTCTGCTCTCTGTTGTGCAGATGGATACCATTGATTTGGTGCTTACTGCATTGGTGGGCTATGCAGGGTTGAAGCCGACAATCAAAGCCATTGAAGCTGGAAAAGCAATCGCGCTAGCCAACAAAGAAACACTGGTAGTGGCAGGCGAGTTGGTTACAAAATTGGCGAGAGAGAAAGGCGTGAATATTTACCCCGTTGACTCAGAGCACTCTGCCATTTTTCAATGTTTGGTAGGCGAATTCGATAATCCGATAGAAAAAATAATTCTCACGGCTTCGGGTGGCCCCTTTCGGGGAAAGAAAATAGATGAATTGAAACTCGTTACCCGAGCGCAAGCATTGAAGCATCCTAACTGGACAATGGGTGCGAAAGTGACTATCGATTCTGCCAGTTTAATGAACAAAGGGCTGGAAGTGATTGAGGCCAAGTGGCTTTTTGGAGTGAAAACAGAACAAATTGAGGTGGTGGTTCATCCTCAATCAATAATCCATTCATTGGTACAATTCCATGATAGTTCTATCAAAGCACAACTTGGTTTGCCTGATATGCGTTTGCCTATCCAGTTTGCGTTGGGTTATCCTGAGCGTTTAAAATCCGATTTTCCACGATTTAATTTCGCCAACTATCCCGCCTTAACTTTTGAGCCGCCTGATACAGAAACTTTTCGTAATCTTGCACTCGCTTTTAAGGCTTTGGAGCGGGGTGGAAACATGCCTTGTGTGTTGAATGCAGCCAACGAGGTGGCCGTGGCCGAATTTTTAAAGGATAAAGTAGGTTTTTTGCAGATGTCGGATGTGGTGGAGCATTGTTTGGCGAAGATCAAACACATCTTCAACCCAACGTTGGATGATTATGTGGAGACAGACAAAGAGACGAGGAGAATGGCAATGGAATTTATTCATTGAAAATATTGATAAAGAATAAGCTCTATCAAGGCAGGCTAAGATTTTCAGATTAACGAATCAACAAATTTTCAAATTAGTTTATAGTTTATGGAGGGATTGATCATGACAGCCCAGCTTTTGCTGAGCCTTTCAATATTGATAGCGGTACACGAAGCAGGGCATTTTTTTGCTGCTCGCCTATTCAAAATTAAAGTAGAGAAATTCTATCTCTTCTTTGATTTTTTGTTCCCCATGGCCAACGTGCTGAATTTTTCATTATTCAAATATAAAAAAGGCGACACGGAATATGGTATTGGCTGGTTTCCGTTAGGCGGCTATGTAAAAATTGCTGGCATGGTGGACGAGAGCATGGATAAGGAGCAGATGAAAGCTGCGCCACAACCATGGGAGTTTCGTAGCAAGCCAGCTTGGCAACGATTGATTGTCATGTTGGGTGGTATCATTGTGAATGTAGTGGTGGGGGTACTGATTTTCATTGGGCTTATCTATTTTTTAGGCGATCAATATATTCTCAATAATTATGTGAATAACCACGGTGGTATTCACGCATTAGAACTGGGGCAACAATTGGGTTTAAAGACAGGTGATAAAATTGTTAAGATAAATGGCAAAGATTTTGAATACTTCGATGACATTACAAAAGCCGATGCCATGCTTTCTCAAAACTCATCCTACACCGTTTTGAGAGAAGATAGACAAATTGAAATACCTATCCCTGCCGACTTCATTGAGAATTTTAATAAGAAAGATGCGATAGGAAGATTTGTAATGCCACGTATGGCGGCCACCGTAGAAAGCACTTCTAACGGAACAATTGCATCAAAGGTAGGACTTAAAAAAGGCGATGAATTTGTTGAGCTGCAAGGAGAACCCATTCAATACTATGATCAATTAAAATCTATTTTGACTAAGAAAGCAGATACGCTTTCGTTTAAGGTAAAGCGTGGGTCAGAAACCTTATCTTTTTCTGAGGCAACCAATGGAGATAGTACGATCGGGTTTTACTTGCCTCAAAAATTAATTGCAAAAGAGGGAACAAAAGAAATAAGCTACTCGCTGGGGCAATCTATTGCATTAGGTCCTGAACGGGCGTTTGATATTATCTGGAATCAAGTGAAAGCTTTCCAAAAAATATTCAAAGGTCAAATATCTTTTAGAAAATCGGTATCAAGCCCCATTGGTATGGCCAAGATGTATGGTGGTGAGTGGGACTGGGAACGGTTTTGGCGTATGACAGGTTTGCTTTCAATGGTGTTGGCCTTTATGAATTTATTACCGATACCCGCTTTGGATGGAGGTTATGTAATCTTCCTACTTTATGAAATAATAAGCGGCCGCGAACCTTCAGAAAAATTCTTTGAAAATTCTATTAAAGTAGGCATGGCCTTGTTACTGATGTTGATGGTGTTTGCTTTCTCCAATGACATTATCAAAATTTTTACAGGAGGGTGATAAAGTAGCTCCTTTCCCTCGGTCTGTGTCCTCACAGACTGAAACATTTCAACTCGAAACAGGGAGGTCTATGAATAAAGGGATTAAGGCCTAATAGAAATCTAGGCGGCCTGCCCTGCGAGGCGCAAGGGCACCGGGCTATCCGCTTCAAGTCCGCGCCACGCACATTCCTTCCCTTGGCGGGCTTTACGCTACTATCCCTGGCCGATGCGTTCTCCAAAATTTATCTTCACACTTTTAACTTTTTGGTATCTATTGAACTAACCTTTACTTTCGGATTTTTATTACAGCACTCGCACGAAGGTTTAAGCACCAATGCCCAAGCCCTAATGCCTGATGCCCAAGCCCTAAGTCATGCGACAACAACTATTAAGTGAAGGAGCCAAAGAACTCAGTTACGAAATCCGCGAGATCGTCAAGAAAGCCGAACAGATTAAAAATTTAGGCCAAGAAATCTCTTGGGAAAACATTGGCGACCCCATCCAAAAAAATCATTTGATCCCCGCATGGATCAAACAAATTATTGCCGACCTCGCTTTGCAAAATGAAACGTACAGCTACTGTCCATCCAAAGGGATTTTAGAAACACGTAAATTTTTAGCGGAGCAAAGCAACTTTCGCAAAGGTGCACAAATCACTCCCGAAGACATTTGCTTCTTCAACGGCCTAGGTGATGCTATAGCGAAAGTGTACCAATACCTTGCGCCCACTTCGCGCATCATCGGCCCCTCGCCTGCGTACTCGACACACTCCAGTGCAGAGGCCGCACACGCGAGCCACGAACCGCTCACCTACAAACTTGATCCCAACAACAAATGGTACCCAGACTTAGATGATCTCTACAATAAAGTTAAGTACAACCCCAATGTAGTGGGCATACTGATCATCAACCCAGACAATCCTACGGGCATGGTATACCCGTATGAGACATTAAAAAAGATTGTGGCCATTGCGCGCGAGTTCAAATTATTTTTGATCTGCGATGAAATTTATTTGAATATTACTTACAATGGAGTGCGTGCTTATTCATTGGCCGAAGTAATTGAAGATGTACCCGGCATTGCTATGAAAGGGATTTCTAAAGAACTGCCTTGGCCCGGAGCTCGCTGCGGCTGGATGGAATACTACAATAGGGAGAAGGACGCTGATTTCAACCGTCTATGTCAGGCTATTGATAATGCCAAGATGATAGAAGTGTGTTCTACAAAGCTTCCCCAGTTGGCCATTCCAAAAATTTTAGGTGACTCACGCTTTAAAACCTATCGACAAGAAACAAACGAGCGGATTGGCAAGCGTAGCAAAATCATTTCAGATATTTTTAAAACCGTGCCGCAGCTTACCTTCAATGAAACATTTGGTGCGTTTTACAATACTATCATTTTCCGTGACGGCACATTGCGAGAGAACCAAAAAATCATAATTCATAATTCCAAAATCAAAAATCTAGTAGAGGAATGGACATCCCAAGAAATGCCTTTTGACAAACGCTTTGTCTATTACTTGCTTGGCGCGAAAGGTGTTTGTGTCGTTCCGATCTCTTCTTTTTGTTCAGAGTTGCAAGGCTTTCGCGTTACGTTGTTGGAAGAGAATGAAGAGACGCTTGTTAAAACATTTACAGCGATACGGGATGGGATTGTGGAGTATTTGGGGTCTTGAGGATTCGTGTTTAAACTTTTGTTTCGTTGGCCTTTATCGCATTCGTGGGACATTGGCGACACCTAGGACAAAGTCCCAGATGTCGCCAATGTCCCAAGGAAAAACTTGAATTACGAATTGCGTAAAATTAATATCTTAACTCATTTTGAAAAAGTATCTCACCTCTACCTAACATTCGTTACCTCTTGATTAAAACTTTTTCTTGCCCTTTCATTGATTGACATCATAAAATTTTGCCATCTTGCACTACCGCACAAGAAAACAGATGAACAGAACAGCTACATATCGATTTAATAATTTGAGCAATACTGGCCTTGTGCTGATTAACGTCATTATTCTCCGAAAACCGGGGCTGTGACGATTTTGTAAAAAGAAATTTTCAACCGTCCCGCCCTCAAGCGGGACGGTTTTATTTTATAGCTACCACAACAAACTAACAGTTGTTTCAAATGATAGAGTACTACAACGATCAAACAGTTCTTTTTCTCGATGGAAACTTCGTGAAAGCGAGTGAAGCAAAGACTGATTTATTTGGCCAAACATTGCATTACGGCTACGGAGTATTTGAAGGCATCCGCTCGTACGAAACAGTAAATGGCGTAAAAGTTTTTAAACCGCGCGCCCACTTTGAAAGATTACAACGCAGTTGTGAATTGATGGGCATACCATTCACTTACAGTGTGGAAGAACTAACTCAACTCACCTACCAAGTTCTTGAGAAAAATAATTTATCGAACGCTTACATCCGCCCATTGGTTTTTTGTGGACCGAACATGGCACTCACTTCCCCTTCAGATGTTTCGTTGATGATCACTGCGTGGGAGTGTGAACAACATCCCAACCTAAAACCAAAACGTGTTTGTGTTTCTTCATTTGAACGACCTAACCCTAAGGCGGTAAACATAGAAGCAAAAGTTTGTGGATTATATGTAAACTCTATTCTTGCCACTACCGAAGCGAGAAGACGAGGCTTTGATGATGGTCTTCTTTTGGACTTGAGTGGTTTTGTAGCGGAAGGCCCAGGAGCCAATTTCTTTTATGAAAAAGACGGAGTGCTTTACACACCTCCGGCCAAAAGTATTTTACCGGGCATCACACGCAAGACAGTAATTGAAATTAGTCGCGAGCTTGAATTGCCCGTAGAAGAAAAATTGTTCAGACCAGAAGAGTTGTTTGAAGCAGATAGTGCTTTCTTCTGCAGCACCATGCAAGAGATCGTTGCCATTGATTCCATCGAAGGTCAGCAAGTAGCGAAGCCGTGGAAGGATTCAATGGGTTCACTCATTCAAGAAACGTATAGGAATATTGTGTTGGATAAGAGTTATAGTTATGTAATCGTTTAGAAGTTATTAGTTAATAGTTTATCAGACCCAACGTCATTCCCAAGCAACTGATAACTATTAACCTATAACCGTTAACTTAAAAGAATGGAACTAAATAAGTACAGCCGCACCATCACCCAAGACCCTACACTACCCGCCTCACAGGCGATGTTGTATGGCATTGGATTGACTGAGCATGATTTGAAAAAAGCACAAGTTGGTATTGTGAGCACAGGCTTCGATGGTAATACCTGTAACATGCACTTGAATGCGCTGGCGCAAGAAGTAAAGACAGCAGTGTGGGATCAAGAATTGGTGGGACTGATTTTTCATACCATTGGCGTGAGCGATGGAATAGCAAATGGCACGGAAGGTATGCGCTACTCATTGGTAAGCCGTGAAGTGATTGCCGATTCGATTGAAACAGTTTGTGGTGCTCAGCATTATGACGGCTTGATTGCTGTGGTGGGCTGCGATAAAAATATGCCTGGTTCGCTCATCGCGATGGGCAGATTGAATCGTCCTGCAATTATGTTGTACGGAGGAACAATTGCTGGCGGACATTACAAAGGAAAAGAGTTAAACATCATTTCTTCGTTTGAAGCACTGGGCGAAAAGATCCAAGGCAAACTTTCAGAAGAAGACTACAAAGGCATCATTCAAAATTCTTGTCCGGGTGCAGGAGCTTGCGGAGGGATGTACACGGCCAACACGATGGCTTCTGCCATTGAAGCATTGGGCATGGCACTGCCTTACTCTTCTTCCAACCCCGCATTGAGCAAAGAGAAATCTGCAGAGTGTGCAGAAGCAGGAAAAGCAATTCTTCATTTGCTGAAAGAAGATTTGAAGCCGCGCGACATCATGACGATGAAGGCATTTGAAAATGCAATTACCATTGTGATGGTATTAGGAGGCTCTACGAATGCCGTAATACATTTGATTGCGATGGCGAAAAGTGTAGGAATTAAAATCACACAAGAAGATTTTCAACGCATCTCAGATAAAACTCCATTGATTGCCGATTTAAAACCAAGTGGAAAATATTTGATGGAGGCCGTTCAGAAAATTGGAGGTGTGCCATCGGTAATGAAATATTTATTACAGAAAGGATTTTTGCATGGCGATTGCATCACGGTAACAGGCAAAACCATTGCCGAGAATATTGCCCATGCCAAAGACCTTGATTTTGAAAAGCAAGGTGTCATAGTTCCAGTTGAAAAGCCAATTAAGAAAACAGGCCACTTGCAAATATTGTATGGAAACCTTGCTGAGAAAGGATCCGTAGCAAAAATCACTGGCAAGGAAGGTGAAAAATTCAAAGGCACCGCGCGTGTGTTCAATGGTGAATTTGAATTGGTGGACGGAATCAAATCAGGAAAAATAAAAGAAGGCGATGTAGTGGTTATCCGCTATGTAGGCCCAAAAGGCGCACCGGGTATGCCCGAAATGTTGAAACCTACCAGTTTGATCATGGGCTCTGGCCTTGGCAAATCTGTAGCGTTGATTACGGATGGAAGATTTAGCGGAGGCTCGCACGGTTTTGTAATTGGGCACATCACCCCGGAGGCATTTGATGGAGGATTGCTTGCCTTAGTGGAAGATGGAGACTGGATTGAAATTGATGTGAAGAAACATCAAATCAATTTATTGGTAGACGAAAAAACAATTGCGATCAGACGGTCGCATCACAAAGCTCCCGCACTGCGTGTGACGAGCGGTGTACTTTATAAATATTCGAAACAAGTAAAAACAGCTGCCGATGGATGCGTTACTGACGAAGACTGAGGTAGTTCAAAATAGGCAATTGACAATAAGCAATTGACAAAATAGCTGGGTAAAACGAAAGACAATGGTAGCAACAGAGGAAGTTAAAAAAGAAACGGTTGCCGCAAAACCTGTAGTGAACAAGATTTCTGGTTCTCAAATCTTGTTGAACTGCTTAGTGGCAGAAGGTGTGGACGTGCTATTCGGTTATCCAGGTGGCGCCATCATGCCTGTATATGATGCGCTCTACGATTATGCAGATAGGCTGACGCATGTACTAGTGCGTCATGAGCAAGGTGCCATTCATGCAGCACAAGGTTTTGCTCGTGTGTCAGGGAAAGTGGGCGTAGCGTTAGCTACTTCTGGCCCGGGCGCAACGAATTTAGTAACAGGTCTTGCTGATGCGTTGATTGATTCAACACCGGTGGTCTGCATTACAGGTCAAGTGTTTGCCCATTTATTAGGCACGGATGCGTTTCAAGAAATAGATGTGGTGAACACTACCTTGCCCGTAACAAAATGGAATGTGCAAGTGACAGAAGCAAAAGACATTGCCCCTGCCATTGCAAAAGCATTTTACATTGCTAAAACAGGAAGGCCAGGCCCCGTGCTAATAGACATTACTAAAAATGCGCAGAACGAATTGATCGAAGAGTTTGAGTACGAACGTTGCGAACATATTCGCACGTACAAACCCAAACCTGTTTTGCAAAATACACAAATAGATGCTGCCGCTGAATTAATCAACAAAGCGAAGCGTCCATATATTTTAGCCGGTCAGGGTATATTACTATCAGGCGCTTCAAAAGAACTCATTGCTTTTTCTGAAAAAACAGGAATACCTGTTGCGTCTACACTACTGGGTCTCGGAGCGTTTCCACAAGATCATCCCAACTATGTAGGTTACTTGGGCATGCACGGCAACTATGGCCCCAACGTAAATACCAATGAATGCGATGTATTAATTGGCATAGGCATGCGCTTTGATGATCGTGTGACGGGCAATGTGAGCAAGTACGCCAAGCAAGCCAAAGTTGTTCATATCGACATCGACAAAGCGGAGATCAATAAGATCATAAAGACCGATGCTTTCATTCTAGCCGATGCAAAAGAAGCGTTGAAAGCCCTTACAGAAAAATGCGAAGAGAAAATCCATACGGAATGGGTAGAAAGTTTTCATGCGATGGATAAGATCGAATTTGAGAAAGTGGTAAAGGATGAATTCAATCCAAAGTGTGAAGAATTGATGATGGCCGAGGTAATCAATTGCTTATCTAACAAAACAAACGGGGAAGCGATTGTGGTGACCGATGTAGGTCAGCACCAAATGGTGACGTCACGTTATTACAAATACAAAAACCCACGTACCAATGTTACCTCAGGTGGTGCTGGCACAATGGGCTTTGCACTTCCTGCTGCGATGGGTGCTAAGTTGGCGATGCCTCAGAAGCAAGTAGTGGCGGTGATTGGTGATGGCGGCTATCAAATGACTATACAAGAATTGGGCACCATCATGCAGTATAAAATTCCTGTAAAAATTTTGGTGTTGAACAATAACTTCCTAGGCATGGTGCGCCAATGGCAGCAACTGTTCCACAGCAAACGCTACTCATTTACAGAAATGGACAATCCCAATTTTGTGAAGATTGCGGAAGCATACAGCATCACTGCAAAAAAAGTAGAGAAGCGCGAAGAGTTGGAGACGGCCATGCAAGAAATGCTTGACGCGAAGACTTCTTATTTTTTGGAAGTAGTGGTGGGCAAAGAAGACAACGTGTTCCCGATGGTGCCTGCGGGCGCGGGAGTGGGGGAAGTGATTTTGGAAATACCGGTTAAGAAATAGGCAATAAGCAAAACGCAAAACCCCTGCGAACTTCTGGGTGCTTTGCGTTTAAGAAATGGGAAGTGGTCGTTAGGCAAATTCTGAATTCTGACTTCTATCTTCTGACTTCTTTTAAAATAGACTTGAAAAAATGAAACAAGATTTCACATTGGAAGTAGCGGCTGATAATAATTTTTCTGTGTTGAACAGGATCATTAATATACTCAACCGCAGGCGGGTGCGCATCAAGAAGTTGATGGCGCATGAGAATGAAAATGATTTTCGTAGGGGCGGTGTGATTATGTTGTTGTTCACCACACCGGATATGATCGAGAAAGTTTCTGTACAGTTGGAGAAATTGATTGAGGTAGAAAATGTGCGGTCGCATGAAGGAAGTCATGTTTACTTTGAATTAAGTGAGCGGATTGTGGATGTTGACTAGAAGTAGGTAAACGGTAAATAGTAAGAGGTAAGTGGTAAAAGGTAAGCGGTAATCAGTAGGCAAATTCTGACTTCCGACTTCTAACTTCTGATTTTATATTCTGAATTCTTTTTAAACTAAACATAAACACAAAAATAAAATGGCAAAGATCAATTTTGGAGGTACGATGGAAGAAGTAGTAACGCGCGAAGAATTTCCGATGGAAAAAGCATTGGATGTTATGAAAAATGAAACCATCGCGATCATTGGATATGGTGTGCAGGGGCCTGCGCAAGCACTGAACTTGCGCGACAATGGGTTCAACGTAATTGTTGGCCAGCGCAAGGGTTCTAAGACTTGGGATAAAGCGGTTGCACATGGCTGGGTTGTCGGAGAAACATTGTTTGATATTGAAGAAGCGGTAAAAAGAGGAACGATTATTCAGTTTCTTCTTTCTGATGCTGGGCAAATTGCACTGTGGCCGACCATCAAACCATACATCACAAAAGGTAAGACCTTATATTTCTCTCATGGATTTGGTATCACATTTAAAGAGCAAACGGGTATTATCCCTTCAGCTGATGTAGATGTAATTTTGGCAGCTCCAAAAGGCTCTGGTACTTCTGTTCGCAGATTGTTCTTGCAAGGCAAGGGTATCAATGCAAGCTACGCGGTGTTTCAAGATGCAACAGGAAATGCAAAAACAAAAGCGATTGCACTAGGTATTGGTGTAGGTGCAGGTTATTTGTTTGAAACAGATTTTAGAAAAGAAGTTTACTCTGACTTGACAGGTGAGCGCGGCACGTTGATGGGCGCCATCGCAGGAATATTTGAAGCGCAATATGAAGTGCTTCGCTCAAAAGGACATTCACCTTCAGAAGCGTTTAACGAAACAGTAGAAGAGTTGACACAAAGTTTGATGCCACTGGTGGCTGAGAACGGAATGGATTGGATGTATGCAAATTGTTCTACCACTGCACAACGTGGTGCATTGGATTGGAAAAAGAAATTCAAGGCAGCTACACTTCCTGTATTCAAAGAATTGTATGATAGCGTAGCCAGTGGTGCAGAAGCAAAGCGCACGATTGAAACGTGCAGCAAACCTGACTATCGCGAGAAGTTGGCAGAAGAATTGAAAGAAGTGCGCGAGAGCGAATTGTGGCAAGCTGGTGCGGCTGTACGCGCATTGAGACCTGAGAAGGAGAAAGCGGAAGCGAGCATGATAAACTAATTCAAATTGACAGTTGACAATGATTCGGTTGACAAAGCTGTCTATATAAAATGTAGGTGGGTAAAATTTTAATTGTCAGTTTTAAATGTAGGCTTTAACCTTAGTAGAGAAATCATTCTATGAAATCGTGCCCGACCTTTATTACCTTATTATTTTGTCGATCGAGGAGTAAAATAAGGTAGTAAGGTGGAGAGTATTTTTACAAATGATTCTCTACTAAGGTTGGCCTTCTCCCCCTAGAATCAGCTAGGCAAGAAGGCCATATCAGTGTTATTCACCCCTATGACGGATAGCCCCAACTTTGTCAATTGCGCATTTGTCAACTGTCAATTTTTAAGAAATGACTCAAGAGATTAATCATCAGTTTCCAAAAGCCTACAATGCCATTGACGAGGCCACCAAAGAATCTGGCTTCACCATGGCTTCGGATGTGCTGACTTGTTCTTTGCTGCGAACGCTGGCATGTTCAAAACCTGCGGGCAAGTTTCTGGAATTAGGCACTGGAACGGGTCTTTCTACATCGTGGATATTGGATGGGATGGATACTGACTCAACGCTAACATCAGTTGACAACGATCCAAAATTTTTAGAGATCGCTCAATCTTTTTTAGGTAATGATAGACGATTGGGCCTTGTCTGTTCTGATGGGGGTGAGTGGATGGTGAAAAATAAGAACCAAAAATACGATTACATATTTGCTGATACATGGCATGGAAAATATCTTCTGTTAGATGATGCACTTTCTATGTTGAAGAAAGGTGGTCTTTACATCATTGATGACATGCTGCCCCAACCCAACTGGCCAGATGGTCATCAGGAAAAGGCAATCAATCTTGTTAGTGTTTTAGAAAAACGAACTGATTTATCGTTAACAAAACAAGTTTGGTCGACAGGGATTATAGTAGCGGTTAGAAAATAAAAGGCAATAAGCAAGAGGCAAAAGGCAATTTGCCTCTTGCCTTTTGCTTATTGCCTTTGCCTACTTTAAAAAAATATGGTTGAACTAAAAAAACAAACACTGGACATTGACTCTGCCTACAAAGTGCTGAAGTCTGTGGTATTAAAAACTCCGTTGCAGTTTCATCGCAAGCTATCTGAAAAGTTTGGATGTGAAGTGTATTTGAAGCGCGAGGATTTACAAATCGTGCGTTCGTATAAAATTCGTGGAGCTTATAATTTAATTTCGAGTTTGAATGCAGAACAACGCAATCGCGGTGTGGTGTGCGCGAGCGCAGGCAATCATGCGCAAGGGGTAGCATTTTCTTGCAAAGCACTTAATATTAAAGGAGTGATTTATATGCCGGCCATCACGCCCAAGCAAAAGATCAACCAAGTAAAGATGTTTGGGGGCGATAATATTGAGGTTGTTTTGATCGGTGATACCTTTGATGATTGTCAAGCACACGCAATAGAATTTACTGAGCAAAAGAATTGTGTGTTTATTCCACCCTTTAATCATGTGAAGGTGATGGAAGGCCAGGGGACGGTGGGCAAAGAAATTTTAGAAGAGCAATCGAGCATTGATTTTGTTTTTGTTCCTGTGGGTGGCGGTGGATTGTCAGCAGGACTTGGAAGTTATTTCCAAACGTACTCCCCACAGACAAAAATCATTGGCGTAGAGCCGCAAGGTGCGCCTTCCATGAAAGAAGCATTAAAAGCTGGTAAGCCCGTGATGTTGGAGTCGATCCAGCGATTTGTAGATGGAGCTTCTGTGAAAAAAGTAGGCGATCTTACGTTTGAGATTTGTAAGGACATACTGGCTGATATGCTGCTGGTGCCAGAAGGTAAAGTGAGCTCAACGCTCCTTCAACTTTATAATGAAGATGCGATTGTAGCTGAACCCGCAGGTGCTTTGTCAATAGCCGCACTCGATCAGTACGCTAATCAAATCAAAGGGAAGAAAGTAGTTTGTATTTTGAGCGGTGGCAACAATGACATCGATCGCATGCAAGAAATCAAAGAGCGCTCTCTATTATACGAAGGCCTCAAGCATTATTTCATCGTTCGCTTTGCACAACGACCAGGCGCGCTGAAAGAATTTGTCAATCACATCCTCGGCCCGAATGATGATATTGTACGCTTTGAGTTTATTCAAAAGCACAACAAAGAAACAGGGCCGGCTTTGATCGGTATTGAAGTGAAATCCAAAGATGATTTTAATTTGCTGATCGAGCGGATGGATGCTTCCAAACTGAATTACACGCTGGTGAACCAGAACGAGAATTTGTTTGAGTATTTGGTGTAAGGGTTAGCTTCCAATTTGCTTGATCAAAGCAATAAGTTCTTGATTTGAGATGGTGGATTTATCAGACTTATCATAGATTGTGAGTAGATAGATAATCGAGTTTTCAACGTACAAATGAGTGATAACTCTAGCTCCACCACTTTTTCCTTTTCCTTTTGAAGTAATTTGGAGTCGAATCTTAAATGAATTTTTCCCTAGTGAGTCACCTTGAAATGGATTCTCAATAAGTGATTTTACTAACTCTTGAATATCGCCCTTGATCGAGGGAAATTTTTTCGATAATCTTTTGACCCGTTGATCAAAGTATGGGATTGTAAGGACTTTATAGCTCATCCAATAGCTCTTGAATGGGTCTCGCCTTTAATTTCCCTTGCTTTATTAAATTCACTTCCTTCACTGCTTGTCTGATGCCGTCCAAAATTTCTTCTTTGGTGGGCTCATCATCAACAGTTTTTACTTTTTTCACAAACGATAGACTCTTCATTAGTTCTAGGAATAGTCCATACTTTTTGTCAGGCACTTGTATTGTTACTTCTTTCATAAAATTATTGTTGGCATAGCAAAGATAAGCACTATTTACGGAGTCATCAATAACTGGTTAAAAGCCCTAATGATCTAGATTTCTATATCTTTTTATTTCTTATTTGTATACCTTGAGGTGTTTTAATCCTAGAATATGAAGCTCTTGCGTAAAATTTTAGTTGGCCTAATCGGAGTTATCACCCTCGCATCAATTATTGTAATCTTATTCTATCGCCAAGAAGCAAAGCGACTATATAAAGTCCTTACCTTTTTTGATAAAGACAATATCTCAGAAAATTTCAAAGGTGTAAATCATATCTTTAATACTAGCACCGTGCCACAGCCAGACCATTCCGATCCATTTCCTGTCGGTATCAAGCCTTATTCATTGCCTGAAAATTTTCAGTTGAAGGATTCAGTGGTAAACACAATGGCATTCTTGGATTTTACGCTAACAGATGCACTCTTGATTATTCAGCATGATACCATGCGGTATGAATATTACGGAAATGGGTTTACAGTAGATGGTCATCACATCGCGTGGTCAATGTCCAAGTCAGTGATTTCTGCGTTGTTTGGTATTGCTATCTCAGAAGGGAAGATCAAAAGCATCGAACAAACCGTCACTGATTACTTGCCAGAGTTTGCGGGTACTGGTTATGATAAGGTTCGCATCAAAGATGTTTTGCAAATGTCATCTGGCGTTGGCTTCAACGAAGACTATGGGGATTTCAATTCTGACATCAATATCATGGGCAGATATTTTGCATTGGGCATGCCCATGGCCGACTTTGCTAAAACATTAAAAAGAGAGCGAGAGCCAGGCACATTCAATCATTATGTGAGCATCGATACTCAAGTGTTGGGGATGATTCTTACCAAGGCGACAGGTCAATCAATCACGCAATACATGAACGATAAACTTTGGTCACAGATCGGCCCCGAGGCAGAAGCATTTTGGATTGTAGACAAATCAGGAATGGAGTTCGCCTTGGGTGGCTTGAATGCTGTTGCAAGAGATTATGCGAAGATCGGACAAATTTATTTAGACACAGGAAAATGGAAAGGCAAACAAATCGTTCCAAAAGATTGGGTATTGGCTTCCATCACACCCGATGCTCCTCATGTAATGCCAGGAAAACGTGAGAGCGCAGTATTAAGGGATGGCTACGGCTTTCAATGGTGGATTCCCGAAGGAAGCCAAGGCGAGTTCAACGCGCAAGGCATCTATGATCAATTTATTTACATCGACCCGAAAAAGGATATAGTGATTGTTAAGCTATCATCAAATTATCATTTTAAAAATGACCAGAAGAGACTGTTTCATGAATTAGAGATGGCAATGTTTAGAGAAATCGTGGCGCAAGCAAATCAATAGCTTTATATTTGGCATTAACTTAATTAATAAAAATGGCACAAGGCTTATTGATTGACATGGACGGGGTTATTTATAGCGGTGATGCTTTAATAACCGGTGCAGATAAATTCATCGCAAGGTTGTTAGAACAAAAAATCCCTTTTATGTTCATGACGAATAATAGTCAGAGAACGAGGGTAGATGCCGTGCGCAAATTGGAAAAGCTCGGTATTAAAGTAAGCGAAGATCATGTTTACACAAGCGCCATGGCCACAGGAAAATTCTTAGCGAGCCAAATACCTGGAGGCACTGCGTATGTATTGGGCGAAGGCGGTTTGATTTCCAGCTTGCACGAGAATGGAATTACATTGGTCAACTCAGATCCTGATTTTGTAGTGCTTGGCGAAGGAAGAAATTTTACTTTAGAGATGGTGCAGAAGGCTGTGGATATGGTTTTAGCGGGGGCTAAATTCGTGATCACCAATCGCGACCCATCGCCTAAGAAAAAAGGATGGGATAATTTAGGTATCGCAGCCACTAGCGCAATGATTGAAGAAGCAACAGGTGTCCGCGCTTTTGTAGTCGGCAAGCCAAGTCCCGTGATGATGCGCTCCGCTCGCAAAGCGTTGGGTTTAGAAACAGCAGAGACAACCATTATTGGAGACACTATGGACACCGACATTCGCGGAGGCGTGCAGATGGGCTACAAAACTATTTTGGTTTTGAGCGGAATTACAAAACGTGAAAATCTCGCTCGCTACGCTTTTAAACCAGACTTGGTTGTTGATTCAGTCAATGAGATTAAGTTCCCATTGACTTGGTGGTAACGATGAAAATATTTTGCAGCCTGCCCCGCGAGGCGTCCGCCTAGGCGGAGCATCGGGCTGTCGGCAGTCGCCACCCAGCGCACATATCCATTTCGGGCTCCAACAATGCCTCCATCCCTGGCTGACGTTACTTACAAAGTTTGTCTTTATGAAATGGACTCTTCTCTTTCTATTCGCTACTTCGGTTTCCTTCTCGCAAGAAATCGCCTTTGAAATTCCAGAAAAGGATTAAATCTCCGAGTTAATTAATCTTGCCTACTTATTTTGACTTGGCTATAAATGGCTGAAAAACTATATTTAGAGCCAAGCCACTAGTTTGCTTATAGATAGATTTTTCGTTATGATCTCAAAAACAGTTCTTATAATAACTTAGCGTATTTCTAAAAATTCCGCTTGGCCTTCTCTTTTTGTAGAAGGTAGTAGGTTGAAGTAGTCAAAGGCAAGATTTTTATAGATATTCTTAATAGACGTTGGATGAAGGCTATAATTCGATTTGGCTATAAGTAGTAAAAAAAGTACATTTATAGCCAAGTCAAAAATAGATACTTATGGATTTTATTGGCCGAGAGGGTGAAGCAGCGAAGATTCTGAAATTAGAAAGCTCATCGAAAGCCGAATTTCTGGCTCTCTATGGCAGGAGAAGAGTAGGCAAAACATATCTCATCAAAGCTTTGTATAGAGAGGTATTTGCTTTTTACGTCACAGGTGTAGCTAATGTATCTGTGAACGAGCAGTTGATCAATTTCAACTTGGCCTTGAAAAAGTACAGCAAAAAAAAATGGGATATGCCCGAGAATTGGCTATATGCTTTCCAGCAATTGATAGAGCATTTGGAAAAATCGAAACAAAAGAAAAAAATTATTTTTATTGATGAACTGCCTTGGTTTGATACACCCAACGCACGATTTCTACAGGCACTTGAGCACTTTTGGAATAGTTGGGCTTCTGCACGTAAAGATATCTTTTTAATCGTGTGCGGTTCGGCCGCTTCTTGGATGTTGACTAAACTCATCCACAACAAAGGTGGATTATATAACCGCGTGACCTACAGAATGAAGATAGAGCCTTTCACCTTGCGTGAATGCAGTCTGTTTTTACAAAAAAGAAAAATAGCCCTTGATGCTTACCAAATCATTCAATTGTACATGGTGCTGGGTGGAATACCTTTTTACTGGGAGACCGTGAGCAGAGGCAGAAGTGCTGCGCAAATTATTGAAGAGGTTTGCTTTTCTGAAGGCGGCTTATTGCAAAACGAATTTCATGCTGTATTTCAATCACTGTTTAATCAGCCCGAAAGACACTTGAGTATTGTAAAGACTTTAGCAACCAAAGCCAAAGGTTTGTTACGGGGAGAAATTGCTTCTCTCTCTGGCTTATCGAATGGCGGAGGGCTCAGTCGGCTATTGAAAGAATTAGAAGAGAGCGGCTTTATCACTTCTTATGTGCCTTTTGGAAAAGCAAGCAGGAACACGCTCTATCAACTGAGCGACTTTTACTCCTTGTTCTATTTAAAATTTTTATTCCGTCAAAATAGAGGAGGGAAAAATCAATGGATAAAAATGATTGATAGCCCCACGCATAGAGCTTGGAGTGGTTATGCTTTTGAGCAAGTGTGTCTGTATCATATTCAGCAGCTCCAACAGGCTTTGGGAATTAGCGGCATGCAAACGCAGGTCTCCTCATGGCGAAGCGCAAGTGACAAACAAGGTGCACAGATAGACCTTATCATTGACCGCAGAGATCAAGTGATTAACCTTTGTGAAATGAAATTCTCCATCAATCCTTTCATCATCTGTAAAAAATATGCGGATGAACTACGGAATAAGATGGGATGCTTTAAATCTGAAACGCAAACACGTAAGGCAGTATTTTTAACAATGATCACAACATTTGGTGTCACCAGCAACCAACACTCTGGTAGTGTGGTGCAAAATGATTTAACGATGGATGTGCTTTTCCAATCGTAACACACCTTGGCCAATCTCATTAAACTACTAAACGATTGCCATCACAAACTTTTTAATGAATTCATTGGTGATGTGCAGAAGTTCCTTCATCTTAGCTATTGTATTAAAAAGGTGATATAAGATAATGGTCAGCGAAAAACCAAAACAATTTTTGAGAAAACTTGGAACAATTCTTTTCTTCCTATTCACTACTTCAGTCTCCTTCTCGCAAGAGATTGCCTTTGATATCCCCGAAAAGGATTTAATCCCCGAAGGCATCGCCTTCGATCCGCTCACAAAAGATTTTTACATGAGCAGCATTTTCAAAAACAAAATTGTTAAAATCTCAGGGCAAGGCGTATCCGATTTTATCGAAAGCAATCAAGACGGATTCATGGGTGGCGTAGGGCTTCATGTAGATATCAAAAGAAGAATTCTCTGGGCTTGTTCAGGAAACATCATTGGCAAAAATTTCAGCGCAGGCATATTTGCTTATGATCTTAAGACAAAGAAATTGTTGAAGAAAATTTCTTATCCGCTAGATACGATCAAACGATTTTTTAATGATCTAGTGATCTCCCGCGATGGCTCCATTTACATCACAGATACTTATGGCCATTGTATTTGGAAGTGGAGTATGTCAATGAAAGAGCCAATCAAACTAAAACTGAACAAACCATTTGCCTATCCAAATGGGATAACCATTTCGCCAAATGATAACTATTTGTTAGTTGCTACAGACAATGGATTACAACGAGTCGATATTAAAAGCAATGTTGTTGAGACAATCAAAATGAGTGATGATAGTGTTTCATCCAAAGGCTTGGATGGAATTGAGCTATACAGAAATACAATAATAGGTATTCAGAATGCGCTCGAAGGGAAACCTAATAAAGTTATTAGGTACTTTTTGTCTAATGACTTTCAGTCTATTCATAAGACCGAAATCATAGATAGTAATACACTGTTGTCCGACTAAAATATAGAACAGAAAAATAACTTCATTTTGGTAGTGGTTTCACATTGTTTTGAAATTTTGGAAAAGCGACCCCCTCAGTTAAAACCAAGGCTTAGTTCAATGCCCAACTTGTTGCCCAGCGGTGGGCTGTGCGAACTCCTCCATGCCTTGTAGGTGTCTTTTAAAAACGCAAAAAGTTCCACATAGCTCATGATGTGCAGTCGCACCACGGTGAGGATGCTGGTGAACGATCTTTTGGTTTCTGCTTTTTTGGCGATCACCACCATGAGCACTTGTGCAATGAGGGCACAATAGATTTGGATGCGGATGGCGTTCTCGCTTTCGCCCCAAAAATAGTTCAACGGGAAGTTCTGCTTGATCTGTTTGAAGAGCAGTTCGATCATCCACCGGTGCTTG
>JAYWHU010000113.1:0-2625 GCA_043777495.1 Cyclobacteriaceae bacterium | reverse complement strand
TCTAGAAAATAAGGTGTATCCATCATCGATTCAATATGATGAGGCTTTAGATAGGCTTCCTTGAACTCAAAGGTATGTGAATCCGTCTCTGCATCATCAGCAGGAATAACTACTTCTTCTTGCAGGGCCTCAAAATAGCGAGGGAAATCTTTCGCCAACAATTCTTCTTGCTGGGTATACCTCGCTTCATTTAATTCATAAAGAACCAAACATTTTATACTTCTACGGTCAGGTTCACATTGCCAAATGCTCACACGATCGGTTGCCAAACTCTCAGCTACCGTCTTAACAATATACTTTAGAGCCTCCTCAAAGTCACCAAAGTTGATGCTTCGGCTTTTTGAAATCTCTAAAAGGGTGTGCCAGTGTTTTTCTATAGCAGCATTACGGTTAAAGATCTCCTGAGCTTTCTTTGCCAACTCGTCATTCATCTTTTCTACCAGCAAATTCTGTTCGCGAAGTACTTTGTTTTGCCTTTCAATATGATCACGCTGTGCAGCAATCTCATTTCGTTGCTGAGTCAATTCCTCATTTTGTGCAATCACTTCCTCTTTTTGTTCTTTTAAATCACTGTTGCTGATTTTTATTACTTTCAGCAACTTTGTTTTTGAAATGCTGAATAAGTAAGTGAATATGGAAATCGCCAGAATCAGCCCGATATGATTGAATAGAGATCTCCAGTCGGCAAACTCATCTAGGGTGATCTGTTGGTCTCTAAAAAAAAACATGAAGAACACAATTGTAACACAAGAAATTGCGCCCCACCATTTGGCAGTGGTTTGGTCTATCAATAGATTAGCCATAATGGGCATCATGGCTACCCAAGGCAGCATAACAGAGTAGATGCCGCCCGAGTAAGCAATTCCAATGAGTAAACCTACCCATAGGATAACCACTGAGCTATGAGCCATAGCAGACAATCGCAGGCCCATTCGGAAAACAACGAGCGATGAAACAACCGCAGCACAGAAAAGGATGTAGGCTAAAGTAGGTGCATGAAAATTGAATCGATCATGCGCCAGAATATAGGTTATGTTTATGCCTATTTCTACTAAAGAGAAATTAATGATAAGGCGTGCCCTCGAATAGTCTTCCTCGATATTCTTGAGCCTCTTGATAAAGAAATCATAAAACCATTCCATACCTCACCAAATCTAATCTGCCAAAATACCAATAAAGCTGGGTTCTTATTATGTGGTGTATGTTATTAAATCGTTTAGAAGAAAAAAACGGTTTTTTTTAGGGTTTTTCTACTCCTTCTCAACAAAATCGAGGTCTTTACTAAACGTCTCCTCTGTAAAGTAGAAAGCAACCAACGTGATAGCAACGGTAATCGCTCCTGTAACAATGCCACTCTTGATTATATCCCAGCCCCAACTTTTTTGAAATAAAGTGAGGAACAGCATATTCATCAACGGCAACACACCACGCACCATGTTGGGGATGGTAGTGGCGGCAGTGGCTCGCAAGTTTGTGCCAAATTGCTCTGCACCCATCGTTACAAAAATTGCCCAGAAACCTGTGGAGAAACCAAGCACTCCGCACACCGCGTACATCGTGGTATCACTATTGTTGTAGCTGCTGAAGAAAAACAACAACGCCAAAATCATGATGCCATAAAAAAGCAAGAGTGCTTTCTTTCTACTTTTAAAATATTGACTGATCAATCCAATGAGAATATCGCCAGTAGCAATAGCCGCGTAAGCAAACATGATGGAGCGACCCGAATCAAGTGTAGTGCTTCCGAACATTTTCGCAGCAAACCGATCGCTTTGGTTAACCAAAATCCCAATCACAAACCAAGTGGGCAAGCCAATTAAAATCGCCAGCAAATATTTTCTAAAGCGCGTGGCGTTTTGAAAAAACATAAAAAAATTTCCTCTGCTCACATTCAGTTCTTTCACGGTGTTGAACATGCCTGACTCAGCCACTTTCACGCGCAGCAAAAGAAGCAAGATGCCCAGCCCGCCACCAATTTTGTAGCACAGCCGCCAATCTTGTGTGAGGTGAAATGTAAAGTACGCGGCTACCGCACCAAACAGTCCTATGCCCGCAACCAATGAAGTGCCAACGCCTCGCCATTTTTTAGGAAGCAACTCACTCACAAGTGTGATGCCTGCGCCCAACTCGCCAGCCAATCCAAGACCTGCCACAAAGCGGCACGTAGCATATTGATCTACAGTTTCGATAAACCCTGTAACAAAATTGGCGACAGAATATAAAATGATGGAACCAAACAACACCGAGAGTCTCCCCTTCTTATCGCCCAACACGCCCCATGCAATTCCGCCAATCAACAGCCCTGTCATTTGCCAGTTGATCACCTGCGTGCTATCGGCCAACATAGTTGCGTCAGTAGCACCCACCCCGCGCATACTCGGTGCTTTCACAATGGTGAAGAGCAACAAATCATAGATGTCAACAAAATAACCGAGGGCAGCCACTATTACAGGAATGCTGAATAGTTTGCCATAGCCATCATCTTCTTTGATCATACAGTAAATTTTTATGAAAATAAGTGAGTTTGTCCAATATACAATCCCCGCCTATCAAAGCATTGAAAAATTTCGTACAGTTTTTTTGGCGGCCTGGCCAAGAGAAAGTCGTGCCACCACTCCAAGTGGT
>JAYWHU010000112.1:0-103791 GCA_043777495.1 Cyclobacteriaceae bacterium | reverse complement strand
GGGGGCACGCCTTGGCGGCCGCCCCACCACTAGTTTTGTGAAGAGCTATGAACTACGAAGTTCCGTTCGGCCAGGGATAGAAGCGGAAAGCCTCCCGACTGCGCTCGGGATAAACTCCGCTCGCAGACAAACGAGGGAGCTTGTAGCGGATAACCCGGTGGCCCACTGCGTTTCGCGGGGCCAGGCCGCACCTTCACTGAAGCTACGGTGGGCAAGCCGCGTAACTTTTAAATTTTTTTGTATGGAAATAAAAGCAGATCATTTGTACCTTGAAGTGGCCGAGCGCATTGAGCAACTCATTGAAAAAAAATCGTTGCGGGTGGGCGACAAACTTTTATCGGTGCGCACGCTTAGCAAAGAGCAAGGGATTAGTTTGAGTACGGCTTTTCAATCGTACTACCATTTGGAGAGCAAGGGCTTGATTGAGGCGCGGCCACAGTCGGGCTACTATGTGAAATTTTCTCCGCGAGATACATTTGATATTCCTACCTGCTGCGAGCCGACCAACGAGGCATCGCCCATTAGCATTGATGAAATGATCACGAGTGTATATTACGATTTGCGCTCGCCCAAGCTTACTTCATTCTCACTAAGCGCACCCGATCCAAGTTTGTTGCCTGCGGCAAAGCTGAATAAGTCGGTGATGCATTCGCTGCATCATTCGGACGATCATTGCCTCGGCTATGAACATATTCAAGGGAATGAAGTGCTACGGCAACAGATTGCGAAGTTGAGTTTCAACTGGGGCGGTGCGCTGAGCGAGCAAGATGTGGTAGTGACTGCCGGTTGCATGGAGGCGTTGTCGTTTTGCTTGCGGGCGGTGACAAAGCCAGGCGATGCCGTGGCAGCGGAGAGCCCAACGTTCTATGGGATTTTTAGAGTGATGGAGAGTTTAGGATTGAAAGTAGTGGAGGTGCCTACTGACCCGATCACGGGTATCGACATCAATTATTTGGAGAAAGCGATTCCGAAATTTAATATCAAAGCGTGTTTGTTCGTTTGCAATTTCAATAACCCCGTTGGCAGTTGCATACCTGATGAAAAGAAAAAGCAGTTGGTAGAGATGTTGGCAAAAAAGGAAATACCACTGATAGAAGATGATATTTATGGTGAAATGTATTTTGGCAAAAGCAGACCAAAAACTTGCAAGTCGTTTGATAAAAAAGGATTGGTGCTGCACTGTGGGTCGTTTTCAAAATCACTTGCGCCTGGTTATCGCATTGGTTGGGCAGTGCCGGGCAAGTTCAAAGAAAAAGTTTTGAGCATTAAGCGCATGCACAATGTTTCAACTAACACATTGGCACAAGCAGCCATTGCACATTTTTTACAGAACGGAAGATATGAGTTACATCTTCGCCACTTGCGCAAAGCACTGCACACACAATGCCTTCGCTACTTGCAAGCTGTGTGCGAATATTTTCCTGAAGACACACGCGTTACCCGCCCACAAGGTGGTTTTGTGCTGTGGGTAGAGTTGAATAAAAAAATTGACAGCTACAAACTGCACAAGCGCGCACTGAAACATAACATTGGTATTGCGCCCGGACAAATTTTTTCTTCGCAGGGGCAGTTCCATAATTATTTTAGACTGAGCTATGGCGCACCGTGGAGCGACAAGATTGATAAGGGGCTGAAGACGCTGGGGGAGTTGGTAAGGAAGTATTAGTAGGCATTGGGCACAGGCATTGGCAAGGGAGTTGACAATTGACAAATGGGCAATTGACAAATTGTGTGGTAATGGATAGTTGATAACTTATTACGCATTACTGATTACCAAAAATGCTTGTTATATTTGAATCTATAAAATCTTAAATCACAAATCTTAAATAATTAATTATGGCCTTTACACTTCCCGCGCTACCTTATGCATTCAATGCACTGGAGCCACACATTGATGCCCGCACGATGGAAATCCATCATGGCAAACACCACAACGCTTATGTTACTAATTTGAACAATGCACTAGCTGGCAAGCCAGAAGAAAATTTGAGCATCGAAGAAATTTGCAAGAACATCTCTAAGCACCCAATGCCAGTGCGCAACAATGGTGGTGGTCATTACAACCACAGTCTTTTCTGGACGATCATGGCACCGAATGCTGGTGGCGCACCAACAGGTGTATTGGCCGAAGCCATCAACGCTGCTTTCGGAAACTTTGAAGAGTTTAAAACTAAATTCAATACTGCAGCTACAACTCGTTTCGGTTCTGGTTGGGCTTGGTTGATAAAAGGTGCTGATGGAAAATTGGCGATCACTTCAACCCCTAATCAAGATAATCCGTTGATGGACGTTGCTGAAGTAAAAGGCACTCCACTCTTAGGATTGGATGTGTGGGAACATGCTTACTATTTGAACTATCAAAATCGCAGACCAGATTATTGCACTGCTTTTTGGAATGTGGTGAACTGGAGTGAGGTGGCAAAGAGGTTTGCTTAGTCTCTTGAATTTCAAAATTCAAAAAAGGATTGGTCAAATGGCCAATCCTTTTTTGTTGAGATGGGCTTAAAGAATTTTATTACTTCCTAGAGACTAAAAGCTAATTGGTTTCATCTGCAACTTGTTCAGCGAGAGTTCGCGATTGCTATACAAGGTTTTAAAAATCTGTTGATCCTGTTGCATTACTGGGTCGCGGCTCACGAATTGCAAAATTTGTTTTACTAGGTCAAACACTTCGTCTTTGATTTGATAGAACGCCCACTGGTTGATTTTGCGTGAGGTGAGAATACCTGAATTTTTTAAATACAATAGGTGACGGGAGGTTTTTGTTTGTGTGAACTCCAAGATGTGCTCTAGATCGGTGATGCACATTTCGCCATTGGTCAAGATGAGGTTGAGGATGCGCAGCCGCGAGGTGTCTGAACTGGCCAAGAAAATTTGCGCGCCCAGCTCTATATTAAAGTGCTTTAATCTCATTATATTAATAGAGCTTGTGTCACCGATTTAGAACTTTATCAAACATTCGATCATCATTTTGGTTGAAAGCCACATTTCGGCATAAAAATCGCCTAAAAGATGTTGCGAAGATAAAGCTAACAATTGATATGAATCTTTACCTTTGCCAAGATATATGAAGGGCCTAATCACAATTTTTACTGTTTTCTCGCTTTTGGGTTGGGGCGGCAATGCGTATGCTCAAAATCAGCGGAGAGTTGTTCAGCTTTCTGGATTCGTTACCGATACGGCAACCAATGTTTTGCCCGGTGTGCATATTTATGTGCCAAAAGCAGGTAGAGGTACCCCTTCCAGTTCATCGGGATTTTTCACATTGCCCGTTTTGGTAGGAGATAGTGTTGTTTTTAGTTCAGTCGGTTATAAGAGAGCAAGTTATATCGTTCCAGATTTACCTAAAGACTCGTGGACGATCTTTGTTGAATTGGCACCTGATCTTACGATCCTTGATGCGGCCGTGGTATATGGAATACCCACTGAAGAACTTTTTAAAGAAGCAGTACTTGCCATGAATATTCCGCTCGATAACGGAATGGATCAAAAGGCTTTGAATTCTGAGATGCTTGCATTGATGGCGCGCACTACACCCATGGATGGAATGGGCAACTATCGGTATTATATCGATCAATGGTCGAACTCGGCTGGCGATAAATTTCGTCCGATCTACAATCCTTTCTTGAACCCATTGAATTGGGCGAGGTTCATCCGCGACCTGAAGAAAAAGAAGAATAAATAGTTTGTTTATTTTACGATCTCTTGATTGACTATCTCTTGATTAACTGATCTAGTGAGCTAATTGCTTGTTTCACAATTCTTCAGTCCAGAATCATTTTTTGAGATTGTTAATTTTTTACGAATGATTATAAAACCAATCATCTTCTAATTTTTAAATTAACTAATAACAAACTGACCTATGACTGCCGAAAAACAACGCCTCATTGAAGACCGCGACAAGAAAAAAAACTGGCGTAAGTGGGGCCCTTACCTTACTGAGCGGCAATGGGGAACGGTGCGTGAAGATTACAGCCCGCATGGCAACGCATGGGAGTTTGTTTCTCATGATGCAGCTCGGAGTAAGGCCTATCGCTGGGGCGAAGAGGGTATCGGTGGGATGAGCGATGATAAGCAGTTACTAAATTTTTCTATTGCGTTATGGAATAAGAAAGACCCCATTTTAAAGGAACGTATTTTTGGATTGACTGGTAATGAGGGGAATCATGCCGAGGATTGCAAAGATCATTATTACTACCTCGATAGCACGCCCACGCATTCTTACATGAAGATGCTTTACAAATATCCTCAAAATGAATTTCCGTATGCGTGGCTAGTAGATGAAAATAGGAGAAGAGGAAAGCTGGATGCGGAGTTTGAATTGATCGACACAGGCATTTTCAATGAAGATAAATACTTTGATGTGTTTATGGAATATGCCAAAGCCGATGAAAATGATTTGCTGATCAAGATCACCGTTTTTAATCGGGGCTCAGAGAATGCGAGCCTAAATGTGCTCCCTCAAATTTGGTTTCGCAATACGTGGGCGTGGGGCTATGACGATTACAAACCTGAAATGTACCGCGATGATGACAACAACATTAAAATCTCCCATCGCGACTTAGGTGATTTTTATTTGTTTGCGGATGGCACAGCCCCCGTTCTTTTTTGTGAGAACGAAACCAACACAGGCAAATTATATGGATATGATCAGCCAGGGGTTTTCAAAGACGGCTTCAACAACTATATCATTCATGAATTGGATTCCATCCATCGCATTCCAAAAGGAACAAAAGCAGCTTTTAATTTTGATGTCACCATCCCCGCAGGAAAATCAGAAACGATTCGCCTGAGGCTTTCGCCAAAATTTTTGAACGAACCCTTTACTCAATTTGATCCACTGTTTAACCAACGATTGAGCGAGGCTGATGAATTTTTCAGCGACCTTCAAAAAGCTATTAAAGACCAAGACGATAAAAACATACAACGGCAAGCAATTGCTGGCATGATGTGGAGCAAGCAATTTTTCTATTACGATATAGCCAAGTGGCTAACCGGTGACCCAGCACAACCCACGCCACCACCCGAAAGAAAAAATGGACGTAACAAAGAATGGACACATCTCAACAATGCTGATATTATTTCTATGCCAGACACTTGGGAGTATCCTTGGTATGCTGCGTGGGACTTAGCATTTCACACGATTCCTATTGCAATGGTGGATCCTGAGTTTGCAAAAAATCAATTGCTGCTCTTAACCAAAGAGTGGTATATGCACCCCAATGGTCAATTGCCAGCGTATGAGTGGGCGTTTGGTGATGTGAATCCACCCGTACATGGGTGGGCAACATGGCGCGTTTATAAAATCGATGAGAAGTTGCAAGGTGGAAAGGGCGACCGAAAATTTTTAGAAGAAGTTTTTCATAAACTGCTGCTCAACTTCACCTGGTGGGTAAACAAGAAAGACACCGATGGCAAAAATATTTTCCAAGGCGGATTTTTAGGAATGGATAACATTGGTGTGTTTGATAGAAGTGCACAGCTGCCCACGGGTGGTTACATTGAGCAATCGGATGGTACTAGCTGGATGGCGATGTTCACATTGAACATGATGCGTATGTCGCTAGAGTTGGCGAAAGAAAATTCTACGTACCAAAGTTTGGCCACCAAGTTCTTTGAGCATTTCTTGTATATAGCCGGAGCTATTGCGAATGAGGGCATTGATTTGTGGGATGAAGAAGATGAGTTTTTCTACGATGTGCTTCATACACCCGATAACAGACGTACGCCTATGAAGATACGCTCGATGGTGGGATTGATACCGTTGTTTGCCGTGGAAGTTTTAGATGAAGAACTATTTGAGAAAAATCCTGAGTTCAGACAACGATTGGAATGGTTTTTAAAGAACCGCCCTGACTTGGCAAATTTAATTTCACGTTGGGGTGAAAAAGGAAAGAACGAACGTCACTTGCTTTCGCTTTTGCGCGGGCATCGCATGAAGCGAATATTGAAGCGGATGCTAGATGAAACAGAGTTTCTTTCACCGTATGGAATTCGTGCTTTATCAAAAGTGTACGATCAAAATCCATTTAAATTCTATGCGAACGGAAATGAGTTCAGCGTAAAATATACCCCAGGCGAGGGTGACACTGCACTATTCGGTGGCAACTCAAATTGGCGCGGCCCTATTTGGTTTCCGGTAAATTATTTATTGATCGAATCATTGCAGCGGTTTCATCACTATTATGGAGATGATTTCAAAATAGAACACCCAACGGGCTCAGGGGTAAAGAAAACACTAAAAGAAATTGCCAAAGACCTATCTGATAGGATGGTGGATATTTTTAGAAAAGATAAAGAAGGCAATCGACCGGTGTATGCACATTACACCAAATTGCAAAAAGACCCACACTTCAATAACTATTTATTGTTTTACGAATATTTTCATGGCGATAATGGTAGAGGCGTAGGCGCTACACACCAAACAGGCTGGACGGGATTGGTGGCGAAGTTGATACAACCGCGTTCTTAAAAAGGCAATTGGCAAGGAGCAATTTGCCTATTGCCCCTTGCCTCTTGCTTTTTGCCTATTGTCTCTTGACAACTTAAAAAAATATGAATCCACAATTCGATAAATCAATATTAAACAATTTTGAAACCGCACGAAGCCTAGAGTGGCTTGAAACAAACGGCATTGGTGGCTATGCAAGTGGCACGGTGGCGGGTGCACACACGAGACGATATCATGGATTGTTGGTGGCCACAATGCATCCGCCTGTTGGTAGAATGATTGCGGTTTCAAAGTTGGACGAAACCATTGTAGTGGATGAAGAGCGTTTTGAATTAAGTTCCAATCAATACTCAGGGGCAGTGTATCCCGAAGGATTTAAACATCTCACAAAATTTGAGCGCGATTTATTTCCTGAATTTTATTATAAAGCGGGTAATGTAGAATTAAAAAAGACGATTGCAACCATTCACGGTGAAAACACCACAGTCGTTGTTTACGAAGTGTTGAGTGCTAAAGAAAAATTTACGCTTGAGTTACTGCCGTTGTATGCTTGTCGCGATTTTCATAGTACTGCTCATGCCAATGATGCCATCCATCAACAGTATTTATTTGTGGATGGATTGTTCCGTACGGTAAACTACCAAGGTTGCCCTGAGATTTTTATTTCTGTTCCAGGTTCTGAGTTTAAAGAAAGTAAAAATTGGTATTATAATTTTGAATATGCCATTGAACAATACCGCGGCTTGGAATTTAAAGAGGACTTATACACGCATGGAAATTTTTTAGTTGAACTAAAAAAGGGAAGCAGACTAGGAATCATTATCTCTACTGAAGAAGCAACGGGAAAGGATGCACTCCAGCTTCTTGAAAAAGAAAGAAATAGGAGGGAAGCAGTGGTAAAAGATTTCGCATCCAATAATGAATTAAAAAGACTTGCATTAGCTGCCGACCAATTCATTGTAAAAAGAGGGGAATTAAAAACCATCATCGCAGGATATCATTGGTTTGCCGATTGGGGCCGCGATACCATGATTTCGTTGCCAGGTTTGTGCTTTGTGACAGGCCGGTTTGAAGATGCAAAAAATATTCTAAAAGCCTTTGCCAATAGTGTAAGCGAAGGCATGTTGCCCAACCGCTTTCCGGACCAAGGTGAAGCACCTGAGTACAACACCTTTGATGCAACGTTGTGGTTCTTTCACTCGATCTATAAATACTACCAATACACAAAAGACAATGCGTTTATAAAATCAGTCTTGCCCAAACTTCAAAATATAATCGATTGGCATTACAAAGGCACACGCTACAACATTCATGTTGATGCATCTGATGAATTGCTTTATGGCGGACAAGAGGGAATGCAACTTACTTGGATGGATGCGAAGGTAGGCGATTGGGTGGTCACACCACGCAAAGGAAAACCTGTAGAGATAAATGCACTTTGGTACAACGCACTTTCGATCATGGAATTTTTGTTAGCAGATCAAGGTAATATGAAGGAGGCGAATAAATATAAAATGAAAGCGAGAGTAGTGTTGAATAGTTTCAACACCAAATTTTGGAGCGAAGAGAACGGCTATTTATACGATTGTATCGATGGCGATTTTAAAGATGCGTCTATTCGACCCAACCAGATTTATGCAGTTAGCCTTCCGTTTCCGTTACTCACAAAAGAAAGGGCGGCAAAAGTTTTTAAGGTAGTAAAGGATAATTTGTTTACGCCAAAAGGATTGCGCAGTCTCAATCCATCTCATCCAGATTATAAGCCTGTGTATGGAGGTGACCCTTGGCACCGCGATGGTGCTTATCACCAAGGCACCGTGTGGAGTTTTCAGTTGGGAGCTTACGTAGATGCGCTAATGGAAATAAAGGGAGCTAAAGGTAAAACTGAAGCTACTTCAATTTTAAAAGAATTTTTCAAGCACTTAGATGAAGCAGGCGTGGGCAGCGTATCAGAAATTTTTGACGCAGAGCCACCACACACACCGCGCGGATGTATGGCACAAGCATGGGGAGTTTGTGAAATATTGAGGGTGGCCAAAGAACATGATCTGTTTTGAAATCGAAAATCACTGTAAGCTAAACTAAAAATAGGTTGTCGACCGGGCCGCGTGGCTTTGGCTACATGCCAGATGGAAAATAGCGATACCTGACTATAACGAAGTGCTAACGAAAATTTGTGTGTGTACGACAGTTTTGCAATTTTAGCCGAACCCCAGATGGGTTCACTGTTAGCAGTCATGGTTTTAACCCGTGGATGAGATAAACCAATCTCTGCTAGGCCTCTATATGGACAACAACGCAGTGTCAAATAGTGAGAAAAGTAGATAATACTTGCAAACTAAAAAAGTTACCATGCGGTAACTTTTTAGTCGAGGTGAGAGGATTCGAACCTCCGGCCTCCACGTCCCTAACGTGATGCGCTAACCGGGCTGCGCTACACCTCGAAAATGAAGTCGCAATAATAGCAAAATTCACAAGACTTTCTATATAAACTCGAGAGTTGTTATCCTCAAAATACTGGTGAGCCTATCAGGATATTTAGTTGATAAAGTATTGAGCAAACTGTCCTTTGATGTATTGTTTATTTTTGCTCTTTTTTAAATATACCTCAAAGGAACGCGCTTCCTTATCTGAATTGAATGGCCTTTTGAAGATATACTTCCAAGGGCCACGGTTACAGCATACTTAGTTGGGGCAATCCTTCACGTCCCTAACGTGAAGCGCTATCTGCCCCGACAAGGGTCGGGGTACACCTCGAAATGAGGCGCTATAATAGTAAAATTCGGTTTAAAAATGAGGAAGACTTAGAAATAACTGCCTTGACTAAGCAGGGGTAAAGCCAAAAAAAATAAAGCGGCAGGCTATTGACACTATAAGGTGAGACCGACAAGTATCATTCTTTCTTGGAGGCTGAATTATCTTCTCGGGCGAAGCTGACCACCAATGCGCTGGCATCTATAATCCGAGCTGGTAGCTGAACGTAATAACTACTTCCAGCAAGGATGGCTTTGCCAAGCCCGCGAGCCCCTTGTGTTACAGCTTTGAAACCATATTCGCACATGGTCACTTTTATTTGCTCGGCCTCCACTTGCGCTTCATCTTGAGTAGGCCAGTTCTTATTGTTCAAATCAAAAATGCAGTCCATTAGTCTTTGTATCATTTAATATTTCTTTACATCAAGTGTTTCGTTCCTGTGCGACCCCAAAGCCGATGGAATTCTTGCTTTAGACTTTTGATCTCTCAAAGGTGTATGAAACCATAGCTCTGCAAAAGCACTAAAACGCCTGATTTTAAAAACAGGTATTTCTATCTGGTTTTTCAAATACCCAAGTGTTTCTACCTGTTTTCTTATTGAGGAGGTGAACCTGTTTTCTTTTCTCTACTATATACTTTAGACTTGCAATTAATTAAACCTTAAAACCCTATGAAAAAGATTATTTACGGATTCGCTATTGCTTGCCTTGTCACCGTTTTGGCGTGCAATACCAAACCAACAGAGCCAGCTCAAAGCCAGAGCCAACTTGAAAATGTAGTACAAGATGCGACAGAGACAATGTATGCCGTTCCGTTGGATACGGTAATGAAGAACGTTCACCGTTATGACTCCATATCGCAGAAGTATTTGAAAGAAATACCCGTTAAGTCTTTTACAATACGATCAGTAGATTTATTAGAAGCAATGGGTATGCCTGTAACTGATACTAAATTTAAACATGTACGAGTTTATCTAGGCTTGAATGATGGAAATGATTTCAAGATTTACCTCACTCCTGTGGTGCATGCAGATCTCAGTGCCAATCCACCAAGAGCAGGAAAGGATCATATTCTAAGCGGTAAGTACCACGGACTAGGTGGAAGCGGGCCGTATATGTTGGATTTTGCGCAGCCTTGCCCCAATACTTGTCCTAATTAATTAGGGCGAGCAATTAAGCCAAATGAACGAAATTGCAAGTTTAATAAACAAGTTTGCCTTTGTGCCAGTCTTTATAACTGCAGCATATGGGGTAATTATCTATAGGAGATTAGGTAGAGAACTTAAGGTCTTTTCTTGGTTTCTTTTTCTATCAGGATTTATTCAATTGGTTTCAACTATAATTTGGTATAATGGAAAAAACAATTTGCCCCTGCTGCATTTATATGTGGCGGTGGGCTTTGTTTGCTTGGCTTGGTTTTATAGCGTAGTGCTAAAGGGTTTTATAAACCAAAAGATTATATGGGGAGCTGCGTTGCTCTTTACCATCTTCACTGTCGTCAATTCGTTGTTCATCCAAAACATCTATTCGTTTAACTCCAATGCACTCACTGTAGAGTCTGTGGTGATTATTATCCTGTCTCTTTTCACCTATATGGTGCTGCTCAATGATATTGTAAGAGAAAAAAGGAAGCATTTGATTCAAAGTCTCAACTGGATCAACTCAGGATTATTTATTTACTATACTTCCAATTTACTTATTTTTTATTTTGGTGAAGTCATCACTCATACCTTTTCAAAAGACTTGAATCGCTACACGTGGGTATTTCATACCTTCTTTTTATTAGTCATGTATTCTTGTTTCTTTGTAGGCTTATGGAAGCGGCCACGCAATTAGACTTTTTAGATGCCTTGCTGCCCTTGGCGGGCATTCTCTTTGTGGTTGCCGTAGGTGTGATTTTATTAAACCAGCATTTTCATAAAAACCTATACCGACAAAAATTAGAGCAGGAGGAGCTAAAAGCAGCTCACCAACAAGAATTATTGATGTCGAGCATACAGGTGCAAGAGGAAGAACGCAAGCGCATTGCACAAGATATTCACGATGAGTTGGGTGCTGCTCTTTCCATTGCTCGCATGCACTTGGTGCAGTTAGAGCAATCACATGGTGGCAAGGCCGAAGATTTACTAGCCGCGTTAAAAAACGTGCGTACCCTCACAGAGACTTCATTGGCGTCCACACGTAGGATAAGCCATGAACTGATGCCCCCGCAATTGGAAGCTTTTGGGTTGGTGAAAACATGGGAGGCAATGGCCGAGCAAATTGGGAAAGCAAATGGATTCTCGATTAAGATTATTGCTGCTGATAACTTGCCTTTATTACCTTGGAACGTAAGTTTGGGTTTGTATCGAATAAGCATGGAACTTATCCACAACACCATCAAGCACGCACAGGCAAACCAAGCTCAATTAGAGTTGCGTTGGGAAGATTTTTCTATCGTTTTCCTGTATATGGACAATGGAAAAGGATTACCTGAAAAAAGGAGTACGGCAGGCCTTGGCCTCAAAAGTATAGAGGCAAGAGTCAACTCAATGAAAGGGAAGATTGTGATGAGCAATATAGAAAATGGTGGCTATAGTTCTATTGTTAAAATACCGTTGACCTCTATATTTACTCAACCATCATAGCAATCAAAAATGCAACAATGCAGAAAAAAATAAATATTGGCTTAGTAGAAGATCAACTTTTATTCCGACAAGGAATGAAAGCCATCATTTCGACATGGTCTGATATTGAAATGGTTTTTGAATCTGCTGATGGTTACACTGTGATTGACAAGTTGAAGGAATGCACTATTATTCCAAATGTATTATTAGTTGATCTTTCTTTGCCTCCCTTGGGGAAGCAAGAGTTTAGCGGGGTGCAGGTGACAGATGCTGTTCAACAAGCTTTCCCTGAGATAAAGATTTTGATTCTTTCTGTTCATACAGATGAAAATTTTATTGTGCAGTTAATTGAGCACGGTGCACATGGCTATCTTATCAAGGATTGCGATCCGCAAGAGGTACATGAGGCCATTCTTTCAGTGCATCAAAAAGGCTCTTATATTAATGAGCGCACTTTAAAAGCACTCCATAATAAAATGGGTAAAAAGGAAAAGCCCAAAGTTTTTGGAACCTCAGCTATTCTGTTAACCAAGCGAGAACAAGAAATTTTACAACTAATCTGCCAACAGTACACGGCAGAAGAAATAGGAGAGAAGCTCTTCATTAGTGCTAAAACAGTGGATGGTCATCGAAACAATTTGCTTCAAAAAACGGGTGCGCGAAATGTGGCAGGGTTAGTAGTCTACGCCTTTAAAAATAATATTGTAGAAATCTAGTAAGACGATTTCTTCAAGAAGTTAATGTAAGTATATCCTCTAGCCGATAAAAAACATTCAACCCCCGTTCTTTAGCAATCTTCACATCTTGATCTGCTCCTTTCGATTCGCCTGGTAAGCGAAGTACTGCATCGCATTTTGTTAACAATCGTTCTGCTACCGGGTAGGCAATTTCAGTATAAGGTGCATCGCCCGGTTTTTTAGATCCGGCTTCGCGAAGGAGAGGCAACGCAACCCACTCGCCAATCATGGGGATATGCCCTGCACGAAACAGGGGCAAGGCCACCTCTTCAAGTCGTCTTAAATTCTTTTCCATGAGAATGGGGTCATCATTAGTACCACTGCGATAAGGGCCAGCTATTAAAATGAGCATAATATTTTTGTTATTGTTTACACAAATAAAAACGGTATTAATAGAAAAATGACTTAATGTAGATTAAGAAATCATTCTTTGGTGGCTTTCTTTCTAAGCACACTTAAAAACTCTGGAGTAATTCCTAGATAAGAAGCAATTTGTTTTTGAGGCACACGGCTTACAAACTGCGGATACTTTTTTAGAAAATTGGCATGACGTTCTTCCGCAGTCATTGATAAATTTTGAATAACTCGCAGTTGCTCGCGCACGTAGGCGTTTTGCATGATGATGCGGAAGAACTTTTCGAACTTAGGTATTTTTACATACAGTCTTTCTAAATCAATCTTTTGCAATTGAAAAATCGTGGAGTCTTCAAGGGCTTCGATCGTTAGCATTGATGGCTTCTCGGTAGTAAAACTATACATATCAGTTATCCACCAGTCATTGATGGCGAACATGATGATGCTTTCATTGTTATTTTTATCGCAATAGAACGAGCGCAGAGTGCCAGCTTGCACATAATTGATGGGAGTGCATGGCTGCCCTTCTTTTAACACCAATTCCTTCTTGCTAATATCCTTCTTTGTGAGCAATGAAGTAAAATAGCTTACTTCCTCTTTTTCAAGCGAAATATGTTTGGTAATATTTTGTAAGATCCCTGAATATTCCATGGCAATACCTGCAATCAACCTCAAGATAGGTCAATTCTTCTGCTAAAATAACAAACTGACTAATCCATAGTTGCCTATTTCAATTTATGCATTATTTTACAAACTAATCATGATTGTGCTTCGTCCATTTTTCATTTGTTTGTTACTAGTTATTGCGGCTCCTTCCTTCGCGCAGGTCAATGGCGTGAGGCAGGCGGAAAGCCGTATGGAGAAGGGCAAGTGGGAATCAGCCAAACAATTTTTGCGAAAAGCCATCCATAAGGATTCAGCAAATGTGGAATCAAAGTTTATAATGGCGCAATGGTTTTTCGCGAAAGCCAATCCTAATAGACAAATTGATTCAGCTTATCGGTATGTAAATGCTGGGCTAGGTTCATTCACTCGTTTATCAGCAAAGCAAAAAGAGCGACTTCAACGAATTGATTTGGATAGCAATTCATTCATCCGCTTCCGAACAAAAATTGATAGTGCAGCCTTTGAGCGGGCAAAAGAATTAAATACAGAAAAGTCATACACTGAGTTCATCAAGAATTTTTCTACGGCCAAACAGCAACCGGCCGCGATGGAGTTGCGCGATGAAATCGGTTTCATGGAAGCGTTGAAGATAAATACGTGGAAGAGTTTTCAAACTTATGTCATCACCTATCCACAATCTTATCGAAAAGCAGAGGCACTGCAGCGATACGAAAAGTTGCTGTACGAGGAAAGGACACGTAATCACAAGCTGGAAAGCTATCGAGAATTTCTATCCGAGTTTCCAACTAGTTCTTTCGCACTAGAAGCAGAGAAACATATTTTTGAAATATCCACGGCCGCAGGCACAGGAGAGTCGTTCGTGCAATTCATTCAAGACCCTTTGATTGCGCACACTCATTTCAAAAATCAAGCACGCAATATTTTATTTCATTTGCTGCAAGAGCAAGAACAAGAACAAAAGATGACTGAAAACCTTCTCACCGATTCGTTGAGCAATGTAATCAAATTGAATGCTGGATATTGGATTCCAGTATTACAAAAAGGAAAGTACGGATTTCTGGATTCGCTGAGCCAAGAAATGATTGCTCCGATATATGATAGTATTGACGAAAACTATTTGTGTGGCGCAATGAAAAATGATATTCTAAAGACCAACGAAGGATTGATAAGTCGCAGCGGCAAGATAGTTAGCGGCAAAAGTGGAATTGCAAAAGATATTGGGTTTGGCTTTTTAATAGTAGGAGATTCCACTTGCCTACAATTGATGCATAAATCGGGGAGGAAGATTATTTCTTCTTGCATGGACGATTACCAAGTGATTGCCAATTCTTTTTTAGCTGCAAAGAAAAATAACTCGTGGGGATTATACGCTTTGAATGGTCGTCAGCTTTTGCCTGCAACTTGGCAATCGGTTCAAGTTATAGAAAATATGATTGTTCTTTCGAGACTCGATAAGAAAACAGTTTGCACACCAGCGCAGTTGGCGGCTGTCGCCAATGGAAATAAACTGCCCGAAGATTTTGTGTTTGATGAAGTGCGGTCTGCTGGTCCAGGCTTTCTCTTGGTGCGAAATGGTGCATTGGAAGGAATCCTTAATTCACAGTTAGAATTTACTGTACCATTGGATAGGCAAAGCCTTTCCCTTGCACCGTATGGACTGGTGAGAAAAGTAAACAGCAAGTATTTGATCAATGGTATTTCTGCCGAAATGGAAAAAATCGGTTGGGATCGTATTCTGTTCAATAAACAATGGCTCTTATTAACCAAAGCTGGGCAGCAAAATCTCTTTGATCTCACGAGCAAAAAAATGATTGCCAGCGATGCCGATAGTATTTGGTTTGATCAGGGCCTGGCTTTTGTAAACGAAAAAGACTCTCTGCGTATCCATATCAATTCCAAAAGAAATGTCTCTTTCGCTAAGGATTTTAGAATCAGTTTTGTAAGGGCAAAAGATTCTGTTCGCTATTTTTTTACAGAATTGAAAAACAGAAAGTCAGTTTTTGATATTGCATCTGGCTCTCGTTTGTTCGTTTCAGAATTTGATCACATCGAATCGCTGACCATGAGCATTTTTCTTGTTACTCGAAAAAGCAAAATGGGCTTGCTCTCTCGTGAAGGTAAAATTATCTTGCCCATTGAGTACGATGCCATTGTAAAAGGTACCAACGACTTTGCCTCTCTTTTTAAAGACAAAAAATTTGGACTTTATGATTTGAACAAGAAACGATTGATCAAACCTTTGTTCGATAAGAATGTAGTCGTTTTAAATCCAGAATTATTGGCGGCCAGCAAAGATAAATTCTTTGGCCTTATTGGTTGGGATAGCAAACCATTAACAAAATTTGAATTTGATGAAATTCAATCTTGGTCGGCCAACCTGATCTGGGGAAGGAGAAATTTTAGTTGGATGCTGTATGATTTCCGTGCAGAGAAAATAGTGATGGATAAAGTAAAGGACTTTCGATTGATTTCTTCATTGCGCAAAGAGAAAGTGATACTAGTTCATCGTGAGAATTTTTACGGAATAATGAGTACAGCTAAAGGCACGATCATCCCACCAACATTTTCATCTATTGTGAACATTGGCACAGCAGAATACCCACTTTATTTTACCGACAAAGAAGTAGAGGAAGCCGGTGTTCATGTGGTTATTTATTATGATAAGGATGGAAAATTTCTGCGTAAGCAAGTGTATGAGGAGGAGGAGTTTGAGAGAATTTATTGTGAGTAAATTAGGCCACAAGCTTCATGCTTCAAGCTTCAAGCTACAGGTTGTAACATAATCCCTTGCGGCTTGTGGCTTGCAGCGTGTAGCCAATCCTAAAATCTTTACCTAACTTTAACATTCTATTTCCTATTAATTCAATTTTTTTTCTGATACTTGAGCCTATGAAGAGGATGATATTTTTACCACTGTTTTTTCTTTCAGCAATTATTTCATTTGCGCAAGACCGCCCCAAGCTGGTGGTGGGCATTGTGGTAGACCAAATGCGACAAGAATACTTGTATCGCTACGAATCTAAATTTGGCGAAGGCGGCTTCAAGCGGTTGATCAACAGTGGTTTCATGCTCACGAATGCGCACTATAATTATGTGCCGACCTATACAGGCCCAGGTCATGCATCTATTTTTTCTGGTACTACGCCAGCTACACACGGCATCATTGGCAACGATTGGTGGGACAAGAGTTTAAAAAAATCTGTAAACTGTGTGGAAGACGATCGCCAAAAACCAGTGGGCAATACAGAAGGCAATGGAGATGTATCTCCGTGGCGAATGTTGTCTTCTACCATTACTGATGAGCTAAAGATTTCTTCGCAAAAAAAATCAAAAGTGATAGGAATGTCTATGAAAGACCGCGGTGCGGTTTTGCCCGCTGGCCACTTAGCCGATGGTGCCTATTGGTACGATGGTAAATCAGGGAAATTTATTACCAGCACGTATTATAGAGTAGTATTGCCCTCATGGGTAGAAAATTTCAATTCACTCAAATTGGCAGATACTTATTTGAATAAAACTTGGAATACATTTTTGCCTATTCAGCAATATTCAGAAAGCAGTGCGGATGAATCGCCTTACGAAAGAAAGCTAAAGGGAAAGGATAAATCCGTTTTCCCTTATGATCTTAAAGAACTTAGAAAGACCAACGATAATTTTGATTTGTTGCCCGACACACCTTATGGTGATGACCTGTTAACTGAATTTGCCAAAGCCAGTTTAGTGGGTGAGCAATTGGGTAAAGATGCCGATACCGATTTTCTTACGCTCTCGTTTTCTTCGCCCGATATTATTGGCCATGCCATGGGACCTAACTCTATTGAGATCGAAGACACCTACATTCGACTAGACAGAAACATTGAAGACTTATTGAAAAAGCTAGATCAAGAAGTTGGTCAGGGAAACTACGTTATATTTCTCACAGCCGATCACGCAGTGGTAGATGTCCCTCAATCGTTGAAAGACAATCGTATTTCAGGTGGTAATTTTTCTCAATCAAACATGGAGGCAAACCTGAACGATTTTTTACAAAAGTATTTCCCGGGCAAAAAAATAATTGACAAAATCAGCAATGACCAAGTGTTTCTCAATCAAGATTTATTCACGGGCGACCCCAAGACTTCGGGCATTGATTTGCTCATCGCTACCGAATTGATCACCAACTATCTTCAATCGGTGGAAGGCATCGCACAAGTATTTACAAAAACAATTATCAAACAAAGTGCTTACAACGAGACGAGCATCAAAGGCATGATCGTGCGTGGTTACAATTTCAAACGCAGTGGTGATATTGCTTATCAACTAGAACCAGGCTGGGTGAGTGGGGGAGGGGCTCAGGGAACTACACACGGCTCAGGCTACAGTTACGATACCCACGTGCCAATGTTATTTTTTGGTAAGGGAATCAAAAAAGGAAAATCTTCTGCCTATCACCCCATCACAGACATTGCGCCCACACTTTCTGTTTTATTAAAAATCAAATTCCCGAATGGTTGCACTGGGCAGCCGATTACGGAAATTTTGGATTAATTCTTTTGAGCTTCGTAGAATTTGAACCGCATAGATACATAGGAACATAGGTTTTCACATAGTCGCCTATGTGTGTATTTTCTATTGTATCTATGTGCCTATGTGGTTCATGATTGAAATTCAAATTCCCTGTCAGAGTTTCCAACTTCTGACTTCTAACTCCCGAACACCCCAAACATATTCAATATCACCAACCCAATAATAATCGGGCAAACAAACCGCACCATAAATAACCAGATTTTGTAAGGCGCAATGCCCAAGATGCTCCCTGTTTTAAATGACGGCATCCCCTGTTCTATTTCATCCACGATCAACTCCGTTTTCATAAACCAACCAGTGAATAGGCAAGTGGATAGCACCACCAACATCATCAACAAACTGCCGAACAGATAATCGAACACATCCATAAAGCCCGTCTTCACCACGCCCAAAAAGTCCACTTGCATCACAGACAAACCTTCTACCGCACCCGTTGACAATGCCGAGGGAATGCCCACTAAGAAGGCAACAGCCGCCACCGACCATGCCGCTTTTTTTCTATTCCATTTTTTCTGATCCATGAAGTATGCCGATGGTGCTTCCAACATGGAAATCGTAGAAGTGATGGCAGCAAAAAATAATAACAGAAAGAACAACGCCCCAGCAATATTGCCAAACGGCATTTGTTGAAAAATATTGGCCAACACCGTAAACACCAGCGTGGGTCCTTGCGTAGGTTCTTGATTGAACGCAAACACAGCAGGGAAAACCATGAAGCCCGCCAGCAACGCCACCGAAGTGTCCATTGCACTCACCCACAAACTAGACGTAACAATATTCTGCGATTTTGGTAAGTACGATCCGTACGTGATCATCATGCCCCAACCCACACCCAGTGAAAAGAATGCTTGCGTCAACGCGGCCAATATTACACGCCCGTTGATTTTAGAAAAATCAGGCACCAAATAATATTCAACGCCTTTCATCGCACCCGGCAGCGTTACACTGCGAAGAATCACCACAATCAACAACACAAAAAGCAACGGCATCATTATCTTCGTGGCCTTTTCAATCCCGCCCGATACACCTCCCAGCACAATCAAGGCCGTCATCAAAATTACAAAGCCACCGAGGGGAATTACGTAAGAGGGGTTCGCAATAAATTCTGCAAACGGAATGTTGATAGAGAACAGCGAAGTAAAAATATAGCCCACCGTCCACCCCGCAATGGTGCTGTAGTAACTGAGCACCACAAACGTAACGATTAGCGGCAGCGCGCCCACCAGTGCCACCCACACTTTGTTGCCGCCCAATTTTTGCACCGCGCCCACCGGGTTTTTTCCCGTCAGCCGGCCCATCGCAATCTCGTTGATGAGCATCGGCACCGCCACCAGCACCACGCAAACAATATACACCAGCACAAACGCAGCCCCGCCATTTTCGCCCGTCAGGTACGGGAACCTCCAAATATTGCCGAGCCCCACAGCCGAGCCTGCCGCAGCCATGATAAACCCAAACTTAGAACCCCACTGTCCGCGATTTTCTGCCATAACGTTTTATTAGATTGTGCGTGAAGATTGAAAGAATTGCGTGAAGTTACAAGAGGGGAGATGGTGGTTGGTAGTTGGTAAGCGGCAATTTGGTTATCAATACTATGCGGCATGGCCGTGCGAGGCGTAGCGGCCACCGGGCTATTCGCTTCAATCTTTTTGCCCATGCTGCTTTCGCTTAGAGGGCAAAAAGGATTTCCACTTCTATCCCTTGCCGGTATTCCGTTACTACGGCACTCTGGGTTAGCTCAACATTTTTTCTGCTAATATTTCGCCTCTACTAGGCTTAAGTACTAAGGTGCGTATACAGACGAACGGGCAGCTATTTAACGACCAACCTTTCCATCTAACCTTTAAAACATAAAACAGTATTACCTTGCCGTTATAATTATTTAAATTCATGGACATGGTAAAATTCATTGAACTGACAGTATCAGATGAGGAGCAAACAAAAACGGAATTGGTGAACGTAGCGAACATTGGTCGCGTGTACCCAAGCCCACAGAACACTATGAAGTGTATTGTGGAGTTAAATTACCAGAGCATCAACGATGCACCCGTTTACATGGAAGTAGAAATGCCTTATGAGAAATTGCGATTGAGTTTTTTAAATTAGTTGTTAATCCGCATCATGAAAGAATGTTTCGCACAAGCTTGCTCTCTTCCGTGGCCTGCGTCCTCACAGACCACTATTATCTTCGAGTGATTTTATTTTGGTCTGTGAGGACACAGACCAAGAGGCATCTTATCAGCTTAAAACAATTGAAAAATATCTGCCCCTTGAGATCAAGGGATAAAGCTTTAACATTGGGTAAAATTTTATTTCTATGAACAAATGTGTTTTCCTGGATCGCGATGGTGTATTAAATGAAGACAATCCAAAATACACGTATCACATTGATAATTTTAACATACTGCCAGGAGTGGTTGAGGCATTGAGGGAATTAAAAACCGCTGGCTATTTATTGGTAGTGGTCACCAACCAATCGGGCATTGCTCAAGGCATCTACACCCAAGCAGAAATGGAAAGCTGTCATCAGTATTTGCAAAAAGAATGTGGACACGTCATCGATCATTTTTACTTTTCACCACACCACCCAACTGTTTCTGCATCGCTGGCGCGCAAGCCAGGTATATTGATGTTTGAAAAGGCACGAGCAAAATTTGATATTGATTTTTCATTGTCGTGGATGGTAGGCGACCGCGGCCGCGACATCATTCCCGCAAGGCAACTCGGCATTAAAACCATTCAAATCGGCCATGAGATCGAAACAGAGAACGAAGCCGACTTCAAGTGCATGAGCTTAAAAGAGGCATCTGGTTTGATTCTCAATCCCCATTAGAACACAGATGAGTCTGATTTAACGGGTTTGTGCAGATTTTTTATCCACTTAAATCAGTTCAACCTGTATTATCCACGTTCTATTGATTCCAACTAATCGAAACCAATATTTTGAGTAATTTCGTTGAACTAAAACCTAATCAATTCACCAATGAAAAGAATAATCACCGCTGCATTGCTGCTGATTGTAATGCAAGCCCAAAGCCAAACCTTTGAAGGCACTGTTAAGTGGTCAATGAAAATGGAAATCACGGATCCTAAAATAAAAGCCCAGATGGAACAGGGCATGAAGCAAATGAATGATCCGGCCAATCAAGCAAAAATGAAGCAGATGCAGGAAAAAATGAACGACCCGCAGATGAAGGCAATGATGGAAGCCAACCCTCAAATGAAAGCGCAGATGGAAAGCGCAATAAAAATGATGCAAGGCGGGAGTATGTCTTCTATGGTGCCTAGCAGCTTGCTTTTCAAAACGAAAGGCGGCAACACATTATCTATCATTGAAGGTGGTGTGATGCCCATGGACGTTCTTCATTTGAAAGATCAAGACAAAACCTATCGCCTTGACCGTAAAAACAAAACGTACTCACTAATGGATCACACAACACCTCAAGGCCAACCAGCACAAGCCACTAAACCAGAAGTGAAGGTGACCAAGACAAACGAGACCACGAAAATCATTGGCTACAATTGCACAAAATACATCGCGGCCGTAACCGAACAAGGCAAAACTATTAATCAAATTTTCTGGGCCACTAAGGAGATCAAGGATTTTGATATGAAGAGCCTGATCAAGCAGAGGGCAGGGAGTGCAAACCAGCAAATGTTTTATGAAGGGATTGAAGGAGTGCCTCTAAAAATTGAAATGATTACTCCGCAGGGTAATATGATTATGGAGGCGTTAGAGATCAAAAGAGAATCATTAAGTGCCTCTGATTTTGTTATCCCTTCAGATTATAAAGAAGTGCAGGGGATGTTTGGTGGTAGGTGATGCAAGGTGGTATCAATGTAAGGACGCAAAATCTTGCGTCCTTACGTCCTTACACAGATCTCACCTTTAGCTTAGTAGGCTTCTGCCTCTTTGGCGCTTGTGCTTCTTCGTAGCCAAGTATTTTCATCATGCTCTCGCTCGTTTGCTCACTGGCGAAAAGTTCCGTAGAGATTTCTCCTTCTTCATTGCGATCAATCAAAACATGCTTGGGAGCGGGGATCAAGCAATGCTGTATGCCGCCATAGCCACCCAATGATTCTTGATAAGCACCTGTGTGGAAGAAGCCAATATGCAACGGCTCTTCATCTGTGATCATTGGCAAGAACACTTCGCCTGTGTGAGCTTCTGAGTTATAATAGTCTTGGCTATCGCAAGTAAGGCCACCAATGTTTACTTTATGATAAGGGTCGTCCCATTTGTTGATGGCCATCAAAATATATTTCTGGTTCATGCCCCACACATCGGGCAAGTGCGTGATGAAAGAGCCATCAATCATGTACCAAAGCTCCTTATCGTTTTGTAATTTTTGATCGACTACAGAATACAACACTGCCCCGCTTTCTGCTACAGTGAAACTACCAAACTCCGTGAAGATGTTTGGTACTGGCACGTTATTCTTTTCGCAAATCCATTTGATGTTCTCCACAATCTGCTCGATCATGTATTTGTAATCGTACTGAAATGTCAATGAAGTCTTTACAGGGAATCCTCCACCAATATCAATTGAGTCAAGCGTGTCGCAGACCTTTTTCATTTCGCAATACTTGAAAATAAAACGGCTGAGCTCGCTCCAGTAATAAGCAGTGTCTTTGATGCCTGTGTTGATGAAGAAATGCAATAGTTTTAATGAAGCCTTGCTACTGGTAGCAATTTTTTCTTTGTACAATGTATTGATGTCGTTATACCGAATGCCTAAGCGAGAAGTGTAAAACTCAAACTTAGGTTCTTCATCAGCCGCTACCCGGATCCCTACATTGTACGGGCGAGTGACATTTTTTTCATACGTGTCGATCTCGCTAAGGTTATCAAGTATAGGCATGCAATTAAACCCATCGTTCAGCAAGTCGGTAATGTACTCGCGGTACTTTGGCATTTTAAATCCATTGCAAAGAATGAATGTCTCTTTGCTGATTTTTCCTCTTCCGAAAAGTGTGCGAACGATGGGGATATCAAAGGCGGAAGAGGTTTCAATATGAATGTCGTTCTTCAATGCTTCTTCCAATATAAAATCGTAATGAGAAGATTTGGTGCAGTAGCAATACGTGTACTTTCCGTTATACTTGAAGCGCTCCATCGCATTGTTGAAGGCTGCTTGCGCAAAGCGGATGTTCTCGCTGATCTTTGGGAGATAAGTGATCTTGAGGGGAGTGCCGTACTCTTTGATAATGTCCGTTAGCGGCACATCGTTGAACAATAATTCGTGGTTTCTTACTTTGAATTCTTTCTGTGGAAATTCAAAGGTTTGCTCAATCAGCTCGCGGTAACTCTTCATCCTTACTTATCTGGGTTATTTAGCTGTTACGGGCAGCCTAAAGTGAGGTGCAATATTGGTATAATTTTGCCATCTTTGCAATTATTCAACCCGTATGGTTAACTGTACTCTTTTGGTTTTTGCTATCGCCCACGCACTCCCCGATTTCTGACGGGATTGGCAGCCAAGCTGGCCCATTTTTGCTGGGAGGCTCTTTTTAGTTAACTATTTGTTCATCTAATATTATTTTTTGTGAAGGAGAAGGAAATTAAAATCATTGAGGTAAAGTCCGAAATCGGTGCCGGAACACGTGGGGCGAGCTTAGGCGTAGAGGCTGTGAAGATTGCCAGCCTGGATTTGAAGTCAGATTTATTCAGGAAATACGATTCCATTGAAGTAGAGAATGTAAACGAACTGCTCTTTGATGGCGCAGAACATGCATACGCAAAATTCATTGATGGTGTGCTGATTATGGAAGAGCGCGTATGCTTAGAAGTGTACGAACAAATCTTTGACGATTTCTTTCCGCTCATCATGGCGGGCGATCACTCCACTGCTTATGGAACAATTGCGGGAATCAAAAAAGCGTATCCCAAAAAGAAGCTAGGCGTGGTTTGGATTGATGCCCATGCCGATATGCACACCCCATTCACTACGCCATCAGGCAACATGCACGGTATGCCTCTAGCGATGGCACTCGGCTTAGATAATTTTGAATGTAAGGTGAATGATCCACGTGGAGAAACGTTGGATTATTGGGAGCAGATCAAAAACGTGGGCATGCAAGGCCCTAAGATCACAGCCGAAGATTTAGTTTACGTGGCCGTGCGCGATTTAGAAAAGCCCGAAAATTATTTGATCAATAAAAACAACATTAATTTTATTGAAGTAGAAGATGTAAAAAAATTGGGTGCTGATAAGATTGCGCACAAGGTTTTGCAAATGCTAGATCATTGTGATTTGATTTATGTGTCGTTTGATGTGGATGCCATTGACAGCCGTTTCTCCACTGGAACGGGTACGCCTGTGCCGAATGGGCTTACGGTAGAAGAAGCAAAATTATTGAATGCGGAATTGTGCAAAGACCCTCGTGTGTGTGCATGGGAGATTGTAGAGATTAATCCAACATTGGATACAGAAAATCGCACAGCAGAAAGTGCTTTTGAGATTTTGGAGGCGGCTGCTAAGTCCATAGAGACGCGACCTGTATTGGTTGAGTGAGCCCATATAGCTTTTTGCAAATTAGGCCTCTTCCAACTCCCCTTCAACACCCTTCGCTCTCGGCAACTTAAAACTAAAAACCGAGCCTTTGCCCACTGTGCTTTGCACTTCGGCCTTCGTGTTGTGCCCTTCCAAAATATGTTTTACAATAGCCAAGCCCAAGCCTGTGCCACCTTTCTCGCGGCTTCTGCTTTTGTCCACACGATAGAACCGCTCAAAGATGCGCGCCAGATGACTGGCGGGAATCCCCTCACCAGCATCAGAAATAAAAGTGGTCACATTTTTTTTCCCCACATCAAAGGTGATGGTCACCTCGTTGTCATCTGCACTGTATTTGATAGCGTTAGAAACTAAATTGGTTACTACTTGCGAGATGCGTTTCCAATCGGCATACACTAAAATTTTGGAGTGCTGCTCCGCCAATACTTTTACTTGTATATTTTTCTTTTCTGCTTTCTCTTCAAATTGTTCTACTACTTCTTCGCACATCTTGCGCAAGTCGATTTGCTCAAAATGCATTCTAATATCGCCTGTTTCTAAATGAGAGAGCGTGAGTAAATCTTGCACGAGATCATCTAACCCATCTAAACTCTTGGCTGCTTTTTTTAAAAATTTGACCCGCACATTTTTATCATTCACCGCGCCATCTAATAGTGTATGCACAAAACCTTGTGCTGCAAAAATGGGTGTCTTTAGTTCGTGCGATACATCAGCAATAAATTCCTTTCGGAAGGCCTCCAATTTTTTCAGTTCGTCAATCTCTTTTTGTTTGAGCGTAGCAAAAGAAAAAATTTCGTCATTGATTTTTTGGAGAGGGTTTAGCGCACCTGATTTTTCTTTGGATATGCCCGAAAGCTCTTTCTTTTTCAGCTTCTCTACCATTTTATATATCTTGTTGATCTCACGGAAAACCAGGAACTCTAAAATGACAAACGTAAGAATGTAAGAGGCCGAAAAACTGATAACAGCCGCCACTATCAACGCACTGCGATCTACATTCTCTACCAATGATAGAAACAAGGCCGTAACAATGGCGATAGAGGCAGCTAATAATAAGGCTAATGTACGGGCACTGTAGACCATCTTTGCGAACTAATGATGTGCAAAGTACGAAATGGGAAGAAGGTTAGGAAAATTAGAGTTTTAACTTTATTAGGCTTGTAGCTTGTAGCATGTAGCTTGAGGCATGCAGCCAATACACCGGAGGTATTTGTTACCGCTACGCCAAATTGAACTTATACCCCACGCCTTTCACCGTAGTGATATAATCCTCCCCAATTTTCTCGCGCACTTTTCGGATGTGTACATCTACCGTACGGGCCAGCACATACACATCAGAGCCCCAGATATTTTGCAGCAGCTCATCGCGGTTGAAAACTTTGTTGGGGTTTTGTGCCAAGAAAAAAAGTAACTCAAATTCTTTTTTCGGCAAACTCACTTCACGATTGTTGATCTTAATAGTATAACTGGTGCGGTCAATCACCAAGTCACCAACCTTGATTTGCGTAGAAGTAGTTTTCTTTTTTGAATCTCTGCGAAAAATGGCACTGATGCGGCTCATCAGCGCGCGCGGCTTAATGGGCTTGAGAATGTAATCATCCGCACCGCCATCAAAGGCAGCTATCTCTGAATACTCTTCGGCACGGGCAGTCAAGAAAACAATAAACGTATTAACCAACTCGGGCATTGCTCTGATTTGCCTACATGCCTCTACCCCATCCATCTTGGGCATCATAATATCTAGCAGCACTAAGTCAGGATGAAACTTTTTAGCTATCTCTACACCTTCAGCTCCTTCTGCTGCGGTGCGCACATCGTAGCCTTGCTTTTCGAGATTATACTTCAGAAGTTCTAAAATCGACTCTTCATCATCTACTACTAAAACTTTTTGCGTTGGCTTATTGGCCATAGTACATGCTATTTTATTGCGCAATAAAAGTAGATGTAAATTAAGCTAATTAAAAACCTATGTTACGAACTTAACAATTAGATAATAAGGGAAGTGGGCGGTGAGGGGTTAATGGTAAGAGGTAAAAGCACGAATTCTAACTCCTGACTTCTATATTCTGAATTCTTTTAAACATCAGAGAAACGGATACTTGCCGCTCAAGAATTTTACATACGCACGAATATCCCCATTGAATTTCTCATCCAGTTCTTGCTCAAAAATGGTTTGCTTGGATTTGTACAACCGGTAGGACATGAAGAAGGTATTGTTTGGCAATCGTTTTTTAAGAGAAGTAGATTTTCTCCGTTCGTACAAATGAAGTGTATCAATAGCCGAAATGATTTTTGTGATCATCGCCTCCTTCTGTTGCCTCTTGCTTTCAATCGGGTCTTCTTTTTTCATGGACGCATACAAGCTATCCAATGATTGTGTACCTTTCAAAATATGGCGTGTGTACTTTCTATAATCTTGGTCTTGGTGCAAATAGGTCATGTATTGGTTAGACTCTTTCCCAAACTTGAATTCTAAAAAATCATACGCGGTGGTATCGCCAATGAAGTCGGCCAAGTTTTCGTTGAAGTCCACATCGTCCTTAACAAAAACAGTGGCGTGTACCATCTCGTGAATGATCAGGCTGGCCAAGTCACCCTCGCTGCGATCCAACATGCCTGTCAATATCGGGTCGGTAAACCACCCAAGAGTAGACCATCCGCCAGGATTGCGCACACTCACATCGTATCCTTCTTGCTCCAACTCTTTTCTCAGATCCAACGCTTTCGCTTTGTTGAAAAAACCTTTGTACGGCACAGAACCTACAACTGGAAAATGCCACTCCTTTGGTTTCAACTCAAAAGGTTCGCACGCCTGCACCACCCACATCACCTCTTTATTCTTTTGGTCGTAGAGGGTTTTGTAATTCTCAGTATCCTTCAAACCGAGCGAGTCGATGGCGAATTTTCTAATCTCGTCAATCAGTTTGAGTTTTGTCTTGAGCGAGTCGGGAAAAGTGGGGTCTTTCAAAAATTCTTCCACAGGTCGGGCGTTCCACACAATCTCCAATTGCCCCATGCCCTGGCGGATGCCATAATAGATAAGAGACCAGTTCCAAATGACCAGTAGACTAACAACTGCCAATAAGCCTAAGCCAATTTTCTTTATCATAAATACAAAAAATATAAGGCGGCATGCCCCGATAAAAATCGGGGCACCGGGCTATCCGTTCCAAGTCCGGCCGACACACAAATCCATCTCACGGAGTTTATCCCGAGCGCAGTCTCGGCAGGCTTTCCACTTCTAACCCCTTGCCGAGCTGCCACGCACGGAAGCAGTGCCACTCGTGCCACGACTTCGAGTCGTGGCACGAGTACCAGCCAAACTGCACATTTCAAAAACTTCGTTCATGTCAAGGGGCAAATTAAATTAGTTTAGGCATTTAAAGTCACATAAAAATAGGTTTGATTTGTTTTTTAGTAAATACTAATTAATTTAGCATTTATATTGCATTGTCGATTATGTTGGGCTCTCACAAGATTTTCTCTTCTGGGAAAGAATGAGACGAGGTCTTTAAAAAAGAGCTTAACTTAATCGGCATTGAAACTACATTAGCAAAAGCATTAAATAAACGTAGGAAATAAACGCTTAGTGTCTTAATTCGCAGCAACAAGTCTTAACTTTAAACGCATTGAATTTTAATTAAACACGTAAAAAACAACTACTAATATGGCCGAAGCAAAAGAGAAAGAACCAAAAGAAAAAAGTGAAGCAAAGGAAAAGTTAAAAGCCCTTCAACTCACCATCGATAAGCTGGAAAAAACGTATGGCAAAGGCACCGTGATGATGCTGAACGACCAAAAGGTGAGCGACATCCCCGCCATCTCCACAGGATCGCTCGGTTTGGATATAGCCCTGGGCATTGGCGGTTTACCCCGTGGCCGCGTTACAGAAATCTACGGACCAGAATCTTCTGGTAAAACCACGTTAACACTTCATGCCATTGCCGAAGCGCAAAAGCGAGGCGGCCTAGCTGCATTTATTGATGCAGAACATGCATTTGATAAGAGTTACGCAGAGAAATTAGGCATCGATACCTCGAACCTCCTCATCTCTCAACCAGACAATGGTGAGCAAGCCTTGGAAATTGCCGAGCATCTCATCCGCTCAGGCGCCATTGATATTATCGTCATCGACTCGGTAGCGGCACTGGTGCCAAAAGCCGAGCTAGAAGGCGAGATGGGCGAAAGCAAAATGGGCTTGCAAGCTCGCTTGATGTCACAAGCCTTGAGAAAACTAACAGGTACAATTTCAAAAACTGGTTGCGCTTGTATTTTCATCAATCAGTTGCGCGAAAAAATCGGCATTGTGTTTGGAAACCCCGAGACAACTACGGGAGGAAACGCATTGAAATTTTACGCCTCCGTTCGCTTGGACATCCGCAGGATTGGCCAGATCAAAGAAGACGCAGATAACATTACCGGAAACCGCGTGAAGGTGAAGGTGGTAAAAAATAAAGTCGCTCCTCCATTTAAAGTAGTCGAGTTTGACATCATGTATGGCAGAGGGATTTCTAAATCAGGGGAGATCGTTGACTTGGGTGTGGAGTTGAACGTAATTCAAAAATCAGGATCTTGGTTTTCTTACAGTGGCAACAAACTTGGCCAAGGCCGCGATGCCGTGAAGCAATTGATTGAAGACAACCCAGAGTTGATGGACGAATTGGAGAAGAAGATCAAAGCAAAAATTGCCGAAGGCGAAGGAGAGTTGAAGAAGGAAGAGGAGTAATTTTTAAAAAAAAGCAATTGACAATGGGCAATTGACAAAGTAAGAGTTGGGTTGAATTCTTTGCTTGTTAATTACCCAAACTTAAAACAGGCTTCTCTGAGAAATCGGGGAAGCTTGTTTTTGTTTTAGGCAATGAGTGATCTGTAATGAATCCCAGATTCCTCAAGGCCTGCAAGATACATCTAGTATAAAATACGGCTCATTATCCATTAAAATATAGCTCATCAAATACTGAATTTGAGCTACAATCAATATCTTTATGAGCCTCAAATGAAAAAAGGAGAAAAACCTATTACTAGCTTAGTACTTGAATTTGTCAAGGCAAATCCACTTTGCTCCTCAAAAGAAATTCATGGTAGCCTAAAAGATAGCAGCTACGCTACAATAAAGAGAGTCATTCAGGCACTGGTTGCTGAAAATTCAATTACTCCTTCGGGTAAAGGAAAAAGTACGAAATATGAAATCAGTCAATCGTATGAATTGATTCATCAAATAAACGTAGATGTTTATTTTCTGAAAGAAATTGATGAGCGAAAAATTAAGCCAATCTTCAACCATAGACTTATTACCGAAACTCTTACCAAAGCATCTATCTTCACAAAGAGTGAATTACCCTTCCTGAAAAATCTTCAAAATCAGTACACAGAAAACATTGCTAAGTTAACGCGAGCGGAATATAATAAAGAGCTTGAGCGCTTGGCCATTGATTTGAGTTGGAAGTCTTCACAAATTGAAGGTAATACCTACTCTTTGTTGGAAACCGAAAGACTATTAAAAGAAAAAGAAACAGCTGCTGGAAAAACAAAAGACGAAGCAATCATGCTTTTGAATCATAAAGTAGCTTTGGATTTTATCATCGCTCATCCCGAGTACGTAAGTCCATTATCTGTTTCCGCGATAGAAGATATTCACAGCCTATTAATTAAAGAACTAGGTATTGAGCGCAATGTCAGAAATCGCAGAGTGGGTATTTCTGGTACAAATTACAAACCACTTGACAATGAATTTCAGATTAAAGAAGCATTAGAAGGTACTTGTGAGTTGATCAATCAGCAAGAAGATGTTTTCGCAAAAGCCTTGCTCGCGTTAACATTGATTTCCTACATACAGCCTTTTGCTGATGGCAACAAACGAACTGCCCGCATTGTCAGCAATGCCATATTAATGAACAACAACCACTGCCCTATTTCATTTCGCACGGTTGATAGCATCGACTACAAAAAAGCCATGCTGATTTTTTATGAGCAGAATAACATCTCCGCCATCAAGAAAATTTTTGCAGAACAATTTGAGTTTGCGGTAAAAACTTATTTCTAAACAAACGGCTGCTTTCCCAAAAAAATAATTTCACTTCACCATACCTAGTATGGGAGCATTCCCCAATACTCCATCCCCGCAAATTCCTTTTTTAAATCAACAGGTTTCTCAAACAAGGCAAACACCGAAGAGCCAGAGCCGCTCATGCTAGCATAGATTGCCCCACTCGAATAAAGTTTTGTTTTTATTTCGGCAATGGCGGGATTTTTTTTAAAAATAGATTCTTCAAAATCATTTTTTAAAATTTCTTTCCAATCGACAATAGGCCGCTTTAGTATTTCTTGAATTCTTATCGTTGGTTGTTTTGGCAAAATGCCAGAGTATGCCTCTTGAGTAGAAACGTGAATGAATGGTTTTACTATTACCAAGTAAAAACCGTTAAGGCTCAAGTCAATATCATTTAGTATTTCTCCTTTGCCACTGCCCAGCATAGGTTTGTCTTCAATAAAAAAAGAACAATCGCTGCCTAGCTTGGAGGCATATTTTTTTAATTGATCAACCGAAAGTGAGAGATTGAAAATTTCATTGAGCAATCGTAACGTATAAGCTGCATCTGAAGAGCCTCCACCCAAACCTGCTCCAATAGGAATGATTTTATGCAAGTGGATTTTTACAGGAGCAATATCAAAATCAGTTTGTATAAGGTGATATGCTCGCAAACAAAGATTGTCTTCTGCATTTCCTGGAATGGCATTGCCCGAAGAAGTGAAGGCCAGTTCCTTGGCTGGAATGATTTCTAAAATGTCTGTCCATGGCACAGGATAAAAGCATGTTTCCAAATTATGAAATCCATCCTCTCTTTTGAAAATAATGTTGAGGCCGAGATTGATTTTACAGGGAGGAAAAGCGACCATAAATAGTATTTAAGATTTCAAGATTTGAGATGTGAGATTTGTGGAAACAAACCAAGCATTCTAAAAACCTAAAACAAACATCTTGAAATGAAAATCAGAGAAAATGACTGCGATCTAATTTAATTGGCACAATCAAAAAAAGGGTTTCCAACCTTTGCAAGGTTGGAAACCCTTGACCCAAGGAAATCTACTTAGACAATCTGGCCACCAATTCTTCCGTGATACCCGAAGAAGAGAAACCCCCATCGTGCATCAGGTTTTGCATCGTTACAAAACGAGTAAAGTCAGAGAACATGACCGTGATGTAATTGGCACAATCTTCAGCAGTGGCATTACCCAATGGCGACATCATCTGGGCGAAATCAAAAAACACATCAAAGCCTGAGATGCCAGCACCTGCTGTGGTTCTAGTTGGCGACTGAGAAATGGTGTTCACCCTCACCTTCTTGGCTGCACCGTAGCGTTGGCCGTAGCTTCGGGCAATAGATTCCAACATGGCTTTGGCTTGAGCCATATCAGTATAATCTGGATAAGCGCGCTGCGCGGCAATATAACTAAGGGCAATCACCGAGCCCCACTCATTGAGGGCATCTAGTTTTTCAGAAGTTTGCAATACTTTGTGGAACGATAGGGCTGAAATATCCAACGTTTTCAAATACCATTCATAGTTCATATCTCCATACTTTCTGCCTTTTCTAATATTGGGGCTCATACCTATCGAGTGGAGCACAAAATCTAGCTTGCCACCCAACACCTCCATTGATTTGGTGAAAAGGTTGGTCAAATCTTGCTCTGAGGTGGCATCGGCAGGTATTACTTCGGCTTGGCATGCTTTGGCTAGTTCATTGATTTTGCCCATGCGCATAGCAATGGGTGCATTGGTGAGTGTAAACGACCCGCCCTCCTCTTTTACCTTCAAGGCAGTTTTCCAAGCGATGGAGTTTTCATCCAATGCGCCAAAAATGATCCCTCTTTTTCCCTTTAATAAGTTATTTACCATACTTTTTTCGGTTTAAATAGAGCGCAAGTATACAAAATCCTATTTGTTCGTTGGCCAAAATGAGGGCTCAGATTCGTCCAACTCAGTGGTATCAATTAAGTTTTTTATGAAATCAACATGTAATTTTTCAGTAAGATTTGCCCTCATTTAAAAGATTCTGCTAATTTTGGCACATCTAAACCAACTATTATGCACCACGAATTTGTATTGTCATGGGATCGTTATATGAACATAGGGGTAATTGCCTGTATTGCCCTCGGTATTTTGATCTTTCTTTATCACGAATTCAGGGTTTTGCAGATCAAAGATTACAAAGAGAAGTATGACTATGTAAACTTGCATGAGATTCGCTACTTCTGGTACGCTATTCTAGCCCTTATTTTCGCCTTGGCCTTTTATTCCAATACCCTGGGTACCGAGCGCATTATTACCAAAGGCATGATTTGGTTTTATGTCCGAATTTTCATTACGGTAAGTTTTATCATTATATTCTACTTTGTTTTTTACAGTATGGTGCGGATCTATTATCCTCGCTATGTAGAAAAACGCCTCGTAAAACTTAGAAGCAAGCCTCGCATTTCACCTGCGGGCAATCCAATGCGTAAATTGGAGGAAGATGAAGAGGACATCCATTTAGATGCCACTCAAATTGCGGAAGAAGCAACTATCCACTCCGTAGATTATGATGTTTGGTTTGATGAAAAAACGGGCTATAAGAAAGTAGAAAAGTATGATAGCTATATGCACGCAGAACTTTGCGCGGAGTGCGGTTTTTATACTTTCAAAATAGACAAAGAAGAAATTGAAGTGAAGCCAACAGCAGATACACCTGGCTTATTGTTAAAGCACTATAAATGTAGCTATTGCAACCACAGGGAAGCCAAAGAGGTGAAACTAGCGAAACTTTCAAGCAACGTATGATTAACACTTAGTAAGATTAAAAAGCCTCCTCCTATGGACGAGGCTTTTTTATTTAAAACTTCTTCCCTCGCCTCAACTAGTGACACACAAAACAACTTCACCCATAGGAATTTTTGATAGTGGCATCGGTGGCCTTACTGTGGCACATACGATCCATCAACATTTGCCCAATGAGCAAATCGTTTACTTTGGCGATACGGCTCATTTGCCTTATGGCGATAAATCGGAAGCTGCCATTCAAGCTTACTCCATTAAAATTGCCGATGTGCTTTTGAAGAAAGGATGTAAAGTGATTGTGATCGCCTGCAATTCGGCCAGTTCCGCTTCTTATGAATTATTAAAGGAATATGTTCGGCACCAAGTCCATATCATCAATGTAATCGACCCGATGGTAGAGTTTGTTGCCGATCAGTTGACAGGAAAAAAAGTGGGGCTGATAGGAACCAAGAGAACGGTTCAATCTGGAATTTATGCCAGAAAGCTAAAAGAGATAAGCCCAACCATTGAACTACATTCGTTGGCCACACCCCTCTTAGCGCCCATGATTGAAGAAGGGTTTTACAATAGCCAAATCAGTCATGAGATAATTGCGCAATACCTTGCAGACCCAAGCTTGGCATCCATTGAAGCGTTGATTTTGGCTTGTACTCACTATCCCTTAATTGAAAAGGAAATCAAAGAATTTTATCAAACAAAAGTAGTGGTGTTGGACTCCTCTATCATTGTAGCGCAAGCGTTAAAGAAATACCTATCAGATAACAGCCTGCTAAGTGATTCTTTTAACCCCGATCATCATTTTTTAGTATCGGACTACACGGAATCATTTGAAGCATCTACCCAGATATTTTTTGGCGAAAAGGTAAACCTAGAATGGCATCCACTTTGGAACTAAAAAACCCTAGCCAATGACATTAATGTACGTTTTCCTTAAATATTCACTATTTTGGTTGCTTGAAATTAGCGACCTTACAAAGTTTTCGGGAAGGATGCTTACCAAATTACTGTTCTGAAACAAAATTTTAAATACCCTAAGCTCACATGAGTGCCGTTTTGAAAAGACTTTTCGTTGTTCACCTATTGGCAGCCTATTCAATAGGCATCGTATCAGCACAGTCTGTGCTGGATAGCCTCGATAACAAATTAAAAGGGAAGCTGGGTGATTCCACACGAATAACCACATTGATCGATGCCTCGCAAGAATATCAATATACCAATCTTCAAAAGAGCTTTGATTATGCTGAAGAGGCCATCAAAATTGCAGAAGATAAAGATCTGCCCTGGGGAAAGGCTTGGACGTATAAAAACATTGGAAACTTTTATGCCATCCGTGGCGATTTTGCCACTGCTATCAAATACTTTGACCTTGCACTTAATCTTAACTATCAATTAAAAGATAGTGCTAGAATTGCTACTTGCTACATCAATCTGGGAAACAATTATTCTTCGTTGGGTAAATATGATGAAGCCTACTTTTATCATACCCAAAGTTATAGAATTGCAAATGCGACAGGCAACCAACTTCAGCGTGCTATTTCACTACACAATATTGCAAGCGTATTTAAAGAATTGGGCCAATACGAAAGGTCCTTTGAATATTTTAAACTATCGATGAAAATCAGCGAGGACATCAATGACCTGGAAGGTGCTCCTTATAATTACAATGAGATAGGAAGTCTCTATATACATAAAGGCCATTATGACTCTGCCCTTTCGGCTCTCAGAAAATCATTGAAACTAACACGCGAAAGAAAGTTAAGGATCAACGATTTAGAGCCAAGCATCTTGATGAACATAGCAAAAGCTCATCTTCTTCAGGACGATTATAACACCGCACTTAACTACTATGATAGCGCCTCTGTACTTTATCTAAAAACAGATAATAAATTCGGTACGGCAGGTGTCAACTTAGGCAGAGGATTGGTTTACATGAAAGAAAAAAAATATGAGGAGGCGCAAAAATTGATTGAGCAAAGTGCAAATGTAGCACACCAATTAAATGCCTGGAAACTAGAAATAGAATGCTACCAAAATCTTTCTGCGCTGTATGAATACAAAGGGGACTACCAAAAGTCATTGATTTATTATAAGCAACACCAACAATTGGAGGACAGCCTATTTAGCGAAGGTATGCAATCCAAACTGCTGAAAGATCAAATCCTTTTTGAGACAGAATCAAAAGAATCTCAAATCAGAGCTTTGACTAGGATGGAAGAGTTGAGGAAAAGCGAGATCAAGAAAAAAGAACTGATTCAAAACATATTGGTTGTGGCCATGGCACTTACCGGTGTTTTGTTATTAGCCGTTTACCGAAGTGGACAGAGAAGAATCAGGATCAATAAGCTACTGCTAGAGCATCAAGAGGAGATGAAAAAGCGAAGCCTTGAATTGGAACAACTTAATAAGGTAAAGGACAAGTTCTTTTCCGTTATCTCTCACGATCTGCGTTCACCTATGAATGCTCTTTCAGGCATTCTCAACCTGATGGATAAAAATCAAATTTCTGCGCAAGAATTTTCGCGATTGAGCAAAGAGTTGAGAGTGCAATTTAACCACACCAAAACGTTGATCAACAATTTGCTCGATTGGGCTTTGTTGCAAATGGATAAGCTTAAAGTACAGCAAGAAAAAATTGATATGAATGCGCTAGCCGATAGCAATGCTACTTTGGTTAGCTCTTTGCAAGTGAAGGAAGTGAAGATCGTCAACAAAATTGCTCCTGCCACATTTGCCTTGGGCGATACCAACATGATCAATTTGGTAATGCGTAACTTAATGATGAACGCCATTAAATTCTCAGAGGAAGGCGACATCGTTGAAGTCTCTGCAAAGCAAGATGGAGTAAACTATGTTGTTTCTGTAAAAGATAGTGGTGTGGGCATCAGCCCGGAAGTGCAAAAATTACTTTTTGAAAAAACGAGCGGATACAGTACGCGCGGCACAGCCAATGAAAAAGGCACTGGCCTAGGCTTGATCCTTTGCAAAGAGTTTGTAGAGCGCAACGGTGGCAAGATTTGGCTTGAGAGTGAAGTAGGGAAGGGGAGTACGTTTTATTTCACAGTAAAAAAAGGAGCTTAGTTCACTCATCTAATTTTCTCTACCGCATAACTTTTCGGTTAGTTTATTTTGGCCAGTGATAGCAGCCCTGCGAAGCGCGAGGTAAACTCCAAGCCCACAGCGAGGAACGAGCGAGGACTTGTAGCGGATAGCTCCGCTTTGCGAGAGCCCTCCTTAAATCGTGCCTGGTTGAGCAGCGTAAGCCGTGCGATGGAGCGAAAGGCCGCAAAGGATTACTTGCATTTTTCAATATTCCGCTTGATCAATTCCACTTCGCGCAGAGAAGAAGTTTTTTGTAATGCCTTCTCAAAATTATTTTTGGCTGTGGGCGCATTGCCTTGCAACAAATAAAAATTGCCGAGGGCAGTGAGGTAGAGATAATGATCTTTTAGTGTGTTGATTTTTTGTAATTCATGAATGCCTGCCTCGGGCGAATGAGCATAGCCGATGGCGATGGCTTTGTTGAGGCTGACCATAGGGCCTGGTTTCAAGTCATGGAGTGCGTGATAGAGCGTTACCAACTGATGCCAGCCGGTATCTTCAAAGCGCGTGGCGAGCGCATGCACCGATGCGATGGATGCTTCCACATGATACTCGCTCACGTCATCGCCCACGGATGCTTGCTCTAAGAATTCGAGGCCTTTGCGGATGAGTGGTTTGCTCCATTGGGTGCGGTCTTGGTTCTCTAACAAAATAATTTCGCCTAGTGCGCCCGTGCGCGCAGCAAAGCGCGATGCTTGCAAGCACATCAGCGAGAGCAGTGCATTTACTTTCGGCATGTTGGTAGAGCTGCGTTGCACAAGCAAATAGGTTAAGCGCATGGCTTCTTCGCACAGGTCTTCGCGAATGACTGCATTGCTGTGGGTGGAGTGATAGCCTTCGTTGAAGAGTAGGTACAATACATGCAACACGCTATCCAATCGATGTGGCAACTCGAACAAGCCAGGTGGCTCTAGTTTGATTTTTTCTTGTTTGATTTTTTCTTTTGCGCGGTAGATGCGCTTCGCAATGGTTTCTTCGGAAGTAAGGAAGGCATCTGCGATTTCTCCTGCACTCAAGCCGCCCAATGTTTTTAGTGTCAATGCAATTTGAGATTCTGGCGCAATGGCAGGATGGCAGCAAGCGAACATCATGCGAAGGACGCTGTCTTGTATTTCGTCTTCGGCAAAAACTTCTGCGGGTATTTCTTCTAGGCGCGTTTGGTACTCGCCAAAAATTTTGGATTGGCTTTGAGTACGTCTCACCCAGTCGATGGCATTGTTATGCGCCACTTTATAAAGCCACGCGGAAGGATTATCGGGCACTCCGCGAATGCGCCACGTTTCCATTGCCTTCAACAAAGTGTCTTGTACGAGGTCTTCGGCCGTGTCTAAATTTTCGGTACCTAAAAACCGAGTAAGCACAGCGGCCATCCTTCCCGCCTCGTGACGGAAAAGATGGCCGATGAGTTGATGGACATTGGCTCCGTTAGCCACAACTATTGATTATCATAGTACGTGGCATCGCGAATGATTTTTCCGTTTTGAAAAGTAAGCACGGCACATATCGGCAATGTGAATTTTATGCTATCGCCCGATGAGCCTGTGGAAATAAATTCAATAGTGACTTTGTCGTTACTTGCATACATTCCTTTTACTTCATCGTGAATATCAGGAAACATTTTTTCCAATCCGCTATATTTCTCTACGATTTCGCCAGAAGATTTTCTCACATACCCCATTCCATAGGCAGGATCGAGATAGTCGGCATCAGGAGCGTAATAAGAAGTCATCTGCTGCCAATTGTGTGCATTGAAGGCTGCGAACATTTGTGTAGCCGTTTCTTTGTTTTGTTTTTCGGCAGAGGGCGAGCAGGAGATGATGGTGAAAAATAGTATTGCAAAAAGAATTTTCATATTAAGTGCTTTGAGGTAAAATAATTTTAGCCACAGATTCACTGATTTGTATCCAATGCCTTTAAAGTTAAGAAAGGGTTTGAACCACATAGGCAGATAGAGACATAGAAATACACACATAGCCCTATGTGAAATCTATCTGTTCTATGTCCTATGTGGTTCAAGTACTACTCATCGGGACTTATTAACGACATTGGATTTTTATCTCAATTTGTTAATCTGTGAATCTGTGGCTATCAATCTATTTCTTCTTGGGGAAATTAGCATGTGCCATAACTTCTTCAATCTGCGCAGTGTGGCGTGCGGAGTGACCAGTTATAAAAAGTAGCACTTGAAATGAATCGAACGTAGCAAAAGGCATTACGGCATAGTGATTGCGTAAATCCTCTTGCGTGGTTTTGGTAAACTCCATGTTGCCATCTCGCTTGGCAATAAATTCTTTCAGTGAGTCTTCCGCAGAGCCAAATTGATTTTTAGGCTCAAATGCCTCTTGCGTTTTTACTTTGCGCTCGCGGCTTGATATCATCCCCTTCACTTGTTCATCTGTCATTTTTACTTCGCTTCTTCTCGCAGGGTTGGCAGCGTCTTTTAATGTGCCTTGCAGCATTCCAAAAAGTGCGCCTTCAGAAAAAGCAATGTGCTCTAAACATTCTGCCACTGACCAAGTCTCAGGCGTAGCCTTAAAAGTCAGTTGCTCCGTGGTGAGGCCTTTCACATCTTTGATCAATCGCTCTTTGGTTTCTTTCATGTAATCGATAACCATTTTGCGTTCGGCATCATTGATTGTGCCATCCAGTGAGCGAAAGCCGCTGGCTATTACTAAAGCCACAGCCAGAGAAAGTAGTTTTACTTGTTTCATAATTATTTGGGTTAAGTTGTTTTTTATTAGTTGAAAGTTGACAAAAAAAGCAATTGACAAAGTTTAGGTTTTGTCAACTGCTTTGAAAAATTACATATCAAACTTCTGTACGGGCCTCACCTGCACTTTGCCGTTGAAGATAAAATCAGGGTAATCTTGGGAAATTTTTATGGCCTCGTCTATATCCTTAGCCTTCACAATAAAATAGCCGCCCACCAGTTCTTTACTTTCGGCAAAGGGGCCATCGGTCACCACTTTGTTGGGGCCGCTGATAAACTTGCCATGCGGCAATAATGCCTCCCCACTTTCGTAGCGACCTTCTTTTTGAAGTTTTTCGACCCAAGCAAACCATTTTTGCATGTGCTTCTGCATGGCCTCTGGTGATTTCATTTCAGGGGCCACATCACTGCCACCTTGAAAAATGAGCATGAATTTTTCCATAGATATTTTGTGTTTAAGTTAATAAAATTTTCTCTATGACGGACGGGGGTGGGGAAATCGGACCGTGAAGGGGAAATATTTTTTTAGTTTAATGAGAACAAAAGAGGACTTGAGATTTTTGATTTATGAATTGTGATTTATGATTGTTTAGCCTACGCCTCCAGCTATGCACAAGCAGATAAATCCTAAAGTCACAAATATAAATCAATGTAGTTAAGATTTAAAGAATGTTGCCTACGTAATGAACGAAGTAGTATATTCGGTTTTCCAAGTGCTTATTCAATCTCTAATCTACTAATGACCAACGAGCAAACCGCTATCAAAACTACTTATTTCAGCATCATTGGAAATACTGCTTTAGCAATTATAAAAGGATTGGCAGGTTTTTTTGGAAATTCGTATGCTTTGATAGCGGATGCCATCGAATCGACCACTGATATTTTTTCTTCTTTGCTTGTGCTCTTTGGATTAAAATATGCCAGTCGCCCGGCCGATCAAAATCACCCCTATGGTCATGGTCGCATTGAGCCACTCATTACTTTCTTAGTTGTTGGGTCTTTGATTATTTCTGCCACTATAATTGCTTATGAGAGTATTCAAAACATCGGTACCCCTCACGAGTTACCTAAACCTTTTACGTTAATCATATTGGGTGCTATTATTTTTTGGAAGGAAATTTCTTATCGGTTGGTAATGAAGAAAGGTAAAGAGACCAACAGCTCATCCTTAAAAGCAGATGCATGGCACCACCGAAGCGATGCCATCACTTCTGTTGCTGCCTTTGTTGGAATTTCTATTGCCTTACTGCTAGGCAAGGGCTATGAATCTGCAGACGACTGGGCCGCTCTCTTTGCATCTGGATTTATTTTTTACAATAGCTATCTCATTTTTCGCCCTGCGCTCGCTGAAATAATGGATGAACATGTGTACGAAGAACTAGTGGAAGAAATTAGAAAAGTATCCTTAACAGTGAATGGTATTGTTGGAAACGAAAAATGTTTTGTTAGAAAAGCGGGTATGAAATATCACGTTGACCTCCATGCCATTGTAGATGCGCACATCACTGTGCAACAAGGGCACAATTTAGCGCACTTGCTTAAAGATACGTTGCACACGCAGATCACGCAGCTCGGCCATGTGTTGATACATGTTGAGCCAAGTAAATAAAATTTTATGTCGTCTTTAAAAACTATGGTACTGTCAGACTGAGCTTATCGAAGTTGTTCTATATAGCTTGAAAAACCCAAGAAGGTTTCCATAGCCTCAACTGACAGAGTTTCTAGAGATGTCCTTATGATGAACTACATCCTCTCAGGCACGTGTATCCCCAACAAGCCCATCGACTTATTAATCACATCCGCCACCACTTTAGAAAAAGCAATCCTGAATTTTAGTTTCGCAGGGTCGGCCTCATTGAAAATAGGAACAGCCTGATAGAATTGATTGTATTCCTTCGCAAGTTCGTAGGCGTAGTTAGAAATTACCGAAGGAGAATACTCGCGGGCAGCCTCTTGCAACTTTGCGTGAAAGTTATTCAACTTAAAAATAACATCGCGCTCCACAGGTTCTAACGCAGCAATGCTTTTCAATTCATTGGCCTCCACTTTTATATCCATCGACTCCGCTTTGCGCAAAATCGCTTTGATGCGAGCATGAGTATATTGAATGAACGGTCCCGTGTGCCCTTGCAGTTGTATCGACTCACTGGGGTCGAACATCATTCTTTTCTTCGGGTCAACTTTCAACAAGAAGAATTTCAATGCACCCAATCCTACCATCTCAGATAAGCTTTTGATTTCCTCATCGCCCATCTCATCTATCTTGCCGAGTTCGCGGGTTTGTTTCTCCGCTTCATCTACCATCTCTTGCATCAAGTCATCTGCGTCTACCACGGTGCCTTCTCTGCTTTTCATTTTGCCAGTTGGCAAATCCACCATGCCGTAGGAAAGGTGATAACATTTCTCTGCGAAAGCATAACCTAGTTTCTTCAAAATCAAAAACAATACTTTGAAATGATACTCCTGCTCGTTGCCCACTGTATAAATCTGTCCTTCTATTTTTGGGAAATCGCGGAAACGCAAAATGGCTGTACCGATATCTTGTGTCATGTACACGGAAGTACCATCAGAGCGCAACAAAACTTTTTGATCGAGGCCATCTGAAGTCAAGTCCACCCACACCGAACCATCTTCTTTTTTGTAGAACACACCTTGTTCTACACCTCGAAGGACTTCATCCTTACCTAATAAATAAGTTTGTGATTCGTAATACAATTTTTCAAAATCAACACCCATGCGTTGGTAGGTCGAGTCAAAACCTTTGTACACCCACCCATTCATGGTCTTCCATAGTTCGACTGTAGCTGAGTCATTCGCCTCCCATTGCAATAACAAGCTCACCGCCTTTTGCATGATGGGTGCTTGCTTCTCTGCTTCCTCTTTCGACAACCCTTTACTTTCCAGTTCGGCAATTTGTGCTTTAAAATGCTTGTCGAACTCCACATAATATTTTCCTACCAACTTATCACCTTTCAAACCAGAGCTCTCTGGTGTCTCTCCTTTTCCAAATAATTGCCAGGCAGCCATACTCTTGCAGATATGTATGCCACGGTCGTTGATGATTTGAACTTTATGAATTTTGTAGCCTAGTGCTTTATAAATTTCAGCAACAGAATAACCCAAAAAATTATTTCTCAGGTGACCTAAGTGTAATGGCTTGTTTGTATTGGGCGAAGAATACTCTACCATCATCTCTTTGCCATTATCTGGCAGTTGCCCAAATGACGTATTCGAATAAATCGACTCAAATACCTGCGCCCAAACGGAATCGCTGATTGATAGATTCAAAAAACCTTTCACCACATTATACTTGCTCACCAAACCAGAATTGGTTTGCAAGTATTCACCAATCATCTTTCCCGTTTCTTCAGGAGATTTTCTAGAAAGTTTCGTCAACGGAAAACACACCAGCGTGTGCGAGCCTTCAAACTCAGCATTGGTTGGCTGCACCTGCACTTGTTCAATGGATTGATTGAAGAGTGCAGTGAGTGCTTTTTGTATTTCGGATTTAAGATTCTGGTCTAAATTCATAAAAATATTTAACCACAGAGGGCGCAGAGGTACACAGAGCCAAATCAAATCTCGCTTTCATATTTGACGGCAGAGATCACTGAGGTATACAGAGCGAAACTAAAATCTCTGTGGAACTCTGTGCCCTCTGTGGTTAAACTTTACATATCTAAAATATACGCAAACATCAGCGGAGCCACAATAGTCGCATCGCTCTCCACAATAAACTTAGGCGTATCGATATTCAATTTGCCCCACGTGATTTTTTCATTCGGCACCGCACCTGAGTACGAACCATAACTGGTTGTGCTGTCGCTGATCTGACAGAAGTAACTCCAATATGGAATCGTGTCGCGCTCCAAGTCTTGGTGCAACATCGGCACTACACAAATCGGAAAGTCGCCTGCAATGCCACCACCAATCTGGAAGAATCCGATGCCATCTTTGCCTGAATTTTTCGTGTACCAGTCTGCCAACCAAACCATGTATTCAATCCCGCTTTTCATCGTGCTTGCTTTCAGTTCACCGGTGATGCAGTACGAAGCAAAAATATTTCCCATCGTGCTGTCTTCCCATCCCGGCACCACCATCGGCATATTTTTTTCAGCCGCAGCTATCATCCAACTATTTTTCGGGTCGATTTCATAATATTGTTTCAAGTCGCCACTGTTGATCATGCGGAACATGAACTCATGCGGAAACAAACGCTCGCCCTTGTCCTCGGCATCCTTCCACACCTTGAACAAATGTTTTTGCAACCTGCGGAACGCCTCCTCTTCAGGGATACACGTATCCGTCACACGGTTCAAATGGTTTTGCAACAAATCCCACTCTTGCTCGGGGGTTAGATCTCTATAATTCGGAATCCTGCGGTAGTGCGAGTGCGCTACCAGGTTCATGATGTCTTCTTCTAAGTTAGCACCCGTGCAAGAGATAATCTGAACTTTGTTCTGACGGATCATTTCAGAGAAGCTGATGCCCAGCTCGCCCGTGCTCATCGCGCCCGCGAGGGTCACCATCATTTTCTTGCCCTCGGCAATATGTTTTTTGTAGCCCTTCGCAGCGTCCACCAAAGCGGCCGAGTTGAAGTGCAAGTAATTTTTCTCAATAAAAGCGGAAATGGGACGGTTTGTGCTCATGATAAGTGGTTTGAAATTCGATGCGAAAATACTCAATCGCCCGAACGTTACAACAATAAATTTTTTGGAAATAGCTATGCCTGTCCACCAACCCGTTCGTCCGTAACGAAGTGAAGGCCGAAGTCTTGACGGAGGTGGGCGGCCTGGCCCGCGAGGCGCAGGGCCACCGCGCTATACGCTACAAGTCCTCGCTCGTTCCTCGCTGTGGGCTTTCCACTCCTATCGCTGTCCGATGCCAGTACGTAGTTTATCAATAAATCCGAGTTTGTGGCTTAATGGCAAAGTCTATTAAAGTGTTTACATTTAAAAATTAATTTCAATTGTATGAAGATACTTCTAAAAATATTATTGCCAATTTTTGCTTTCAATATTAGTCCAGTTAAGGGGCAGGATAAATGCCAATGCTGCACATACTATTCGATAGATAAGGAAGATTTATATTCATTTTTCTTTGATAAAAATATTATCAGAAAAAATCATTTTAAAAAAGCGACTATCTACACCGTAGAGACAACTAATCAAAATGTTTTGAAGTTCCTGCAAACTAAATTTATATTCGATGAGTGGGGAAACGTATTATCAAAATATGAATTCAGTCAAAATGGGAACCCTCATATAATTAAAGAATTCTCAAGGAACAATATAGGTCAGGTGATAAAAACATCGAGGTCATATCTACAATCTGATTCGCCATTGATCGTTGATTACACAGACGAAATAGTCGATTTTACCTACAATCAGAGGAAAAAACTGATTAAAGAAAAAGAAAGAGGTTTCGATGGCGCTATTATTCCTGATTCCCAGAGTAGCTATTCGAAATATGAATATGATGTAAAAGACAGGTTGATTAAGAGATATCGATACTCAAACTTAAGTGGAGAAATTTATATCTATGATGAGACAATTGAATATCCAAAGCAAAATGAGTCGATTGGAATAGTGAAGTACAATGGAAATAACTGGCTAATGACAAATTCAATGTTTAACGATAAGAGCCAACTTATCGGTCAAACAGATTATGACTATCCTGATAACAATGTGATGTGGAAATCTAGTTACACCTATATTGACAACAAGTTGATAGGACAGGTCATGAAAAATGGAACAGGGAGCACTCAATGTGCAAACAATAATAATTTTACGGAGAGTTATTCTTACAACCAACTTGGATTATTGGAGAAAATTATTCACAAGTATGACAAGGTAACTTGCGAAATGAAAATTAATTATGAATAATCACTACTAGCTCAAGCGTGTCCGCTTTTGCTTTCTAATCCAATCTCACTTTGCAGTCACCTGAAACCCTATCTCTGCATTTTTCTCCACTTCACGCAATGTGCGTATTTGTTTCATTTCTTCCAGCAATTGTAGCAGGGCGGCTTCATCGCTTGCGCCTATGTGCGCACGAATTTCAGCCAATGTCTTAATGCCGTTGGGGGCTTTGCGAAAGTCGGTAATGAAGTTGAGGATGTCTATCTTTTTCATTGATCTATTGGATTTGAGATTTTAGTTGTACGAAAAAATGAAGGGAAGGTTCGCTTAGCCTAAGTCAAAGTTTGCTTTGCTGACCTAAGTTTCTTAGGTTTCACACAATGTTTTTCTCTCACTATTTTAGATTACCGTATCCCTACTATTATTCGTTTAAGCGATCGTTACTTTTTTCGATATGCTCTGGCGTCTTTGTTTTTCTATTTCTTTTAATCTTTCAGCCATTCGGTACCTACCATTTTGAGCATCCAAATAAAACATTACTGCTGGCAGGATACGGATTAATAGCAATGTTGGTAATGATTGTCTGTTTCTTAATAATTCCCTTGCTCTTCCCAAAAGTCTTTAGTGAAGAGGGATGGACTATTGGCAAGCAACTTACTCTTCTCGCGTTGCTAATCATTTGCTTAGCCACTGCTTGCTACCTTTACAACATCAACTTTTTTAACTACGCATTTAGCTGGAAAAATTGGGGGTACTTTATTTGGCTTACCACCAGTGTGGGCTTCTTTCCATTTCTTGTCATCACGCTGCTCGACTATTATTTAAAATTCAAAAAGTATTCATTACCTACCACCACGTTAGATTATAAAGAAGGCACTCGCCCTTCAATTGATAAAAATCTCTATGTACTTACCGATGAAGCCCACAAAGACAAAGTGGTTTTCTCTTTGGATGAATTGCTATTCATCAAATCGGATGATAATTACATTGAAGTCTATCTACGGAAAGGAAAGATTGATTTTGAAAAGAAACTCATTCGCTGTGCACTAAAAGCAGCCGAAACAAAACTTGATAACGCCAACTTGATTCGATGCCACCGAAGTTATTTGGTAAACATGAGAAACTGTTCGTCCATCAATGGAAACTCTCAAGGGTACAGGCTATTCTTTGATGGCGTACCAGAGCAAATACCCGTTTCGCGATCAAAAAGCGATGACGTGAGGTCTCTTTGGAATAACATTTCCGCCACACAGCTTCTGTAATTCGCCACTTTACCAAAAACGTAAAATACTTAGCACCAATAGCTTGGCGCGATTTTTTACGCTGTTGGCAACAAGACCATTTACGCTCCCCTCACAAGCAAAATTTGGATACCCGTACCCACGAAGTTTGCCGTATCGATACCAAAAAGAAAACCATGAAACTGCTAGAAAAAAACAAGATTGGATTCGTTCTCCTCACATTCACTATCTTCTTTATCGGCCTATACGGAAAAAGCTGGCTCGATCATTTTATCACTCTAGACTTTCCGGACAAGTATTGGCGCTACGCTTACTTTACTTGTTGCTGGTTGATTGGCGTACCTGTACTGTTTCTATCTATCAAGTACGGCTACAAAAAAGTACTCCCTGAATTGGGTTTACGAATTGGCTTAATCACTGGACTCATTTGGGGCTTTATAATCACCTTGCCGATGCTGATAGGGTATGCATTGGTGAGCGATACGTTCAATTTTAATGTTGCTGACCTAATTGCCTACAGTGTTTTGGCGGCTATTGCAGAAGAAATTCTTTTTCGAGGGTTTCTCTTTGGTCAGCTATCGCGCTACGCAAACTGGAAGTTGTGGATGGGCGCTTTGGCTGAAGCTTCCATTTTTGGATTTGTACATCTGTACCAAGCCCACAATTGGATGAATGCCGTTGGTATTTTTGCCATTACGTTTGCTGGTGGTTTGTTATTTGGATGGTTATACATTAAGTGGAATTATAACCTTTGGCTTCCTATTGTCTTACACCTGTTGATGAATGCGTACTGGGGTATTTTTCATATGGGCGAAAATGCCTTGGGTGGCTCACTAGGTAATATATTCAGAGCAGCTGCCGTAGTTGTGGCCATTATCGTTACCATCAAATTTTCGAAAAAGGATTTTGTTTCCAAATTCTTAGAGAAGTAAGCTAGTTGTCATCATTGCTCCAATCTCGCGTGAGCGATAGAAGCGTATACCCCACAGCCGCGTGGGCTTTGTGTGTGAGGGCGAGGAGTAGTAGCGGATAGCGCGACCCGTGGGCGGATGAGTGTGTGGGCGAGGGACACGCCCACCTACGCTAAAGCTTCTGTGGGCAAGCCCAAACCAACTACTTAAAACAAAATTCATATCTTGTCATGTCTTCTAACCCATACACTATGCGCTCTACCATACAATTATTTCCCTTGCTCATATTTACGTTCTTGTTCACTGCGGCACACGCTCAAACCAAGCAACCCGATTGGGCAAAATTGCAAGATGAAACACTCAAGCATTTTCAAGCGATTTTAAAAATCAACTCGAGTGTTGCCACTGGATACGAAGCTCCTGTGGTCGAATACCTCAAATCCGTTTTGGACAAGGAAGGCATTTCTACCAAAGTATTTTCCAACGACCCCAAGCACCCCAACCTAGTGGCGCGCATCAAAGGCAACGGCAACAAAAAACCTATATTGATCATGGCACACACCGATGTGGTCAGTGTTGATACGACTAAATGGATACATCCTCCTTTTTCAGCTACTCGCGATGGTGGTTATGTGTATGCACGCGGTGCGGTAGATGACAAAGACAATGTGGTTGCCGCTTTAATGGTGATGCTTCAACTAAAAAGACTAGGTATTGTGCTGGTTAGAGATGTGATTTTCTTAGCGGAAGCTGGCGAAGAATCAAACACAAAAGTGGGTATTGATTTTATGGTGAGCGAACATTGGGCGGATATCGAAGCAGAGTTTTGTTTTGCCGAAGGTGGAGGCGTCACGCGCAAAGATGGCAAAATAGTTTATGCGGCAGTTTCTACTACTGAAAAAGTGCCGAGAGGCGCAAAACTGATTGCGCGAGGCACAGCTGGGCATGGGTCAGTTCCCTTACAAGACAACGCTATCGTGCATCTCTCGCAAGCGATTTCAAAAATTGCCGCATGGCAAACTCCCATGCGGTTGAATGAAACAACCCGCGCGTTTTTTACTCGACTGGCATCCGTCAGTGCGCCAACCGATGCCGCCCGTTACCTTGCTGTGGTGAACGACAAAGAGGCCGAAAAAGCACAAGAGTACTTCGCAGCCAAAGAGCCACGCATGTACTCCACACTTCGCACGTCTATCTCACCGAATATTTTTAAAGGAGGTTATTTGAGCAATGTAATCCCCAGTGAGGCCGAAGCCACCTTGGACATACGCGCTTTGCCCGATGAAGACATGGCAGCGTTGTTAGCCGAGATGAAACGTGTGATCAACGACTCACAAATTGAAATCGTAGCCAATACAAAAAATCTACGCCCATCAGCCAGACCCTCACGGTTAGAATCGGATGCCTTTAAAGTAACCGAAGCTGCGATCAAGAAAATTTACAACACGGTAACAATACCTACTATGCCAACGGGTGCCACCGACATGGCTTTCCTACGGGCAAAAGGTGTGGAGTGCTATGGCATTGGCCCGATGACAGACGTTGAAGATGGGCCAAAAGGTTTTGGTGCGCACAGCGACCAAGAGCGCATCTTGGAAGAATCGCTGCACAAGTTTGTTCAATTTAATTGGGAGGTGATTGTGAATTTGGCGAAAGCGAATTAGTTGGTTTGAATTTCTCGCAAGGAATTGCGTTGTTGATAAGCCTCCTCCGTGGTCTGTGTCTTCACAGAATTATTTTCGAGTGATTTTAATTTCGGTCTGTGAGGACACAGACCGAGGAGTTGGCAATGTTGATATAATTTTAGGGGTCAACCTCAATCAACTTGGTGCTGTTGGTATCACCTTCTCCACTGCGGATGACAATGATATCCTCGTAGGGATCATAATATTCAATTCTCAGCGCATTATCTTTTATGGCTTGCTTGATAAAATTAGTATCGGGCAACTCAAACATATACTCACCAAAAGGAAGAAGAAACCTGAAATCGTTTAGTTGTTGATTGGTTAGTTTTTCAAACTGTAGCAGTTGGCCTGGCTCTAATTCAATAGTGTGCAATACATCTTGCTCACTAAGGTCTAGTTGCAAATCATTTTGTGGTGCGCCTTGCAGAGTTGTTTTCATGGTGACTAAAGGTAGGGAGGAATTGTGGGTTTTGGGTAAAATTGATCGGTGACAGTACTGAACATAGGCAGGACTGGCACTAAAATGAAAACTTTTGACTAACTTTTAATCGTATCTTAGAACGTATATATCACAATATTATGTCCGAAAAAAAGGAAATTCAACCTATCAAGTCTAACTCTAAACTAGTTACAGTTGGATTTTTAATTGTAGTGGTTATCGTTCTTGGTATTTGGGCTGCCAACTGGATATTGGTCGATAAGTATCTTTGTTATGAACAGGGCGGTCAATTTGGTGACCGTTTTGGTGCAACTACCAGTTTATTCGGTGGACTTACGATTGTTGGATTACTGTATACTATTTACCTTCAACGGGAAGATTTGAAGATAGCAAGGGAGACAAATAGACTTTCAATAGAAGAACTAAAAACTTCAAACCTAAGATTTGACGAGCAGAATAAAGTATTAAAAATTCAGAAATTTGAAACAACCTTTTTTAACCTTCTCAATAATTTGGAGAAAACGAAAAATACCTTGACAGGTGAAAGAGTATTTGAAGTCTATAGCAGATTTCAAACAAGTTTCTCCAATCTAAATTCTATCTTCTTAATGGATTTACAAGAAACATTTTACAAAAAAAACCCCCAAACTTCAACATCTGGAATTTTCTATTCAAACTACGAACAATTTATAAGACTCTTTCAAGTAACTGTTTTTCTTGTAATTGATGAGGCGGATAGTTCATCTCAAGGTAAATACTTCCATATAATTGCGGCACTTTTAACAAATGAAGAAAGAATGATGTTGTGGTACTACTCAAATCTCCGTGAATCCGGGCGAGGTGAAAAATACAAACTCTATGAAAAACAGATATTCGGAAATCTTAAATGCTTTCATCCCTCCCACGACCAAATTCTAAAAAGTTAATAACAAAAAACGCGCCCCGAAGTTGGCGCGCGTTTGCAAACGTGCGCCAACGGTGTGGACTATAATTTCCGCCCACTCCTTTTTTAATAGACTACATATAAATATTGTATTTAAGCCCTAGAATTCTGTACTTTAAACAAAACTTTAAAAAATACTATTATGGGTGAAGCTGTTAATAATCTAATTGCAAAAATGGCAAGGGAAAAAGAGGAACAAAACCAAATCTTAGAAAATAATAAATCGGAGAGGGAAAAGAGAGAAAAGGAATTTTCAGACTGGGCGAAAAGAATGGAGAAAAATGTTATAAAAGTAGCTATTGACGAATTTAAAATATCCTTGGAAAAGGCCGATGGTGAGCTACGCTCCCCCTTTGAGGGAAAATTGAAGTCCACCTTAAATATGAATGATATACTAAAGCCTCGAATTCCAGTCATCAAAAGTTCACCTATTTTTGAATATTCATTTGAGTTCAATTTTGCCAATGTGCCTTTTACTCTATTAATTAAAGCATCACAGCCTCTTATTATATTTGTTATTAACTCTACAAGTCAAAACTATAATAGGCCACAAAAATTCGAGTATAAAATAAATGAAGAAATATCTAAAGAGGATATAGATGAACAAATAGCAAATTGCATTGAAGCCGTTTTGAGGTCAAAATGATCTCGCTGTCTTCCGCAATGGGTCACCCATTTTATTCTTCGCAGAGTCTCCGCTTCGGGACTCTGCGCTTTACATTTTTTCCTCCTCAACTTTCCCTTTCCCCTTGTGCCTGCTTCCGCCAGAGTCCCCGAGACGGGAGACTCTGCGGAGAAGAAATGATATCAACCACATAGCAGCTTATAATGTTGAAAAAGAACCTTCAATAAAAACAAAAGAACTGCTCCTATCAAATTACGAAATTCAGAATCTGATAGGTGAAGGTTATTGCAGTCGTGTAATCGAATATGAAAATTATTGGATCGTTGAGGTTATTACAATAAGAGAGCCTCCAACTTTCGTTCCTTAAACTATAACTAACTCTAATGAAGCCTCTTTTTAAAAAAGACCATGTGTATGGACACATAGTAAAATTTCTTTACGCAAACGCTGATAAAGAATACTACTTTGAAGCCTTGAAGGACAAATTCAAAGATGTTAATGCGAGTTATCTGAACAAACAGCTAAAGTATCTAGAAAAAGACAAACTCATTATTAAAGAAATTGATTTGAGTAATAAAACTGACGAGCAGCTTAACGTTATCAAAGAAAATATACAAGTAGATCGTTACAGAATATCTCATAAAGGATTTCTTTTTATTTGTAATTTAGAAAATTCAAATCGTGCTAATCTTCAATCTCGTGTCGCTATATGGCTGAGTATAATTGCATTGCTTATAACTTTGGGAGGAGCTATAATAGAATTAAAAAAATCAAAAAATGAACAGCCAATTTCTGTTGAAATTCATAATGAAAATAGCATAGCCCCTTCTGATACTTTTAAAATTCATTTGAACAAGGTAAATAAAACCCTAATCCAGCGCACGCGCCCGCTTGTTCTACCGTAAACTTTCACGTCTAAGTTTGTGGAGTATCACGGCAAGGGATAGCAGCGAAAAGCCCACAGTGAGGAACGAGCGAGGACCACTCGAAGCGCGTGGCAGGCTTGTAGCGGATAGCCCGGTGGCGCCTCGCCATGCCGCCAATTGTTTCAAGTCATTAAAGAATCACCCAGCCCACCCTTCTCTATCCAAACTTCTATATTGAATAGCCTCTGCTAGATGTTCGATCTTAATTTCAGGAGATGCTGCTAAGTCGGCAATAGTGCGAGAGACTTTGAGGATGCGGTCGTAGGCGCGGGCACTTAAACCCAATCGCTCCATCGCAGTTTTTAATAAGATGCGGCCTGCATCATTGATCACACAAATTTCTTTCACCATGTTAGAGGGCATCATGGCATTGCAATAAATATTTTTTTGGTCTTTGAATCGTTCGCTTTGTATTTCACGTGCTTTCACTACACGCACTCGAATTTCCTCACTCGTTTCGTTTTTTCTTAGTGCAGTCATCTGATCAAAACTTACGGGCACAACTTCCACATGCAAGTCGATGCGATCAAGTAAGGGGCCGCTCACTTTGCTCAGGTAACGCTGCACCACACCGGGGCCGCACACACATTCTTTTTCTGGATGGTTGTAATAGCCGCAGGGGCAAGGGTTCATACTGGCCACCAACATAAAGTTAGCAGGGTATTCAATAGACATCTTTGCGCGCGCAATGGTGACTTTTCTTTCTTCCATCGGCTGGCGCATTACTTCCAGCACGGTGCGCTTGAACTCTGGCAACTCATCTAAAAACAAAACTCCGTTGTGCGACAACGAAATTTCTCCAGGCTGCGGATTGCCTCCGCCCCCAACAAGTGCAACATCTGAAATGGTATGATGAGGTGCCCTGAATGGGCGAGTTGTTATCAACGTAGCATCGGCTCCCACCTTGCCTGCCACGGAATGAATTTTGGTTGTCTCCAACGCTTCATTCAATGTGAGCGGTGGCAAGATGGAAGGAAGGCGCTTGGCCAGCATGGTTTTGCCTGCACCGGGCGGCCCGATCATGATGGCGTTGTGTCCACCAGCGGCAGCAATCTCTAACGCACGCTTGATGTTCTCTTGCCCTTGTACATCTTTAAAATCAGAATCGTAGGTGTTGGCTTTGTTCTGAAAAATTTCGCGCGTGTCCACAACCAACGGCTCAATGACTTTCTTTCCTGTAATAAAATCGATTGCCTCTTTTAAAGTAGTGACGCCAATCACATCCAAGTTATTGACGATGGCTGCCTCGCGCATATTTGTCTTAGGCAGAATAAATCCCTTAAAATTTTCTTTGCGAGATTGAATGGCGATTGGCAATACTCCTTTGATCGGCCTCAACTCGCCATCAAGCGAAAGCTCACCCATGATCACATATTTTTCTAGTTGATCGGTACTGATTTGTCCTGAAGCAGAAAGTATAGTGAGCGCAATCGGTAAATCATACGCAGAGCCTTCCTTGCGAATATCTGCGGGCGCTAAGTTGACCACCACTTTATTGCGCGGCATAAAATAGCCGAGGCCTTTCATGGACGACTCCACACGATGTTCGCTTTCTTTCACAGCCGTATCGGGCAGGCCGCTTAAATGAAAATGTTTGCCCTGCGTAACGTTTACCTCTACGGTAATCGTTCTTGCATCTACTCCGTGCACGGCACTGCCAAAGGTTTTTGATACCACTCTACAGACTTTTAAGTTTGAATAATTTAATCAGGTTATTATTGATCGACAAAATATCTGCCTCCGAAGCGCTACCAAATTTACCCGCTACAAGATTCTTGTCAAGGGTAGCAATTTTACTCAAGCGAATCAGCGAATCTATTTTTAATCCGTTGGAGGGAGTTGGATTCATTAAAATATCAAACTCCTCTTGCCATTTAAATTGAGAAGTAATAAAGGCAACGGTAACATCCAATTGAGAAGCAACTAAGATAATGGCTGGCCGTAGCTTTGAACCAGTCAAATCAGTAAAGGGAAAGGATATTAAAACAATATCCCCTTTTTTCACTTATACCTTTCTTTAAGATCAGAGATTTGGTAGATAACCTTCTCTTCCTCCAAGAATGAAAAAGAGTTAGAATCATTTACCAGATGCTGTATGCCTTCGGTGAGAATACGGTTTTCTATTTTGCTCAATAAAAAATCTACGAAGTCAGAAGCCTCCTGAAGTTTGGGGTCAGGCAACTTCGTTAGTCCTTCCATCGTCTTCTGCAAAAGCATATCTCGTTCCATATACATAAGCTTACAAATGCGAATTTAAGTAATTAAAAGTAAAACGCTAGTATCGTAAAATCGAAGTAAAATCACATTTTGTGCGACTTGGCTGAGAGTTATACCCGCCTCCTCCACTGAAACTACGGAGGGCAAGAAAAAATTACACCAATTGTTTTTCTATCAACAACATCAAAATATGAATGATCTTGATGTGTACTTCTTGGATGCGATCGGCATAGCCAAAGTGGGGGACGCGCAATTCAATATCGGCAAGTGGTGCGAGCTTGCCTCCGTCTTTGCCAGAAAGGATAATCACTTTCATGCCTCGCTCTTTCGCAGTTTGTGCAGCGCGAATAATGTTCGCAGAATTACCGCTGGTGCTGATGCCGAGCAACACATCGCCTTTGTTGCCTAGTGCTTCTAAGTAACGAGAGAATACAAACTCATACCCATAGTCGTTGCTCACGCATGAGATATGGCTGGGATCTGAAATACAAATAGCAGGGATGGCCTTGCGGTGTTCGCGATATTTGCCAGTGAGCTCTTCGGCAAAGTGCATGGCATCGCAGTGCGAGCCTCCATTGCCACACGAAATTACTTTGCCACCCGATTGAACTGATTGTGCGATTGCCTTGGCGGCTGCTTCAATATTTTTTAGACTGTTTTCATCCGCTGTGAAATTTTTCAGCACATCGGCTGCTTGCGAAAGTTCTGCGGTGATGAGGGAACGGAAATCCATAGTTACTGAATTAAGTTTAAAAATATCTGCTAGAAAGGTGCAAAGAACATCCTTGCGCCAAATTTTCCTCACAGATCTACAAAGCCCCTCCGCCACTTAGGAAGGGCTAAAGCCCTAACCAGTCTTCTCTGATGTTATTTCCCCACGGCCTAAAGGCCGCGGCAATTCCTTAGCCTCACAATAGATTGAGTTGAGTAAGGGCTAATCATCTCTATTTTGTAGAAGTAATTTTGAACGTTTCGCTTTAGTAGTAAAATCCTACCATTACTTAGAAGCCACATTAGGCTTCACTGGATTAATTGTGCCATTGCTAAGGTCATATACTTTTGCCTTCAACACATTGTTCTCATGGCGCATGGCTTCTTTCTCTTTGTCAGCATTTTTTTGATCGCGCCATGTCCAGAAGGCTTCAATTCCAAATAGAATCAGACCGAACAATGCTCCGTATTTGAAGAGTGTAATCTTGCCAAACAAGCTATAGAGTAATGAGAGATCATTCTTTTGCGAATCCATAAAAATGGTGAGCGCGAAAGCGCAGAGGTGGTACACCCCAAAAACCGAAAGGAAGATAAGCCTACGTTTGTTCATTGCTCTATGAATTTAAAGACTTACAAACTTACCCTTTTTCAATAGACACAAAAATGAAATTAATGGTAAAACCTTACTCGAAAGTAGACTGGCCCTGTCTGGTGGGCAGGTAGGCATGGAAAATCTTGTGCTTTTTGTTAGGAAAAGGGCATGGGCTAAGGGACTTGGCACACCGCAAGCTATTACAATTCCTGTATTCACCTGAAACTTTCCTCTAGGAGGAGTTCCATCTGAAAAATGTGAATGTAAAATATGCCCTGCAAACTTCCGTGCTTCGGTGGCAAAATTTTCTGGAATCAATTCGAAATAATACTCTGATAGACATTCCGCTTGGGGTCTAGCGCGGTGAGGATGTCATAGGCTTCGCGCCTAATGTTGAGGCTTCCTTCAGAGAAAATTTTGGCCAGCTCAGTGGATTTGGTATCAAAAAAAGAAATCACCAAAATGGAACTCGGATAAATCGTCCACACTTTCTTTACATTTTTCAACGCCTCTAAAATTTTGCTTCGGCTTTGATCTGGGTCTTTCTCAAATGTATCGAGCGCCAAGCGATGGTAGTTGTAGGTGTTCTTGCGCAAGTCTGCCATCTGCGGATTGTTGAGGTCAGCCAATAAAGAATAGCGGCTGCGTGTGCTACCTAATGCTGCCCAGCCTGGGCGATTAGATGACTGCGCGTTATTCGCTACTACCAATGCCTTTTGCACATACGGATTGCCGCCCAACTCACCAAACGAATCATAGTCCATCGCCAATATGATGTAGGCATAAAAGGCCAACATGGAAGTAAGATTATTGATATACGAATTATCATTGTATTCCATTGGTTGTGATTCGATGTATTCAAATTCCCAATCACGGTCAGCAAAGTTCAACAGCACAGATTCATAGTTGGAATTGTACACGGGGCGCGCCACCGTAATTTGCGCACTGGCACTGAACACACCAATGGACGGCATCTTACTGATATTAAGGAAAATGCCGCAGTTGATGCGCTCGTTGATTTTGTACGTGTCACCAGTCCACTTGCGCGTATTCAGAAAATTGGTGATTGCCCGCTCCATATCTTTGAACACAGAACGATCTGAAGTTTGGATTTGATCTGCGTTAATGGTGACTTTGCAATTGAGTTCTTGGCTAATGACAGGTGTTGCAAAAAACACAAGTACAAATAAACCGATCACAGCTTGCGGCTTGCAGCTTGTGGCTTGAAGCCTAAATCCCCTCAAAAAATTAAACGCTCGCATCTACAATAGCCTTAACGATATCTTTTGCTACTTCTTTCTTAGACTTCAAATTAAATTCTTTAACCCCGCCATTTTTACTGATAATGGCGATTTTATTGGTATCGTGGCCAAAGCCCGCGCCTTTGTCGTTTAAAGAATTAAGGACTATCAGATCAAAATTCTTAGAGACAATTTTCTTCTCTGCATTGGCTTTTTCATTTTCAGTTTCCAGTGCAAATCCTACAATCAATTGACCGTTCTTTTTCAATTTTCCCAACTCCGCGGCAATATCGTGCGTCTTGGTCAACTCGACCGTCATTTGGTCGTGCGACTTTTTAATTTTTTGATCGGCCTTATTTGTTGGCTTGTAGTCAGCGACTGCGGCTGAAAGCACTGTGATATTAGAGTAAGCAAATTTAGAAGAGCATACATCAAACATTTCTTCTGCGGAAATCACACGAGTCAACTTAACACCTGCATGATCTATCGAAAGATGTGTGGGGCCAGAGACCAGCTCTACCTCTGCGCCTTGGTTAGCCAACTCTTCTGCAATGGCAAAACCCATTTTGCCGCTTGAGTTATTTCCAATAAACCGAACGGGATCCAATGCCTCATGCGTTGGCCCAGCGGTTACTAATGCTTTTTTTCCTGCTAATTTTTTTGAATTCGAAAAATGATTTTCAAGAAAGGAAACAATCTCTTCTGGCTCGGCCATGCGGCCATTGCCAATCAATCCACTGGCCAGCTCGCCATAGTTTGGATTGATCTGGTGGTTTCCCCAGTTAATTAATTTTTCAATATTATTTTTTACTGATGGATGTTGGAGCATATCTAAATCCATGGCAGGTGCAAAGAACACGGGGCACCGTGCAGAGAGGTAAACTCCGATTAGCAAATTATCGCAAAGTCCATTGGCCATTTTGCCAAGCGTATTGGCACTGGCTGGCGCAATCACAAAAGCATCTGCCCACAGGCCCAGGTCAACATGGTTGTTCCAAGAACCTTGTGCATCGTTTACAAATTCTGAGAGAACAGGATTTTTAGAAAGCGTAGAAAGTGTAAGCGGTGTGATGAAATCTTTGGCTGAAGAAGTCATGATCACTTTTACTTCTGCCCCAGCCTTTACCAACAAGCGGACTAGTATTGCCGATTTATACGCGGCAATGCTGCCACTTACCCCGACAATAATTTTCTTTCCGCTTAGCATTAAACTTAGCTTTTAAGATTCTACTATCAATTTTTTGTGCGCAACGCCACTCTCAAAACAGATAACTAGTGTATGATTCTCATTGCTTTCATCGATTGCGTGCCAAAAAAAGATTTACTTCGATTGTATCTACCTGTGGCACACTTCCATACTCTACCCTATTTCCCACAGGTTAAAACCCGTGGTTATTCACATCGAACCCCTCTGGGGTGGTTGTAGATGTAAAACCCGAGTTATCTCTCAGAAATCAAAAACCTCACATCTAAAATCTTAAATACAAAATAATTTATTCGGGTTTTGCTTCTTCCTCCACACCTGCTTCACGCATGCGGTGGCGAAGCTTGCCATCCAAAAATTCTTCTATCGCTGTAGAAGTTGGCTTAGGCATACGCTCATAGAATTTTGAAATCTCTATTTGCTCGCGGTTTTCAAAAACTTCTTCCAAGTTATCAACCGTGGTGGCAAAGTCAGCCAATTTGGTATTCAACTCTTCTTTGATGTTGATGGCGATTTGGCGCGCGCGCTTTGAAATCACCACTACAGATTCGTATAAGTTTCCAGTAGGCGTGTAGATTTTGTCTACATCGCGTGTGATGATGGAGGGTTGAGTGGCAGTTGCTTTCATTTAGGATTTTTTAGTTTTTAATTTATTGAGTTGATCGAGGCTTTCAGCGTAATATCGCTGCGCCTCCTTTAAATATTCGCTTTTCGGGTAATTGTCCACTAGCTCTTTGTAATAATCAACAGTAGCTGAAAAACGATCTTTTTGTTTTGAATAAATGCTCTGATTGGCAAGTTTGTATTGAGCGAGCAATTTCAAGTACGTTAGTTCCTCCATGTACTGCGAATCGGGGAAGCTCTTTTTAAAATTTTCAAACGACACTACGGCCGCCTGATAGTATTTGAGTTTCAAATATTGTTTTGCTCCTTCAAATCCTTTCTTCTCTAACTTCTTTTGCGAGGCGGCAATTACTTCATTTGCTCTATCAGCAAACTTGCTATCGGGAAATTGATTCACATACGTCTGCATAGCGCCCATCGCTTCAATACTACTTTTTTGATCTAAGTTTTCGGCTGGTGAAGCTACATAAAGCGAGTAGGCATACATGAAATATGCTTCCTCTGCCAATTGACTGCGGCCATAGTTTTCAAAGAATGTCTTGAACTGGTTTGATGCCAACAAATACGTTTTTTCGTAATACTGACAGTAAGCGAGGTAAAACTCTACTTTCTCACCTTCGGGCAAGCCCCGTACAATGGGCAAAATCTGCTCAAACAAGATGGCAGTGCGGTAATAATCCTTCTTTTCGTAGTATTTAAGGCCTGCTTGGTACTTTACTTTCCAGTCATCGCTTTTTTCAATCCTCCGAAAACGACTACAAGAAGCCGTGAAAAGGATAAGAAAGGCCATTGCCAACATTAAAATGGCTCTGCTTTTTGACTGAAGAAGGTTGAAAATGCTGGAAATCAAGTTTTACGATTAAAAATAGCCTGCAAATATAAGACACCAATGCCTGTATGGCAAATTCCAATTTATAGATGAATGGAAACGAGAAAAAGTGGCAATTATTTGCGCACAATCAGCTTTCTGGTAAGAATGCCGTTGCTATTGAGGTATACGGTATAGAAATAAACACCAGGAACAAGGTCGTCTACTTGTATTTTGAGCCTGGTTTCTGAAAAAAGAAGCTCATGGTCTCCCATTGGCTTGCCAAGTATGTTGTGCAAGGTGATTTTTGCTTTCACCGATTCAGTGTGGATTTTATAATCGATAAATGCTTGGTCTTGGACGGGATTAGGGTAAATATCTTGAATGGTAATTTCTTTGGACTGGAAAATATATGACCTGCTCGGCTTTTCTTCTACCGAAACACTAACCAGTTTGTCTACGGCATCATTCGGATTGCCCTTAGGGAAAATCTCAAACTTGATGTTCGCCTGCGCGGATTCAATTCCGCTCTCTAGTGTATAAAAGAAGTCTTGCAATGTTTCACCTGGCTCCACTTTTTTGGAAAACTCCTCTATGCCAGCATCTAAGCACTGATTATTGAAGCAGAAATAGCCCTTTTGAGTAGTGCCCATTTCTCCCTTTACTTTTCTGATGATATAAAACTGGGCTTTATCCGTATTGTTCTTGATGCGAATAGGGATGCGGAGGAGTTGATTAAACGAAGTTTGATAGCTATCGGGGCCTTCTAAAACTTCAAAGTGTTGTGCCCATGCCTGCATTGCTGCAAGTAAAAAGAAACATATAAAAACAAGCTGTTTCATGGAGGCACACTAATTCAATTGAAAATTAATAAAAAAATTATCACAATCCACATGAAGACCGTAAAAAAGTTTGCTTAGCGAGCAATATCTGGCATTATCGAATCGTTGCCTCAAACTTTTTACTATCGGAACTGGCTAATAAGACCCAAGAGATGGGCAATTGAGAGTTGGGAGCAGGGCGATTTCCAACTTATACTTTGCCTACTGCTTACCTGTCCGTCCGGTAGTAGGGCGGCCTGCCGCCAGTTTTCCATTCTTCCTTTCTACTTCACTTTTCATCGGGCGTTCCTTTTTGCGCCACGCAAATCCTTTGAGCGTACGGTCTTCTTTTTTCAGTTCGTGGATGGGTATCAACTGGGCATCTGGCTTTATGTAGAAACTAACGTTGTTCACTTTGCCCTTCACAAAGTTGATGCGCATGTTGCTACAGATCATCTTGTTCATGCCCATGGTAATCATCAACTTTACAATCAGGCTATCGGTTTTGATCACTTCCTTTTCTTCTAGCGCGTAATACAAACTCTCTCCGTTGCCTTGCACAATTACGTGGCTGATGTTTTTGCCATCAAAGTAGGCCGTCATTTTTCGTCCTTTTATTTGATTGAAATTGGTCATGGAATCCTGAGAGATCACAAACGAATTAGCGACCATGTAAATCCGATCGATTTTTTTGTTCTTCAATAATACCCTAATCGAATCGGCTGTCATTTGGTTTTCTTCTGACCATAGAATGGGGTCATGATAGAGGTAAAGAGTGGAGTCGGACTCTACGTAAGCCAACGAATCTGCTGAACCTTGCATGGTGGTTTTGAAAATCTTTACGTGGTTGTAGGCCAAGAGGCGTTTCTTTTTTGGATCAACATTTTCGATAGAAACCAAGGTATCGGCCGCTAGAAAAAGCGTGTCACCTTCATCATCTATTTTGGCTACGTAGGCGTTTCCATATACTTTAGAGATGCCACGCTTTTTATCGTAAAAGCCATCATCGCCATAAATAGTCATCTTCTCTTGCTTGGAGGTCATGGACACGTTGCCCTTGGAGGTGTAATATTTTTTCACATCGTCTAAGAAGTTTTGATCGCCCCGCATTTTATAGGTAGGGGTTTCAAATTCGCCTTTCTCTAAGAGTGAAAGTTTTTGAACCGTATTGTAAGTTCCGTTTTTATAGAGTGCATTCCTTCCATCCTTTCCTTTCACCAAGGTAGTATCGCGAAAGTAAATGACGCGGGTCTTAGAATTGTATTGAAGCGTATCGGATGTAAGTGTGTAGTCGGGGTTTACACCCACTACATTGGTTTTGAAAGAAGCAACATTGACAGGGATATCATAGTAACCCTTCCAACTGGTGAGGGTGTTGGTGGTGTCTATCAATTTGCCACCGTTGAAATAGCGCGCTTCATTTTTGATTCGGTAATAATCTAAAAAATCGGTGTAAAGGCGGGCAATGCCCAGCTTAACAAAGACAACGTTTTTTCTGAGTTTCGCCACCTTCGTGTTGCCATCGTATGAAAGACCAAGTGCGGTAATATCTACCGAATCGCCTTCGGTGATGTGCACGTGGCCAAAGGCATCGAGCGTATTTTTGGAGCGGAAAAAATGGGCGGAGTCGCAATAAATAGTGGTCGTGTTTTGTTCAAAGATCACGTTGCCAACGAGTCGGTCGAAGCGTTCTCCATTTTTCATGCTGCCATAGGCGGTGGTGGCATTTTTTAGTTTTACTTTTTTTTGGGAGAAGGTGGTAGTTGAAAACAATAAGAAAATTAGCAGGGCAAAGAAAAAGCAAGTGGTATTTTTTGTCAACCACATAGGCACGTGGGACACATGGGACTTTGGGGACGCGGCTACGCTCTTCTTCTTCGCAGAGTCTCCGCCTCGGGACTCTGCGCCACTTCCGCTCGTGTTTGCGCAGAGTCCCCGAAACGGGAGACTCTGCGAGGAAATAAACAGGTTGATGGCTCGTGGGGACACGAACCATGGCATGGGAGAAACGGGCTTCGTGAACAGGTGAAACCTAGGTGATGGTACAATCTTCGAGGTTCCATCGGCCAGGGATGGAACCCCGCGAAGCGCTGGGTAAACTCCAAGCTCGGTGGCCCATGCGCCTCGCGGGGCCAGGCCGCCCTCCTTCGCTAAAGCTATGGAGGACGAACCAAATCTTTTATAAAACCGTAGAGTATGTGCGAGCAATTCGTTCATCTCGCTCTACATTTGTGGGTGCTTCAACCGTTTCAAGTTCATATTCAAAAGTGGTGCAAAACTACCGATAAAATTCTTTTGGCCGTTAGTGGCGGAATGGATTCGATGGTGATGCTTCACTTGTTTAGGGAATTGGGTTACCATGTGGGTGTGGCGCACTGCAACTTTCAACTGCGGGGTGCGGAGTCGGATGAGGACGAAAATTTTGTGAGGAGAAAGTGCCGCCAATGGGATGTTGCGTCTTATAGCCATCGCTTTGATACCAACAATTATGCCAGCGAAAAGGGGTTGTCAACACAAATGGCCGCGCGCGAATTACGTTACGCATGGTTTGACGAGTTATTGCAAAGAGAAGGGTTCGATCACTTGGCTACCGCACACCATTTGAATGACTCCATCGAAACAATTTTGCTGAACTTAACAAAGGGTGTGGGCATCGAGGGATTGCTGGGCATACCCGAGAAGAACAAAAAAATAATCAGGCCTCTTTTGTTTGCCACGCGCGAAGAAATAGAAAACTATGCGGCCGAGGAAGGCATTGCGTGGCGCGAAGACCAGAGCAATCAATCAGATGATTATCAACGCAATTTCATTCGGCATCAAGTGGTGCCGAAGTTGAAAGAGTTGAATCCTTCGCTGGAAAAAACTTTTCAAGAGACGATTTACAAATTGCAAGGAGCAAGTGAGATCATTTCTGTTTCGGTGGAAGAATGGAAACAGAAGCACCAGAAAATAGAAGGAGATAAAATAATTTTGGATAAGAGTGGATTAGGCGGAGCAAGTTCTTTGATGCTGTGGGAAGTGTTGAAGACTTATGGTTTTAATTTCGATCAGTGTGGGAACATCATCAAAGCATTGGGCGGGCAATCGGGCAAACGATTTTCTTCGGAGACTCACGAACTGATTGTTGATCGGGAAAATCTTATTGTGATCAGGCATGAGGAAAATTGGATGGAGGTTAGGTTTGAATCTGATCAGCAAGAAGTTTGTTTGGGCAATAAAAAATTAACGCTTGAGGTAACTGACTACACGGGCCTGCTAACAGCGGATAAAAATCAGGCGACCGTTGATGAGGGCTTAATCCAATCTGCGCTTACATGGCGGAGATGGAGAGCAGGCGATTTCTTCTTTCCGCTAGGGATGAAAAACCGCAAGAAAATCAGTGATTTTTTGATTGACGAAAAAATATCATTGGCCGATAAGGATTCACTTACAGTGTTAGAATGTAATGGAGAGATTGTGTGGGTAGTTGGTCACCGGTTGGACGATCGGTTTAAAGTAACGGATAAAACAAAACGGGTAATCAAGATCAGCCTAGGATAAAAGGCAAAATTCTAGCATCTAATTTTTGACAATACCTTTTCTTTTGAATGTTCCATTGATAACTTCGCGCTCTAATTAAAAAAGACTAACCCTTATCAGTATGAAAATAACCGTTGTAGGTGCTGGAAACGTAGGCGCCACTTGTGCCGATGTATTGGCGTACAAAGAAATTGCCAATGAAATTGTGTTGGTGGACATCCGTGAAGGCTTTGCCGAAGGCAAGGCATTGGACATCTGGCAGAAAGCACCCATTGACTTATATGACAGCCGCACAATAGGTTCTACCAACGATTATACAAAAACCACAGACTCGGATGTAGTGGTGATCACCTCAGGCTTGCCTCGCAAGCCGGGCATGACGCGCGATGATTTGATCGGCACCAACGCGGGCATTGTAAAATCAGTGACCGAGAATGTGGTGAAGCACTCGCCCAACGCCATCATCATTGTGGTATCAAACCCATTGGATGTAATGACCTACCAAGCACACATCACTTCTAAATTTCCGCGCACGCGTGTGATGGGCATGGCTGGTATTTTGGATACAGCTCGTTACCGCGCATTTTTAGCAGAAGCATTAAATGTTTCGCCAAAAGATATTCAAGCAATTTTGCTGGGCGGCCATGGCGATACCATGGTGCCACTTCCAAGATACACAACCGTGGCGGGCATTCCCGTAACTGAATTGATTGCCAAAGATAAATTGAACGCGATCATCGAGCGCACGAAAGTAGGCGGTGGCGAGTTGGTAAAACTCATGGGCACTTCGGCTTGGTATGCACCGGGTTCGGCTGCCGCACAAATGGTGGAGGCGATTGTGAAAGATCAGCGCAGAGTATTCCCCGTTTGTATGCAGTTGGATGGCGAGTACGGAATCAAAAATTGTTACTTGGGTGTTCCTGTAATTCTTGGAAAGAATGGAATTGAAAAAGTGATTGAATTGGATTTGAACAGCGATGAGAAAGCGTTGTTGGAAACCAGTCGCGTGCACGTGATGGAGGTGATGAATGTGTTGGATAAGTTGCCGAAGTAAGTTTTAAATATTTTTGCTACGAAGGCACAAAGACGCAAAGTTTTTGTGCCTTTGTTTTTAATAACGGCATCTCATACAGAATTTCAGACTGAGCTTGTCGAAGTCGGTTTAAATAAATCGGTTTCGACAAGCTCAACTTGACAGAGGATCAAACTATTTTACTCTTCATCACATCTGAGCATAAAGTCAAGATGTTCCGACTCAGTTTAGCCTTCTTTCTAACTTTCCATTTTGCATACAGTCAAATTTCAATTAAAGGGAAAGTAGTAGATCAATCTATTAAAAAACCAATTGCCTATGCCAATATTGGAATTGTAAACACGGGCATTGGCACTATATCGAATGACGATGGCTCGTTTTCTTTGCAAGTACCAGATGTAAATCTGAAAGACACCTTGCGTTTATCTGCCATTGGCTTCGGGAAGAAGAATATTTCAATCCAATCATTTTTAGAAGGAGATTTAACGATCTATCTAAAAGAGCAGATTATTCAATTGAATGAAGTGACTATCACAACAACAAAAGAGAGGAACAAAATTTTTGAATTAGGAAATAAAAAATCGAGAGGAGGAACGCTGGAAACAGATACGGTGTATGCCGGCTCCGCAACGGCACTATTAATAGAAAATGTAAATCCCATTCAAAAAGATCTTTCGTTTCCTGTTTATTTGAAAGAGGCTCGCATCCGAATTTTTAGAAACAACTTGCCATCATTTAAGATGCGAGTTCGGTTGTACTCGGTTGATAGCTTAACAAATGCACCAAGCGAAGACTTGCTCAACAAAAGTGTAGTGGTTGAATCTTCCATGAAAAATGGTTGGTTGACGTTTGATCTTTCTGAGTTTCAGTATTTGATCACTAAACCTTTCTTCATTGCGTTTGAGCGCATTCTGACTAAAACGGATAGAGCTGCAATATCTCATGGATACCAAGATTTTATAAGGAAACACCCTAAAAGGCTTCGCGTTGATACCGTTGTATTTGAGGGGAAGAAGCAAGTGCGCCAACAGTTGGGATTGAGTGGCATAGATTTACCAGGCACTTTTATTGGAATAGCCACCAGTGAATCGGCAAGGAAAATTTATAAATGCTACACTCGAAAGAGCAGCTTTGATACATGGGAAAAAGTGAGAGGGATTTTAGCAGCTACAGTAATTGTGAGTAATCAGCCAACGAATAAATTATAGGTTAGGCCTTCTTCCCCAAATAAATAATCTCGGCTCTTTGCACTCCAAATTTTTCCTCTTGTTTTTTCGCAAAGTTATTTTCCTCTGCCTTCAGCCCACTTCTTTCAATTCGTTTTGCATAATCTTTCCCAAACATGCGCACATGATCATCTTGACCAAAAATCTTTTCGCGCTGGCGCGGATCAGTGACAGAATTGTCTTCGAAGGTTACATCGGGCACAGGCGAAAAGAAGGGTACTTGTAAAATTGCCCAACCGCCAGACTTAAGCACGCGCTTGATTTCGCTCATGGCTTTGATGTCGTCTTGCACATGCTCTAGCACGTGGTTGCACAGCACCACATCAAAATGGTTTTCACCGAAAGGGATTTCATGAATGTCCATCTTTACTTTGGCCAAGGGAGATTCAATATCAGCAGTGGTGTAGCCTTCGCCATGTTGTTTTTCAAAACGCTTCATAAAGCAAGGCTCGGGGGCAATGTGCAGTACTTTTAATTTGGTTGAGAAAAAATTGGTCTTGTCTTTCAAGTACAGCCAAATCAATCGATGTCTTTCTAAACTTAGGCAGTTGGGGCAAAGGGCATTGGGTCTAGGATTTATTCTCCCGTAAGGTAAAAATTGACGGTAGTGGCTTTCGCAGATGGGGCATTCCACTTTGTTGCCGCTATAAAAAATACCGAGTGCTTTTAAACCTACTCCGCTAAAAAGCTGTAGGTATTTGCGGGGTACATAGCGGATGAGCAGGGAGATAAGTTTCTTCATGGTCAGCAAAGATAATTTTAGAAATTGGAAGTTAGTCGTTTGGGGCAAGAAGAAAATGAATAGGAAAGCTTGAAGTTGGGAGAGGAGGTGATTTGTACGGACACCCGTCAGCGATAAATTGCGGAAAATCTCTAGCGGAATGAGAACTTGTAGCCTTCTTGAATCTGCTCTACCATGTTGCCAAACAAAAGAGGAATTATCCCTCCAATTTTCAATTGTTTAGCGATTACTTTTCTTTAGTTTTGTAATCAACCCAAAGCCTCGTGAGCAACGCACTTGTTATCATACCCACTTACAATGAGAAGGAGAATATCCAAGCTATTGTAGACGAAATATTTGCTCTGCCAAAAGATTTTCATCTACTGATCGTAGACGACAACTCGCCAGATGGAACTGCGGACATTATAAAAGGGCTTCAAGCAAAATACAATACGCAAGAAATGCGATTGCACTTAATGCAACGCGCAGGCAAGTTGGGCCTGGGCACTGCATACATTGCTGGGTTTGGGTATGGCCTTCAGAAAGGGTACAAGTACTTGTTGGAAATGGATGCTGATTTTTCTCACAACCCAAAAGACCTCACGAGATTATATCTTGCTTGTGAAGAAGGCGGAAATGATTTGGCCATTGGCTCACGCTACTCTAGCGGGGTGAACGTAGTGAATTGGCCCATGAGCCGTGTACTGATGTCTTACTTTGCAAGCAAGTATGTTCGCTTGATTACGGGCATGCCCATACATGACACTACTGCTGGTTTCGTTTGCTACCGTAGAACTATTTTGGAAACCATTAGACTCGATAAAATAAGATTTGTTGGCTATGCGTTTCAAATCGAAATGAAATTCCTCACATGGAAATACAAATTTAGAATAACAGAAGTGCCTATCATCTTCACTGACCGCACCTTGGGGCAATCTAAAATGTCGGCTGGGATTTTTAAAGAGGCAGTACTGGGGGTGTTGAGCATGTCCATAGGTAGTTGGTTTAAAAAATATCAGCGCACCGCCTAGCTCATACAGTACATTCCTTTTTTACCCTCGATTCCCCTCCTTAAAAAAACGCCATTTCCTTATTCAAGCAATTTTTAACTTTTAAAAAGTTAAAAGTTAAAAAATCTCTGCTATCTTATGTGCTAATTTCAACCTTTCCATTGCAAGTGCAGTATTCCTTAACTATACTCTTTTTTTTCTTGGTTGCGCAATCGGTGCAAGCACAAGCGAGATTGGATAGTTTATGGAAAGAGATCGACAGTGAAGATACAACAGGTAAGATAAAGAACTATCTATTGCTACTTGATCACTATTATCAAAATAAAATACCAGATACTGCTGCTCTACTTAGCGCCCGATTGATTGATGCTGCGCAAAAGGTAAACTCTAAAAAACATGAGTATGCTGGCTATGCTGTATTAGCGGCTGTTTACTATAATAATGGAGATTATCCCAAGGCAATTGCCACCTTCGAGAAAGGGCTGCTTGCCCAACGTGAATTTGGTGGCAATGGAATAGCATCTATATTCAATGATATAGGAAGAGCTTACCGCAGATTGGGTGATCAGGCAAAGGCTTTAGAGTGCTTTTTTAAAAGTGTGAATCTTGCACATGAACAAAAAGATATTCAGCTAGAGGCTACTGTTTATAATAACATGGCGTTGGTCTTTTCTACTGATGGCAATGACTCGTTAGCCTTGGAGTATCATTACAAATCTCTCGAATTACATAGAGAGGTGAAGGACTCTGCGGGCATGGCTCTTTGCCATAGTAATATTGGAGAACTCTATCGATCTCAAGGAAATATAAAAGAAGCCAATAGGAATTTTGAACTTGCTCTAAACATTAGCGAGGCAATTCAAGATAAAAAACAATTGGGCTTTGCGTATTCTAATATGGGCTCTGCGGCACTTGATGATAAGGATTACAAAAAAGCACTAGACTTTTTTGCTTATGCTAAATCAATGTATGAAGCCATTCATGTAGTGGTTTACGTGGCCGAATCCAAACTGGGTATTTCTGAAGCCCATTTTGGATTGGGCAACTATGCACGGGCTATCAAATTTGCAGAAGAGGCACTTGCCACTGGAGAGCAAATTCAGTCTCCAGAGTTAATTGCGGGTTCTGCTAATCAACTATCTATCCTTTACAGGCAAAAAAGTGATTTTAAAAAATCATTGCATTATTTAGAAATAGCAACTGCGGCCAATAGTCAACTGCGAAAATCGGAAAACAAAAGTGCTCTGGAAAATTATAATGCAAAGTATATCTTGGAGAAAAAACAATTAGAGGTAACTGCATTAGAAAAAGATTTGAAACTAGAACAAGCCCAAGAGCAACGAGAACGTATTATCAACTACGTCTTGATTATTGGTACGTTCTTATTATTAATAGTTGCTTTTATTTTATGGCGCGTGATCAGACAAAAGCAAACATCCAATACGTTGCTTCAAAAAAGCCAACATACTATAGAATTACAGAATTTAGAGTTGAAGCAATTGGGCACAGTAAAAGATAAATTGCTTTCCATTACGGCTCATGATTTCCGTGGTCCATTGGCTTCTATCATTGGATTGATTCCATTGCTGCGCGGTAACTACTTGAGCGATGCGGAGAGAACGAGCGTTTTAGAATCGCTAACGAGCCAGCTAAATGCTACTACTTATTTTTTAGAAAATTTGCTGCAATGGTCAAGAAGTCAATTTACAACCCTAACGCCAAAGCCAGAACGAGTTGAAGTCTTTGCTGTGGTTACGGAATGTATCCAGTTACTCGAAGGCGCAGCAACCGTAAAAAAGATCAACATTCAAAACAACACAGCCAATCAAATAGTATTGGCTGATATAGAAATGGTTCGGTTTATTTTTAGGAACTTAATTTCAAATGCTATCAAATTTTCGCACGAGGGTGCTAAAATATCGATTGATGCAAAAAAAGTAAATGAGTTAGTTCATTGCAGCGTTGCAGATTCAGGCGTGGGCATACCCAGCAATCAACTGAATCAGTTATTCAAACTGCAAACCGTAGTAACTTCAGGCACGCGCAACGAGCTTGGAACAGGCCTTGGCCTTGCCTTGTGCAAAGATTTTGTATTAGCAAATGGTGGAACTATTTGGGTTCAGAGCAAGGAAGGCGTTGGCACAACATTTACTTTTTCGCTGCCACTATCTTCACAATAATTAATCGCTAGAGACATTTGAATTCAACCCTTCCCTTCAATCAATTTAATAATAGCTAAGTATTCATCCCTCAATTGAGCGGCTGCCATAAATTCTAAATCCCTAGCGGCTTTCTCCATGTCTTTACGCGTGCGATCAGCTAATTTGTTGAGCTCGTCTTTGGTGAGGTAGGCCGTTACAGGATCTGCTGCCAATGATTTTTCTTCATCCTCAATATAGTAACGCTTCATCGTTTTCTTCGAGTCGGCCACTTTTGTTTGGCCAAGTATGGAATCGATGGATTTTAAAATGGTTTTAGGTGTGATGCCGTTGGCCAGATTGTAGTCTTGTTGAATTTGTCGCCTCCTGTTGGTTTCATCAATAGCAAGTTGCATTGATTCTGTGGTGCGATCGGCATACATGATCACACGTCCGTTTTCATTGCGTGCTGCTCGCCCAATGGTTTGCACCAATGAACGTTGATTGCGCAAGAAGCCTTCTTTATCAGCATCTAAGATTGCTACCAGTGAAACTTCAGGCAAATCCAATCCTTCGCGCAAAAGATTTACACCCACTAGTACATCAAAAATACCTAGTCGCAATTCACGCAGAATTTCTACACGATCTAGTGTTTGCACTTCGCTGTGGATGTAGCGGCATTTTACCGATGCACGCTCCAAAAATTTTGTTAACTCTTCGGCCATGCGCTTGGTGAGTGTTGTTACTAACACACGCTCCTTCTTTTTTACTCTCTCATCAATTTCTTCTAGCAGATCATCAATTTGGTTTTTGCTTGGTCGCACGTCAATGATCGGATCGAGCAAACCTGTTGGGCGAATGATTTGTTCCACCACCACACCATCAGATTTTCGCAATTCATATTCAGAAGGAGTGGCACTTACATAAATCACTTGCCCAAGGATCGATTCAAATTCATTGAAGGTAAGCGGTCGATTATCAAGAGCCGATGGCAAACGGAAACCATAATCAACTAAATTTACTTTGCGTGAGCGGTCTCCGCCCCACATAGCGCGTACTTGTGGCACAGTAACATGGCTCTCGTCTATCACCATTAAAAAATCATCAGGAAAATAATCGATCAAGCAAAAGGGACGTGCGCCAACACTTCGTCTATCAAAGTAGCGCGAGTAGTTTTCGATGCCACTGCAATAGCCCAATTCACGCATCATTTCCAAATCAAACTCAGTGCGCTCTTTCAATCGCTTGGCTTCTAAATGTTTTCGCTCGCCTTCAAACATATCCACTTGCAGCACCATGTCATCTTGAATTTCGCGAATGGCTTGTTGTAACATATCTTTTCCCGTCACAAACAAGTTGGCAGGAAAAATCACCGTCTGCTTTTCATCCGAAATCTTTTTGCCGGAAATGGGGTCTATCAATTGAATCGTTTCAATTTCGTCTCCAAAAAAATAAATCCGTAATGCATAATCCGCGTAAGCGAGAAAAATATCTACCGTATCGCCTTTTACACGGAAGGTGCCTCTCTTAAACTCTGCCTCTGTGCGACTGTATAAAATATCCACCAAGCCAAAGAGCAGCCGATTGCGTGGAATCATTTCGCCTACTTTCAATTGTATTCGATTTTTTCCAAACTCTTCCGGATTACCAATACCATAAATGCACGAAACAGAAGCCACCACAATCACATCTCTTCTGCCCGAAAGCAAAGAGGAGGTTGCGCTCAAGCGTAGTTTTTCTATTTCTTGATTGATGGATAAATCCTTTTCGATGTAGAGATTGGAGGAGGGGATAAATGCCTCGGGCTGATAGTAATCGTAATAGGAGATAAAATACTCTACTGCGTTTTGCGGAAAAAATTGTTTGAACTCTCCGTAAAGTTGTGCGGCCAGTGTTTTATTGTGGCTGAGTATGAGCGTGGGGCGATTGATTTCTTTTATTACGTTGGCAACGGTGAATGTTTTGCCAGAACCCGTAACGCCCAATAACGTTTGATGCTGGTCACCAGCCTGTATGCCTTTTAGCAATTGCTCAATGGCGCGAGGTTGATCGCCTGTGGGTACGTATTCGCTAGTGAGTTCAAAATCCATTCTAGTTCTAAAGTTAAAAGGTTTAAAGTTCAGAGTTAGCTTGTTCTAAAACAACTCAAAACTTTAAACCCTTCACTATGAACACTCAACGTAGGCTAGTTGTTCCAAATCGCCCACGCTTTTTCGGCTTGTAAATGCAGCATCTCCAAACCATTTTTGATGTAGGCACCTTGCATCTCAGCTTTTTGCAAGAACACTGTGCGGGCTGGATTGTAGATTAAGTCGTATACGTAATGCTTGGAGGTAAGTAATTCGCAATTGATGGGAGGCATGGAGTTTGTATCGGGTGTCATGCCAAGAGGTGTAGTGTTGATAATCAATGTTGCCTCAGTGACAGATTGGCCATTTTTCTCCAATTCTTCGTAAGAGTAATCACCTTTTCCTTTTTCGCGTGAGGCAGTTTTGAATGGAATATTTAATTTCCTCAAAGCCTGTTGCACCGCTTTGGATGAACCGCCTGTGCCGAGCACCAGGGCAGTAGCATTTTCTATTTTAGGAAACCATCGTTCCAAGGTTTCATAAAACGCATCGCTATCGGTATTAAAACCTTTTAGTTTTCCGTTTTGTATTTTGATTACGTTGACGGCACCAATTTTCTTTGCTTCGGTATCAATATCGCTGAGCATTTTGATCACTTGCTCTTTATATGGCACGGTAACATTTAATCCATACAGTTCTGGATTTTCTGCCAATAGTTTTTTCAGTTCCTCCACATTGCCCAACGGGTACAGATCATAATGATAATCGCGCAAGCCTTCACGAAAAAACTTCTCATCAAAATACGATTTAGAAAATGAATGAGAAACAGTGGAGCCGATTAAGCCAAATTTTTTTTCCATAGTATTTTTTAGAAAATGATACGTACTACTTTTTACTTCTACCTTTCACAAAACCAATCACCATGGGAAGTATGGAGATAAGGATGATGGCAATAATTACTTTTTCGAAATTATTTTTGATGATGGGTATGTTGCCAAATAAGAAACCGAGCATCGTCAAACCCACCACCCACAATACTGCACCTACAACACAATTCAAAATGTAGTTTCTGTATCTCATACTCCCCGCACCCGCTACAAAAGGGGCGATGGTACGCACAATGGGAACAAACCGAGCCATAATAATTGTTTTTGCTCCGTGTTTTTCATAGAACGCTTCTGTTTGAAAAATATAGTCGCGTTTGAAAAACAATATGCGTTCTTTACTTTTAACGAATCCGCCTGCAAAACGGCCAACAAAATAGTTTACGTTATCCCCCAACAAAGCAGCGACAATTAAAAGCGGGATAATGAACAAAACATTCAGTGTTGAATTGGGCAATGCAGCAATTGCGCCTGCGGCAAACAACAACGAATCGCCAGGAAGAAAAGGCATGACAATAAGACCTGTTTCTGTAAAAATGATTAGAAAAAGAATCACGTATGTGAGTGTGCCGTAGTCATTTACGATAGCAATCAAGTGCTGATCTAAATGAAGTATAAAATCAATTAAAAATTCCATTGATTAATCTGCTTCGAATGGCGGTGCTGCGTTAGTGTCTTTCTTTCTCTCTAGCCCAAGGAAATGCAAAAATGTATCGCCCCGTAAGCCTAAGCGAATCGTTTCCAATGGAATGACTTCGTTAGGGGCAATATTGCCTAAGTTCACATTCGCACCAAGCAATTTAATGAACCAAACCTGTTGTGCTTTTTGAGGTGCTTCCCAAATAATTTTTTCAAATGGAATCTTTGTCAATATTTCTTGTACCAATCCCGAGCGAACTTCACCACTAGAGCGGAATAAGCCTACGTTTCCGCCTTCACGTGCTTCACCGATTACTTTCCATGCTCCCGCGTCCAGTTCTTTTTGCATGAGGTCAATCCATAAATAAGGAGGAATAATTTTGTCTGCATCCTTAGACCCCACTTCAGAAAGAACCGTTACCTGTGTGGAAAGTTTTTTGATGTAATCTAATTTCTTATCGTGATCCAAATCAATGGAACCATCAGATACCTCTGCAAACCCCATATCGTATTTGTCCAAGACCTTGCGGTAATCGTCAAACTGATCGCGGATAATAAATGCTTCGAACAGCGTGCCCCCAAAATAGCAGGGCAGACCAGCATCTTTGTATACTTTTAACTTTTCTTTCAGGTGAGGTGTAACAAATGAAGTAGCCCAGCCCAATTTAACAATGTCAACATGGTCTGCTGCAATGCTCATGAAATCTTCAGCTTCGCGTACGCTGAGGCCTTTATCCATTGCCATAGTAAAGCCCTTCTCCCTGGGCTTGGTAGTGCGCTCAGGTAAATTTTTAAGGTTGTAGTTCATCAGGGGTTTTCTTTTCTAAACTGATCAATGATTTTGTAAAGGGCTTTTTGCGTTTCTATTTTTGGAAAAAATTCAAAAAGTATTTTGTGCCCTTCAAAGTCCAAAATTAATGCATTTTCTAAATATGTAAATGCATCTTTAAATTGGCCTGCCTCGATAAGGTAAACGGCCATGCGATATAAAAACTCTGGTTCTTTAGGTGCGTCTTCCATCCCCTGCAGAAGAACTTCCACTGCTTTTTTCGGTTCGCCTTGCTCATAATAAATGAAAGACCAATTAAGCCAAATCTCTTTATCATCTGGTGCCAAGTTGGCTGCCTCCTCGTAGGCACTAATGCTGGAAATAGTATTGCCAATTTTAAACTCAGCGTGTGCAGCTGCTTTCCAATATTCTGAATTGAGGTGATTGATTTTAATTGCTTTATTAAAAAAGTGCAATGCTTGGTACCACTTCTCTTGCTTTTCTAAACAACTGCCCGCGCCAAACCAAGCTTCGTCATACAATGAATCTAACTTGGCTGATTTCTGAAAATATTTTAAGCCCAAATCATAATGCCCCATGTTCTCATACGCAGCACCAATGCAACAATATACTTCGGGGCTAGGGCCTTCTATTTCTATGGTCTTGTTAAATTCTTCTAACGCTTCTTTGTGCTTTTCGATATTCATGAGCGAGTTGCCCATATTGAAATGTGCGGAGGCGAAACTATCATCGATGGCTAATGCGTAGCCGTACGCATCAATGGCCTCGTCATATTTTTCTAGTTTATTGCAAACAATACCCAAGTTGTACCAAGCGGCAGCAGAGTAAGGATCTTCGTCAATAAATTTTTTATAGTATGATAAGCTGCTTTCCAACTGCCCCGCTACATCCAAGCAAAAGGCTAGTTCATACAGAGAGCCTTCATGATTAATGTTTTCCTCAATGGAATTTTTATACGATTCAATCGCCTTGTCGTAATCTTCCATGCTTTGATAGGCGAGGCCGATGTTGTAATAGATATCATCTTTCTCATCATCAGCATGAGAAAGAATTTCTTCGTACACAGTAATGGCTTCTTTGTATTTTCCTTGTAGAGATAAAATAGAACCGATGGAAAGATAGATTTCGCTATCCATGGGGTGCAGGTTGCTCGCTTTTTCTAACAACTCCAGTGCTTCTTCGTATTGCTCTAGGTTAGAAAGTATTTGTGCTTTTACGGAGATCAATCCAGTTGAAAATGGAAATTGCTCCATGGCGTAATTCACTGCTGTTAGGGCTTTTTTGAACTTCAATTTTTCCATGTAATGATCTACGATGATCTCGTAGGCATCCATGTCAAAATAGCTTAGTGAATTGGCGCGGAGGTTGTCTTCGTAGCGCTTGATCAGCTCCTCTTCTTCTTCCCTCTTTCTGAATTCGTGGCTCATCGGTCAAAAGGTTTTTCTAATGTAGGGAATTTTTACGGTAGTAAAAATTTTAGCCTATATTTTTAACAATGTAGTTAAGTTAAGCCTTTTTTTATTACCTCACTCTTCCCCCTCCAAAAGATAGGGGTTGGAGGAGCTTAACTTAACGACATTGATTAATTAGCAAAGTTCTTGCAATAAAAAGTGAATGGCAAGTTGCGTTTCTTATTTCTTTGTGCTATAAGTACGCTGGTAATAGTCGCAGCACCTATCTAGTGTTTCGGATAGGGTTTTGTACTTCATATTTAAGTGTTCAATGGATTTTTTATTTGAATAAGTAAAAATTTCTTTTGTTGCCTTTACCGATTCGCGAGTAATCAATGGCTTAGTGCCAAATAGGCGACAACGGATTTCTTCGATTAGTGCAAATGCCGTTAGCAGTTGGCTGCCAACTTTAATGCTCGGAGCTTTTTTCTTTAGTCGATGAGCCATTTGCTCAAACAATTCCTTAAAACTAATAGTGCCCGCACTGGCAATGAATCGTTCACCCACAAAATTTTGTTTGCATAATTTAAATATAATCTCTGCTACATCTTCAACATCTACATAGTTGGCTTGGCCACCGCTGTAAAATCTTTTCTCTTTCCAAATGTAGTGGAACATCTGCGAACTACTTTTCGCCCAATCGCTCGGGGCCAAGATGAAGGATGGATTGATGATGCTAGCGGGCAACCCTTCCTCTATGCCTCGATATACCTCCAGCTCTGCCAAGTATTTTGATTTGGCATACGCTGAATTAAGTGGACTTTCAATCCATTTACTATTCTCGTCAAGGATGGAAGAACCTTTTTGGCGACCAAGTGCCGCCACTGAACTGATATGGATTAGTTTTTTGATGTTGTTGGTAAGACAGGCATTTACTACATTCTTAGTTCCCTCTACATTTACTTTATAGAGTTGGTCTTCTTCTCTTGGATTAAAAGAAACCATAGCCGCAGCGTGAATAACAATCGTTGCATCTTTGAAAGATTCATTCAATGAGATGGTATCAGTAACGTCTGCATCTCGCCAAGCGATTTTGCCTTTCAAATCATCCGTCAAATGGGTGTCACTTGTTTTTCTTTTGAGTGCAATGACTGATTCACCTTCTGCCACCAACTTTCGCAGGATGAAGCTTCCTAATAATCCGTTGGCGCCTGTGACTAGAATCATGCTTTGATTTTAGATTTATGATTTGTGATTTTATAATTGGTTGCCACAGATTCAATTAAAGGCTAACCTACAAGTTGGGTTTTGAAAACAAAAACTCGTTCAGTGTGATTGGGGCCAATCACTGTTTTAGTTATTCATATAGCTATCTAAATACGGAATTTTTATGGGCCAAAGAATAAGTAAGCGCTGGCTATTTAGATGTAAGCTTTGGAAGACCAATTGTTCTCAACGTTTCATTTGCTTTATCAACTTTATCTTGAAAGATTGGCATATTCAAATACTTTTCAAGTGACTTATCGATTCTCACTATTGGTATTTTCTTTTCGTTTAATTCCTGTATTGATTTCATTTCTGTCAATATTTAGATATAAATCTACGTTATTTTCGTTTCACTACAAAGGCGGTGTAATTCATATCTTTCTTAAATTCCTCCCACTCACCTTCAAGTTGTCCAAATACATAAAAATCTTTTTCCACTTCGTCAATGTACTTGGTAATCCCCATTCTATAAAGTCGTGTTCTTGCTTTTGTATTTCCAGTCGCGTAAACCCAAACGTCTCTATACACTTCTGTAAACATATAAACTGAGGAAACAACTGTTGCTAAAACTTGCTCGCTATCTCCGTTGTTTGAAACTATTCTATCATCAATGTCACCTACTTCAATATCTTTGTCACCAAATGCTAAATTATAATATCCTTTTAATGCGGTTTCACTAAATTTAATAAGTTTCTGTATTCGTCCTTTGGGACCTTCGCTAGTAAATTCAAATACCCTTAAAGTTTTTTCGGCAACAAGCTCATAACGGGGTAATTTCATACGCTTCCTCTATAAATTTAAATCGAAAATAGTGTATCATTTAGCAACGGAAGCTCAAATGCCTTTTGAACATATTTGTTTGAGGTAGCTTTTTTTAGTGCCTCCGCTTGTATTAAGTTGTGACAATCGCTACCTAATAAATCCACCCAACCTTTATCGATAAGTTGTCTCGCTAGCTTTTGAATGGGTGACGAGTAGAAGCCAATAACGGAAAGTGTGTTCAGTTGAAATAATACGCCACGATTACGCAAGTCCTCGGCCTTTGCCATTGTCATGTAACTATACCTTTCAGGATGCGCAAGCACCAAGCGATAACCTTGGGTAGTTGCCTGAAAAATAAAATCTTTTAATTGAAAAGGCTCACTGAGGAAATTGGTTTCGAATAATAAGTAGCGTTGGCCAAATGTAAGTAATGGCTCTTTGTTGATAATCTTTGAATAGAAAACTTCGTCTAGGTAATATTCAGCGGCAGCTTGTACTTCAACGTTTATTTTTCTTTCTAAAAGAAATTGTTTTAGCTCACCTAATTTTGCTTGGATGCTAATCGGATTGTTTCGGTAGGTATCGTTCATGATATGAGGCGTGGTGATGATTCGCTGAAACCCCATTTCCAAAAAATCAATGATTATACTTTCTGCTTCCTCCCAACTTTTCACACCATCATCTAACCCAGCAAGCAAGTGAGAGTGAATGTCCGTAGTAAATGGATATTGAGTGGCAGGCTTGGGTTTCTTGAAAAAGGAAAACACTATGCTGTAAATAAATTTTTCCAACCTTTTTGCTTAGGGCTATCTTCATAATACCCATACCCATACGATTTACTAGTAGAGGGCAATGCATTTAAAACTACAGCTAATCCTGTTAAGCGATGAATGCTGGTCAACCGATTGAGGTTATTCAAAAATTCTTTCTTAGAATAATTGGCACGAACTACATAAATGGAGAGGTCAGATCGTTTCATAGCCATGATTCCGTCTGTAACTAGCCCTACTGGTGGTGTATCTATCACAATAAAATCATACTCTGCTTTCAATTCTTCTAACAACGAAGTGAACTCTCCATTGAGCAAAAGCTCAGAAGGATTGGGTGGGTGTGGCCCAGCAGGCATGAAGGACAAGTGTTCAACATTTGTTTTCTGAACACATTCTTGCCAAGTGGTTTTCTTGATCAAAACCGTACTAACTCCCTTAGATGGATCTTCTGCCAATAAATAGCTTTTGTTTTTTTGCTTACGCATGTCAAGGTCAATCAACAATACTTTTTTTCTCGACATAGCCAATACTCCTCCCAAATTAGCTGCTAAAAATGATTTGCCCTCCCCTGAAATTGTAGAAGTGATGGTAATGATTTTTTTATTTCCACCCGCGGTAAAGAAATCCAAGTTGGTTCGGAGGGATCGAATTGATTCGCTCACCATGGACTTAGGGTTATCAATCACATGAAATTCTGAAATCGACTTGCGATTGGAGACTGGGATTACACCAAGCAATGGAACTGAAATCATTTTTTCCACTTCTTGGGTACTAGTAATTTTATTGTTTATCAAATAAACTATTCCTATAAAAAAGAAATTCAAAACGATACCAGCCACTAACCCGATGCCAAGTATCAAATATTTTTTTGGTGAGATCGGTACGGTTGGCAAAGTAGCGGGGGATAGGATTTTAAAATCAGGCGTATTACCCGCTTGCGCAATTTCAAATTGAGCTTTGGATTGCATCATTGAGAGATAGAACTCTTCGTAGAGTTTGTAGAAGCGTTGATTTTTTGAAAATTGGGTGTTCTTATCGGGCATGGTGGCAAATTTTTTTTCCAGTCGATCTTTGGTTTGCCCTAGCTCCGCCAATGTTTTGAGCCACTCTTTTTTTAGTTCTGCCAATTGCCCGTACACCAATTCTTTTAACGAATTCATTTCCTTTTCCTTCTGCCGAAAGGCAAATGTGTTTTCATTGTAAGCTAGCCCCAACCGATCGCGTTCTTGCTGCATGCGACTGAGGTCTTCTAATTTTTTATTCAGGTAATCAGGCAAGAAATTTCGCTGCTGATAGGAGATGGCAACCTTCCCGTTGTTTATGCCATCAATGGTTTCATTCAGCAAAGTCATTCTTTTGGCTAATTGAAACCGTTGTGAGTCTGCGCGATTGATGGCAATGATGGTTCTCTTTAAATCTTGACCCAGATCGCTGCTTTTGTTTTGCAGTGTGAAATTTTCAAAGTAGGTCTCAAAATTCTGCATCCGTTTTTCTACTTGCAAAAGCTCATTATTTAACCATCCTATTTTTTGGCGATTGGCTAAATTCTTTTGTTCATTGCTGTAGGCGATATACAGTGAATCAATTTTATTGACAATGTCGTAAGCCTTTAAAGAATTATTATCTTGAAAAGATACGCTGATCGTATTTGCATTAAAATTGAGAGGTGATACATTGATGTTTTTTGAAAGATAATTAATCAGTGAAGCCCGGCTATTAATAATGAAGTAGTAATCATTTGCATCGCTTAGCTCAAAGAATTTTGTGTGAGCAAATACAAACTCATTCCCGTTCAACAAAATGGGTTTGCCGAAACGCCCCTCTGTAAAGTTCCCCGTATCATTGAGTCTGATTTTAAACGATTGGCCATCGATAAAATCAAAATAGATGGGTTTATCAAAAAGGGAGAGCTCTATTTTGTTGATGTGCACGAAAAAAGGCGAACGTTTGTACATTTCGTCTTTCAGTACATTGCCAATGCTGTAGTAACTGATTTGGATATCCAACGAATCAATAACCCGATCAAAAAAGACTTTGGATTTGATTTGCTCAATCTCGCCAGCTATCATGTTAAGGTTTTGATCCTCTACAAGGGTCTTGATACCAAGTTCTGTGGCATCCCGTTTGATGTCCAACTTCATTTCAGATTGCGACTCAAACAAATCTTTCGTCCACCGAATGGTAAGATAGGCTATCAAATTGCAAACAATAAATAGAGAAAGTATCCACCATTTATTTTTGCGCACCACCGATAGTAATTTGTCAGTATCGATGCCTTCTATTTGGCTATTGTTTATGGGAGTGGATTTTTCCAATGGATTCTTTCAGATCAATTTAAAGTTCTGACAACTGCTACCAAAGTGGCTAAGCTAACAATCACACTGATGATGGTGAAGTTATCCCGCAAAGCTTCCGTAAATGGTCTTCTGATAGGCTCTACATACACTACATCTCCTGGCTCCACCAACATATTTCCATCTTTAAAGCCTTGTATAGTGCTAAAGTCTACTTGGTAAACATGGTCGTTCCTGATCAACTTAATATTTTGTGCTTTGGCATCGTTGTTCAACCCTTTTGCCAAGGCAAGCACTTCCACCAATGTTACATTTTGATTAGTAAGAGGAATCACTTGCCCACCCAACGCGCCTAGTACAATCACTCTCTTATTCACGTAACTGATTACAACAAATGGTTCTTTAAAATATTTTGCATATTCTTTCTGTGCAATTTCTTCGGCTTGGCGTAGTGTGAGCCCTTCTATTTTCAATTCTCCAATCATAGGAAATTTTACTAAGCCATTCAACTCTACTAAATAATTAAATTGATTTGCCTGGGTGGCATTTGCATTTGTAGCCGGAGTAGTTGTTAGCTCTGGGTTAGGGTCAATAATTTTTTCTCCTTTATTGGAAAATACATCCAATTTAAGCAGATCATTTTTTTGAATAACGTAGTTTTTTTCTGTGGCACTTGCCTCGCGTTTAAATGTTTCTGGCTTGGCGGTTTCGGTAGCCTTGAACATGATGTTCTGCTTGTAAGAACCGCAGGAAGTAAAGAGGATGCCTAAGACAAGGACGAAAAGGAGGTTACGCACAGTTTCACACTTAAAATATGCTCAAATTAAGTAAATTATTAATAAGAATCTCAGGTAGGATATGAAAAGAGGTGCATAACAAACTTTCGCTGTTCAGCTTATCGACCTCACCCTAGCCCTCTCCGGAGGAGAGGGTAACTGTCGAAAGCGTTCACAGTAACTATTAATATCGTGGCATAGAACATGAAATAGGATCCCAAAGTGAAAAATTAGTTTGGAGAGTCACCCTCTTCTCCTGTGGAGAGGGCCATGGTGAGGTTGCTATTTCTTAGCCTTCAAGTTATCAATTGCACTCAGGTACTTTGAAACGACAATCTTCTCATCGAACTCATTCTCCATTTTTTTCCGTCCGTTCTCGCCAAATTTTTTGAGGGTGTCGTCATCAAAGTTGGCCATTTCAAACATTTTGTCGGCCAGATCATCCACGCTCTTCAGTTTGCAAAGCAGCCCATTGAACTGATGGCTTACTACATGGTGGCAGCCGGGCACATCCGTGGTGATGATTGGCTTAGATGAACTAGATGCTTCCAACAAAGTCCTCGGTGTTCCCTCGCGGTAAGAAGGCAGTACAACGCAATCAGCTTGATTGATAAATTCTCTCACATCCTTGGTGGTGCCTAGGTATTCCACAGTACCAGATTGTACCCATTCGTCAATCACCTTCAATTGTATTCCTCGCTGGTGCTTTGGATCCTTCGCGCCAAGCAATTGGAACCTTGCATCCATGCCTTGCGATTTCAATTTCTTTACAGCATCAATAAATTCTAAAATACCCTTGTCGGTGATAAGCCTGGAGATCAACAAAAAGGTAAATGGCTGGTTTCTTTTAAAATCCGCAGGTGTGAATTTCGATAGATCAATTCCAGATCCTGGTAGCAGATCAGTAATTTCTTTTGAAACCAATTTCCTATCTACGAAGAGAGAAAGATCATCGGGGTTTTGGAAGAATACTTTCTTAGGATATCGGAATGCCCATTTGTAAAGTGAAATGGCAATGGAGGAAACGAAATTGTCTTTTAAAAAAATAGTGCCAAGTCCGCAGACATTGTTCACTACGGGTATTTTAAGCATGGCTGCTGCAAACGTTCCGTAAATGTTGGGCTTGATTGTGTAGTGAAGAATTACATCTGGCTTCAGTCTGCGATAGATGAAGAAAAGCTCAAATACTAAAGCGAAATCTTTAATCGGATTGGCTCCCCTGCTGTCCATCCGCACATCGTGGTGTGTGCAGCCTGCCTCTTCTAATAAGTGTGAATAATCATCGTGTGGGGCAACAGTATGGACTTCATGACCCTGGGCGATCAGTGCTTTTACAAAATTCAGCCTGAAATTGTAGATGTTCCAAGATGTATTTAAAACAATAGCTACTCTCATTTTTGCCAACTAGCAACCTCGGATTGACAGTCCTGAGCTGCTTTTACGGTTTAGGTTAGGAAACAGAAAACGGTTATTTCATTGGTTTTCTATTCATTAAATCTTGTAAAACTATAAAAAAGTAACCTGTTAAGAGAAACAACTTCATAATTTTGTGCAATGTCGTTTACCTAAGCTCCACTAATCCTCTCTTTTGGAGAGGATCAAGGTGAGGTTTCAAAAAAAAGGCTTAGGTGAGCGACATTGTAATAATAATATGGGAAATACACAAAGCAAAGCAGTGCTGGTGGCCTTGGCCGAGCCAGCTAGCAAACCTGAAGAAATCACCGAGCATTTAGATGAACTGGCTTTTTTGGCCGAGACGGCTGGAATCAAAACCATCTCAAAGTATGTGCAACGGCTGCCACACCCCGATGTGCGCACCTTTGTGGGCAAGGGCAAACTGGAAGAGATAAAGGAATTTGTCTTTGCCAACGGAGTTCAAAACCTGATTTTTGATGATGACCTGAGTCCTTCTCAGCTACGGAACATTGAGCGAGAGTTTAACCCTGAAAGCCGTGAAGAAAAAATTCGGGTATACGACCGAAGCCTTTTGATCTTGGACATTTTTGTGATGCGTGCACAAACAGCACAGGCGCGTACACAAGTGGAGTTGGCTATGAACCAATACCTATTGCCTCGCTTAACGCGGATGTGGACGCACTTGGAGAGGCAGCGAGGTGGCACAGGCGCGCGCGGTGGGGCAGGGGAAAAGGAGATTGAAACGGATAGGCGGAATATTAAAAATTCAATTTCTGTTTTAAAAGAGGAATTGAAGAAGATTGATAAGCAGCGAGTGACTCAGCGAAAGTCTCGTAACAATATTGTGCGAGTTTCATTGGTGGGCTACACCAATGTGGGCAAGTCGACTATCATGAATTTATTATCAAAGGCAGATGTAAAAGCAGAGAACAAATTGTTTGCAACAGTAGATGCCACCGTGCGCAAAATGGTGATTGGCGATATTCCTTTTTTGCTTTCTGATACGGTTGGGTTCATTCGCAAGCTGCCCCATCACTTGATCGACTCTTTTAAATCAACGCTGGATGAAGTGCGCGAAGCAGATATTTTGCTTCATGTGGCCGACATGGCGCACCCATTCCACAATAATCATATTGAAGTAGTAAAGAAAACCCTTGCCGAGATTGGTGCAGGTAACATTACTACCATTTTAGTGCTTAATAAAATTGATTTGCTACAGAATGCTCCACTCGATATGGAGCAACTGAAAGGCTACTACCGCGAGCAAGGTTTTGATAAAGTGGTTTTCATTTCTGCGGTATCGAAAGAAAACATTCAGTCATTGAAACAAGTAATGTTTGAAGCAGTAAGAGAAAAGCATTTGCATATTTATCCGAATTATGTGCAGTCTGAGATGGCGTCTTATCTAAACGTTTCGTAATTAAATTTCTGATTAGATGATCAAGGTTTTAAGCGCCCAACAAACCAAGCAACTCGATCAATACACTATCGAGTACGAGTCCGTTGCCTCCATTGATTTGATGGAACGTGCTTGTCGTGCTTTTGTCGATTGGTTTGTACAGCATTATCGCCAAAATAAAAAGATTGGTATTGTGTGCGGCACGGGAAGTAATGGAGGAGATGGCTTGGGCATTGCACGGTTGCTTGTAGAAAATCATTACCATGTAAAAGTTTGGATAGTAAGAGGCGAAGTAAAAGAATCGCCCGATTTCAAAATCAATTTTGAACGAGCGAAAGTAAGTAGGGTGGCTTTGAATGAAATCTCTTTGCCATCTGACCGTGGGCTTTTTGGTGGCTGCGATATTTTGATCGATGCGCTCTTTGGTTCGGGACTTTCTCGGCCATTGGAAGGAATTTATGCTCAAGCAATCCGTTGCTTTAATGAAGCCAACGCTATTAAAATTGCCGTAGATATTCCATCGGGCTTGATGGCAGATCAGCCCAGCAAAGGAGGAATTGTGCAAGCTCATCGTACCATTTCATTTCAATTGCCCAAGCTTGCTTTCTTCTTTCCAGAAAACAGCCAGTACGTGGGTGAATGGAATTTGGTGGACATTGGATTGAGCAAACAGTTTTTGAAAGAGGTTGATGTCAATCATTTCTTTGTTACCAAATCAGCAGTAAAAAAAATCATAAAGCCTCGATCCATCTTTTCGCACAAAGGAAATTATGGTCACGTTCTTTTGATAGCAGGCTCGTACGGAAAAATGGGTGCGTGTATTCTTTCCACTAGAGCGGCCGTGCGCTCAGGTGTTGGCCTCCTCACTCTTCATGTACCAAAAAGTGGAAATACTATTTTGCAAACGGCCGTGCCAGAGGCAATGTGTACGAACGATTCCAACGAAAATTATTTTTCTTCGCTGCCAGAAAACCTTTCTTATGATTCCATTGGCATTGGCCCAGGATTGGGTCAGCATCCTGATACAGTCAAAGCATTAGAAAAATTATTGAAGCATCAAAAGCTGATGGTGATGGATGCCGATGCGCTGAACATCATTTCTTCTAACAGGCATCTTCTCCAACTCATTCCGCAAGGAAGCATTCTTACTCCACACCCAAAAGAGTTTGAGCGATTGGTAGGAACATGGGGCAATGATTTTGAACGGCTGGAAAAACAAAAGACGTTATCTGCTCAACTTAACTCCATCATCGTGTTGAAGGGTGCTTACACTTCCATAGCCACACCGCAAGGCCACGTGTACTTCAATTCCACCGGCAACCCGGGCATGGCTACTGGTGGCAGTGGCGATGTATTGACTGGAATCTTGACGGGCTTATTGGCGCAAGGCTACACCTCCACCGAGGCTGCCATCTTGGGCGTTTACCTGCACGGCCTCGCTGGCGATCTGGCAGCCAACACGTTAGGTATGAATTCGCTGATCGCCTCCGATCTCATAGACTTCTTGCCGCAGGCATTTAAAAATCTTTCGTAAGTTTATTTTGAGACTATTTAAACTTTTGGCTTATGAATTGCATCCAAAAGCTATTAAAACACGTAAGTAGCAGCAATGAACGCCCGCAAAATCATTTTTATTGTACTGATCGCCTTCTTGGGCGTCAATTTTTGTTTTGCGCAAGCGAAAGACGAAAGCTTTTCTGGTCAGACCGATCCCTTAAAGTCCATTCAAGTTTTCCCCAATCCAGCCGTTGAGTTTCTCACCATCAAGTTTGAAACACCCATCGCCAATAAAACAAAGTTCATCATCCACAACATCATTGGTAATGAGCTTGAGATAGAACCCGAGCTGATCGATGAATACGAAGTACACATCAAAGTAAAAGACCTGCACGAAGGCTATTATTTCTTGGCCATTCAAAGTGCCAGTTTCAAATCTATATTTAAGTTTTTGAAGAGGTAATTTAGTTTTTGTGCGGGGGCCTGCCCGATAATATCCCTGCCTACCAGCAGGCGTTCCAAACCCTGCATGCACACGTTGCCTACGTCTCATGCCAATGTCCCTGCCTGCCGAAGCCGTAGCGCAGGCAGTTATCCCTGGGCCGAAGCCAGTTCGTAGGTTTCTGCTTACCTAATCGTTTGCCGCGCAACATCTCATTCACGAGCCAAATATCTAATTCATTCGAAAAAAATTTAATTTTTGAGTAATTTTAGAGAATATTCAAAACAAGATGTCACAAGTTTCCAATAAAATAAAGCTAAAGAAGATAACCCTTAATGGGTTCAAGTCATTTGATCATTCTGATCACGATATAAAGTTTGGTGATGTTACGGTATTGATTGGTGCCAATGGCGCAGGGAAGAGTAATCTTGTTTCATTTTTTAAAATGATAGGATATATGATGACCAAGGCACTTCAACAATATATTGGTGATCAGGGAGGAGCTTCTTCAATTTTACATTTTGGGCCGAAGATTTCTCCAAGGCTTACAGCTAAATTAGAATTTGAGAACGAATCATTTCATGATAGCTATGAATTTTCACTAGCTCATGCTGCTAAAGATAGCATGATTATCACAGAAGAGACTCTCATGTATCATGAGAAAACAAGACCAAATCCATTTCGGATAACTCTCTCACCAGGCATTAAAGAATCTGGCCTCCCAGATGAGATTTTAAAACAAGAAAATAATGCCGTACAACAAGTTATATACAACCTACTCCGTAATTGTAGGGTCTACCAATTTCATGACACATCATCAACATCAAAAATCAGAAATAGTGGTTACATAAATGACAGTGATTATTTAAGGAGTGATGCTGGCAATTTAGCCGCTTTTCTATACTCGATGCAACAGGTTGAGGAAACCAAAAATTATTATGAAAGGATTGTAAGACACATAAGCAATGTAATGCCACAATTTGGTGATTTTGTTTTGCGGTCTTCTGCAAGAAACAAAGAGTATATACTTCTAGATTGGAAAGAAAAAAATGGTGATTATCTATTTGGTCCTCACCAACTCTCGGATGGAACTCTTCGATTCATGGCCTTAGCTACTCTGCTATTGCAAACCCCTAAGAAATTACCACCAGTTATAATTTTAGATGAGCCCGAACTTGGCCTTCATCCTTCAGCTATTTCTGAATTAGCAGGAATGATTCGAACCGCTTCAAGGTATTGCCAGGTAATTATTGCGACACAATCACCAAGGTTATTGGATGAATTTAAACTCAATGAAATTATTGTTATTGAGAGAGAAAATAAGACTAGTGTATTCAGGGATTTCAATGAACAACAATTAGAAAATTGGCTAAAAGATTACAGTTTAAGTGAATTGTGGGAAAAAAATGTAATCGGAGGTCAACCATGAAAAAATTCCAAAGACTGCACATAACGGCAGAGGGTCACTCTGAAGAAAAATTTGTTAGGGATGTTCTCTGTAATCATTTAGGTGATTTTAATATCAGCGTTGACGCAAGACGCGTTCTTACTAAAAAGGACAAATTTAAAAGTTACAGAGGGGGCATAGTCCGATTTGAAAAATTCAAAAAGGACATAACAAATTGGCTTTTAGAAGACAATAAGCCTGATGTGAGATTCAGTACTATGATAGATATGTATGGTCTGCCCAAAGATTTTCCAGGACAAATTGAAGCTTCAAAAAAACAAGATCCTTATGAAAAAGTAAAAATCTTAGAATCTAAACTTGAAGAGGAAATTGATGATAAAAGGTTTATCCCATATATTCAATTGCACGAATTTGAATCGTTGGTTTTCTCCAAACCTGATATGATAAAATACGAATATTATGGACGAGAGCCAGAAGTTTCCAAGTTAGAGAAAATGCTGAAGGAAAAAGAAAGTAATCCCGAACTAATAAATGATAGTGCTATAACTGCACCTTCAAAAAGAATAGAATCATTAATTCCTGAATATGATAAAGTGAATAGTGGCGTTCTAATTTTGAAAGCAATTGGAATTGACCATATTCGAAATCAGTGTAAGCATTTCAATGAGTGGCTTACTAAACTTGAGGCATTATAAAAATGATTTACCAACCCAAGCCTTCGTTGGTGTAGGTTCAAAAGTAGCCGTTGACCTGCTGCGCATACAAACTTTGTAGAGATGTCGCGTAAGTTGGTCAGGCGGCCAACTTAAAATCCGCGAAGAACACCAACATGGGCGAGTTGTATCTAACTTTCAGCATCTGAGCTTGTGTTTCTTAACTCCTACCTTATTCGTACTTTTCTGGTCTTAACGCCATCTCATTGACTTACCTCCTTGCCATCGACATCGGTACTACCAGCACCAAAGGCTTGGCTGTGACTGCAATGGGCGAGGTGATTGCATCACATCAGATATTTTATCCTACCCAATATCCTAAGCCTGGGCATGTGGAGCAAGACCCTGAAGTTATTTTTCAGGCGGTGATAAAGTCGATTCAGGAAGTATCTAAAAAAATAACAGGCCATCGATTTGCGGGAATCTGTTTCAGCGCAGCGATGCACAGTGTAATGGGCGTAGATGAAAATGGAAATCCCATCACGCCACTGATCACTTGGGCTGATACGAGAAGCTCAGCTCAATCAAAAAAAATAAAATCACTTGGTATTGCCCAACAACTTTATGAAGAGACAGGCACACCCATTCATCCCATGTCTCCTTTATGCAAGCTGCTTTGGTGGAAAGAAAATCAACCAGAGATTATTGAGCGGGCACACAAATTCATTTCCATAAAAGAATTTGTTATTCATCGCCTCACAGGTGAATACTTGATCGATTACTCTACCGCCTCAGCAACTGGTCTGTTTGATATGGAGCAATTGAAGTGGTCTGCCAAGGCTTTTGAACTTCATCAGATACTGCCAGAGAAATTTTCAATTCCTGTCTCCATCTATCATCAAGTTGTAGGTATCCATTCTTCTTTTGCTCAGCAGATGGAAATTGATAGGCAAACAAGGATTATCTTGGGAGCAAGCGATGGTTGTTCCGCTCAACTAGGTAGCGGTGCAATGGGGCAGGGGGAATTGGCGATCACATTAGGAACGAGTGGGGCTGTGCGCGTTGCCAGCAACAAGAAAATAGTTGATGCAAGAGGAAGGATATTCAATTATATTTTAGATGATGAATTTTTTATTTGTGGAGGCGCTACCAACAATGGCACTGCGTTGTTGAATTGGTACGCTGAAAAATTTGATCCCACATCATCAAAAAATCTTGTTGAGTTTGTGGAGGAGGTAAATTCTATTTCAGCAGGAGCAGAGGGGTTGATTGCACTACCATTTTTGCTTGGCGAGCGTGCACCCATGTACGACCCCGATGCACGGGGTGTTTTCTTTGGTGTTTCGATGAACCATACACGCAAACATTTTCAGCGATCATTGATAGAAGGGATTTGTTTTGAATTGAAAAGTATTGTCAACGCTATTGAGCAATCTGTTGGTCAATCAAAAAAAATAGTTGTGAGTGGAGGTTTTACCCACTCAACTACTTGGGTGCAAATCTTGAGCAACGTATTAGGCAGGGAGTTGATTTTTTCTGATAACTACGATGCCTCTGCGCTCGGGGCTATTGCAATTGGTTTTAAATCATTGGGTATTACTTTTAAGATGGATCATTCTGATGAAAGGATTTTTTATCCAGATAAATCGCTCCGTGAATTGTACGAAGCGCAGTTTGAAATTTTTGAAACAGTGTATTTGCAATTAGCGTCTTCATTTGAAAAATTGAGTGATTTAAAACTTAGCTCATCACTGCGGACGGGCATCGGCCAGGGATAGAAGTGGAAAGCCTGCCTGTGAGAATTTTGGATTGAAATTACTAAAGTGTTTTTAACCTATAAAGTCACTCGAAGCACGTGGCGGGCTTGAAACGGATAGCCCGGTGCCACTGCGTTTCGCGTGGCAGGCCGCAAAATTTTTTCGATAATATAGGATGCCATTATTGATTGTCGCGTTGGGTGTTTTGATTTTGCTGGTGTTGATCCTGCTGAAGGTGAAACCCCTTTATGCGTTGCTGGCGGTTTCGTTACTAGTTGGTTTGGGTGAAGGCATGGGCTTTTTCCCTACGATTCAATCTATCGGATTAGGAATTTGGGATACGTTGAAGAACATCGCGCTCGTGCTTTGCCTCGGTGCGATGCTGGGTAAAATGATTGAGACCAGTGGCGCTGCCAACAGAATCTCGGATACGTTGATAGCGTGGTTCGGTAAAAAAAATATTCAGTGGGCGGTGATGCTCACGGGCTTGATTGTAGGCATTCCACTCTTTTATAATGCGGGGTTTGTTATTCTTATTCCGCTGGTTTTTTCTATTGCGCTATCGGCAGAAGTGCCCATTTTATTAGTGGGCATCCCGATGGCGGCTTCACTTTCGGTTACGCATGGCTTTTTGCCACCGCACCCTGGGCCAACGGCTATTGCTGCTATTTTTCATGCCGACTTGGGCAAAACGTTGCTGTTGGGATTTGTGATTGCGCTTCCAGCAATAATCTTAGCTGGGCCGATTTTCTCTCGGTCATTAAAAAATATGAATGTGGCTATTGCACCGACAAAAGTCGCTTCAAAAAAAAATCAGATTGAATTGCCAAATTCTAAGGTGAGTTTCTTCATTACGCTTTTTCCTGTGGTGTTGATTGCGTTGTGTGCCATTCGTCAGCCTGTTATCTCAAATGATAGAGTCATTATTATTCTAAAATTTTTCGGCAATCCAATCACAGCGCTCTCTTTGGCCTTGCTGCTTGGTGTGTATATTTTTTGGATACGCGAAAACAAAAAGCCAAGTGAGTTGGTATCCACATTTTTTCAATCTATCAAAGACATTGCGTTGATTGTGTTGGTGATTGCGGCTGGCGGAGCATTCAAACAAGTATTGATTGATGGCGGTGTGGGCATTTACATCAAAACAATGGCTACTGGCTTTTCACTTTCTCCGTTATTGTTGGCATGGAGTGTGGCGGCACTTATTCGTGTATCGCTAGGTTCGGCAACAGTAGCAGGGCTTACTGCCGCGGGCATCGTGCTTCCTTTTTTATCTGTTCCGGGGGTTCACCCCGAGCTGATGGTGCTTTCAGTAGGAGCGGGGAGCCTCATGTTTTCGCACGTGAATGACACAGGTTTCTGGATGTTCAAAGAATATTTTAATTTGTCGCTGAAACAAACCTTCTTATCATGGACGATGATGGAAACGATCATTTCTGTAACTGGCTTGATCGGAGTTTTAATCTTGGATAAAATCATTTAACCTTGAAAAGCATTCAACCACATAGACACATAGTTCACATAAGGGTGTCACATAGAATTGTTTTTCTATGTGCGGATTACTATGTCTCTATATGCCTATGTGGTTCAATTTTATGTACTCAACTTATATTTTAAAACTTAATGAACGTTATGCAAATCGGATTGATAGGTTTAGGAAAAATGGGGTACAACCTCGCGCTCAATTTCAAAAGCAAGGGCTTTGATGTGGTGGCCTTTGATGTGAATAAATCCGCTTCAGAAAAAATCTCCAAAGAAGGAGTTGCCACCACAGCAGCCATGAGCGACATGGCTCTTACATTGAAGGGCAGAAAAATAATTTGGTTGATGGTGCCCGCGGGCAATGTGGTGGATGTGGTGCTGAACAATTTAAAAAATTATTTGAATGCCGATGACATTGTGATTGATGGCGGCAACTCGCATTTTAAAGATACACTTACCCGCGCCCGTGACTTAGAAAAAATGGGAGTGCATTTATTGGATTGCGGCACAAGCGGTGGTGTGAACGGGGCATTGCATGGCGTATGCACCATGATTGGTGGAAAGAAAGAAGTGTTTGATTACTGCGAGAATATTTTCAAATCCATTTCTGTACCCAATGGATATTTGTACTGTGGAAAAATTGGAAGTGGCCACTTCACCAAGATGGTACACAACGGCATTGAGTACGGCATGATGCAAGCTATTGCCGAAGGCTTTGAACTGTTGCACCGCTATGATGGCGAAATGGATTTGGCGGCTACTGCAAAAGTTTGGAATAACGGATCGGTGGTGCGCAGTTGGTTGATGGAGTTAACGCAATCAGCATTGGAGAAAGATAAAAATCTGGAATCGATCAAAGGCATCATGCACTCTTCTGGTGAAGGCAAGTGGACGGTAGAGACTGCGTTGGAGATGGGTGTGCCAACTCCTGTTATTACTATGTCACTATTGATGCGCTATCGCTCACAAGTAGAAGATACTTTTTCAGGTAAAGTGGTGGCAGCTTTGAGGAATGAGTTTGGGGGACATGCAGTGGAGAAAAAGTAGGCAGTTAGCAACTTCCTCGTTGTTTTCATATTGTGCTGAGGTTCGCTATCTTTGTTAAGCAATTCATTTTAAATAAATATTGTCATGCGTAAATTCGAGGTAACCATAGACGAAACCATTGCAGATAGTAATCCGCAACAAGCTTTGCAAGCGATAAAAGGTGTGTTGCAAGTGGAGGAAAAGAAAATTTTACTTACCAGCAAAGATTGGGTACGCCCCGGCCGGCCAGCTAGCGAGGAAGAAATAGAGCAATCGGCAATAGAAGCAGAGCAGAGCAAATTTTCGCTTCCCATCAATGAGGCCAAAGCACTTGTCCATGACCGATTTAAAGCAAAATGGAAATAGGCATACCTGTTCTTTTTTCTGAAAGAGCCATTCAGGACTTGGAAGAAATAAACGATTACATTGCCGAGCGCGGCTATCCTGAAACGGCTCTTACTTATACCAACCGAATCTTTGATTTTTGCCAAACACTTTCTGATTTTCCTCTCAAACACAAAATATGTCAAAGAAAAGGGTATAAAAGATTCAACTACAGATGTGCCGTATTTGAGAAAACGTATATAGTTGCCTATCGCGTAGAAAAGAACCAGACCTTGATGATTAAGAGGGTAATATATGGAAGACGATTGGCCTAAGTGTGCTATATAAATCAAAAGGAGCAGCGATATCGCCACTCCTTTTAACTGTTCTTCTGCTTACTGAACTTTATCCCTATTTCAACTTCTTCAACTCTCCCTCGTACATAGCAAGATTTTGTTTCTGATTATCAGGAATATTCTTGATTGCCAGCTCCCAATACTTGATTGCATTCTTTTTATCGCCCACTGCAGTGTAGCCACGAGCTAGACCTACGTTAGGAGTAAATTTTTCTTCTGGATGCTTTTGTGCATTGTATTTAAAAATCTCCAATGCTTTTTCTTTTTTGCCCGCTTGCAAAAGTCCGCGACCGTATTGATGAATGGCTTGCACAGTAGCATCAGGGCGCTTCACTGCTTTTTCCATTACTGCATCGGCCTCATCATTTTTTCCCAACGCTTGCAGCACTTGTGATTTGGTTTGAAGCGTAAAAAATTCTTCTTGTCCACCGATGTTAGGATCCATGGCAGCGTTTGACCAAGTCAAGGCTTCTTCTAGGTTGATTTTATGCTGCACACAAAAAGCAGCGGCAATAGAAAAATTTCTGTAGTCGAAACCTGTGGAGGAACGGAGTTCGTTGCGCATGAGAGACACATACAATTCATTTACATTCGGTAATTCAATCTTGAATGGAATCTTTTTGTTTTCCCACTGCAAAAATGCGACTGCTGAATTGGGTTGGCGATTGTCAAACCCGTAAGTAAGAAATTCAGTGTAGGCACCTTCTATTGGGCTGGTCTCTACACGTAAAGCATCTTCGTTTTGATTATAAAAATAACTTCCCCAACTGCTGGTGTTCTTAGAGAAAACCCAAGTCCAAGGACCCTCTTTGGCAATGGCCAAGAACAAACCATACGAACCTGCCTTCAAGTCTTTGCCTTCTACTTTCACATCGTGCGAGAAAGTGATCACTGTATTTTCATTTGCCCCAGCGCGCCACGGTGCTGCCTTCGCGGGGCCGAAACCTTGATCGATGTAGCCGTAATGAACGAGCTCTCCCCAAATGTGACCTTTGCGATCTTCGCCAGCAGGGCCATGTACATCAGGACTGTTGTATGTGACGCTCATTTCCACAGGCCCAATGAATTGAGTCACCTTAGACTTTTGATTGTCGCCATTGGGTGGTTGGGTGAGACCTTGTGCTACACTCCATACAGAGATGGAGACTAGCAATAAAATGGTAAATAGTTTTTTCATGTGTTTTGAATTTGTTAAGGATTTAGTAAAAATTTATTTGAGTAATGTCTCTAACGGAAACGACTACGTGAGAGCTAATTTTAAACGAAATGTTTTTTAAATAGCAAATTCGGAGGTTTATCGGTCAATAGCATACGCAAAGAGGCAGGCTGCATCTGCACTTCAAGTCGTTGAGTGGGAAGATGCGCTTCTCCATCAATATGGAAAGACATGGGCTGACTAAAATCCATTGTGATGGTTTTAGCTTTTACGATTTCAACGAAAGATGATTTATTCAATTGCCCAGAGAACATATTGTAGCCGAAACCAATCGCCCGATAGAACGGCACTTTTTTTACAAAACAAACATCAATCAACTGATCACACACAGAAGCCTGCGGAGCGACACGTGCGTTATTGCCAAACTGAGAGGAATTGGCAAGTGCTACAATGAATGATTTCTTTTGAAATTTTTTGCCATCCAATTCCACATCAAATTGAAATTCTTTGAAACTCAAAAATTCTTTCAACACTAATTTGGAATAGCTAACAAAACCCCGCTTGCCGTTTTTACCAAACATACTTGCTACGTGTCCATCAAAGCCAACTCCTGAAACGTTGACGGACAGCATTCCATTGACTAAAAAGGTATCCATGGAAATGATATTGTTCGAGGCGATCAACTCAAGCGATTTGATGAAATTCATAGGCAAGCCCAAATGGCGTGCGAGCCCATTACCCGAGCCTTTTGGTAAGATGCCCATGATGGTCTTTGAGCCTACTAAACCTTGTGCTACTTCGTTTACCGTGCCATCTCCACCCACAGCAAATACAGTATTAAATTGATTTTCTTCTACGGCTTTTTTGGCAAGCTCGGTAGCGTGGCCGCGTGCTTGCGTAAACTCAATCGTGCATTCTACATTTGCCTTGGCACAGGAGTCGATGATGCGACCTTCTAGAGAAGGACTGAAACCCCCGCCAGAAAATTTGTTGATGATGAATAGTATTTTTTTGTTGTCGGGCATTAAGTGATGCAGTTTGCAAAATTAGTGATTTCATTCAATACTAGTTACTAAGATTTTGAACCGCATAACGACAAGGGCACATAGAAATGTACACATAGGATTAATATTCGTAGCAATACCTTTACCTTTGCACTAATCATGAGCGACTTCAAACCCAGAAAAATCAAATTCAAAGCGTGGGATAAAGAGAACCGCCTCTTAATGCGACTTAACAGCATTGACTGCAATAAAGGTGAGCTAGTTAAGAAAGATCACGTCCTACTTCAGTTCACAGGACTGTATGATAAAGACGGTGAAGAGATTTATGATCAGGATATTCTCATGATTTCGTTGGAAAAATACATTGTGTTTTGGAACGAAACCCACAACGGTTGGTATTACTCTGCCCTAAAGAGCCGACATTCCTTTTCTCCTTTTTTGATGAAAGAAGCTGCGGGGATGAAACGGTTTTGTAATTATTTTGAGTTAGCAAAACAAATTGACAATTGACAAATGAGCAATTGACAATATTTGGTCTAAATGGAATCAATTTTTTTTATTACCCTATCCAAATCGTAAGCAGAAAGTGGCACATATTTGTTCGTTAGGAAGATCGAGGTCTTTTTCAACTCGAACTTTGTCAATTGTTTTTTGTCAACTGTCAACTTATTTTTTCAGCTTAGACTGAATATACTCCACCGCTTGCCCAATGGTCTGCATCTTCTCCGCATCATCATCGGGTATTTTAATATCGAAGGTTTGCTCAAACTCCATTACTAGCTCTGCGTAGTCCAACGAATCGATACCGAGGTCTTTTACGAAGCTAGCATCTGGAGTAATTTGGGAGTCTGGCACACCCAATTTTTCTATGAGTATGGCATTTACTTTCTTTTCTACGTCTTGCATGGGTTGGGGTTAGATCATCAAAGCTAAAAAATTCTTTTGAGAAATAGGCACTGTGCATTAGACATTAGGAAATTCAGCTACGAGCAAAAATTATTAAGCAACTTCCCAATGCCTATTGCCTATTGCCTAATGCCCAATGCCTACTCAAAACCTCAGCACAAAATCCGTTCCCTCACCCAACACCGACTTCACGGTAATGTTTCCCTCGTGCTGCCGCATGATTTGTTTAGATAAACTCAGGCCAATGCCCGAACCTGTTTTCTTTGTGGAGAAGAAAGGGATAAAAATTTTCTCCAATGCCTCAGGCTCAATGCCTGTGCCAGTATCTTTTACCGAAATCACAGTGCCGCCTTTTTCACTTACGTAACTAGTGAGCATGATTTTTTTGTCCGTCTTTTCGCCAAAAGCTTGAATGGCGTTTTTGATCAGGTTGATGAGCACCTGCTCGATCATCGTCTTATCAGCCATCACACAAATATCAGTAGGCTCTACCGAAACAGAAATAGAAATAGCATTGTCGGCCAATTCTTTTTTGTGCAACATGGCCAGTTCGTCTAGCAAAGGCTTAATGCACACCTCTGCCAGTTTTGGTTTGGGTATGTGCGTGAGGCTGCGGAACTCCCGAACAAACTTGATCAAGCCTTCGCTGCGCTTGCTGATGGTTTGAATGGAAAGGTGCATGTCTTCGGCCTCATCCTTTTGCAAGCTCAGTTCACCGTTCAATATCTTTTGTTGCAGTTCTTCTTCCACCAAACTGGCGAGAGAAGAAATAGGAGTGACCGAATTCATGATCTCGTGCGTGAGTACGCGCACTAGGTTTTGCCATGCCTCCATTTCTTTTTCTTCTAGTTCGCTTTGGATGTTGCTCATGCTGATCAACTTCACTTCCTCTCCACGCAAGGTCAGCTCAATGGCGAAGATGGAAAGCTGCACCGTTTCGTCTCCGCTTTTTACGCGCACTAGTTCGCGTCCACCCGTTTTCAATTTTAAGAAGGCTTCTACCAACTCATCGCTCACGTAGCGAATGTCTTTCAGTCGTTCGGCTCTGTCGATGCGCAGCAATCGTTTCGCTGCATTGTTGATGATCTGAATAGTCTCGTCTCGCTTGAAGGTGAGGATACCGATCCCCACGTGCTGCACTATGTTTTTGAAAAATTGATACTCCGAATCTTTTTCTTTCCGCGATTGGCGCAATTTGCCCAAGGCATCGTTCATCTCTTTGTGCAATTTCTGCACAGAGGGGTCTCGACTATCTGTTTTAAAAGAAGATGAGAGATCATCAAACCGAATGGAATCCAAGAAAGAAGAAACATCTTGCTGCGGCTTCTCAATCACTTTCATCAACTGCTGCACCTGAAAGCCAATAGCTACTAGCAATCCGATTGAAAGAACAACACTTTTATTGTCGCTGTTCAGCACGAATGCAAATGCGAAAATGGTGAACACCAAAATCGCGACACGTGTAACCAATGGCGAGCGCCAATTAAATTCCATATTTCTCCATCCTGCGGTAGAGCGATGCACGCGTAAGGCCGAGTTCATCGGCCGCTTTTGAAATATTGCCGTTATGCAATTGTATCGCCTTAGTCACCGCAGATTTTTCTACTTCGTCCAAATTCAGCGTATCGCTGGCCATCGTTTCATTTCCTTTTCTGCTGAAAAGAAAATCGCTCTCTTGCAGCGTGGCCGAGTCGGCCATGATCAGCGCGCGCTCAATAGAGTGTTGCAACTCGCGCACGTTGCCCGGCCAAGCGTATTTCTTCAACTTGTTCATCGCTTCGGGCGAAATGGTCAGCACTTCTTTTCTGTATTTCTTCGAATAGTAATTTAAAAAATGATTGGCCAACATGGGTATGTCATCAATGCGGTCGCCCAATGGTGGAATAGTGATCTCCACGGTATTTATCCGATACAACAAATCTTGTCGAAACTTTCCTTCGGTCACCATTTGGTGCAGTGGCATGTTGGTGGCGCACACCAAGCGAATGTCTACTTCCACATGTTGATTAGAACCCACACGTGTCACCTGTCGCGATTGCAAGGCGTTGAGCAATTTACTTTGCAAGCTCATGCTCAGGTTTCCAATTTCATCAAGAAACAACGTGCCTCCATTCGCTAATTCAAAGCGCCCAGGTCGATCTTCGCGTGCATCGGTGAACGAACCTTTTTTATGGCCAAACAATTCGCTTTCAAAAAGCGTCTCTGTCACCGCACCCATGTCCACGGCCACAAATGAATTATCCTTGCGCAACGATTTTTGATGGATCGCACGTGCCACCAATTCTTTGCCCGTTCCGTTTTCACCGAGTATCAAAATATTCGCATCCGTCTTCGCCACTTTATCGATCAGCGAAAAGACTTCTTTGATCGCACTGCTCTGCCCAATGATGTCGCGGAACGGTTGACTGATTTGCTCCTCCAACATTTCCTTCGCCTTGCGCAACTTGTCTACTTCATTATATGATTTCTTCAACTTGATGGCCGTAGAAATAGTAGCGATCAATTTTTCATTTTGCCACGGCTTCAGCACAAAGTCAGTCGCGCCTTCCTTCAGTGCGCGCACCGCCATCTCCACATCGCCAAAGGCCGTGATCATGATCACCACAGCATCGGGCTCGCGTTCTTTGATCACCTTCAGCCACTCAAAGCCCTCCTTGCCGCTGGTGGTGTCCTTGCTAAAGTTCATGTCCAGCAAGATCACATCATACGTGTCGTTGTTGAGCAAGAACGGAATCTTGTTGGGGTTTTTTTCAATGATTACCTGATGGTTATTTTTCTTCAAGAGCATTTTGGCCGCGAGGAGCACATCCTCGTCATCGTCCACCATCAATATTTTGCCGCCTTCGTTCACGTTAGGTTTGGGTTAAGAGCCTTGCAATAGGAAAAATTGTGCCAACGCACCCAGTGTCCGCAAATGCAGTTTTTGCACCCCGCACTGTGCTGTGGCGTACAAAGATGTTCAAAAATGAACAGACCGAGAAGGGGAAATACGTTTTTAAAGTTGATGCGGCCTGCCCAAGCGAGGCGCAAGGGCATCGGGCTTTTCGCTTTTACTCCTCGCGCCACAGCACACTGCCAGCGCTGCTGTGGGGTAACCGCTTCAATCCCTGGCCGATGCCGGCACGTAGTTTTTCACCTGATCATAACTTGTTTGCTTTCAAAATAAGATGTGCAAGTATTACCCGATACCGTTAAGACTACTAGTTGCAAGGACAAAATGAAATGACCATTCGTTCAAGACCGAAGGGATAAAAAAAGATGAGGCAATTTCTATCCCCGAACCTACCTTCAAGCCTGTTTAGTAGTGGGTCCGCTCTCATCCTTTTTCACTTTCGTCAAATTTATTGGTATTCCACAAAACAATTCTGAAACAAACATAGGAACTAAAAGCCCGAAGCGTGTAAGGCTTGTGCTTGGGCATGCCGCATCTTCTCCCGATTGCTATCGGGATTCGGTGGACAAGCCACCTAAAACTTTTTATAATACTTGTCGTACTCATTAATCTTAGAAGTCGTAACTTTTCGCATTGTTTCAACTATTATGATAAAACTACTTTTTGTATTTTTTGCTTGGTCGCCCACTCCGCCTGATTCACTTCGGTTAGAAACCGTCAACGGCAAGCAATTCATTATCCATCAAATTGATGCGAAGGAAACACTCTACTCCATTTCGCGCAGGTATGGTGTCCCTGTGACCGTGATTTTAGAAAGTAATCCTGATTCTAAGGAAGGCCTCGGTGTGGGAAAGTTGTTGAAAGTGCCATACACACCCAAGCCAAAAAAGAAAGCAGAGGGCGCGACACACGTGGTGGCCGCAAAGGAAACGATGTTCTCCATCGCCAAACAATACGATGTGTCTATTGATGATTTAAAAAAAATAAATAGTTTGACAGGCAATGATCTTTCGCTCGGGGAAACATTGGTGATACCAAAAAAATACGTACTAGTCGAGGCACCTAAGTTGATTGAAGCGAAATCGTTGAGCAGCACGCACACCGTGGCCGCAAAGGAAACTATGTACTCCATTGCAAAACAATATGGGGTAAGCGTGGAACAGTTGAAGACGTGGAATAATTTGCAAGACAACGAATTAAAAATCGGACAGATGCTTTATTTGACGCAGCCAAAGTACAGCACCACGCAACAGCCAACCGAAGTGAGGCAAGCCGTGGTGATTGAAAAGCAAGTGGTGAAAATTGAAAAACCTGTGACAGAAACTGCTACGATTAAAATATCAGAGAAAGTAGCTGGCACAGACGAAGTAAAAGAAAGTGGCCTCGCAGAGTTGATGGATGGCACCGAGGGGAATCGAAAATATTTGGCGCTCCACCGCACTGCCAAGGCGGGCTCTATATTAAAGGTGCGCAACGAACTCAACAACAAAGAAGTGTTTGTGCGCGTAACGGGCTCGCTAGTCAGCAACGGTATCAACGATGGCACAGTGATCAAAATTTCCAAATCCGCCTTCGACCGCCTCGGTGCCGAAGCAGATTTTAAAGCAGAAGTTACTTACTACAAATGAGGTTTTATTGACGGTTGACAAACAAGCAATTGACAATTCATAGATTTCGTAAAATCATTGGAGTAAATGTTGTCAATTGCCTATTTGTCAATTGTCAATTTCTAGTTGGTTCTCTTTCATTATTATTCCCCACTATTTCCCTCTCCCAAAACCTCGTCCCCAACCCAAGCTTCGAAGAATATTTTTCTTGTCCAGGTTCTTACAATTATTCCACCGATGGCAAACTTGCCCCAGGATGGTTTTCGCCCACCACTGGCACTCCCGATCTATTCAATCAATGCAGCCGAGGCGAAGCGAGCGTGCCTACTAATTGGGCAGGTCACTCAAAAGCTTACACAGGCAAAGGCTACGCAGGTATTTTTGTTTACCTCACAGCCAATCCAAACTATAGAGAATACCTTCAAACGGAATTGACAAAACCTCTTGAAAAAGGTGGACAATACTATGTGGAATTTTATTTTAAGCTATCGTCCAATTCAAAATTCAGTATTGATCGCATTGGTTTTTTGCTTTCCGATTCTGCGCACTGGGCAAGGATTGATAAATTGTATCCGGTGAAACCGACCTATGAATTGGTAATGGCCACTCCCTACAACCGCTCTACAGGGCTTTGGAACAAATGTAGCTTTACACTAACTGCCAAAGGGGGTGAGCGATTTTTAACGATCGGAAATTTCTCTGCCAACGACAAAACAAGAAATTTTAAAATCACTTTTTCAAAAGCCAAAGAGGCCATGCTCAACAAGGCTGCCTATTTTTTTATTGATGATGTGAAGGTTATCAATTTGAATGAGCCACAACCTGAAAAACCAATCACCATCGTAGGTTATCCAGAAATCAAGCTCAACGAAACTTATGTACTGAAAAATATTTTCTTTGAATTTGACAGCTATCAATTGGTCGATCCTTCATTTGAAGAATTAGACAAGTGGTACGCATTCATCAAAGCTCACCCCAATTGGAAAATACAATTAACTGGCCACACCGATGAGCGTGGCACTGATGACTACAATCTAAAACTATCACAACAGCGTGTGCAAAACGTAGCCGATTACTTAATTCAAAAAGGCGTTGATGCCAAACTGGTCACCACATTTGGCGAAGGCAAAAGAAAACCATTATCGCAAGGAAAAGATGAAGCAGCACATGCACTGAATAGGAGGGTGGAGATAAAGTTTTTGGAGTGATGGTATACTCCATACCTTTTTTTAAATAGTAGGGGATTCTCTTTCCCAATCTGAAACTCTTTCAAAATTCAAATCTTTGAAATTTGTAAAAATTCTAACTTTTATGAAATGGAATGGCGTTGGCAAGAGCTAAAATAACCTAATGCCGTTGTAATGAAAATACTAAAACTATTGCTCATACTCTTCTCATTCCCTTATCTCAGTTGCTTCTGCACCAAATCATTTATATACAAAGAAATTGCCCGCTTGTCTATCGGGCTTTAATCGGAAGGCCAAACACAGCAATGTGAATGGCCTTCTTCTTTTTTAATCAAATCTTGATTTTTATCGAGAGTACTCCTGGTTTATTAGTGAGCCAGTTTTCCGAATTCATTTGCCAATGCACGTGCTCTACGTCAGCCATTATCTAATCGACAACGGAAAGTCATAAAAAGATGTGAAGGATTTTAAGTCACTTATGCCAAGGAATAATTATCATGATTGTTGATATTTGGCTTTAGATGCAGGGAATTTCCCTGGCTTTAGATGCTTAAGAAGAGATTATTGTTTTTGATTTGTTATATTGTCTATTTGGGATCAGAGGCACAACAGCCTATTACTGAAACTGAATTACTGCATCGAATCAATAATCAGCAATTGTTTAAAAACCAATCGTTGATAGAAGGTGTGCTTCCTTCCTACATCTGCAGAAAGCAAACTATGCACAGTGATAAGATCAATAACAATATTTTCTATAATGATTTACTGATCTATACATTAAAGCAGTTAGAATTATCACTTGCTGATACAAATCAACATTTATGTGATAGCATTATTAGCCGAGCGCAAACCCCATTTCCAAAATTTGAAAATAGGAAGGGGAGAGGCACTTATAATTTTTGGCGTACCGATAGCGCCTATTCTTTTCCATACACATGGTGGGTAGGACTTGTTCATAAAAAATATGCGCCTCCCGATGACTTGGATGTGACTGCACTCTCGGTAATGGCTCTCGGTAAAGATTCTACGGCTGCCAGCAATATCCATCAATTGATGCAAGGATATACTCATAGCGGAAAAAAGAGTAGGAGTGTGGAGCGGAAATACCAATCGTATCATTTTTATTCCAGTTGGTTTGGAAAAAATTTTCCAGTAGTGCTTGATGTATGTGTGTTAGCGAATGTACTATGTATGGTACAGAAGAATAATTTACACTGGTCAAAATCTGACAGTGCGAGCCTGAATCTTATTGTTAACTCTATTACTAACAATGACATTGCTCAACATCCACTTCGTGTTTCGCCTTATTATGGCAAGACATCAATCATACTTTACCATCTGGCAAGATTGATGAGTATTCGAGAAATAGATCAGTTGGAATCTGTAAAACCATTGTTAATGAAAATAGCTATGGATGAATATGATAAAAGCAGCGAATTGTTAGAGAAGATAATCATTGCCAGCTCAATGATGAGATGGGGGTATAATATACCTAACTTAGAAATGCCAGATGCAACGCAGGTTGAGAGACGGATAGAGAAAAGTAATTTTCCATTCTTTATAGGTAATGTACCTTCATTTCTATCGCACTCTAAACGAACATTCTTAACCAAATTGAAACTTGGGTTATTTTATCACTACTGCCCTGCATTTAATGATGCTCTATTATTAGAGTATATCATGCTTAAAAAGAACCGATCGTAAAACAATACTCTGTAATAATATTTAGTGAGAATACCACTAAAATTCAATTTTGAGAATGTGCAGTTGGTGGCGAGTAGCGAAAGCTCCGCTTTGCGAGGGTTATAATTAAGGGCATCTCTAAAAACTCTGTCAGGTTGAGCCTGTCGAAACCTCTTTATTGGTCTTCGTGCTATGTAAACCGACTTCGACAAGCTCAGTCTGACA
>JAYWHU010000111.1:0-34016 GCA_043777495.1 Cyclobacteriaceae bacterium | reverse complement strand
TCCCTTTCCCAAAGGGATGCCTTAGGCACAGGGCGGGGGTGTTGTGTTATCTCGATCTTATTCATAGGGCTTTAGCCCTTTAGGCAAAGTTATTTAGTGAGTAAAAAATATTTACATTGGCTCGATATTATCAAGCCAATCTTAGTAACATGCCCAAAAGAATACAAACCGACTTTACTTATCATAACCAAATACGCTTAATTAGAGGTGGGCAAGAATATTTTGATTTGCTAGAGACGTTGATCGATCAAGCAGAAAAAAGCATCTACTTTCAAATCTATATTTTTGATGAAGATGACACGGGGCGCAGAATAGCCAAGTCATTGATTGCCGCTGCAAACAGAAAGATAACAGTGCATCTATTATTGGATGGCTACGCCTCTAAAAGTTTATCAACTGAGTTCGTTCAAGAAATGAAAGATGCGGGAATTCATTTCAGATGGTTCACTTCATATATTAAAAACAAAAAAATTTACATTGGCAGGCGGCTTCACCATAAAGTGATTGTTTTTGATAGTAAAAAAAGTTTGGTGTGCGGACTTAACATCAGCGATCGTTACAATGACATGCCCGAAAGTATTGCTTGGCTCGATTGGGCTGCCTACTCAGAGGGTGAAGTATCCGTGGATTTGGAACAGGTATGCAAAAGAAGAATCAGGGATTACTCTCCTCAGTTGCTTCACAAGCATGGGCCAGCAAGTGAGAAAGACCTGCCCACCGGGCTGGCAGGTAAAAACAATTGCGCCATAAAGGTGAACATCAATGATTGGGGTGGGCGCAAAGCAGAAATCACAAAGAGTTACCTTCAAATGTTGAAGAGTGCTTCTTCGCATATCATTATTATGTCTCCCTACTTTTTGCCAGGTATTGCATTTCGCAAAAGACTGAGGCAGGCCACCCAAAGAGGTGTAACCGTGCAAGTAATATTGACGGGGGTATCAGATATATCATTGGCCAAATATGGAGAACGCTATTTATATGATTGGCTCATGCGGTACAATATTCAAATTTATGAATACCAAAAAAACGTATTGCACGGAAAGATAGCATCCTGCGATAGCCAATGGGCAACCGTGGGTTCCTATAACGTAAATAATTTAAGCGCGTATGCAAGCATTGAGTTGAACTTAGAAATCAAAAATGAAAAATTTGCAAAGCAAGTGGAAGACGTACTAATGGATGTGATTGAAAAGGATTGTATTCAAATAACAAAGGAGTCTTACAAACAAGAAATAAATATTTTAAAGCGGGTGCTGCAGGGAGCGGCTTACAATCTACTTCGCTTCATGCTTGTGTTGTTTACGTTTAGAAAGAATCAGCAGGAGTAGGGAGTTGGTTGGATGTTAGGCGTGAGAATTTTTACCGCATGCTTTATAGTCTTAATTTTCAAACCTGTTATGTTTTAGGTGAGTTTTAAAAATGTCAATTTTAATACGTCACTGACAGATTTAAATGACCACCGAGGCCTTCTTGGATAATTCTCATTAATGTTGAAAGTCTTATGTCGCTTGCGTTATTTTCGATTCTCGAAATATACGATTTCGTTGTGCCGCACTTTGATGCTAATTGCTCTTGTGTCAAATTTTGGTTTTCACGCATTTCTTGAATAAGCACTCCTAATTTGAAAGCCTCGAAGTCTTGTTCATAAGCATCTCTCTTAGTAGCACCTTTCTTTCCGTATTGCTGATCTAAGTGGTCAGCAAAGGATGTTAAATTTTTATTTACTTTCTTTTTCATTGAAGTATTGTTTTTTTAGTTTTTCAGCCAATTCAACTTCCTTCTTTGGCGTCTTCTGTGATTTCTTTTGAAACCCATTGGCTAATATGATTAGTTGGCCTTTGTCAAAGAAACTAAACACTCGGAAGATGTCACTGCCTACCTCGACTCGGATTTCATAAATTCCATCTTAGCTCTCCATATAGCTGAAGAACTTGCTAGGAACTCTATCAAGTGTTTCAATTAGTCCTAATGTCCAGTTGAACTTAGCTTTTACTTCTGGCCTTAGTGATTCAAAGAAGTCCAAGTAGTACCGCTTGTAGTAAAATACGTTCCTTATCGCTTTTTTATCCACGGCTCAAAGTTAGCTAATTAGGAAACTCTCTCCAAACTTTAAAGGTTCAATTTTATTTGCCTTTAATTCTCTTAACTAATGATTTCATCGTTTCTAAATTCCATTCTGCAAACCTGCCCCGCTGCACTACCAATATATTTTTAGTCGGTTGTTGCAGATAATAGTGAAAAGTAAATTCCGTCTCTCCTCTTTCCCAACCTGCAATGCGGCCAAACCGTAAATCGTTGAAAAGCAATCCATCCTCTAATTGTTCTACGGAATAAAACCCGTTTGAAAATTGCAACAAGTTTTTCACTTCATCTTCATTTTTTAAAGATGCAAGTAACGGTTCATTCCGTGGAAAATACTGAAATTTCATTTCTTCTGATCTATCGAAAACAGAACGGTAACCAATGTGATAACCTGAATCACTTTCAGCTATGCAATACCATAAGAGATTATTGAGAGCAGTGGGCGTTGTTAAATATCTCTTGTATTGAATTTTTTGAGAGCTAAGTGAATACTCTACGCGATTATTAACAATCATCTTATTGATTAAGCAAAAGCAGATATAAATTGAACTTGCTAGTAACCCAAATCGTACCCAGTTTAAACGGGCGTGATGATTCTGATGGAGCACTAATAAGGCCGTGCATGAAATGCCAAGCCAGATAGAATATATTGGATCAATTACGAAAATAACATTGTATGCAAAGCGCTGATGCGAGAACGGTTCAAGCCAGCCAACGCCATACGCATTGAGTCCATCTAAAAGTAAATGCACGAAAATTTCTAGGCCAACAAAAGCCATCCAATTACTAAAACCAAAACCCTTCACCTTTCGCCATCGGTTAGCAAAAAATGAAATAATGATCGTTATTAAAATAGCAAAGAGAAAGGAATGTGTAAACCCGCGATGAACCAATATATTTTCTGTAGGTGGTAAAAAAAATGCAGCAATAAAATCCACATCGGGAATACTTTGGTAGATAGCACCGAACAATAATGCCCTTCGCCCTAATCGTTTGCCCGCATACGCTTCACCAATGAGGGCTCCTATAGCAATGTGGGTTAATGAATCCATTTTTTAAAGGTATCTAATTTTTGTCGAGTGTTGTGTCTATTTTTTTTGACGTATTGATGAAACTAGCAGCAGAACCGCTCAACCTTTGTAGAATGAAATAGACGAAGCGAACAAACCTGCTGGACAGGCAGGGGTGCAGAGCACCGCAACATTATAATGAACTGGTAAGATCAAATAGGCTCTAGTACGTTTGAAGTGGGTAAATTTTCTGATCCTTAATTCTCTGTGTGGGCTTTAACCTTAGTGGGGAAAATGATTCTATAAATCCACGCCAACCTTATTATTTTATTTTGACTCTCTACTATCCAGTAATAAGGTAATAAGGTTGGGAGTTTACTGTTACAAACAATTCTACTTAAATGCTTGTTCAAATAATAGTTGCAGAGTAAAATCTTCACTTATTACTCACCCTATCCGTCATAGAGCCATTAAATAGGACTCTGATACGAAGGAAATTATTACGGTGAGCTGCACCTTCTGCGTTTATTCAAATGGAAGTGCTACAAATGTTTGGCGGCTCTCGCTTTTTAAAAAATGCCCTATTAATTTTTAGGTAAGGTGCTATACACATAATCCCAAAAGGGTGATGATACACCGAAGATGACTTTATCATTCTTATAATGGTGAATGGCATGATTAATCCATAAGTGTTTAAATATATTCTTTGGTGCAGGATGAACATGAACGACATAATGTATAAGTAAGTAGAATGCGTATCCTACAAAAAAACCTGGAAGGAAGGCAAATACATAGTCACCCATCAACCATCTCAATACAAACAATAATAACGTGGCAATGGTAATACTGAGCAATGGTGGCATCGCTAAACGAGCTTTGTCTTTGGGATGGAAATGATGAATGCCATGCATCATATATTGAAATTTCCTTCTTGCAAAAGTGATGGGTGAAATATGGAAAAGATGCCGGTGAACTTGGTATTCAACCCAACTAAAAACAATCCAGCCCAAGAAAAAAAATAGTATGGACAATGAAGCTGGTATGTAGGAATAGGTAAAGTTTATGACGATTAATCCGCCTACGTAAGCAAGAAAAAGAGTGATCGGTATGCCAATAGGCCAACGAGTCAATTTTTCCAACACTGGGTAAGCAAATAATGTTTCAGTGCCCGCATGCTGAGGTCTTTTCATAGTTGTCATTGATTTTTCTACCATGTCTATTCTATAAACAAAGATTATACCCTGCTTAATTCACTAGTATAGAATTAGAAGTCAGCCATCCATGTATAGGTTAATCATCATAGTGTAGACTTTATTACACAAATCAAGTACCCTCAAGGATGAGTAAGGAGGCTATTGAGATAATTTTCATTGGCATGATAATTACCTTATGCGTAAGCATAATCAGTCTCCATGGAAAGCCGACTACCAGCACCTTTTTACCAAAAATTTAGTTTCAATCTTATTTCATTGTCCATCATCTGCGTGGCTCTCTACGTGGGCAAGGCTATTATTCTACCCGTACTGTTTTCTATTTTATTAGCGAACATTTTATTGCCACTGACCCATTTCCTCGGCAGGAAAAAATTCAATAAATCACTGGCCATTTTGCTTCCCTTGTTTTTTGCTATTATTGTTGGAGCCGCGATTCTTTATTTTCTTTCTACTCAAATAATCAATTTCGTTGATGACATTCCTGCCTTGCGCGAAAGGATTAATTCGGTGAGCCATTCTTTTCAGCTATGGTTTAAACAAAATACCTCTATTACCATTTGGAAACAGAATCAATACATCAATGATACAGTGAGTAATTTGAAAGACAGTGCCCCAGAGCTTGTAAGCTCTACACTCACCTCATTGACGGAATTACTCACCTATGCTACGCTGATACCGATCTACACTTTTCTTGTTCTTTTCTATCGTGATAATATCAAAACGTTTCTCATTACTATTTTTCAAGATTACTCCAAAGCAAATGTGAGTGACATTTTAAGTGAGTCAACATCCATTTCTCAACAGTATTTAGTCGGGCTATCTATTGAAACGGTTATTGTTTTTACCATGAATTCTGTTGGCTTTTTAATCCTTGGTGTCCAGTATGCTTTTTTCTTGGCACTCTTAGCGGCCTTGCTAAATCTAATTCCTTATGTAGGCATGTTGGTGGCCAACGTATTGTGCATGACTATTACGCTCGTTAGTTCAGATAATTTGAGCCACGTACTTTGGGTTGGCATTATTCTGGCTATCGTTCAACTGTGGGACAATAACTTTGGCATGACCTTCATTGTAGGTAATAAGGTTCGCATCAATGGATTGGTAACTATCATCGGGGTACTGACAGGTGGGGCCTTGTGCGGTGTGCCAGGAATGTTTTTGGCTATCCCTGGATTGGCCGTACTAAAAGTTATTTTCGATAAAGTGCCTGAACTACAACCATGGGGGATGCTGCTGGGTGACAACACGGTCAACAACAAAGGTGTTAAAATGAAAAAACTGTTAAAGAAAATTAAATAAGTGATGTTACGCAGCGGCTAGGCGTCAAGACACCTTAGAGGTGTCAGACGCCTATACAAGTCGGTGCGTAAGTCGAGTTAAATAAACGTAACCAACTAAAAATATGAATACAACAACAAAAATGATTTTAGGAATAACCGTGGCCGCTGCTGCCGGTGCTGCCATTGGTATGTTGATTGCCCCTGAAAAAGGAACAGACCTTCAAAAGAAAATTAAAGATGGTGCTGGCGATTTGTTAAAGGAGTTTTCAACCATGTTGTTAACAGGCAAAGAGTTGGCTTCCGAATTCAAATCCAATATCCAACCTATGTTGGAAGAAATTAATGCCGAGCATGAGCTAGGTGTATGATACGCTGGTGAACTAAAAACATAATTATGAACACTAACCAAGACAACCCAGAAAAATGGGTGGATAGCACCACCGACCTCATTGAATCGTACCGGCAATTGATTGCCATACGCATCGTACAACATTCCTCCTTGGGCATATCAATGGGTGTGTTAGGAATACTCTCGCTGATCTTAGGCGTTTTTGTTTTACTGTTCGTGGGGCTAGGCTCAGCTTGGTGGCTCGGAGAATACATGAATGACATGAAGGCAGGCTTCTTTATTATAGGAGGTTTGTTTACGCTCATTTTTGCTATGGTACTGGCGGCATCGCACAAAGTATTGATTCCCAGAATCAGAAATTTTATAATAAAGAAAATCTATGAACAAGATTAATAATTACAGTGAGCTAGTAGCTGAGCGGAAAATGTTAGAGGCAAGAATTGTTGAACAAAAAGCGGTTATCAACAATGGGATTAGTGAGCTAAGGTCAAAGCTAGAACCATTTCTATACCTACTTCCTGTATTAAACATTTTTAAAAAGAAACCTTCTGGCGGTTCCTTGCTAAAGTTTGTCGCCACAGCCGGGATAGATTTACTGGTAGGGCAAAAACTTTTATCGAAATCCAACTGGTTGATGAAATTAATTGTGCCTATGTTTTTAAAAAACGTAACCGCAAAAGCTATTGGGGGTAATGGAGAAAAGGAAGTATAGAGTCTAATTTCACGCAAAGGCGCAAGGGCGCAAAGGTCCGAGCATTCCTACATTGGATTGAGAGGATTGTCGATCGGGCGATCAACAACAACATAATGAACACATACTAACTATGGAATCAACCAATACAACCACTCAAGTACTTGTTGATCTGCTGCGGATCAATAAAGACAGAGTAGAAGGATATAAAAATGCTAGCTACAATACCAACGTGGCTGATTTAAAAGGGATATTCTCAAGCATGGCTGATGAGAGCAGAAAAAATGTTACCGATTTAACCAAAGAAATCATTCACATCCACTCCAACTCTGACATCGAAAAAATTGCCAATGACGGACTCATCTATAAAACATGGTTGGAACTGAAAGCTCAATTTGCAGGTAGCTCCCTAGTCATTGATAATTTATTGAATTGTGAGTCTGCAGAAAAGGCTGTTCTCAAAGCCTATACAGTTGCCAAAAACAACTCCTTTAGTGAGCATTTGTGTGAGTTGATAGACCGACAAGAGGAATCTTTAAAAAAATCTTACGAGGTGATCCGATCACATAGGCAAACGTATTCAAAAAACTAGCTTACTCTGGCACGGGAAAATAAGTAGTAAACGTTGCCCCGCCATTCTCTTTTCCATCGGCTTCCATAACACCACCATGAGCTTCCACAATTTTTTTACAAATGGCCAGGCCCACGCCTGTCCCTTGATATTGGTTTGCATTCAGCCGCTGAAAAATCTTTAGAATATCATTTTTGTAAGCTGGGTTAAAACCAATGCCGTTATCAACAGTTGTTATTTTATAATATACTTTTGAATTTTTCTTGATAATCGCGTCAATGAAATGATCGCTCACCTGCTCGCAATCAATGCGGATGACGGATGGCACATCAACTTTCGCAAATTTAATTGAGTTGCTTATCAAATTGATAAATAACTGTCTGATTTGAAAAGGGATGCCTTTAATGGTCGGCATCGAGCTCCAGATAAGAGTCACTTTTTGTTCCTCTAAGCTTTCCATTAAATCAGCCTCCACTTCCTTCAGCGATACGTTCATATCTACAGTTACAAATCTTATTTCTTCGTTCACTATTCTGGTGTAGGCCATCAAATCTTCAATGAGCAGTTGCAATTTAGCAGCCGAGGTCTGCATACGTATGATATTATTTAATACACCCTCTGGTATCTGATCGCGTTGCTTCTCCAATATCAAGGAGGCGTAGATTTGTATTTTTCGCAGCGGTTCTTTTAAATCGTGACATTCTTAAATCTAATCTCCTCTTCTTTCAATTCGACAAGATGAAGCTTTCGCTGAATGGAAGTGCCCATTTGTGCTGCGGCATTCAATTCAGGTCTTTTCCAATCTCTACTTTGGTGTAGCACCGATTGCTTCCATAACTCAAATGATTTTCGTGGAGTAAGCAACTGATTAGCTCTATCTGCTGGCAGTTCTTTGTTAGGATCGCCCGCCCAATTAACAATTTTTTCTATTGGCTGACACATCCACACGATACAGCTTTTAGAAGTGGGATCAAGAATTTTATAGAATAGTCCAGCTACTTTTTCACTGAATCGCTCAGCTAACGGGTAGTCATCAATCAAGCGTGAAGTATAAAAACTATCATTTTGTGTAGTTTTAAATAGCCAGTCGGCCAATGGTTGGATAGCTGCCTCTTCTGGAACAACTCCCTGTGTGAAAATTTCTTTTTTATGAATCAATAGTATACCATCTGCACATAAAACATCTTTGAGTTGTTGCAAAACAGCAGGGTCGCTTATATTGGTTTCTTCTTTTGAAAGCAGTTCGATGGCCTCTTGCATTTTTTTGTCAGTATCCTTTACCAACTCAAAATCATCGGCCATCTGTCTTACATCTATCTGCGAAGACAAGAAGATGCTTTGCAAGTGTGCGGCAAGCCTGATGTGATAAGGAATATATTTGGGCGCATAATGATGACAAGCGATAAGGCCCCACAGTTTTTTATTGTGCATTAATGAAATACTGAACGTAGCCCCTACCTTCATGTTCTTCAAGTATTCAATATGGATAGGTGATACGCTACGTAAAGAGGAGAGACTAAGATCTACCGTGGTGGTGTCACCTACTTCACCTCTTGCAAACAGAGGCACAGGCGTATAATTAATATCGGCAATCATTCTAATATGATTGCGCACGTACAATTCTCTTGCTTGCACCGGTATATCTGTATGTGGGTAGTGCAGGCCCAACCAAGACTCTAGGTCATCATTCTTACTCTCTGCTATTACTTGACCATTACTATCTTTATCAAACCGATAAATCATAACACGGTCATACCCTGTAATAAGTTTTGTTTCGTTTGCAATATCTTGGCAGAGCGTGATTAGACTATCGGCTCTGTCTGTGTGATAAACAAAACGCTTGGTTTGCATGTAGAGATTAGGCGACTCTAAGGTATCTTCTACAAAAGGCTCGAATTCCATTACAATACAAGAGCCACTCAAATGTGCACTGGTGTTGTAACTCTTATCTTGAATAGAAAAGACAAAAGGCCTTGCCAAGTATCTATCCTCTGATTGATAATACAATTTAAATTTTGCGATTTCTTCTTCGCTAAAAAAATGAGTCAAACTCTTGCCCAGTATTTCTGTAGCAGGATGGCTAAGATATTTTTCGCAATTCTGGCTACAATAAATAATGGAGTGATCCGATTCCGTTACACCCAATAAAAATCCATGCGGCTGAATGCTGCCCGGGATATGGATCGGTTCGCTTTCGCAGTTGGTGATGGTGACCACATCGTTATTAACCAAGTTTCGGATAGCCATGTTATAAAATTTTAATAGTAGAGGATGTCATCCATCTATTCATCAATGAAAATGTTTGAACAGCGCTTTCAATAATCTCTTCTTGATCGCATTTGGTTGCGGCCACTTCAGAGAAGTGATGCAGAAAGGTTTTCCACATAGAACCCGTTTCTGCTCCGTAAGGGGTTAAGTAGTGGGTCTTATCAGTTATGGTATCACCCAAAATTCGCTGTAGATGTTTGGTAATAATTTGGCCTCCAAGGGTTGACCCTTCTAGTACATACATGCCACCCCACGCTATACAAGCATTGGTATAATAACTAGTAAAAACACTATCGGGTACAACATTCAACGTATTAATGTCTTGCGCGGTAAGCCGCAAGTCATCTACTAAAAGCTGTGTCTTCTGCCTGCTAGCTAGTTGAGGCAACTCATTTTCCAAAAGGGGAAAAACTATTTTCTCAAAGCCTTTTACGAAACCATACATGGTTTTAAGATATTGTTCTACAGCAGGCGCTGTTACTTCATCGCTCATCAAAAATTGTGAAGCAGGGTTTTCTTCCAAAGCTTGATGACAAGAAGCTGTTTCGCTTCGTAGTTTTTGCAAAAATGAAGAAGGCTGCACGTATTGATTTTATAGAAAATAGTTATTACTAGTGTTGCGCCAAATAATTAAACGAATGTCAGACTGAGCCTATCAAAGTTTTTAGCTTTTCAGTTTTTAAGCAATTCTCTATAGCCTGCTTAAAATCGGTATAACTAGTTGGTTTTTGAAGGTATAGATCAGCACCCTGTTTATACGCCTTCTCTACTTGCTGGGGTTGAGCAGATGTTGAGTACATTATGATTCTGATGTCTTTCCAAACCTCATTGCTCTTTATTTCTTCAAGACACTGAAACCCGTTTTTAATCGGCATGTTTAAATCCAAAAAAATAAGTTCTGGCAATACGGTTGTGTTTTGCAGCAAAATCATTAATTCAAATCCATTAACCGCAACCGTAATGGTTATTTCCTTTCCAATATCCAATAGAATCTCGTTGAAGATAACCACATCATCCTCGTCATCCTCGGCAAGAAAAATATTTTTAACCTCCATCTTTATTGGCTTGCTTATGATTTAGATAAGATGATCGTTAAAGTAAACCAGGGAACTAGCGAGTAACGCTTCGTTATGATGGGCGGTAACCGTTATTCAATGGGTAAATATACACCTCTTTACAGAAGTATGCGACAAAGCATGGACTTTATAATAAACTGTCTAATCAAGGATCGAACCAGTATCTTAAATGGTGCTCGCTTTAGATTTTACTATTCATTGTTTAAGATAAAATTGCTCCACTCTACTTCTAGTGAACAAAATATTGGTTAGTTTCAAAATTTCTCTGCATTACCAACTAATGCGGCTTCCTTCTTTCGCTGCGCACGGTATTTCTTTCTTGGCACTTCATCATTAAGATCGTTCATTTTTTGGTATGCCTTGTGCAAGGCAGCAGGTATTTCGCCAGGATACTCTAATTTAAAATAGGAAAACCCGTTGTAAGGAATATCATTTTCATGAGGATATACTTTCACACGATTGTTTGTGCCATTATCCAAGAATAGTTCACGAAATGATTTTTCTCTGTCTATACCTAATTTTTTTAATCGCGCTTCCACTATTTTGTTGCCAACAAAATTGATACACTTCTCTTGAAGGGTGAACATAACGGTATCGCTCAAGTTCTTGCTAATATGAGCAACAAGCCCCGCATCTTTCGCTGACATCTTGCTTACCGTTAAGGAATCATCTTCGCTAAATTCCTTTTCGGCATTAGAGCGGCTGAGCAAAAAATATTTCTTCTTGGTTTCAAAGAATAGGATGTACTCCTTTTCTTTTGAATCATATACCATTGGGCGAACGTTCAAGGAAGCCGCTGGATTATCTTTTAAAAAACCGGCTATTTTTTTTACAAATTTTTGCTGGTGTGGTCGTAATGAATGCTGCCGCAGTTCCCACTTAAGCGTTTGTAATTTTTCAATTTCCGTTTCTATATCCTTTACTTCTAGGCGATAGGGCGTAGTGGGCGGTTTCACAAAAATATTTTCAACTGCATCAAACACCACATCACGCAGGTGAAACTTTGGATTTTTTAAATTACCTGATATAGGTATTTCGTAGTCGATCACGTTTCCGCGTTCGCGAATGAAGGCCATGATCAGGGGCATCGGCAACCACTTCATGTCCTTATTTCGCACACGCTTTGATACACGCGGGTCTATGACGATGAGATGATTGCTGCTTTTTACTTCGCTATTGCGCACGTTCCACAATCCATTGATTTCCAATGTTCCTCTGTCCAGGGGGAAGGAAGTATATGAAACTAAATAGGGATTGAACAACGAGGCGGGTAATTTTTCTATGTTATACTTCATATCAAAATCTCCACTGTCTTTAGGGTTGATACTCACAAATATTTTTCCCTCGCCAAAAGGTTTTAACCCAGATGCGAATGTGAAGCCTACCCGAGTGCGATTGCTGTTGATAGAATCTGCCGCGATTGTAAGTGGGCTTGCATGTACCGAAAATTTCTCGGCCAATGAAAAATCATTGAACACCAAATCTCCATTAGTCACCCTTAGTTTACCAATCTTATAATCACTACTAAAGAAATTTCTCGAAATTATTTTTATGTAACGGGCTATTTCAATGACTAGATTAAACTTATCTGGCTGCTGGGTAACATCGGTAATATTCTTTCCTTTCTTGCCAAACAGTGCCTGAATATTATCCAACGAATCATACCGTTCGTATTTCAAATAGGGACTCGATAAAAGAATCGAATCAAACAGGAATTTTTTATGAGTAGGGCTTAGTTCTTCTATGGCAAATGCTAATTTCTTAAAAGCCATGTAATCATCTGTGCTCGTTTTCCCCAGATGGAAATCTCGCAGCGCAATGTGCCCTCTAAGCGTAATGCTATCTTGGGAATTAAAATTTCCTACAGCGTGTATGGCACCATCCAAACGCGCCCTGAACATTCCATAGTTGATTAGCTCCCAAATATATTGGCGAATGATTTCCAAATCAAAGTCGTGGACAGAAATAAAAAGTTTGTAATCTAAATTTTTAACGTTGATGGCAACATCACCTTTCATAGTTCCCCTGCTTTTTCCTTCCTCAAAATAAAACGAAGCCGCTAGGGTATCCATATTGGATTTTATGCTACTACTTTCAATAGTGACTTTTTTTATGAAGTAATTGATGGGGATTATTTTCTCAATATAATGGAATTCACCGTCAACTATTTTGGTGTTTAGCAAGGTAAACTGCCAGCGCGAAGGGCTTGACTCTTGTTCACCTGAAGAAAATTTTCGTATGATGTCATTTATGTTTAACACCTTGTTTCGCTGGACAAGATGGCCCAATGGCCGATCAATGGTTAGTGTAGTTATCTCTACATTTTGCGATAGTAATTTGTGCATGGACAGGTCCATGCTTACCCCTTTCGTGGAAAGAAAAATGCTATCGCCTTTTTCTTCAAATATCTTAAGGTTGCTAAGATGGATATATCCAGTAAATGGATTTGCATACGCCCAATCCATCTTAAGCTCACGGCCTACCCACTTCACATCATTTTTTTCAAGTAGATACTTGGTGATGGGTGAGATAAACGCAATCGCCAACACAATACTGAGGAGTATGGTGCTTGCTGTGATAACCAATACCCGCCTAACACGTGGAGTTAGTCTGCGCATTCATTTATGGGTATTGAGACTAATTGGTATGGGACTTACACAAAAACTAGTTTGAATACGGGGGAATTGTAATAGATGTGTTCAAGACGGTGCGTGTCCAAATTTTCGCACATCACTACTTTTTCGTCTTGCTTTAATTCATCAAACCTGTATTTGGTTTTGCTATGAAGCTTACGAAAGATGTCTCCTGGATGGAGAAAACTAACTAATTGTTCTACGGAGTTAACAATTTTATTTTCTAGTATTTCTGTTCGTGGTTGCATAATTGATTTTTTTAAGAAAGATAAAAGACGCGAAATGGAGATCGCGTCTTTTATAAGTTTAAACTTTACATCTAAATCATTCGGAAGGTAATGGGTAAGCTAAATTTAACATCTACCGGCTTACCATGTTGGCGGCCTGGTACCCATTTTGGCATGTTGCTTACTACCCGAATGGCTTCATCACGCAAGCTCTGATCAGCGTCTTCTCCTGGCATATCGCTCGCCATTACTTCACGTACACTGCCATTGGCAACTACTATAAAATCTACAAACACCGTTCCTTCCAATGCGTCTTTCTCTGCTTGCTCAGGATACTTCATGTTTTCTTTCAAGTATTTGTTCATGGCTTCTTCACCTCCGGTAAATGTAGGATCTACTTCTGCTTTGTTATACACCACATTTTTATTTTCGTCAGTATAAAATGGTGTGATCTTAACACGCGCTTCAAATTCAAGTCTTCTTTTTTCCGCGCGCTCCACTCGCTCCTTTTCAATTTTGGCGCGTCTCTCTTCCACGGTGAATATAGGTGTGGGTACAGCAGCGGTTTCGTTCGCTCCGTATTCTTCAGCCGTTTTTTCTGATTTAGATGTGCATGCTTGTGCTGCCACTAGGGCAACACTCATAATAAAAATGTTCAAGCTTTTTTTCATAGGTATTTGTATTTAAGGGTTGGTGAGATTGATTAGTGTGTATTTATAAAATAAGGATCAGTAGTAAAATAATAATAATGATAGCACCTACAGAAAGATAGACTCCGCCATTGCCTGTGCTTTGTACCTTTTGGATAGACCTTACCTCATGTCTTAATTCCTTTCTCTGTTTTCTGCTCATGTTTTTTACATCCATAGATTTGATCTCTTCCAATCGGTTGATTAGCTTTTGCGCATCTGGCGCAGGCCTTCCCTCTTTGCTGGCGGGTAAGCTTGGAACGATTGATGAAGCGTATGATGAAAAAGTACTCATACTTACTAGTAAAAGTGAGAGGGTAATGGTTTTACGAAAGGGATTCATGTTAGGTATTTGTTTAAAGATTTATTTGCCTCATGAAATTTACATGCCAGCTTAAAAAGGAAATTAACCTGTCTAATTCTTGAAAAATCGAATGCTGTAATAATCGTATGAATAAAACGTAGAGCTTTCTCCCCATTTCATGCGCTAATAATTCCCACTATTTGGTGTCTTGTTATACTGTATGCTGTTGGCAATTGTAATAAACGAAAATTGCCTTCTGCTTATCCCTGCGTTATAGTTGCTCATGCTACCACATTAAAGCACATGGATGAGAAGGATGGGCATATCCCTTCACAGTAAATACTGCAAGTGTGGAATTAAATTCAATTGAGTTTTTTGTTTAGCCCTACTGGCCTTCTTTATTGCCATTCTTAGTAAGGATTGGCATTGGCACGATTCTGTAACTAGGATTGAAGTAGAACAGATAGTTTACAATAAATACTACGCATCTATGGAAGCTTTAGTGGCAACAAATACCCAGGTTAAAAATGATCACGAGTCTTTTGTGTACATGGCAGCGCATGATCTGCGTTCACCATTAATGTCTGTAAAAGGATTGATCTATTTAATGCAGTTAGATTCTGAGAAGGAACATCTCCAGTCTTACTTCGGTCTTTTAGAAAAAAGTGTGGACAGAATGAACCAGGCCATCAGTGATATTATTAGCCACTCTCAAAACGGTACTGATGAAATTGAACTTGAATCGGTAGATTTTAAAGAGATTGCTGAAGAGTCCATAAACTATTTACAATACATGGTTGGGGCAGATCTTGTTCGAATCACTCTATCTACGGAGGATGGCGGTTTATTTTTTTCCAATCGCAAAAAACTAATTAGTATTTTCTGCAACATTATCTCCAATGCCATTCGCTACCACGATGAAACCAAAGATTCCTTCTTAAAAATCAATGTTACCTTTAATAGTGAAGGCTGCCAAACTATCTTTGAAGACAATGGAATTGGCATTGATGAAGAAATTCAAACCAAGGTATTTGAGAAATTTTTCTTGGTTACTCCTGACCAAGGTGGATCTGGAATAGGGCTGTACACGGTGAAAGAATCAATAGAAAAATTAGGTGGCAATATCCACCTTCGATCAAAACTTGGAAAGGGCACCACCTTTGTTATTCAAATACCTAATCTGATTGCACAAATGGGGTGAGAGAATGGTAATATGAAGTTTTGAAGTAGCTCACACCTTAGTTGGAAAATTTTATCTGCCCCCGCTACCTTCAGTAGCAGTCATACAGGCAAAAAAAGAACAAATAGAAATAAAAAAAGATACCTGTAAGGTATCTTTTTTTGTAGCGAATTAAAGACCAGAAATGATCTTGTGCAATTCTTCTTTTGTTTTGCCCAGCTTAACTTGAAGCTTTCCCATCATCTCTTCCTTTTTGCCTTCTGCAAACATCAGGTCATTGTCTGTAAGCATACCAAATTTTTTCTTGAGCTTTCCTTTTTGCTCATTCCAATTTCCTTTTACCTCTGTCGTATTCATCGTATTAATTTTTAGAATCCCGCAACTGGCGGCACAGTCATGAATAAATTTTCATGATATAAAATTGGGTGCTTTGGCTTGGCTAAATGTTACACAATTGCGAGAAAAAGTTGCATCATTTACATATTGAGACTTTTTGCACCTTACCAGTTAAGACGACCAGTTTTATAGAATCTCTCAGTCAATACTCAAAAATATTAATTCTGAGAGGGCAAAAGAGATTTTCGCGAACCACCCACACGCACTAACTCTGGCGAGTTATAGTTTTATTAAGTTACTCTGCTCAAAAGAGCTGTTCACTAAATTAGCATTGTTATCAGAAATGGTAAAAATAATATCGTTAAAATCATGATCGCAATCGAATTGATTCATGGGAATGTCTTCAAAAGTTAAAACCATATCACCACATACTTTTTCTTCAAATAGAATGTGCTGCTGAAGCTGGTCTTTATTTAGCAAGATGTTAGTAAAATGAGTGAGTTTGGTATAGTCAATCGCTCCGTTTTGCCAACCTTTGAAGATAAGGAAAAATCCAATTACGGTTCCTTTCTCAAATTTTTGATCTCGCAGCTTTAATCTATCTCCTGCTCTAAGGATATGGCTAGATACATTTGGAAAAAGAATATGCCACTCAAAATCCCTTGAGTTCTGCGGTACTGCTGAACGGTTATAAGAGTACCACCCGAGGGTATTTGAAAAGCCTGTACTTTCGGATATAAAAGTTAGGTACACTTCGCTTTCTTTCGTTATTGTGATATTCTTCTGAAGGGTGTCTGCAAATAGTTTTGGTTGTAGTAATACGTTTTTAGATTCTGGAAACAAATCGAGAATACGCGAATAAAGTGTGCTACAGGGTTTCGTTGCAATAATTTTGTCCGGAATTTCTTTAAGTAGCACTATGTTCTCTCGGCAACTTACCAAAGAAATGAGCATACAGATTGATACAATTTTCGTTTTCATAACAAGGTGCTAGTTGTGCCTTCCACTCTAAATCCTGACATGGAATTAAAGTGTAATCTCTCTGCTAGCGACAGGTTCAAGTTCCATTTTCAATTCTTTCGTACCTTCATTGGTGAGTTCCACTTCACATGATATGGCTACCTCATCACTTACCATCACACCTCCTGTTTCAAGTGCGGCATTCCACGTGAGTCCCCAATCGCTGCGATTGATTTTCCCTGTCAAAGCAAAACCCGCCTTTTCGTTTCCCCAAGGGTCTTTCATCACTCCACCAAATTGCACATCGAGCTTTACGTTCTTAGTGATGCCTATCATGGTCAACTCACCCCATAATTCATGTTTGCCCTCTACTACTTCTTTCGCAATTGTTCTTGCGGTGAAGGTGATTTGTTTGTGATTTTTCACATCAAAAAATTCAGGGCTTTTTAAATGTTCATCACGCTTGGTATCGCCAGTGGTGATGGAAGCTACATCAATCCATAGATCAATCTCCACCGTGGTAAAATCTTTACCCGTAGTGTAGATGCTAGCATCAAAAACTTTGAATGCCCCTTTTACATGGGCAATCATAAGATGCCGCACTTTAAAAGCAATTTCGCTATGCGATGTGTCTATGGACCATTTATTTTCTTTTGTCATGATGTGAGTGTTTAATATTGTTGCTCTTGTTGTTTTTTCAATTGAATAAGCATTCTATTTAAACTCCAGTATTGGGGCCCATGAAATCACCCCAATAGTGATTGACATCGAAGTAATGACTATTCGTTTCTGGCCAGTGATTTTTGTCAAAGCCAGGAGCGGCCTCCAAAAATTCTTTATCTACATTTAACACAAAGTCTTCATTTTTAGCATTCAGTTTCAAAGCAGAAAATGGAATTGCAAATAACTTTTCACCAAAGCCCAAGAAGCCACCAAACTCGATAACGAAATACTCAATGTTGCCATTGTGCGTATCGAGCATGATATCGCTTATCTTACCTATACTTTCTCCTTTTCTATTTTCTACTTTATCGCCAATGATGGAAGAGGCGGTGAGTAAATGGACAGGGCGGTTTGCATTTGCGCCAAGCTGATTATGACCAGTGGCATTTTCTTTTTCTAAAATTGATGTAGTATTCATTTTCTTATTTTTAGTTAGTTACTTTTCAATATATGTCCAAGTTGGGCAGTCAATATGATTGACAACACTCTCTGCAATACTGCCCAGAAATAGATGTGATAATCCCTTGCGGCCATGCGTACCCATGGCAATCATATCCGCTTTGATTTCATGAGCAAAATTGATAATACCACTCTCTACTGTAAAATCATTTCTCGTATTGATTGTATAATCCACCAGCTTGTAGTGTTTTGCATACGCCTCCATCAATTGCTTTTCATCTGGGGTGCGTTTCATATTGCCCGGTGTATTCACCACTAGGAGGTGAAGCGTGGCCGAAAAGAATAACTGCAATTTTTTTACCTGCCTGATTAGTGGGCCCTGATTTTGATGGAGCGTGGTAGGAAACACTATATTTTTAATTTTTGATAGCTTCGCTAATTGATGAGTAGCAATGACAGGCACCGCAGAGAAACGCACCACTTTTTCGGTGTTAGAACCTATGAAAGAATCTAGAAGCCCCGTTGTTCCGTGTGTACCCATTATAATCAAGTCGGCTTTCTTCTCCTCAGCAATACGCTCAATCGTTTTCTGAATGGGTCCTAACGCTACCAAAGAATTAATTTTAACACCTTCCTTTGCGTATTTGATTTTCATTTTAGCAAAATGCTTTTCTGCCTTTGCTTTTAAATCTTTGAAGAAGGACATTTCAAAATCTAGTACGGGCATTATCATGGTATCATGCATAACAGGTACCTCTACAATATGAAGCAACATCACTTGGCCGTTGCTTTTTTCCGCTATTTCTATTGCAAACTTAAAAGCTTGAATGGACGGATCTGAGAAATCACATGGAACAAGTATTCTTTTCATGGCATTACTCCTTTTGAATTTTGATTGTTAGTTTAGATACCTTCTCAATACCCACGCGGTAGTTTCGTGTTGCTCCATGATTCCCGTAAGGAAATCTACCGTGCCTACATCTTTATTATTCTTTGCACATTTCTCTATGTCTTTTCTTAAATGAACGATCACCATTTCATAGTCATTTAGCAGCTCCTTCATCATTTCTTTTTGTGATGGATATTTATCAGGAGATTCCTTAAGCCGCGTGTGATGCAAAAACTCCTTCATCGTTCCAATCGTTTTGCCTCCGAGCTTATTGATACGCTCGGCTACTAGGTCAATGGTCTCTTCTAATTCTGTGTACTGAGCTTGAAATAGCTTGTGAATTTCCATAAAGCTTTCGCCTGATACATTCCAATGAAACTTTCTTGTTTTGATATACAAAGTCATTTCGTCTGATAAAATTGTTTCAAGTAGGGCAATGCTTTTATGCAAATCCTTTTCTTTTATGCCGATTGCTGGTTTCATGTTTGCTCTTTATTTACAGCTAAATTTATTGCCTATAAAACAGATCTACTCTGGCTTGTGCATTCCAAAGCAATCAGGCTATCGCTTTTTTCAAAATCTCCCATGGGAGTTGAATTGATTACCTCTGCACCGAAAAGTTCATCCGTTAAGCGTGCCCTAGTCTGAGTATTATTTGAGTACTCCTTTATTAATTTGTTGTTAGGTGTCATTATCGTGTAAGCGTCTTTGTGATCGCGATGCAACATGGCATGACCCATTTCATGGAATACGACATACTCAATATAGAGGGGCGCATTTGCTTTTGAATATTTGTTAAAAAATGTTGGATCAATATGGATAGTAGGTATACTGGTGAAGTTCATGCTTTCACCTGCCAATCCCTTTAAAGGAGAAAAGTAGATCATCAAATTTTCACGCTGAATATGTTGGCCTCTTTTAATCGACTCCGCATAAAAGTTATCTACAAATGGTTTTAATTCTTTTTCAACATCAAAGTGATTCTGATCTATAAGTTCACATGAGCAGAAGAACAGAATGGAAAGTATGTAAAGAGCGTTTTTCATGACTTTGATAGGTTAGTATAGTGAAAGCAGAAACTTAACTGTTTGATTGGCTCATTCGCCAGATATAAAGTGTAATGCTATTTCTATGCCTATACCTCAGATGTGAAGTAAATTCTCGGGTTATCTTGTTTATGTTTGTTTTAAGTGTTTCTAGCCACATTATCAGTACTAACACGCGCGAGCGTTTTGTTGGGAGTTGAAAGGGAACGAGCGGTTATTCTACATAGTGCGAATGAAACTCAACAACACACGGGGTGATTCAGGTAGGCTTCACTATTTGCAAAAACTGTTGGAGGATTTTTTGAGTGCTTCGAGGGACGTTTTAAGTCTAATCTCATTTCCTTTTGTGGGGCATGAAGCACATCAATAATTTTAATACTGAACGTCAAGCCCTGATTACCCTTAAAAAGGATCAGTGAGTTCGCTGATGCGGATGAGTTTCTTGTTTACGAATTCTTCCATGCCGAGTGCGGAAAGTTCTCTTCCGTAGCCAGAACTCTTCGTGCCTCCAAAAGGCAAATCTGCTTGCGTCCATGTAGGGTGGTTGATAAATACCATTCCCGTATCAATCTGATCTGCTACGCGTTTGCCTCTTTCAATATCTTGTGTAAACACAGATCCACCTAACCCATACACGGAATCATTGGCAAGGTCAATGGCTGCTTGCTCATCTTTCACTCTATAAAAGGAGGCAACGGGCCCAAACAATTCTTCATGGTAGGCAGGGATGCCAGGTTTCAAATCGGTGAGGATAGTTGGCTCCATAAAAGCACCTTCGCGGTTCAAACGTTTTCCGCCCAATAGAATCTTTGCTCCCGCCTTTACCGACCGTGTAACTTGATCTGCAATATGAACGGCTGCTTCTTCGCTGCTTAGTGGACCGAGCTCTGTTGTTGAATCCATAGGATCACCAACTTTTAAATTGGATAATTTCTCTTTGAATTTTTTGAGGAACTCATCGGCAATTTTTTCTACCGCTATGAATCGCTTAGAGGCCACACAACATTCGCCATTGTTATTAACTCTTCCTATCACAGCCCATTCTACCGCTTTATCAATATCAGCATCTTCTAAAATGATAAAAGCATCGCTGCCGCCTAACTCTAAAACAGATTTTTTTAAATTTTTCCCGGCTTCTGCGGCTATGCTTGCACCGGCTTCTTCACTGCCTGTGAGTGAAACTCCTTTGATGCGTTCATCTGCTACCAATGCCGTAGCACGTTTTCCAGAAATCAAAAGATTGGTATAAAGACCAGCAGGTGCGCCCGCATCTTTGAATAATTCTTCAATGGCAATACCACACTGCGGTACAAGTGAGGCGTGTTTGACCAACACCGTATTGCCAATCATAATATTCGGTGCTGCAAAGCGCGCGACTTGGTAGAATGGAAAATTCCAAGGCTCAACACCTAGTAGCACGCCTATGGGGCTATGGCGGATAAATGCTTTGCCGTATTTCGGCTCAAGCTGTTTATCGGCAAGAAATTTTTCTCCGTTGCTTGCGTAGTAGTCAAAGATGTCGGCACTTAAATCAATTTCACCTTCTGCCTGCGCAATTAACTTCCCCATCTCTAAGGTGATGAGTTTCGAAAGTGATTCTTTTTTCGCGCGCATCAAGGACGCAACCTTGTGTAAAATGGAAGCACGTTGTTGATACGAAGTTTTCCTCCAGCTCTTGTAAGCCTCCGTTGCTAGCGCAACGGCAGCATCTACGGCTTGCGCTGTCATCTCTTCAAATGACTTGACTAATTTATTGGTGGTAGGATTGGTTGTTTGGATGGGCATAAATTGGCTAGCCAACTAAATCTTACTTCAACTGAATTTAGACTGATTGACTACACAACAAATATGACCTTCTTTATGCGAGTAGGTGTTACACAATTCTATTGATAAGTTACATTATTCATATATTTCAATTATTTCAATCGAATTATTACATACTCGCCATAACACCATCCCTATCAGTTCAATCCAAGAAAACGATCAATGACAAATAGCTGTTCGTACTATTTGATTTGTTGCTATTGATTTGCAAATGTATGAGTCCATGAAGAAGCATAATGAAGGACAAAAGATATTTTAGCATAAAATTATTATTTAAGTGAGTTCCTTTTTAATTTGACCAATCAAAAAACCATAAGGCTTTAGCGGTTCGATATGGTCACATAGTATCTTGAATATAGCAGTGAGGGGAATAGCTAGTATAATACCTGGCACTCCCCACACCAGTTCACCTATCACCAATGCTATAATGGTAAATAGCGGATTGATCTTTACTTGCGGCCCCACTATGAGTGGTTCTAAAAACCAGCCTTGAATAAATTGCACTATTCCATAGGTAATAACAATGGCAACAAGCATGGGCAGGCTGGCCCCATGCAAAGCGGTTACTACTAGCGTGAGGAGCGTACCTGTAATATTACCAATGAAAGGAATAATTTCTAGTATGCCGCAGAGCACAGCGAAGAAGATTGCGCTCTTTACGCCTATAATACTAAATCCAATGCCATACATGATCCATAAACAAACAATCATTTTAGAAAGCCCTAGCAGGTATTGTTGTGATACATGAGCAGAGCTATTGAGCATTTGCTCCATCTCACTTCGTTGAGAGGGCGATGAAATTTTTAGAAAAAACTTTTTTATATGTGAGCGGTAGTACAGTAGAAAGAATACGTATACCAACACCAAAATAAGATTGGTAAAAATAAAGATAAGCGAGCCTGCCATCATCTGCATCAATTTTGAAAAGGATGGTTGCTCATCTGTTAGTATCTGTGATTGTCTTTCAACTGAAATGCCCAAATGCTCGAGTAGGTAAGCTTGAATGCGGTCAGTTACTTCTATAGCTTTCTGCTTTAAAAGCACAATATCGTTTGTCAGTTCAGAAATTTTCCAACTAAGCAATGCAACCAGACTAGCTATGGCTACTAGTACTATTAGTAAACAGACAAGTGAAGCTAACCACCTAGGTGCTCGCTTTTTTTCCATCCAATTACAAAATGGTAAAAAGAGGGTGGCTAAAATAGCGCCAATGCACAGTGGCATGAGAAAATCTTGGGCGTAATACAATCCCGCAAAAACAAGGAAAAGTAAAATCAATTTTTTAATGATTGAAGAATTGGTGGTAGTCATGGCTTGCGGTATATCTTGATTTACTTTGAATACTTTTCTTAAGATACTTATTTCTACTTTATTAACTTACTTCAAAGCCCTGAAAGGGCGGCTTCACATAACGCAGGGTGCAGCCCTGCGTTATGAAGCGGACTGTACAAATCAAGCCCTGAAAGGGCGTAATCATACTTCCGCACATGATCTCGCCCGCCTAGGCGGGCTAGTTGCCTATTCACTATTCAAGAGACAGGGCTTCACCCTGTCTTAGTATATCATGCCCTTTCAGGGCTGCACTTTAGAAATTAACAAAGTAGAATTATGTGCTTACGTTTTCCTTCTATTTCTCCACTTCACCAACTCAAACCAAATTACTGATGCAAACCCAACCCCAATGCTGATGCCTAGTTGGGGCAAATTCAAATGCTCAAATTCAAAGAATTTCGTCAACGGCTTTATGTACAGTAAAAGTGTGGTCAATAAAATAGTTATGCCAATGATCAACGCCACTAAATTATTTTTGTGCTTGATGGTAGCAATAATGGAATAATAAAATGAACGATTGACCAATGTTAAAAATATATTGGCAGTAACTAGGGTAACAAAAATCATTGCCCTGGTGTGTGGCTCACTATACCCTTGGTGCACCGCATATTGATAAGTGAGTAATGTACCTACGGTTATCATCAATCCTTGTATGATACTAGTTGTTAATTCCTTTAAATTGAAAAAAGTAGTGGTGAAAGGTCTAGGTTTCTGAATCATGGTGTTCTTCTCCATGGGTTCGTTTTCATAAATGATGGAGCAGGTAGGCCCCATAATCAACTCAAGAAATATAATGTGGATGGGTGAAAATATATTGGGATAAATCCAACCTAGAGCCAACGGAATAAATACCGTAAGAATGATAGGTATATGAATGGAGATAACAAACTGAATTGCTTTTTTAAGATTGCTATAAATTTTTCTGCCCATCGCCACGGCATCTACCATTTTTGATAGATCATCTTCTAAGAGAACGAGCGAAGCAGCTTGCTTGGCAATCTCTGTTCCCTTTTTTCCCATGGCTATGCCAATATGTGCCGCTTTCAATGCAGGGCCGTCATTCACTCCATCACCCGTCATGGCCACGATTTGATTTTTTGCTTTTAGCGCGTTAATGATTTTAAGTTTTGCATCAGGGAACATGCGTGTGAAAACATTTGTATTTAAAACCGCTTCTTGTAATTCGGTTTCTGGCAATTTCATGAGCTCATCACCCGTAATGCTTTTTTCAAAACCTTTAAACCCAACTTGTTTTGCAATGGCTAACGTGGTTGGTGCATTATCGCCCGTAATAATTTTTACTGCAATGCCAGCTTTATAAAAATTTTCTAACACCACTTGAATGTTTTTCTTGGGCGGATCGTAAAACGCCACGAGCCCTTTAAACGCAAATTGAAATTCTTGTTGTGTTGCAGGGAAATTATTGCCAATAAAAGTTGCTTCTCCCAGTGCTAATAATCGGTATCCATCATTTGCCAGTGTTTTAATAGCTTCTTCTGTTTGTTGTTTTTGAATGGCGGTGAGGTTTGATAGAGCCATCAAAGCTTCGGGCGCACCTTTGGCAGCAATGATGCGGTTGCCTGATCCATTTTCAAAAACATGTGTCATCATAGGAGGCTTTCCTCCCAGTGGATATTCATGAACCATTTTGTAGTGAGGCCTTTCATCAGTAGGAGTTGCTTTTGCATACGCTTGGTGAAGTGCCACTTCCATCGGGTCAAACGGAATTGGTTCACTCGCCCACATGGCCAAGCTGATGAGTGCTTTATCATCGTCATTGATTTTTTCTTCGGGATTAGAAATCGTATTGGTTGACAGCACAAAGAGTCTTGCCAAACTCATTTTGTTCTCGGTAATCGTTCCTGTTTTATCCGTACAGATAACCGAAGCACTGCCCAACGTTTCAACTGTTTTCATTTGCTTTACCACAATACCCATCTTCATCATGCGCCACGCACCGAGTGCCATGAATGTGGTGAAGGCAATAGGAATCTCCTCGGGCAAAATGCTCATGGCAAGTGTAAGTGCTTGTAATAAGCTGCTTAACACATTGTGGGAATGGAAATAATTTATTGCCCAAACAATAAGAAAGATAACACTGCCCACTATGACCATCTTCTTTACGAAATTGTTTATTTGTAATTCCAGTGTCGTTTTCTCTTCTTTTATATCTTCTAAACTTTTTCCGATTTTGCCCAATTTAGTTTGGCTGCCAATAGCGGTGATGGTGGCAATGGCCAACCCGCTAGCTACCGTAGTGCCTTGATAAATTAGTTTATCTTCTTTTGTTTCATCTTTGTAAACTGATAGTGCTTCACCCGTAAGTATGGATTCGTTTGCCGAAAAATCGTTGGCCTGTACAATGACGCCATCTGCTGCAATCGAGGTTCCTTCTTCAACCATTAAGCTATCGCCTACTACTAGCTCTTCACTTTTTATCTCTTCTGTTTTTCCATTGCGAATGACTTTGCATTTGGGCTGTGTAAAGTCTTTCAATTTCTCTAGCGCATTTCTGCTTCTGGAATCTTGAAACGAGGAAATGAGTGAGACCAATACAATCGCAGATGCTAGGAATATCCCATCGCTAGTTTTTCCGCTGATGAAGTAAATGGAAGAGGCCACCAACAATAGAATAATCATTGGGTCTTTTGCAAACTTACTTAATGCACTAAGAAACCTATTTTCTTTTTTATACTCAGCTCGGTTGTAGCCAAACTTATTTCTGGACTCAAGAACTTGGTCTGTTGTTAGGCCTAGTATGTTGAAATGATTGGTTGGCATGGTTTGTATATCAAGTGTTTCTTAGCTAGGTATTCTGATTTGCTTATCCTTTACCATTGTGCCTAAAATAATAATCGAAACATAAACAAAAATTGCAATTGAATCTATCAATGTGTTTTTAAGTCCGTCAGCATTATACAATAGTGTACTGCCAAAAATTACTATCCATCGAACTATCATTAGAATGGCAATTACCCACGCAGTAAATCTTACTTTTGATAAATCTTTATAAACCGACATAAAAATAAAAGCAAAACCGAAAAGCATATTTTCTGCTGTGATAATATGCCACACATAAAAAAATATTGTTTTTGTTTCTGATGTTATGGCTTCAATATTGAGCGTTGGCAGAATAGTTGTTTGTCCATTCCTCGCATGGGAAATTGAGAAAAGAATGGAAAGGATTCCTGCAACCAAATAATAATAATTCTTAATCATTCTTTTTCTATTTTAATCCTTCCGCCTCAATCAAGGCAATAGCAATTGGAAAAATTTTCCATTGTTGTTTTTCCAACTTTCTTTAGCAGGGATTTCTTCAATGCTGTCCCAATGTTCAGCGATTTTTCCATTCTCTACTCTGAACAAATCATAAAAAGAATTGTGTTTTCCTGCAAAGTGCCCTTCGCTTACAACTAAAACAAAATTGCCTTCGCCTAATACTTTATGAATGGTGTCGTATTTCATGGTGATGCCTTGTTTTGCCCATTCGCCCAATGTCTTTCCCAATCCTGAAAGTTGGTCAGGAATTAAAGGGCTGTGTTGAATGTAGTTGTCTCCATCAAAATAGTCTGCCAGTTTTTCCATTCTTCCATTTACTAAAATGTCGTCAACGAAATTTTTAACTAAGGTTTTGTTAGTATAAGTTTTATCAAGGTCTTTGCTCGTTGTTACACCGTCAATCATTGTGTGTCCACTTGGATTTGGCTTTGCTGTTTCTTGCAAATTATCCCAATGCTCTACAATTTTATCTTTTTCAAATCGGAAAATATCAAAGCCAATTTTTGGTCCGAAAAAATTATAGTCTGTGTGAGTGAAAACAAAATCTCCGTCCTGAAAAAAACGAACCGTATTCACTTTCGCAGAATTTGGAGGAAGTGATTGTAACAATGCACCAAAACCTGCAAGCCCATCGGCAATGCCTAAATTATGCTGAATGTATTTTTCTGCATTAATGTACCCCACAGGCTCTGTTGCTCCTGTTTCAATTGCTTTTAGTAAGCTTACTGCTTTTTGTTTGTTATCCATTTTTTTAAATTTTTAGATTTTTGAAATTGTCTTCCTCAGTATTTAATTTTTTTTGAAAGCAAAAAAACATCAGAATGAAACCAATGCAGAGATAAATAAAGGCATCGCCAATAAGGGCATATACAGTAGTAACTCCCCTTACAGGTAAATAAGCTATCATAACCTTGTCGTTTTTATCATAGCTACTCATTTGTGCTATTGTTTCACCGTATGGGGTAATGGCAGCAGAATTTCCAAACCTTGTTGAGCGTATAATAGAATGCCCTTGTTCTATTGCCCTGAACGCTGCCATTCTTGAATGTAACGGGTCAATTCCTCTCCAGTCGGAAGAAGGGACAGCAACAATATCAGCATTTAACTTACCAAACCCTCTCGCCAAATAAGGGAAATCATAATCATAGCAAATGGCTCCGCCAACTTTAGTTCCTCCAATATCTATAACCTGTAAAGCTTCTTTTCCTTTCATGGAAGGTTCGCCTGGTACGGGTTGATGTTTGTGATACGTATTTGCAATCACTCCATTTGAATCGATGAATAAATATTTATTCTCGTATTTAAGAGGTACCGTTGAAACGGGCATAACGTAAGAAGCGACTAATGAAATTTTAAGTTTTGATACGAGAGATGCTAAAGAGTCCTTCCATATCGGTTCTTCATTTGGCAAAATAAAAGTTGCGGCTTCATTCCATACAACAAGCACGGCATTACTTTTTGCAGCAAGCCTTGTTCTTGCAAACAAAATATTCTTAACCTTATCGTTGCTTTCTTTGGATGGCAATGGCAACCCACTCACTTCTGAATCTGTGCCAACGGCTGCCGCAGTAATTGTATTTGTTCCTTTTGATTTACTGATATCATATCGCAATGCACCAAATAGTACCAGTACCAACAAAACAGATAATGGTATTTGAAATATTGCGAGTGTCAACTTCTTATTAACTGCTATTTCTGTTATAGAAATATTGACCCAATAAACTAAAAAGCTTAAGCCCGCCATGCCAAATAATGAAACAGACTGCATTAAAGTCAAATTATGTGATTGCGTGTAGGCCGCTACTCCCCAACTTGCAAATGGAGTGAACGTGTATTGAATCCATTCCATTAAAACGAGAATAGTAGGGAACAGGAGGAATGACCAGTTGTATTCTTTAAACTTGTCCCATAACAAATAGGCTGGAAGATGAAATAGACTTATCGGGACTGAAAATAAAAAAATCATTACCACAGGCATTGGGGGTGATAGAATTTTTGCAACACACAACGACCAGGCAATGATGAGAGCTAAAATAAAAAGGAATCTTGATTTCCATCCGTTGGTGAGGCTTAAATAAATCAGGAAAGGAACACTTGAAACCCATGCCATTAAATCTATGCTAAAGGACATGTGCGAGGCTGCCATTGTTAAAATACCTAGAACAAGAAATAATTTTGGGTTTATATTTTTCATTGCTCTATATTTTAATAGATACCAATTGAACTCAGATCATTAAAGTTTTATTAGCAGAAATAAATTGCTCAAATGACCTAGGCTCATCGCCCGTGATCTTTTTGATACAATCTGTTATCATTGGTGCTTTTTGAAATCTTGGAAAGTAATGAAGCATGATCATCACCAAGATGAACATAACGGGCATCTTCTCTCTGCGCTTAACTTGGTAAAAATTCAGAAGACTTGGTGAGGTATATTCTATTCTTGTTCCTAACCCAACCGTTAATTTTTCTGCCATTTGTTTAAAAGAATATTTCACAGTGCTAGTTAGCTCATACGCTTGGTTGATGTGGCTTTCTGTATTGGAAAGTATTTTTGCTGCTACTTTGCCAATGTCGCTAACATCTACCAGTGTAAATTTCGCATTACCCGCAGGCAGAAATATTCGTTTCTTGTTTACTAAATCGTTTCGCAACGTGGTTGTGAAATTTTGCATAAAGTACGCTGGACGTAAAAACGTGTACGGTATCTTGCTCTCTACAATTAGTTTTTCAATTTTATGATGTGGAATTATTTTACTTTTCTCTACGCCTTGCACAGACAGGAATACGATGTGCTTGATTTTCGCTTGTATGGCACTTTCGATAAGTGGCCGAAAATATTTTTGAACTTCTGAAATCTGTGGTGGTCTTAATAGGAAAAGGATGTCACAATTGGTTAGCGCATCTCTAAAAGTAGAAGGGTTTGTAATATCAAATTTTACCACGTTGACTTTAGCAATCCGTAATTTTTTCGAGTCGGTTTCAATATCTCTCACTCCAGCAACCACATTGATGGGCATTGTTAGGTCTTGCAAGGATTTGATTACCTCCATCCCTACATTTCCTGTAGCTCCAGTGACTAAAATTGTTAACATGATGTTGATTCACTATAATAAATTTCGTTTCGCATTATACTTTCACAATCATCTTGCCCTCATTCTTTCCATCAAATAAATCCAGAAAGGCTTGCGGTAGTTTATCAAATCCTTCCACTATGGTTTCTGAATAGGTGAGCTTTCCTTCTTTCAGCCACATTGCCAGTTCCGTAATTCCCTCCTCGAAGCGGTAGGCAAAATCGGAGATGATAAACCCGCGCATAGTGGCACTCTTGGTTAGCAGAATAGGCTGAACCCGTGGCCCAACAGGTTGCTTGGTTTCATTGTAAAGTGAGATGGCACCACAGATAGATATGCAGGCATGTTTATTAATATTCATTAAAACCGCATCAGAGATTTCGCCACCTACGTTGTCAAAATAAATATCCACGCCATTGTGGCAAGCATTTTTTATAGCGGCATTCAAATCAGGAGTGGTTTTGTAGTTGATGGCTTCATCAAATTTGAATTTTGATTTAAGCAGCTCTACTTTTTCATCGCTCCCTGTTATGCCCACTACTCTGCACCCAAGAATTTTACCTAACTGACCAACCACGCTACCTACGGCACCTGCTGCACCAGAGACTACAATTGTTTCGCCCTCTTTTGGGTCTGCTACTTCTACCAAACCAAAATAGGCGGTGAGCCCAGTCATTCCTAAAATCCCTAAATACCTAGATAGCTCGGAAGCATCTGCATCTATGTGACTCAAGCCTTTGCCAGTTGAGACTTGATATTCCTTCCAATCTAAATTTCCAGAAACAAAATCTCCTTTTTTAAATTCATGAATAGATGACTCCACCACTTCTGCAATACAGCCAGATTGTATTGGTTGACCCAATACAAATGGAGGAACATACGATTTGGAATCGTTCATTCTGCCGCGCAGATATGGATCAACAGACACATAGAGCGTTTTTAAAAATATCTCACCTAAATGAGACACCGGCATTTCCTCTTCGGTAAACTTAAAATCACTCAGGGTTGGTTTACCAATGGGCCTTTTGTTTAATGAAATTACTTTGTTCATGATTTCTATATTTAGCTTGAAAAATTAAATTATAACATGCTAAATTTCTTTATACTTTAATGAATCTGTATTACAAAATTTCTGAATTAATTTACATCATTCACATATTATGCGAGGTCTTCTACGAAGTCCATGTCAGACTGAGTTTATCGAAGTCCCTGTCAGACTGAGTTTATCGAAGTCAAAGTTCACATAGCCAGTTTTCTTCCCGATAGCAATCGGGATCAAACTGACAGCGAGGGGTAACATCAGTTATTAATTATAAACTTTTTGTTAACCTCAGGCTGTTTACAATCACTGAAACCGAACTCAAGCTCATGGCCAATGCTGCCAGCATGGGGCTTAGCAACAATCCGAAAAATGGAAATAAAACACCCGCAGCGACTGGGATGCCTATTGCATTGTAAACAAAAGCAAAAAACAAGTTCTGTTTGATGTTGCGCATCACGGCTGTACTCAGTTTTCTCGCCCTGATAATTCCACTGAGATCGCCCTTTACCAATGTGATACCCGCACTTTGAATAGCAGCATCAGTACCTGTGCCCATGGCGATGCCCACATTTGCTTGTGCCAACGCAGGTGCATCATTGATGCCATCGCCAGCCATGGCCACAATTTTACCAGCTTGTTGAAGTTCTTTTACTTTGTTTAGTTTATCGGCAGGTAAGTAGTCGGCTTCGTATCCGTCTAGCCCTAATTCTTCTGCCACTCCTTTAGCTGTATTTTTATTATCGCCCGTAAGCATGATTACTTGTAACCCTTGCTTTTGCAATTCTTGAATAGCACTCTTTGAATTTTGCTTGATTGGATCAGCCACACTGATGTACCCAGCTAATTGGTTATCAATCACCACATACATTACGGTTTCCCCTTTTGATTGTCGCTCTTCCACTTCTTTTAAATTTGATTCATCCTGCGTGAGCCCTTGTGATGTTATCAGTTTTGCATTACCGATAGAAACATTCTTAGCATCCATATTGCCTTTGATTCCCTGACCTGTTATGGATTCAAAATTTTTCACCTCCATGAGTGGGAGGTTTTTAGCTTTAGCGGCTTTTACAATTGCTTCTGCCAGTGGATGCTCGCTGCTTGCTTCGAGCGATGCGGCCTGCCTTAGGATTTCATCTTCGCTTATTGAACTGATGAATGTCTTTACCGCCTTGAGCGAAGGTTTCCCTTCGGTAATAGTCCCTGTCTTATCAATTACCAGCACATTTACTTTTTGCATTTCTTCGATTACTTTCGCTTCTTTTATCAAAACACCGAACGTAGCCCCGCGGCCTGTGCCCACCATAATGGACATGGGTGTTGCCAAACCTAATGCACACGGACATGCGATGATGAGCACCGTTACTGCATTGGCGAAAGCAAACACCATGGCAGGATCGGGCCCCCAAATGGCCCACACCACAAAAGATAAAATGGATATGCCCACTACTACAGGCACAAAATATCCGGATACCTTATCAGCCAAATTTTGAATGGGCGCTTTGGAACGACTCGCTTTATTAACCATGTCAATAATCTGCGCTAGCAACGTATCAGCACCAATCTTTAACGCTTTCATTTCAAAACTTCCTGTTCCATTTAGAGTACCTCCTGTCACGGGATTACCTTCACCTTTTTCTACTGGCACGGGCTCACCCGTAATCATGGATTCATCGATTGAACTGTGGCCCTTTACAATTTCGCCATCTACGGGGATTTTTTCGCCCGGTTTGATTTTGAGAATATCATTGAGTTTTACTTGCTCCAATGGAATTTTTTGTTCTTGGCCGTTTCGGATAACGGTGGCTTCTGGTGGCACTAAGTTCAGTAGCGCGCGAATGGCACTATTGGTTTTGCCACGCGCTTTCAATTCCAACACTTGCCCCAATAAAATAAGTGATAAAATAACAGTGGCTGCTTCAAAGTATAGATGTACCGCACCGTCCATTTTAAATTGATCGGGAAACAGATTAGGGAACACCAAGGCAACAATGCTGAACAAATACGCTGACCCTGCCCCCAGCGAAATAAGTGTCCACATGTTGGGCGACCAGTTTACAACAGATTGATAACCGCGCTTGAAAAAATCGGCACTGCAATAGAAAATCACTGGCGTTGATAGCCCAAATTGTATCCAACCCCACGTTGTCATACTTGCTATTTTCGTAAGATGCAATCCCGTCATTTCACCCATGGCGATGATGAACACAGGAATGGTGAAGGCGGTGGCTATCCAAAACCTTTTGCGCATAGCTTGGTAGGCAGCTTCCTCTTCTTCACCGTCTTTCTGAATTATTTTTGGAACTAAATCCATTCCACAAATAGGACAACTGCCCGGTGCGTTGCGAATTACTTCAGGGTGCATAGGGCACGTGTATTCAATGCTGCCTTTGTTTTGTTTTTGTTCTTTTGTTGTTTGTTCGTGTGCTGCCGGTGGTACCGAACGGTTTGCTTCAGCATGATCGGTGTCCAATTTTTTAACGGGTACTAAGTTCATTCCGCAAATCGGGCATTTGCCAGGCGCATCTTGCAGAATTTGCGCATGCATGGGGCAGGTGAACTTTTGCGGTTGAATAGGTAAAGAGTTCATGGAATTATTCATTTAGTTACTTTTCTCCACCAGTACCATTCTTCTCCCACATTAAGTTTAATGGAAATTTTTCTCAAAAGCAAAGCCTTCATGGGAAGGCTTTGCGCAGTAATTTTCTAATGACAATTCAACAATGACTCTTTCAATTGTTCGCTTTCTTTGGGTGCATGTTTCCAGACATATCCATGTGATCGCCTTCTTTCATGGTCATCTTTGTGCCGTCTTTTTTTACACACATTCCATCTACCATGCATTTAGTACCGTTGCTCATTGTCATTTGTTTTTTCATTGCCGACATTTTGCCATCTTTTATCATCATCATCTTTTCATTCATCATCATACAACCATCTGTTTTTGACATATCCATTTGGTGATGGTTCATCATTTTATCATGATCCATTTTTTTCATGGTGGTGTCCGTTTGGGCGAATGAAGCAAATGACAATGCAATTGCGGCACATACAAAAATTAGTTTTTTCATTGTTTTTATTTTTTAAGTTTAATTACACCTAGTATGCAATTTTTTTTTATAAGTAACTTTCTTTTTAGAAGGTATTGCACTTTATTTTCTTTCAATTAATTGCATTCCACACTTGGGACATTTATCTGGCTTATCCATCTGCACCTCAGGATGCATCGGGCAAGTGTAGATTATCTTAGCTTTAAAATTTGGGTCGTCCGGATTTGGCTTTTGCTTGTTGAAATCCTCATTTGTTTTTTGACTTAACATACTACCAGCAGATTGGTCGTATTGTTTGTTCAGGATGTTTTTCATTTTATTTGTCTTTTAGTGATTAAATATTTTTACGATCACACCATACTCTATTTATGTTCAAAGAATTCGTATTTAAGTTTAGGGCATCTCTAAAAACTCTAGTAGTACTGTCAGACTGAGCTTGTCGAAGTCGGTTTACATAGCACGAAGACCAATAAAGAGGTTTCGACAGGCTCAAC
>JAYWHU010000110.1:0-34169 GCA_043777495.1 Cyclobacteriaceae bacterium | reverse complement strand
GAGAATAAAATTGGCGATATCTTTTTACGGTAGTGTCAAAGATTTCAAAAAATAAAACTTTGCGAGCAGCAAAACTTTCTAATTTGTTCCTCACCTTCACTTGAAGCAAATCGCTTTGCATATCGTATTTTACTAGGCCTTTGATCGTGTCGCTCGACTCTAACACAATTTTACCTTCATGCCAAAGTTCATACGCAAACTGTTGGGCTTGTGTAAAAAACGGAGTGAGCCAAAGCAAAAAGACTATCGACCTTTTCATTATTTTTTCAAAATGTTATGCCCCAATTTATCGCGTTTGGTCAACAAATATTTTTCATTGTGTTGGTTGGGCACAATCTCGATGGGAATATTTTCTACAATCTCTAAGCCATAACCTGTTAAGCCCACGCGCTTCTTGGGGTTGTTGGTGATCAACCGAACTTTAGATAGACCTAGGTCTCGCAAAATCTGTGCGCCAATTCCATAATCACGATTGTCCATATCAAAACCCAGTTGCAAGTTTGCTTCTACAGTATCTAAGCCTTGCTCTTGCAATTTGTATGCCTTCAATTTATTGAGTAGGCCAATGCCTCTTCCTTCTTGCTTCATGTAAAGCACCACGCCCTTGCCCTCATTCTCTACCATCCTCATAGCGTGATGTAGTTGTGGGCCACAATCGCAGCGGCACGAACCAAAAATATCGCCCGTCACGCAAGACGAATGCACGCGCACCATCACTGGCTCATCTTTTTCCCATGTGCCTTTTATCAATGCCATGTGAACCTCGTGAGAGTTGAGTTGCTCGAAGGCCACCAATTTAAAATCACCATGCATGGTTGGTAAGTTCACATCTATTTGTCGCTTTACTTGACATTCCGTTTTCATTCGGTAGGCGATCAAGTCTTTGATGGTCACCAACTTTAATTGAAAACGTTCTGCGACTTTTTGCAATTCGGGCAGGCGCGCCATCGATCCATCTTCGTTCAAAATTTCTACCAGCACACCCGCAGGGCGGAAACCTGCGAGTCGTGCAAAGTCAATCGAAGCTTCGGTATGCCCCGCCCGTCTTAGCACACCTTCCTTTTTTGCTTTGAGTGGAAAAATGTGTCCGGGTTTACCCAGCTCTGTTGGTTTTGTTTCTGGATCGACCAATGCGCGAATGGTTTTGAAACGGTCGTGTGCGGAAATGCCTGTGGTACAACCATGCCCGATCAAATCAACCGACACCGTGAAATTAGTTTCATAAGCCGCAGTATTTTTTCCTACCATCAAGTCGAGGCCGAGTTCTTCACAGCGCTCTTCACTCAACGAAGCGCAAATCAATCCACGTCCGTGGGTGGCCATAAAGTTGACTATTTCAGGTGTGATGGATTCGGCTGCACAAATGAAGTCACCTTCGTTCTCGCGGTCTTCATCGTCCACAACAATAATCACTTTACCATTTTTGATTTCCTCAATGGCTTCTTCGATGGTATTTATTTTAATCCTTTCTGTCATAATTCAATTGTAATACAAATTTAAAGTGACATATTATTTAGCGAAAACAGTACCAAGTAAGTTAGCTAATTCAACCTCTGCATTGTTTAAACCTTCGTGAATTTGAAGCTCATGATCAAGCCTATTTACATCTCCAATTGTTTCAGATAGCTTAATCTTACCTAAATTCTCCTCTTTCATCAATTGAATGATTCGAAATTTTAATCTCAAAACATTATGGAATGCGGCTTTATCTAACTCATCCTTTTCAATTGGGATATGAATTTGAAATTTAGCCATCCAATGGGGACTGGCTTCATAACGCGAAGTTATTAAGTTAGAAACAGTTGCTTTAATAGCATCGTTCCCTTCATTTAAAAAAATATTACAATCAATATGTTGATTATTCTGAGCAGCAACTTTAAAACGAAGGTAAATTTCTTTAAATACTGGATTATTAAATTCTACGTCTTCCAATTCATGCAACAAAAATTCCGATAACTTATTCTGCTCAACCGTTTGATCAGCATAATTCAAAAGAAGGCGGATTGTTTCACATTCTTGGTAATGCACCAAACTCTGTGAATCTATCTTAACAATTGTGCCAATATCTTCAGCAGCATCTAATGGTTCTCGAACAACTTCCTGCTCGTGAACTTTTTCGTTTTTCCTTCTTTCCTGAATTAAAATTTTGTTCAACTCAGAAAGCAAAACCTGCTCAGACATCTTGAGCAGGTTGCTCGTCTCTTGAATATAAACAGAACGCTTTACAGGATCAGGTATCAGCGCAATGCTGGTAACAATCTCTTTGATCGATTCTGCTTTCTTGATCGGATCGCCCGTTGATTCCTTAGCGTAAAGTCCTGTCTTAAACGAAACAAAATCTTGCGAGTGTTCTTTCAGAAATTTATTAAACTCGGACGTGCCTACTTTGCGCGAATAACTATCGGGGTCTTCGCCATCGGGAAACAAAACAACGCGTACGTTGAGGCCGCCCTTCAAGATCATATCGATGCCGCGCAGCGCAGCTTTGATACCAGCCGAATCGCCATCAAAAAGAACCGTTACATTTTCTGTGAAGCGATGGATGAGTTTGATTTGGCTTTCGGTGAGTGCCGTGCCTGAAGAAGACACCACATTCTCTACATCCGACTGGTGCATGGAAATCACATCGGTGTAGCCCTCTACCAAGTAGCAAACATCATGTTGACGGATGGCATTCCTGCCTTGGTACAATCCATACAGCACATCGCTCTTGTGATAAATATCAGTCTCGGGCGAGTTAATGTACTTCGGCTGGTTCTTGTCTTTCCCCAGCATCCGCGCACCAAACGCAATTACTTTGCCCGTAATATTATGAACAGGAAAAATCACTCTCCCGCGAAAGCGGTCGTAAGATGATCCATCGTCCTTTTTTACAATAAGCCCTGTTTTTTCGAGCAGCTCTTTATTATAACCTTTTGCAATAGCCTCTTTGCTAAAATTCTCCCAGCCTTCCAGCGCAAAACCTAATTCAAATTTTTCGATGGTCTTGTCTGCAAAGCCCCGCTCTTTAAAATAGCTCAGACCAATGCTTCTTCCATCTTCGTGTGTGGTGAGAATGTTTTTATAATACTCTTTGGCAAAGTTCATGAGGATGTAAAGACCCTCGCGCTCACTTTGCTCTGCCTTGTCCTCATCACTAACCCGATCTTCTTTGATCTCTACACCATATTTTTTTGCTAAGTATCGAATGGCTTCGGCATAGCTCAACTTCTCGTGCTCCATCACAAAAGTGAAAGCATCACCGCCTTTGCCACTGCTAAAATCTTTGAATATGCCCTTGGATGGAACTACAAAAAAAGAGGCCGTCTTTTCATTTACAAATGGACTGAGTGCCTTGTAGTTCTGCCCCGATTTTTTGAGTGTGACAAAATCGCTGATTACATCAATAATATCGATGCGGTTTTTTACTTCTTCAATGGTGTCTCGCGTAATCAAGCAGAAAGTTGATTGAGTTGAAGGTCAGGCTCTCCCGTGGGTTTGATTTGGTTGATGATGTCAATGGCAGCATCAATACCTGATGTAATAATATCAGATTTGGTTTCGCCCTCATAATATCCAACCAAGTGTAATATTTCGTAAGCTGTATTAAAAGTTCGCAGCATAGATTTATCAAGTTTTGCAAGGCGTGTTCTATAATCAGTCACGCTTACCCTTGTACCTTTCTTCTTCTCTATTGATTTCCCTTTCATCTCAAGATAGGTGTCAGTAGCTAAAAGCACTCCATTGTAAGCGGTAGCACAAGCCATCCTCACATACTTATCATCTTGATAATACTTATCCTTCTTTTGCCCTTTGGTGCGAAGGATTTCGGAAGCGTTGGAGATATACCTCACGGCTTCTCGGTAGCGGTTTTGCCTTTCTTTGGTGGACATGCAATTTATTCTTTACGAAATTCTATAGTTGATCGAGTTGTAAATCTAATTCCCCAGTGGGTTTGATTTGGTTGATGATATCTATAGCAGCATGAATTCCCTCTTGAATAGCAACGTAACTTGTCACACCTTCATAGTAGCCTTCAATATGCAGCAATCCGTAAGCAGTATTAAAAGAATCGAGCACTTTCCTATTTAAAAGAGCGAAGCGCTTCCTATAGTCATCTACATTTACGCGGGCTCCCTTCTTCTTAAGAATAGATTTGCCTTTCATTTCTAAGTAAGTATCTGAAGCCAGAAGCACTCCGTTGTAAGCCGTAGCGCAAGCCATTCTTACATACTTATCATCTTGATAATATCTATCCTTCTTTTGCCCTTTGGTGCGAAGGATTTCGGAAGCGTTGGAGATATACCTCACGGCTTCTCGGTAGCGGTTTTGCCTTTCTTTGGTGGACATGGATTTTGACGATCAGATTAATTGACAAAGATACCTTTTAGTTGGGAGATTTTTATTTTGAAATAATGACGAAAAATTGATTTTAAAATGGATAAATGAAATCCTTACCTTTGCCGATGATATGAATTCGCAAATTCAAAAGACTTTGGAAGAAACGAAAAAATGCGTAGGAGTAACGGCAAGAGATAGAAACGAAAAGCCCGAAGTGAGCTGGAATAGAGCGTGGCCGGACTTGTAGTGGATAGCCCGGTGGCGTCTCGCCATGCCGCCAAAATCTTAAATCACAAATCTAAAATCTTAAATCTCCGTGAGTTTTACTAAATCAGACATCCTAAAAGCCCTTTCCACGGTCAACGACCCCGATCTTAAAAAAGATTTGGTTTCGCTGAATATGATCAAGGACATTGAAGTGATGGAACAGAAGGTGCAGTTTACAGTGGTGCTTACCACCCCTGCTTGTCCGCTGAAAGAGAAAATAAAGCAAGACTGTATTGACGCGGTAGAAAAGGTAGTTGGCAAAAGTGTTGCCATAGAAATTTTCATGACCTCTTCCGTTACCACCTTGCGAAACAATGCTCCATTGCTACCCGGGGTAAAAAATATTATTGCAATAGCCTCGGGCAAAGGAGGTGTGGGTAAATCTACCGTTACAACCAACTTAGCTGTCGCCTTAGCGCAATCGGGAGCTAAAGTGGGGTTGATCGATGCAGACATTTACGGGCCTTCTATTCCTGTCATGTTCAACTGCGAGCGCGAGCAGCCCGAAGTAAAAGTGGTGAACGGAAAAAACCTGATCCAACCATTGGAACAATACGGGGTGAAATTAATCTCCATTGGATTTCTCGCTCCACCAGAAAGTGCGGTGGTATGGCGCGGCCCCATGGCCAGTTCGGCACTCAAACAATTTATAGGTGATACTATTTGGGGTGACTTGGATTATTTGTTGATTGATCTTCCTCCTGGCACGAGCGATATTCATTTGACATTGGTGCAGACAGTACCAGTTACTGGGGCGGTGATTGTAACTACGCCTCAAAAAGTTGCTTTGGCAGATGCAATGAAAGGGCTCGCTATGTTCAAGCAACCATCTATCAATGTGCCTGTACTTGGCGTAATTGAAAACATGGCCTACTTTACGCCCGAAGAATTGCCAGACAATAAATATTATATTTTTGGCAAAGACGGTGGAAGGAACTTAGCAGAGAAATATAGCGTTCCTTTCCTCGGGCAAATACCATTAGTGCAATCCATCCGCGAAAGCGGAGACAGTGGGTTGCCTGCGGTGATGAAGGGTGGAGTCGTTGCGCAGGCCTTTACTGATTTAGCTGAAAGCCTTGCACGACAAGTTGCCATAAGAAATGCTACATTTGATACCACCAAAAAAGTGGAAATAACCGTATGACAGCCATTGCAGCAACATCGAACATAGAAGAATTGAGCGGACGCGTGGAGGCATCGTTGGATTCCATTCGCCCCTACTTGCTAGCAGATGGCGGCAATGTTAAGGTCTTGGACATTTCTCACGACCATGTTTTAAAATTGGAGTTCACGGGCAATTGCGGCAGTTGCCCCATGTCAACAATGACATTTAAGGCTGGTGTGGTAGAGGCTATCAAAAAATCCGTTCCTGAAATTAAATCTATTGAAGTCGTTAATCTCACCGCTCTGTAGGGTTACTTGCCAACTTCGGTATTGATAAAGCATTAAACTTTAATATCGTTTCCATACTCTAATGGATTTTCCATCGTTATGGGTTAACTTGCGGGGCATGCTTCTTCGTTTAACAATTTTTACTTTTTCCCTTCTCATTGCGGCTTCATCATTGGCGCAAGAACGCTGTGGCACGGTAGCGTATGAAAAGATGCTCCATCAAAAAAATCCTAAGAGAGAAACCATTGATCAGTTTGAGAAATGGATGCAGAATAAGTTAAATCAAAGAAAGACCGCTCCATTAAGTACCCAACGTACACAGACTACTTATACTATTCCCATTGTAGTTCATATTATTCATAATGGAGAAGCGATTGGCACTGGTATTAATATTTCAGATGCTCAAATACTTTCGCAAATAAAAGTATTGAATGATGATTTCAATCGTCTCAATGCAGATCAAACTAATACACCTGCTGTTTTTCAATCTGTGGCAGGAAGCTTTGATGTACAGTTTATATTGGCACAGCAAGACCCAAATGGATTAGCCACAAATGGAATCGTACGGGTGAAAGGGTCGCAATCTTCCTGGACCTTTGGTAATAATTACTTACTGAAATCGCAGAGCTATTGGCCGGCCGAACAATACTTGAATGTGTGGGTGACTTATTTAACAGACTACTTAGGGTATACTCAACTCCCTGTTTCTTCTACACTACCTGGGCTAGAAGATTCATCCAACGAAAGGCTTACCGATGGCATCGTGATCAATTATAGAGAGTTTGGGACCATTGACGCTGGTAGTTTCGATTTACATCCTAAATACAATAAAGGACGCACACTCACTCATGAGATGGGGCATTTCTTTGGGCTGCGACACGTATGGGGCGATGGCAGCGATTGCACTAACACAGACTATGTAGCTGATACGCCCACACAAAGTAATTCTTCTGCTGGTTGCCCAGCACATCCAAAGATTGATTGCACCACTGCCAAGATGTTTCAAAACTACCTCGACTACTCTGATGATGCTTGCATGAATATTTTTACGCAAGGGCAAGTGGCGAGAATGAATACGATCATTCAAAATAGTCCTCGGAGAGTAGAATTACCCAACTCGCCTGGTTCACAGCCACCCACATCGGTGGCTAATGATTTAGGAATCAAAACAATTTTATCACCAGCGGCAACTGCGTGTGGCGGTTTTATCATGCCTTCTATTGCAGTAAGGAATTACGGAACAAACGCCATCACTTCGGCACAAATACAATTTAGAAAAGATGGAAGCATTGTAGAAACCAAAGGTATATTGTCTTCACTATCTATCAACGCAGAGCAGCAGATTGATTTCACTCCCATTTCATTAAACAATTCAACTTCTTATTCATTTGAATTTTCGATTATCTCTACCAATAGCGGTACTGATGGTAATGCCAATAACAACTTGAAAGGTCTAACTTCCATTACGCCAACTCTTGCTGCTTTACCCGTTATAGAAAGTTTTTCACCTTTTCCCTCAACTTGGTCTATTGATAATCCTGATGGCTTAACAAAATGGGTAACTAATTCTTCATCGGGAAAGCCATCCATCTTCATTGATTTTTATAATTACACTGAACTAGGCGCGGTAGATAAATTAATAACACCACTTCTCGATTTAGCGACAGCTACATCAGCCACATTGATTTTTGATAGAGCGTATACAACTTATCCTGGGGTAACGGGAGAGAGATTAAGAGTGCTGGCATCAAATGCTTGCCGATTTGACAATTCGCCAGTTGTTCTGTTCGACAAATCAGATGACAACTTAAGAACTGCACCTTCTACAACGAGTGCATTTGTTCCAACTAGTGCTCAATGGGTTACCGAAGTGATTCCCCTCACGCAATTTCTTGGGCAATCCGTTCAACTTGCTTTTGAGGGGACCAATGCGAATGGAAATAACTTGTATCTGAGCAACGTAAGAATCATAACGGGTACGTTTCTTGATCTCGCCCTTTCAAAATTAGAAAGCCCTTCGCCTGTTAGTTGCCAATCCAACCCTTCTCCAACTATTCGGGTTAAAAATAACGGCAATATTCCCATCACTTCATTTACAGTCTCTACTACATTTAATGGTGGAAGTGTACAAACTCAAAATTTCTCTAACCTATCAATAGGCTTAAATGCTGATCAGGTATTTCAGCTTAATTCTATTTCGCTTGCAGCAGAGATCAATCAATATACTGTTTCACTTTCCAATCCAAATGGAGCTGTGGATGTCAATCCCCAAAACAACAGTGGCTCGTACAGTTTTGCCTTTAGCAATGCCAAAGACATCATCCCCCTGCGCGAAAGATTTGATAGCAACTCGCAATTGAATTGGACGATAGTGAGCCAAGGCCAACAACAGCTTTGGACGAAAGCGGGTACGAACTATTCCAGTTCTTTGTTTTATAACTCATTTACAAATGCCAATGTAGGTGATGAATCATGGTTGGTTAGTCCTGTCCTTGACTTGACCAGCACATCCAAAGCAGGTTTGTTTTTTGATGTGAGCTACGCCAAATCTTCTAATGGAAGTGAGAGGTTACGTTTACTGGTTTCACAAGATTGTGGTAATACTTTTAGTGAAACAGAATTTGATGAATCAGGAAGCCAACTCTCCATTGCAGAATTGGAAACTAGTTGGAAACCTAATTTGACTACAGATTGGAAAAAGAAATTTTATAATCTGGGTGCATATATTGGGCAAGCAAACACACGATTCGCTTTTGTGGCCACCAACGGTAATGGAAATAATTTGTATTTAGATAATATTGATTTCTATACAGATGATAGCTTGATACAAGAATCGTCTACTTCATCTGAAAGTCCATATTCGGTTTATGGTGGCATTGATTCACCTCTAAAAATAACATTCAATTTAGAAGAAAGGCAAGCTACTCGTGTTACGATTTTTAATTCAATCGGCCAAGAAATAGCAAACCAAGCATTCCCTGATGCACTCAATCAAACCTTTAGCATTGATATTGGTGATAGGGGAAATGGGATTTATATTTTAAGACTTCAAGTGGGTAATCAACTTAGTGCAAAGAAAGTGTTTGTTGAGAATTAGTAAATTGGAATTTTGCTTTATTATTTCTTGAAACGATTTGCTTACAATTTAGGCACGACCAAAATCACCTCTTCCTTCTCCACCACCACCATCCCCGCAGGGTCGCCTTTTCTTTTTCTTACAAACTTCTTTGGCGTAACGGCCACAGGGCATAGGCTATCGGTTTTGCGTTTGGAGTTGTAGGCGGCCAACTCTGCCGCACGCTCCATGACTTCTTTTGGAAAATTTTTACCTGATTGATGTTTGATAACTACATGAGACCCAGCCACATCTTTGGCGTGTAGCCAGAGGTCTTCTTTGTAGGCATACTTCAATGTAAGCTCATCATTGGCTTCTGCATTTTTGCCCACCCAAATCTGAAAGCCTTTGAACTCGAAAGCGTGGTAGGGGAGCACTTTTAGATTATTGTTTTTGGGCTTAGTGGGTTCTATTTTAATGTGCTGTCGCAATGATTTTAAATCTTCGGCTTGCTCCACGTAAGCGATGGATAATTTCAGTTTTTCTATTTCCTTTTTCTTCGCTTGAATAGATTCATTCAGTTTGTCAATTTCAATTTGTTGGTTTTTTGCTTTACGATAAAAAACTTCGGCATTGCGCTGGGCGTTGAGTTCCTTTTTAAGTTTGATCTCTTCGGGCTTACCAGTATAAAAGTTTTCTAGTGTTATTTTTTCTGTACCTATTTTGATTAAGTGCATATTTGCCATGATCAAATCTGCCCACAGTTGATAGTGCTGATCGTTTTGGAGTTCGTTTACCTTTTGCTGGTTTTTATCTAAGTAACTGACCCTACCTTTGAGTTGTTCTTTCAATTCTCTTAAGGCCTTTGCTTTTTCAGTTAGGAATGTTTGAGAGGTAGTGTGTTTGTAGAAAAATTCGTTGATGGCTTCAATTGGGTTGATAAACTCAGCTTCGATCTTGCCTGTTGGGAGTAATGAAAGACTTAGTTTACCTTCTTTTTCTTGAATATAAAATTGTGGATTTTCTAATTGCTTTATCGTTTCTTGAAGCACAACCCATTTATCCTCGCTTGTCTTTTGGTCTTGGAATTTTTCTTCCAAGTACTTATTCACTTCTTTTCCAAGCGTGAAATAGATTGGAGATAAATTCCCTTTGCCGTGGTGCGTGTCTTCACGCACAACGAGTGGCGAAGCTGGTTCGTGAGGACACGAACCAGGGCTTGGGGTTTGCGATAAATTTCCAAGGGTATTTAAAAAAACCTCTTTCTTCCAGTCAATGGCCTTGTCTAATTCAGAAGGGATGATTTCATAATCGTTCTGAAATTGATTCCTGAAAATAGAAATTACTTTTTCATTTTGAAAAAGCACGATGTTGGATTGATTGCCGTGCATTTTGAACAGCAATACAAAATGATCTTCCAATTCAAGTGCAAAACTGCGCTCGTTTTGAAATTGACGGATCGCAATTATTTTTTTGATTAAAATGTCATTGAATAGATCGATGCTGTTCTTTTTCGCACGACTGAAACCAGGGGGAAACGATAAGCAGCAAAACGAAGGCTGCAAACTCGCCTTGATAAAAAATGATTCTTTGGAATTGTTGAGTTCGATGATGAGCTCTTCCTTGTTTTGGCTAAAGCAAGAGACAACGGTGAAACCAATTATCTTTTTCTTTAGCTCCGCGCTGAGTTGGCGTAAGAAGTAGAAGTTATTATGCAAGACTTAAATATTAAGTTTAAGGGTTTCCAACCTTCCTAATTCCCCTTAACAAGGTTGGAAACCCTAGAGTGTGAAAGAAAGCCCATCATACCCCAAAGCTACAGATTCGGGGAGTTCTTTTTCGATGGCTTTGTGCAGGCCGAGCTTGTGGCTGATGTGCGTGAAGTAGGTTTGTGTTGCCCCCACTTTCTTTGTTACTTCTAATGCCTCGGCCAACGTGAAGTGCGAAGGGTGAGAATCTTTTTGCAAGGCGTTCAACACCAGCACTTGTGTGCCTTGCAGTTTGGCGTAAGTGCTTTCGGGAATAAAATTGGCATCGGTGATGTAACTGAAATTGGCAACGCGAAAGCCCAGCACGGGCATTTTCATATGCATAACGGGCAGCGGAGTGAAATCCACTCCGTTTATTTGAAATGGCTCTTCACCAATTTCATTAAGTTTTATTTGAGGCGTGCCCGGATATTTTTCTTTTTCAAAGGCGTAGTAAAACTCGGTTTGAACTTGTGCCAGAGTTTGCTGAGTGCCATAAACGGGCATGTCGCGCTGCTGTAGATAATTAAAGGCGCGTACATCATCCAATCCGGCAATGTGATCTTTGTGGCTGTGTGTTAAGATCACTGCATCCAATCGACTGATTCGTTCGCGCAGCATTTGTTGACGGAAATCTGGCCCTGTATCGATAACAAAACTTTTTCCTTTTACTTCTATGTGCATGGATACGCGCAGTCGTTTATCGCGGTAGTCCATGGACTGGCACACTTCGCATGGGCAAGCAATGACAGGCACGCCTTGTGAAGTACCAGAGCCAAGGAAGGTAATTTTCAAAATGGATTGTTAAAATTTGAACGTGTGGCGTAGGAGGGCAGAGGTGAATTGGTTCTTTTCTTTTTTAAATTCTTCAAGCTTCTTACCAATCAATTGAAAGCCTAATGAGATTTTCGTTTTATTATCTAGCACCCAATACTCTTTCACGCCTGCTTTTTCATACACTTTTTTCTTTTTGGTAAGGTCGAAGTTTTTGGTTCCAGGAGATAAGATTTCAATTACTAAATCAGGAGTTCCATGAATGCCGTTTTCTTTAACTATCTCCAAATTTTCATTTAGGATAAATGCCAAATCAGGTTGGTAGGCATTTTTCTCATTCAAAAGCACATCAATGGGTGAAGGATACAGCTCACCAATCGACTTGCCTTCGAGCAAAAGGTAGAACTGGCCAGTAAGCTTATAGATAGTCTTTTGGTGCGAGGAAGAGGGTGCCGGAGACATATACAATGTGTTATCAATTAATTCGCACCGAGTACCTTCGGGAAGCATTTTGAATACTTCCATGGTGGTGCGGGGCGGTTTTTCTAATAAACTTACCATCGGTTTAGATTTTAACCTCTGCCTGTGTCAACTCTTCGTACAGCTTCAAATTCTTTTCGCTGAAATTGGTGGTGTCAAGCGCTACGTTTTTTAAAATATCCAATAGGGCGTTGATCTTGCCTTCGGTGACGAAGAACTTATTGACAATCATGATCTTCTGCTCTTTCAGCAGACAATAGCCTGACTTGAAATTGCCTTTTTCATAGCGCATGATGTAATCTGACTCTGCAATGAGCTCTTCGAGCTTGGTCAGGAATGAGGTGGTGTATTTGATCATTCGTAGTGGCGAATTTTTGTTTGCAAGATAGGGAGTAATTTGAAGATTTGATAATTTGAAAATGTAGGGCTATGGGTAGGCATTCGGCCAGGGATAGGAGCGGAAAGCCCACAGCGATCCCGATAGCTATAGGGAGAGCGAGGACTTGTAGCGGATAGCCCGGTGGCCTTGCGCCTCGCTTGGCCAGGCCGCACCTTCGTTTAAACTTCTGTGGGCAGGCCGCAAAAAAAATCGCACGGGTATTTTCTTGAATTGGCTAATTTTGAGAGTGGATAAAAAACTGATCGCGATTGTGGGGCCAACGGCTGTGGGCAAAACGGCTGTGGCGATGGAGTTGGCGGAGCGGTGCAGGACGGAAATTATTTCGGCAGACTCGCGGCAGATTTTTAGGGAGATGGAGATTGGCACGGCCAAGCCATCCGCTGAGGAGCTGGCGAAGGTGAGGCATCATTTTATAAATATCAAATCCATTGAAGAGCACTATGATGCGGGGCAATATGGGAGGGAGGCGCTGGAGTTGATCAATCAATTGTTTGTAAAGTTTGATCGATTGATTTTGTGTGGGGGATCGGGGTTGTATGTCAAGGCTTTGTTGGAAGGTTTTGATGAGATGCCGGAAATTGCCGAAGGCGTGAGAGAGAAAATTATTCAAGAATATAATTTAAACGGTTTAGAGTGGTTGCAGAAGGAAGTGGAAAAAGTTGACCCAGAATATTTCTCGGAAGTAGATGTGAAAAATCCGCAGCGACTGATGCGCGCGTTGGAACTGTATCGCGCTTCGGGAAAGCCGCTGAGTGCGCTGCGAAAAAAACAAAAAAAAGAATTGCCATTTGAGGTTGTTAAAATTGGGCTGGAACTTCCGCGCGAAGAACTTTATCAGCGCATTGATGGTAGGATGGATGCGATGATCGCACAAGGATTGTTTGAGGAGGCCGCAAAATTGTATGACCGAAAAGAATTGAATGCGTTGCAGACAGTGGGCTACCAGGAGATTTTTGGTTTTATGGATGGGCAGTATGATAGGGAAGAGGCGGTGCGTTTGTTGAAGCGTAATTCAAGACATTATGCAAAACGGCAGTTGACGTGGTTTAAGAAGGATAGGGGGATAGAGTGGCTTTGGCGAAATGACCCAAAAATTGTAAGTTTGGTTGCTAATTAAAAGTATATGGATATTCAAACTGAAAAACTCGATTTGATAACGTGGCTCGCTCAATTGAACGACACATTAGTTATTGAGGAAGTTAAGACATTAAAAAAAGAACAGCAAGAAGATTGGTGGGATACGTTAAGTAAGGATCAGCAGGACGATATAGAAGCTGGACTTGAAGACCTGCGCATGGGTAGAAAAAAAGATGTTGCAGAAGTTTTAGCAAAGTATAAATAAAGCCTTGTGGCCTACAAAGTTAACTATTTCATCAAGGGCAGAGATTAATTTGGATGAGATTGTTCTTTATCTGGAAACAGAATGGTCGATTAAAGTCAAAGAGGATTTTTTGGCACTAGTAGAAAAAAAGATAAAGTTCATTTCTGAAAATCCGTGGATGTATCAAGTCCATTCAAAGAGAAAATCCATCAGGCGCTGTGTTATTGGTGACCAAAATATTCTCTACTATAAAATCCTCACTGATGAAATAGAGATAATAACAATTCAAGATGGGAGAAAGAACCCGAAGAAACTTAGACTCTAGGATCGAATTGGTAAGTTTGCAATCTTGAATATCAAACCTTGAACAAAGTCCTCATCATTACTTATTACTGGCCGCCCTTTGGGGGAAGCGGTGTGCAGCGCTGGCTAAAGTTTGTAAAGTATCTTCCTACATTCGGCTATCAGCCTTTTGTTTACACGCCAGAAAATCCTTCAGTAGAAATCCAAGATAGTTCATTGTTGAAGGATGTTCCAGCAGAAGCAGAAATAATTAAGTTGCCGATATGGGAACCTTACGGGATTTTTCAGAAACTGTCAGGAAAAGGAAAAGTGAAGCAAGCGGATTTTGTGAGTACTGGAAAAGTGTCATTGATGAAAAGGTTGGCTTTGTTTGTGAGAGGCAATTTTTTTATTCCCGATGCGCGTGTGTTTTGGGTAAAACCTTCGGTGGTTTTTTTGGATGATTTTTTGAAGAGCAATCAAATCAATACCATAATCACCACAGGCCCTCCGCACAGTATGCACTTGATTGGTTTGAAACTAAAAGAGAAGAATACTTCACTAAAATGGATTGCCGACTTCCGCGACCCATGGAGCGAGTGGGATTTGTTGGATACTTTTTCGCTGACAAGTTTTGCACGAGATAGGCACAAGGCACTGGAGAAGAAAGTGTTGACCAAAGCAGATCGGGTAATTACTATTGCACCTTATCATGTTCAACGACTGGAGGTATTGAGCGGTAGAAAAGTGGATTTGATTATGAATGGGTTTGATGAAGACGATTTCAAAAGCATTGTTCATTCTAAAACCAATAAGTTTACCATTCGCCATATTGGCGTGGTAGATGAGCTGCGCGATCCAAGGCCTGTGATGGAGGCAATTAAGAAGTTAATGGAAGAGAATCCTGCTTTTAAAAATGACCTGTTGGTTGAGTTTGTAGGGAATGTGAATTCTTCTTTTAAAGAGTACATATCATTAGATCAAAATCTCCAATCAACGGTGCGCTTTGTCGATCAAGTGTCGCACAGTGAGTTATTGAATCTTTACAGCAAAACAGATTTGCAATTGTTGGTATTGGCGCATACGGCCATTGCCCCTGGCAATTTGCCTGGGAAGTTTTTTGAGTACTTGGCCTCGGGCAATCCCATTTTGGCCATTGGCCCCGTGGATGGAGATGCTGCCGAGGTGCTGAAGCAGACGGGAGCAGGGGAGATTTTTGAGAGGGGCGAGGAACATCGAATCAAATTAGCACTACAATTATTTTATGATCAATGGAAAAAGGGGACTGCGGCCTCGCAAAAAAATATTTCACTTTATTCTCGCAAACACCTAACTGAGCAACTGATCCGTATCTTAGCAGCAAATTAAATAGCGTTGATCAGCAAAAATTTCATAAAGAGTTCTTTTATCTACACATTGGCGGGGGCGTTACCTATGGCCAGTGCAATAATCTTGTTGCCATTTTATGGAGAGTACTTATCGCCAGAAGCGATGGGTGCCCTCTCCATTTATTTTGGTTTTTCATTGTTGGTACAAATTCTGGTTACTTATAGTTTTGATGCTTCGCTGTATATCAACTATCATGAATTTAAAAACGAGCCAGCTAAACTATCTTCATTCATAAGTTCGGCTTTCATTTTAATTCTTTTGATAAGCCTTGTAACGGGTTTACTACTCGCCTTCATTGGGGATTGGATTTTTAGTAAAATGTTTACCGAGCAAGAGATTCTGTTTTATCCTTTTGGACTTCTCTCTGTTGCTACAGGTATTTTTCAAGCATTGCAAAAAGTCAACAACACCTTGCTGCAGACCCAGCAAAAGCCAACGCTTTTCCTTTGGTTCAACCTTCTTTCATTTTCATTGATTGCAGGCTTCACTATTTTTGGGCTTTATTTTTTTCCTGAAAGTTTGTGGGGCCCCGTTGGAGGACGATTAATTGCAACGCTCTTTTCTGCAGCTTGGGTACTTGGTTTTATTTTCAGGCAATTCGGTTTTCATTTCAACTGGCAATTACTCAAAACTACCTTTGCTTTCAATAACTCGACACTCATTTACCAAGTGCAACAGTGGGTGATCAATTTTTTCGATCGCCCTTTTATTTTGTTGTTTCTTCCATTGGCAACGCTAGGTGTTTATGATTTGGCTTTGAAGTGCCTGATGGCGGTTGAGTTTGTTATAGTAGGTCTCAACTCCACCTTCACGCCCAAGGTATTGGGCATGGCGGTGGCACAAACAGAAAAAGGGAGCACTATAGAGATCAACAGATATTATCATGGATTAACCGCTATGGCAATGTTACTAGTAAGTGCAAGTATTTTTGTTTTCCCTTGGGTGATAGAAATCTTTTTCAAGAAACCCGGCTATCAACAAGCTGTTCCACTTTTGCCGTACGTTGCCATCATATATTTATTCAGGTGCATGAGGCTATATGTGGCTATTCCTTATCCTGCCCTCAAATACACCAAGCCTCTTCCTTTTTTTTATTTGGTTGTCATGTTGGTTAAAATTGCATTGATGTATTTATTGATTGGCCGATATGGGATTTATGGAGTGATCATTTCCACTTGGCTGAGTTACATCTTGGAGATCGTTATTTTATACTTCGGCATTCGAAAGAAGTTTACCTTTAAGATTAATTTTGCCAAGATGATTATTGCCCCGCTTTTGCTGGCTGTTTTGATTTTAGTGATGGAGCCTTGGCTGGGTAAACTTTACGCTCATTGGGTGCATGGGTTGTATGTGGTGGTGGCCGGGGGGATGTTGGGGTGGGTGTTTAGGAATGAAATTAAAATTTTTCAATTAGCAAAGATTTTTAAGTAGAAAAGACATGAATGAATTAGAAGAATATTTTAACAACAATCCAGGAAGACAAATCTTTAAATGGCATCACTATTTCGAAATTTATGATCGTCATTTCCAGCGATTCAAGGGAAAAGAAATTGTTGTTGTGGAGGTTGGCGTTTTTCAAGGTGGAAGCCTACAGATGTGGAGGAACTATTTTGGGCCAAAAGCAAAAATTTACGGAATCGACATTAACCCTCGCGTGGCTGAATTGAAGGAAGAAGGCATTGAGATTATCATTGGCTCTCAGTCTGATAAGGATTTTTTGCGAAAGTTAAAGAATGAACTTCCTGCTATTGATATTCTGATTGATGATGGCGGGCACAAGATGAAGCAACAGATATTTACTTTTGAGGAATTGTTTAATAAAATTAAACCAAATGGAGTTTATGTGTGCGAAGATTTAGCCACTTCCTATAAATTGGGTTATGGTGGAGGGCACAAGAGAAGGGGCAGCTTTATCGAGTTTTCCAAAAACCTAATTGATAGACTGAATGCTTTTCATTCCGAGCAAAAATTGTTTCAGCCAGACTCGCTCACTAAGTCAATGGACTCACTTCATTATTACGATAATGTTTTAGTGATCGAAAAAAAACCGAGATTAATCGCGTCCGTAGCTTCGAAAACAGGGAAACCAGTATTTGAAAATGACGAACTGAATTCCTCGAAAAGCTTAGCTCTCACGCTTCTTTATTTCATAAACAAAATATTGCAATTTTTGAGGTTGCGAAGCTTTAAGTTAAATCGATAAGAAACTAACTATGAGTGTTTACTGGAGAACAGAAGTGAATACAGCCCAATGAATTTCTCTCACTTTCTACTTACTCAATTTAATCTTCGGAATTTCCCAAAGTCCGCTCATACAGCCAATGATGAATGGCTCAATTGGACGCGCAATAGAATTGTCCTCTTCCAAACCTATTGCCTTCCTTCTATCTTAAATCAAACTGAAAAGAACTTCTCTTGGCTTCTTTATTTTGACGTAGCAACGCCTGCTGAATTTAAACCATTTATTGAGCAACTTGAAAAATACAGTTTTATTAAAATTTGTTATTGCAATGGAAGCGAAGATTTTTTTAGGAACTACTTGAATGAAGTAAAGCGTAAGGTCACGCCTGATGACCAATGGATAATGACCACTCGCCTGGATAATGATGATGTGCTTCATAGAAGTGCTATCGAGATTATTCAACAGAATTTTATAGCAAAGGATAAATTCCTCATTGCACTTTCTTCTGGCTATGTATTAAATGCGGATAGAAAAGTTTTGGCTCACTACTTTTATCCTATGTCGCCTTTCATTAGTTTGATTGAGTCTTGTTCAAATAGCCCTGTTGGAATTTTTGCTAAGCTGCATACCAAATGGCCAAGCCTTCGGTTATTTATCTTCAAAGAAATTTATCTTGAATTCTTTAGGAAGGCCGAACGACAATCTAGGTTTATTTTAAAACATCCACTTTGGATTCAGGTCGTCCATGGTAAAAATGTCAGTAATAGTTTTTATCGGGGGCTTCTTGTTCTTCAACCAAAGCATCTTTATGATTTTGGTTTAAACATTTCAACAGTAAAAATGAATCTGAGTGAGTTGCCTAAATTCTGGAATTATGTAATCTGGAAACGATACTTCAAATGTTGGGTGGTAAAAACGATTTTAAAAAAGTAGATATGTCATCCATTGGCCAATACATTAAATTGAAATATCCGGTACTCTATAACTTTCTAGTTGAGTTTATCAATAAAGCCATTTTAGCTACGCGCCCTTATTCTATTTATATTACCGATAACCTTGGGGGTAGCTTTAAAAATTACTTTGTTAGTAATAATATGCCTCTCAAGATTAATGAGCTTACTAAAAATCTAGATGCTGAGTCTATCGAGTTGATACAAATAATAATACAAAGACTACTATTTTATCCTGACGGAAAATATAAGGGGCGAACTTCCAAAAATGATTCAGTGGTGGGTGGGTTACTGCCAGTAGAAACAAGAGTTCAACAAAAGCTTATTGATCAACAAATTCATATCGTAACTAAGTCTGTGAATTTGCCAAGGCAAATGATAGAGGAGTCAGTCTTTTATTTTTATCACGGCTTAAGTCTGTTGCCAAAAGAAGTTCACGAATACATAAAGGAGCAGCATTTTATGGATCTGGGTGCTTACGTTGGCGACTCGGCCATCGCGTTGAGTAAGTATCAATACAGCAAGATTTTTTCCTTGGAGATTTCATTGAAATCCATTGAGCAATATAACCTCAACATGAAGGCAAACAAAATTTCAGATGAAAAGTATGAAATCTTCAATATTGGCGTGGCATCATCAGATAATGAACCGCCTGTAACAATGTATGATACTGGATCCACAGGGTTAAGCCTGTATCGAAAGGCTGGAAGATATGACGAGATCCAAATCGAAAGAAAATCCCTTGACTGGATTGTAGAGCAAAATACCATAGAGCCTAAATTTATAAAAGTAGATATTGAAGGTGCAGCAATGGATTTTGTGAATGGAGCTATTAAGACGTTGCCAAAATTCCGCCCAGTGCTATCCATCGCGATCTATCACAACCCTATAGAATTTTTTGAGGTAAAACCTGCCTTGGAAGCTTTGCTTAGCAACTATACGTTTTTGATAAGAAAACTAGCTTCAGGTGTTAAGAATAATTTGATCCACTCGGAGGTTGTATTGTTGGCTTACCCAAAGGAATTGATGGCGGCCAAATGTGTAAAATGGTTGTAAACTTATTTAAAGAGCTTCTCCATAATCGCTCTGAACGATACTTCATTCCTCTCCGCGCAAAGCTCCCTCGCGGCAATAGCAGATTTTTGTTTGTAAATACTTAATTTTTCTGTTGTCAAAGAATTCAATTTTGCGGCTAATTTTATTGGAGTAAAATCTTCAGATACAACGCCAATATCATAGTGATTAACAATCTCAGCCATCTCTGGTGTAGGGCCAATGGCAATAGCTAATCTTGCCTGAATAAAATCGAATAGTTTATTGGGCAGGGTATTGGCGTAGTTGAAATTGACTGGCGGCAAAAGAAAAACACCTACATCATATTGATTAATAAACTTTACCAGCTCTTCACTTTTCTTGGGTGGTAGAAAGCTAATTCGTGAATCCCCTGCAGCCAGTTGTTTCAAGTAATTGATGTAGTTGGATGTTTTGGATGAAGCCATCTGCGGAACGATAAGCATCAGATCAAGTGTAAACCGATCATCTAAATGCTTCATCATTTCAATCATCAATTCTAATTTCCTAGAAGGCGTAGATCCTCCGTGGTGGATGATTTTGATCTTGTCATCCCCAGCTAGAGATGGATTTATCTCTTTATACCAAGTGGCATTAGTGATAATGGTTGACTTTACCCCAAAATTCTTTTCGTATTCATTGGCGAGACCAGTACCCACTGTAGTCATTGCATCAACCAAGGGAATATATTTTTTGCAGAGGTAGATATTGAACGGTTGAAAGAAAATTCTCCACATGAGGCGATCTTCAAAGTGCCTTGGTGCATATTCATGTGCGTCAAAGATTATTTTGGCTTTTTGTTTAATAGCAAAAGCCAATGGTAGGCTCTCTACATCATTTGCGATAATAATATCAAATGAATCGTTTAACTTTTCTATTAATGGTTTGTATTGATAAAGGAGCGAGTAAGCTTTCCTATAAAACCGAAAAAAGAGAAAGAAGGATGAAATTAGTTTATGAGTTACTGTAAACTTTGTTTTTTCAATGGGAATCAACTCATAGCCATTATTCTCTTTTCCGCCATAGGCAGCGACAATAACTTGATATCTTTCCTTGATAAAATCGACTTGCCTTGAAACGCGTGCATCATGTGTTAAATCACTGAAACTAATGATTAATACTTTTTTCATTTCATCTTAACCTATTCTTTTTGTTTAATGACTATAAGCCTTAAAAAAATAAGGTGCTGAATAACTCAACACCTTAATTTAATTGAAAGTTACTTTGCTTTTTACTATGGGCAAGCAATAGAAGTAAAAACTGGCCCACCAGCGTTATTTACGGTCATCCTCCAACAATTTCCATCCGGAGATTTCATAATTACACCTGAGCCAATATTATTAATTAGGACATCGCCAGTCTGGATATTTACATTTCCGTTTTCTGTAATCCTCATCCGTTCTGTTCTTGTTGCCCCAGGAATGGCTGTAGTTCCAAAGATTAGATATCCACCTAAGGTGTTTCCAGTATAGATTTCCATTGCCGCCCCGGTAGAGTAAGCACCGCTTGCATAACCAGATGCACCAAACGATCCAATTCTATCTCCAGCTATGATATTTGTAGGACTTTGCCATGTTCCCCTTGAGCGATAAGCGAGGAAGCCAGCTTGCAAAAAACCTTGATCACCAGAAGTATAATTAGAAATCGCATTAGTCCAATTGTTTTTTGTGGTTAGCAAATATGGGTTACTAGATCCTGACCCAATAATTTCAAGATTTGAAGATGCGGACGAAGTTCCAATACCTACATTTCCAGAGGAATAAGAAATGTTACTGCCGGAAATATTCCAAGGTGAACTACCCACCACGGGAATACCGTTTACTAGTAATGAATTTGCATTTATTGTGCCAGCCACATCTAAATTGTATGCGGGGCTTGTTGTGCCGATTCCAACATTTCCGGTCTCTGTAATCCTCATTCTTTCTAGTCGGGTAGCGCCAGGGGTGGCCGTAGTTCCAAAAATCAAATATGTGCCCAAGGCACTGCCAGCATACATTTCCATAGCCCCACCTGTATTATAAGCAGCGCCAGTTGTATATCCAAAGGCTCCGTATGATCCTATCCTATCACCAGCCAAAACAGTTGTAGGGCTTTGGTAAGTCCCTCTTGAGCGGAACATACCAATGGAAGCTTGGAGATAATCAATATTCCCAGAGGCATAAAATGCGGCTGCATTAGTCCAATTATTTTTAGTTGTTATAAGAAATGCGTTGCTTGAACCTGGGCCAACAATTTCAAGATTGGTAGATGGAGTAGTAGTTCCAATACCAACATTGCCACCTGAATACGAAATGTTACTACCAGAAATATTCCAAGGTGAACTACCCACAACTGGTGTACCATTTACTAGTAACGAAGTTGCGTTTATTGTGCCAGCTACATCTAAATTGTATGCCGGGCTTGTTGTGCCAATTCCAACATTTCCGCTCTCACTAATCCTCATTCTTTCTAGTCGCGTTGCACCAGGAGTAGCTGTTGTTCCAAATATTAAATATCCCCCTAAGCTGTTGCCAGCATATACTTCCATGGCTGCGCCAGTAGAATACGAGCCGTTTACATAACCAGCCGCCCCAAATGAGCCAATTCTATCCCCGGTCAATATGCTCGAAGGGTTTTGCCATGTGCCTCTCGAGCGATAGCCAAGAAAACCCGCTTGTAGAAAGTTTACATCCCCAGAAGTGTAATTAGATATTGAGTTAGACCAATTGTTTCTCGTTGTTAAAACAGATGCATTGCTTGTCCCTGCCCCAACTATGTCAATACTTGCAGTAGGTGTAGTATTTCCTATCCCCACATTCCCACTCTTATAATTGATTCCACCCGTTACATTATCCCATTTCTCATCCCCCGAGGTTTGCGAAAACATAGCATAGGGGACTGAGAGTAATTGTGACACACCGACTAACTCAAAGGTGTTTCCACCAGCAGGATCCATTTCTATTTTTACAAAGTGAGAATTTAGCCCCCAGGCGATGCTGCTAAATAATCCACTTACAATTACTCCTTTACCAATCTCAAGATTGATGATGCCTGATCCGCTAGTCTTTGTAGAATGTGTTTCGGAGTAGATAGTTGCTCCATCAATTTTGCTTTGAAGGATGCTGATTCTAACTGAAACCGTTTTGTCAACAATCAGCAAACCGTTTTTATCGCGTAACACAGATTGATACTTAAAGGAATTTGGGCTTTGAGAAAACCCAGCCATAGCGAAGGCTGTAAACGCGAAAATCAGTAGTAATCTCATTTCTTTATAATTTTAAATGATTGTGTTTTATTTCCGCCTTTAACTGTAAATAAATAGACACCAGCCGTAATATTTCCAGGTGCGACTACAATTTGATTTTGTTGTTTTGTCATTTCTAATGGAATAGTCTTTCCAGTCAAGTCAAAGATTTCAACAGATAATCCTCCGACTTTCTCATTTGGAACTTCTAAAATCAAGTCACGTGTAAATGGATTCGGGTAAAGTTGGTAACCTTCTTCTATATCATTGATCCCAGTAATTACATAGATCGCTCCGCTTTCGTTAAGTCCGTGATTGACTTTAATAGTACTGTTCGAGAAACTCTCCGTTAATATTTCTCCTATGCTCCAATTTGTTTGAAAGGTAGTCCCAAAAGAACTTCCAGAGGCCGAGACAATCGACTCGTGTATTTGCAGTTGAGCAAGTACAAATTGAGGCATAAAAAAAACAAAGATAAATGGAATGACTAGTCTATTCATTTGCCACTGATTGGTATCGTCTGCAAATGTAGAATTATAACTACATTTAATTTGTAAAAGACGCAGATTAAATTTTTATTCAACAGGTTACTTTTTAACCCTCTTCGGATTCTCCTTCAAAAAACCCTCCCACGATTTCGATTTATTTTTCACAGCTCCGTTTTGGTAGTGATGACAGACCGCCACGGCTAGTGCATCTGTAGCATCTAACAGCTTGGGCAATTCTTTGATAGAGAAAATTTGCATGAGCATCCTCGCCACTTGTTCCTTGCTGGCATTTCCGTTTCCTGTTACGGATTGCTTTACTTTTTTAGGAGCATATTCCGTGATGGGCACTTCGCGGTAAAGGGCAGCGGCCATGGCTACGCCTTGTGCCCGCCCAAGCTTTAGCATCGATTGGATATTTTTTCCGAAGAAAGGAGCTTCCAATGCTACTTCATCAGGATGGTATTCATCTACAATTGCCAGCACTCGATCAAATATTTTTTTTAGCTTCAGTTCATGTGCCCCAAACTTACCCATGTTGATGACGCCATACTGTATCAAAGTCAGCTTACTTCCTTTTACGTGTAAAATCCCATAACCCATTACGTTCGTGCCGGGGTCAAGCCCAAGAATTACCTTTTCTTTGGTTATTTTTTTCTCCATTTTGCTTGGCAAGTTATATCTATAAGACACCTTTGCAAAATAAATTGAACCACATAGCTACAATAGAAACATAGAAATGCACACATAGTAATCTTCAAAGCCAACAAACCTATGTGAATTCTCTATGTGATCTATGTGCCTATGTGGTTCAAAAATTTAGTTTACCATTATGATCATCTATTTTTTTATAGTATTCGGGGTTTATTTCGCCTTGGTCTTGCTTTTGATCACGGGCTGGCAGATTGCATTGGAGAAGCCTGAACAAAAATCAATCACCACAACTTATAATAAAATATCGGTAGTCGTTCCTTTCCGCAATGAAGAAAACAACCTTCCCAAACTTTTAGATGGACTGCTTCGTCAATCCTATTCAAAGGATAATTATGAAGTTATTTTGGTTGACGACCACTCAACTGATCGATCCAACTTGCTAGTAAGTTCTTTTTGTGCGGGCAACCCCAATTTCAGGTTATTAAATCTGGGAGCAGATCAACAAGGAAAAAAAAGAGCGTTAGCATTGGCCATCGAAAAAGCAACAGGCGGGGTAATAGTCACCACTGATGCCGACTGCACTGTGCCAAAAGATTGGCTTGTAAAAATCAATTGTTCGTTTCAGGATGGTAAAACAATGGTGGCTATTGGAGCAGTGAAGATTGAACCAGATTCATCTTTCTTTTCACGCTTACAAGCGATAGAGTTTTCTAGTTTAATTGGTTCTAGTGCTGCGACTTTGAGTTACGGTGTTCCTACTATGTGCAATGGGGCTAATCTTGCTTTTCGTAAAACTGCTTTTGTAGAAGTCGGTGGTTATGAAGGTAATCTTGACATAGCTTCTGGTGACGATGAGTTTCTGATGCGGAAAATTTCAAAACATTTCCCGAAAGCAATTTCTTTTATTCCAGAAACCGATAGCGTGGTTTCAACGCTGGCTCATCAGACGTTAGCCGGATTTGTCAATCAGAGGATTCGATGGGCGGGCAAATGGAAATACAGCCACTCACTCAGCAGTAAACTACTTGCCATTTTTATTTTCGTTTTTCAATTCTCCTACCTTTCCTTGCTTCTCTTTCTTATTGGCGGTTGGATTCCTTTGAAAGTGGGTGGACTTCTTGTTGCAATAAAATTTCTGCTGGAATTTTTGTTTCTCTATAATATAGGAGTATTTCTAAAATTGAAGTGGCGATGGCTTCCTTTCTTTTGCTTGCAATTTATTTATCCCCTTTACGTTTTGTGGGTTGCATTCGGCACAGAGATGCGCGGCTTTGATTGGAAGGGGAGGAAAGGTGGGTGAATGGTGAAAGTTAATTGGTAAGCGCCAAAGTGAAAAGTTATTTCGGAGCGTCACCCTCTCCTGTGGAGAGGGCTGGGGTGAGGTAGTTGCCGCGAAAATTTGGGATGCATCTTGTGAATTTGGAACTAGAAACCAGTAATCAATTCACTATTTTTGCCACTATATTCACAACTATGTCAGAGCAGGCTCTAAAAAAAATAATTGAAAAGAAAGAACTGGAGCTCAACTCGTTATTGGAGATCACTCAATCCATTAATAATAATGTGCCAGAGGAATCTCTTTATAAGATTTTTAATTTCACCCTCCGCTCCAATCTTCAGCTAAAAAAACTCGCACTCTTTGTTTATGACGAGATTTGGAACTGCAAAGCGAATTTCGGCTCAACAAAAAATTTCTTAAAAGCAAAGTTAGATGACCGCTTCAAATTGATCAAGCGGATCCATCAAATGTCGGAGTTTGATGAGCGCTGCGATTTCCATGAATTTGATTTGGTAATCCCTGTTGCCCATCAAAGCGAAACATTGGCGTTGGTCTTTGTGGGCGGCCTGAGCAATGACCCTATCAATCACGATCATGATGAGAACTTGAAATTCATCCAAGCACTGAGCAACATTATCATCGTGGCTATCGAAAATAAAAAACTGGCGCGAAAGCAGTTGGAACAAGAAGCTTTTCGCAAAGAGCTAGAGATTGCCAGTGATGTGCAGCAGTTTCTGTTCCCAAAAAAATTACCGAACACAGAACATCTAAAAATTGAAGCCAGTTATTTGCCACACGATATTATTGGTGGCGATTATTACGATTACATACCCATTAATAAAAATCAATTTTTGATTTGCGTGGCCGATGTAAGCGGCAAGGGCATTCCTGCTGCTTTAATGATGTCTAATTTTCAGGCTTCATTGCGAACGCTGCTGAGGCAGACACCAAACTTAACGGAAATTGTAGAGGCACTGAATTTTCAAGTGCTAGATAGTACGAAGGGCGAGAAGTTCATTACTTTCTTTGGTGCCATATACGATATCAACTTGCGCACGATGGTGTATGTAAACGCTGGGCATAATCCGCCTCTTCTTTATGATAAGAAAAATGGATTTCGATTGCTTGAAGAGGGTTCTACTGTTTTAGGTGCCATGCATCCGCTTCCGTTTATCAACGAAGGGTTTCTTACCGACTTGAGTGAATTTACCTTATTGGCCTATACAGATGGGTTAACAGAAACTGCGAACGAACAAGATGAAGAGTTTGGCCCAGAAGCATTGCAAAAGTATTTTGAAGAAAGTCACACGAAAGAGTTGAAGACTATTCATCAAGATATTATTGTACAGTTGGATGGTTTTAAAGGCAGGAATGCTTACAGAGATGATATTACTTTGTTGACGTGTAGGGTGGAGTGAGTTTAGATTGAAATCTCAAATCTTACATCTTAATTCTTAAATTTAATTTGTTCCGCATCCCTTCCATATTGCCTTGGCTCTTTCCCCAATTGACATGGAGAATCAAGACGAATGAAAAAGAATTGTTCCTGACCTTCGATGATGGCCCCGTGCCAGGCCCAACTGAATTTGTACTGGATACATTAAAGAAATACAATGCCAAAGCAACTTTTTTTTGCATTGGCGATAACATTCAAAAGCATTCGGCTATTTTTAAAAGAACTGTTGAAGAAGGACATGCAATCGGTAATCACACCTTCAATCATATAAAAGGGTGGGGGACTTCTACCGAGAAGTATCTTGCTAACGTAGAATTGTGCAGTGTGGAGATAAGCAATCAGTATTCGGTAATTGGTAATCAGTTGCCCGTCACCGACCACCGTTTACCGAATACCACTTACCAACCACCACTTACCTCTCACCACTTACCACTCCTCACCAACCTCTTCCGTCCGCCCTACGGCAGAATTAGAACTAAACAAATTAAGGCATTGAAAAGCGAATACCGGATTATCATGTGGGACGTACTTACTTCCGATTATTCACGGTCGTTATCACCAGAAAAATGTTTAGCAGGATCCATCAAGGCAACACGACCCGGTTCTATTATTGTTTTTCATGATAGTTTGAAAGCAGAGAAAAATATGACCTACGCTCTTCCAAGATTTTTAGATCACTTTTCTAAGTTAGGTTATTCCTTCCACTCTGCCTACTTAGAACCTCAAAATCTCAAATCTTAAATCTAACATCTAAATCTTGAATCCCGAATTCTCAGTACTGATCACTCCCCTCGATTGGGGCCTCGGCCATGCCACCCGTTGCATCCCTGTCATTACTGAATTTTTAAAAAGAGGTTGTAAGGTTTCCATTGCTACCACTGGGGGTGCTTTAGATTTATTAAAAAAAGAGGTTCCTCAATTGACTTTCTTCGAGTTGGTTTCATACAAGGCAGAGTATGCCACGGATGATCAACTTTTGGTAAAACTCTTTTTTCAGTCGCTCAAGTTTATGGCGGCTATCAGAAAGGAGCACCGACAGTTAAAGAAAATAGTAGGCGAGCATCGATTTGATTTGATTGTCTCTGATAATCGGTTTGGATGCTATTCAAAAAATGTAAGAAGCATTTTCGTTACCCATCAAATCAATTTTGTTTTTAAACCTTCGATGCAATGGGCAGAGGGAATGTTTAATTATTGGAATCAACAGAAAATAAAAAAATTTGATCATTGTTGGATACCTGATTTGCCCGACCAAAAATTTTCGGGAGAACTTTCAACTCCAAAAGGATTACCTGTTTCGTTTATTGGCATCTTGTCCAGATTTAAAAAGAGGAGTGGAGTCCTTGATAAAAAATACGATTTATTAGCATTGATTTCTGGCCCAGAGCCGCAACGTAGTATTTTTGAAAAAATAATTAGGGATCAAAGTGTTAATCTCAACAAAAGAATCTTGTTAGTAAAAGGAAAGCCCGAAGAAGGTGAAATCATTTCTATAGAAGGACTAATCTCCGAAGTAGGTCATCTAAAAGCCGATGAATTGCAAGAGGCTATTGAAGCATCTGAATTTATTATTTGTCGATCTGGTTATAGTTCCATCATGGACTTGGCTATGATGAGAACAAACAATATTATCTTTGTGCCAACACCAGGCCAACCAGAGCAAGAATACTTAGCAAAGAAAATGCAAGCAATGAATTGGGCTTACGCAATTGATCAAGATAAGCTTGATATAATCAGGGCAATTAATGAATCGAAAAACTATATCGTTTTGGAAGTAGATGAATCAAATAATGTTCTGTTGTCGAAGGCAATCGAAGCAGAACTTAATCCATGAAGCGATTTATTAACAGTTTTAGATTTGCAGCTATAGGATTTCGATCAGCCCTCTCTGGCCAGGTTAACCTGCAGATTCATTTGTGCGTAACTTTGGCGGTCATAATTGCTGGTATTTCATTCCGCGTAAGCGCATTAGAATGGTGCATACTATTATTGTGCATAGGTCTTGTCATCAGTTTGGAATTGATCAACACGGCAATAGAAAAATTGGTAGACATGGTAAGCCCTGAATGGAAAGAGCAAGCGGGTCAGATTAAAGATATTGCTGCAAGTGCAGTTTTATGGTCATCCATAATATCAGCACTAATTGGTCTCATTATTTTCGGAACTCACCTTTAAATCTAAAATCATCAATCTAAAATCTTAAATGGAATTTACCGACACCCACGCCCACATTTATTCCAAAGACTTCGATCAAGATCGCACCGATACGCTCACACGCAGTTTTGAAGCAGGTGTGAGCAAAATATTCATGCCCAATATAGATCATACTTCCATAGATGGAATGTTGGAGGTGGAAGAAAAATATCCTACTCAGTGTATTCCTATGATGGGGCTGCATCCTTGCTCGGTAAAAAAAGATTTTGAAAAAGAACTTTATTTAGTAGAGACTTGGCTTGCAAAAAGAAAATTCTCAGCAGTAGGGGAGATGGGTACAGACTTGCATTGGGATAAAACATTTTGGGAGCAACAGAAAGAAGCATTCAACATTCAAATAGGTTGGGCGAAGCAATATGGATTGCCAATTGTTATTCATTGTAGGGAATCGATTGATGAAACCATTCAACTTTTAGAGCCGCACTTAGATGGAAAGCTGAGAGGAGTGTTCCATTGCTTTGGAGGTTCGTTAGAGCAAGCAAAAAAAATTGCTTCAATGGGATTTTATTTAGGATTGGGTGGGGTGGCAACTTTTAAGAAGAGCGGCTTGGATGAAGTGATTCCTTTTTTGGAATTGGAAAACATCGTGTTGGAAACGGATAGCCCGTACCTTGCACCTGTTCCTCATCGCGGCAAGCGAAACGAACCTGCCTACATTCCATTGATTGCCCAAAAGATTATCGAATTAAAAAAAATAACTTTGGGGGAGCTAGCGCACATCACAACTTTGAATGCTGAAAGGCTCTTTGGTAAGTAATAATCTCACGCAATGCCGCAAAGGGATTGTAAGTAGATGGTAAGAAGTAATAGTCTCACGCAAAGGCGCAAGGAGATTGTAATTAAATGGTAAGGCACACGCAAACTGGAAACCTGTAACTGGTAACTGGCAACAAATAACTGAAAACAATGACCTACAAACAGATCAACATCAACACCGCTTCCCCCGATCAGGCAAAATCAAAAGTCATGATCATTTATACGGGTGGTACGTTTGGAATGGCGTATGACACGCACGGTGTGTTGATCCCGTTTGACTTCTCGTTGATCTTGCACCATCTGCCCACGTTGCGCAGCTTGCAGCTAGACTTAACGGTTATTTCGTTTGATCATCCCATCGACTCCTCTAATATAGAGCCAACGCATTGGCAAATGATAGGACAGATTATTTACGATCATTACAATGAGCAAGATGGCTTTGTGGTTTTGCACGGAACAGACACCATGTCATTCACGGCATCGGCACTTAGTTTTATGTTGCAGGGCTTCGCCAAGCCAGTTGTATTTACGGGGGCACAACTTCCTATTAGCGAGCCGCGATCAGATGCGCGCGAAAATTTAATTACCTCACTAGAGATTGCTTCAGCTAAAAAAGACGGTCGTGCAGTAGTGCCTGAAGTCTGTATTTATTTTGATTATGAGTTATTGCGTGGAAACCGATCCAAAAAAGTAGAGAGCATGCACTTTGATGCTTTCGAGTCAGAAAACTATCCGCCTTTAGCGAAGGCAGGAGTGGCCATCGACTATAATTTCTCTGCTATCTACAAGCCATTAGAGAAAGTAGAACTGAAATTAAGAAGTAAGTTCGATACCAATATTTCCATTTTGAAATTGTTTCCTGGTATTTCTCAATCAACAATAAAGTCAATTTTAGAAACGCCTGGTTTGAAAGCACTTGTATTAGAAACGTATGGTTCTGGCAATGCGCCATCTACCCCTTGGCTAATTCAGTTGTTTAAGGATTGTGTTGATAAAGGTCTTATCATATTGAATATTTCTCAATGCCCAGGCGGAATGGTAGTGCAAGGGCGATATGAGACAAGTAAATGGCTAGAAGAGATAGGAGTGGTGAGCGGTGGGGACATGACTACTGAAGCTGCCGTGACCAAGTTGATGATCCTCCTTGGAGAATATCAATGGGAAAAGGTAAAACAGTTGATAGATAAGCCATTGGCTGGTGAGCTATCAGAATAGAAAATGAACAGAGTTGAAGTCAAGCTCTAATTTACAATTGCACCTTGCATTCCGGAAGATTAATCATTTCTTTGTGGGCTTTTTACGGAGAGGTGTCAGAGTGGCCGATCGAGCACGCTTGGAAAGCGTGTTTACCGCAAGGTAACGAGGGTTCGAATCCCTCCCTCTCCGCTTCATCCTCCGTAGCTTCAGCGAAGGAGGGTTGATTTAGTCTCTTATCAATTCTAAAAATTATCCCTCCTTCGCTAAAGTTAGGGAGTTCAATTATGAAATGGTGCATCCCAAATTGTCGTGACAGAAATTTAGGGAGCTCCTATGGAGCTATATCCATTGTGGTTCGCTCTTTCTATAAACAGTATGCCCCGCTGGGGCAGCGAGTCCCAACGGGACTACCTGTTTATAGAATATCACCTCTACACTCAAGTAGCTCCAGCGGAGCTACCTTTTGCAAGTGATATTTGAAAATGCGACAATTTGGGATGCGCCCTTATGAAATTTGTTTATATCCTCACCACCTTCAAGTACTAGCTCTTTGGTTTTTTGTAGAGATGGAGTAAACTAGATGTTCTAATCCTTTCTTAACTTTAATTCGAATGCCAGTCTCATCTAGGTTCCAAGTTCCAATGTCCAAGTCCCAATTTTAGATGCCCAAGTCCTAAATTATTCCGTGACTTTCACCAGATTTTGGTCTTATAATGACCGAAAGCAGAAATAAGTGAGAAGTTTTTCAGTTTTTTTTAAAATTTCTTGTTGAGAAATCGGTAAAACCTTTAATTTTGGCCACTTCAAGTTTTATCAATAAACCTTAAACCATGAAAAAATTAGTAACTATCCTTGCTTTCATCGGAGTGCTGGCATTTGGCGCTTCCAAAGCGTTGGCCCAGGCCGACTCCACCCAAACAGCTCCTGTTGAATCAACAGTAACCGAAGTAGCTTCTTCGGATGCAGCACCAGCAGAAGAACAATCATTTCATCAGCTTCTAAAAGAAAAATTCATTGAGGGAGGTGCACCATTTATGTGGCCTATCCTGATTGTCTTCATCATTGGCTTGGCCATTGCCATTGAAAGGATCATTACGTTGAATTTGGCTACCACTGACACTAAAAAATTGTTGGGTCAAATTGAAGATGCTCTTTCAAAAGGTGGTTTAGAAGCAGCTAAAGATATTACTAAAAACACGAGAGGTCCAGTAGCTTCAATCTTTACACAAGGCTTGATGCGCGCAGGTGAAGGTACTGACATGGTTGAGAAATCAATTGTTTCTTATGGTGGTGTAGAAATGGGTCGCTTAGAATCTGGCTTGATCTGGATTTCATTGTGTATCTCTCTTGGCCCTATGCTTGGTTTCTTTGGTACGGTGGTAGGGATGGTGTTTGCTTTTGATGCGATCGAAGCGGCTGGTGATATTTCTCCTTCAGTTGTTGCAGGTGGTATGAAAGTGGCCTTGATCACTACCGTAGGTGGTTTGATTGTAGGTATGGTGCTTCAAATTCTTTATAACTATTGTGTATCTAAAATCGACAGCATAGTTAATAAGATGGAAGACGCTTCTATCTCATTGATTGATATTCTAGTTAAGCAAAAACTTTCAAAGTAATTTTATGGAAGAAGCACCTTTAATTGAAACACTTGTATCTCCTGGGCTGATTGTTTGCTATATCTTTTTTGGTGTAGCTGTTTTGGCTAGCGTAGGTTTGCCATTGATCAATGCAGTCAAAAACCCAAAAGGGTTGATTACGGCACTCGGTGGTATTGTTGGCTTGGTAGTCCTTTTTGGGATTTCCTATGCAATCTCTGGTTCGGAGCTTACAGCTAAGGCAGCAGCAATCGGAGAAACTGCAGCTAGCTCAAGAATGATTGGAGCGGGTTTGATTTTATTTTACATCGTTCTTATTACTTCTGCGATTTTAGCAGCGTATTCTCTAATAAAGGATATTATTACAGGTTAAACTATTTTAAAAAATGGCACGATCAACCCCCGAAATACCGAATGCTTCTATGGCGGATATTGCATTCTTGTTGTTGACCTTCTTCTTGGTCACTACAACAATCAATAATGACCGTGGGTTAAGTATCGGTTTGCCTCCTCCACCTGATCCCAACAAGAAGGATGAGATCAAGATGCAGGAGAAGAATATCTTTAAGATTCAGGTTAACTCTTCGGATGCTCTACTCGTTGAAGGAGACCCGATGTCAGATATAAGTGGCTTGAAGGAAATGATCATTAAGTTCATTAAGAACAACGGTCAAGATCCTGCAAGTTCAGAAAATCCAGAAAAAGCAATTGTCTCTTTCAAAACCGATAGGGGAACGAGCCATAAGCGATTTGTTGAAATTCTGGATATTGTGCAAGGTGCTTATTACGACATCTATGCTGATGAAGCGGGCGTATCAAACAAGCAATGGCGAGATGCCGCTGCAAAGATAGGTTCTGATCCACAGAGTAGGGCTATTTATGAAAAGGGGAAGAAGAGCTACCCGATGAATATTTCAATAGCAGAGCCAACAAAAGTAGGTAACTAAATTCTGAATCTATGTCAAAATTTAAAAAGAAGGCAGAAGTTAAGCAGGAGATTCCCACTTCTTCTATGCCCGATGTGGTTTTCATGTTGTTGTTCTTTTTCATGGTTACAACAGAAATGCGTAAATCATCCATCGAGGTAAAACAAGTGATTCCTAAAGCTTCTCAGCTTAGAAAATTAGAACGCAAGACTTTGGTTGCTAACCTTTACATAGGTCAGCCAACAAAGCCAGAATATGGCACTGAAGAGAAAATTCAGGCCAATGATGCTTTTATTGGTACTGCCGATATTATTCGTTGGGTAAATCAAGAAAAATCAAATCTTATTGAATCAGAAAGAGAGCAGTTAACGATCTCCATAAAAGGTGATAAAGACGCAAAGCGCGGAATTATTGCTGATGTGGAAACAGAATTGCGAAAAGGCAATGCGAGAAAAATTCTTTATACAGCTTCAGATAACTCGAATGCTAGAAAGAATTAATAAAAATTAAAACTTGATCAATAAAAGCCTTCCATTAAAAACGGAAGGCTTTTTATTTATCAACTCACCCACCATCCCCCTCTCTACAAGTAGAGAGGGGGTGACTCGACTTCGACAAGGTTGAGCTAATCATGTAGGAGAAGCAATGAAGAAGGCAGAGAAAAGTAATCATAGAAGCTCACTACTTTGGCACACCTTTCGTCCCCCTCTCCACAAAGTAGAGAGGGGGTGGCCTCGCGCAGCGAGGTCGGGG
>JAYWHU010000109.1:0-9199 GCA_043777495.1 Cyclobacteriaceae bacterium | reverse complement strand
GCTCTTTCATCTCCTCACCCATTTTTTCTAGCTCGTCCACCGACTTCTCAAATTTTTCTAATTCTTTTTTTAACTCATCCTGCTCTTGCGCAAGCTTTTCGGCATCGGGTTTTTCTTTGGAGTCGTTGTCTTTTTCTCCATCCTTGCTGTCTTTTCCATCCTTCTCTCTATCCTTATTATCTTTTCCATCCTTCTGGTTTTGGTCTTTGTTATCACCCTTCTTATCTTCCTTAGAATCACTTTTTTCTTTCTTCTCACCAGCTAACTCTTGTGTTTTTTCGAGGAGATCTTCTTGCTTTTCTTTTTGTTGTTTCAGTTCGTCAATGGCTTGCTCTAGTTTGTAATCGTATTGCAATTGCTTGAAAAGTTCGAGTGTACGCTCCAACTCTTTCTCCATATTGATTTCTTTGCGATCCATCTTGTCTAGGAGCTTTTGCATTTGAGATGGATCGGCATTTTGCTTAAGCAGTTTTTCTAATTCTTCAAAAAGCTTTTTGGTTTCGTCATCGAGCAACTCGTTCATGATCTTTTGTATCTGCTCGGATTTTTCTTTGATGCGCTCGCTTTCCTCAGAGAAGGATTCTTTTTTCTGCTCCAGCAGTGAATTTTCTTTTTGCAATTCGTTGATGGCATTATCCAGCTTTTGCTTTTGTTGAATCAACTCTTCCAACATCTTTTTGTCTTGCCAATCGAGGGTTTGCTTGCCACGCAATTTCTCTTGGGCTTCGTCAATAGATTGCTTGAGGTCTTTGGCTTTCTGTAGGCTTTGATCGATTTTGTTTTCGGCTGTGCGTTGCGATTTAGAGATGTCGGTCTTCAATTCTTCATCGCTGGGCAAAGCAAAAATGTAATTGGCCGATCGCGTTGATTTTCTTCCGTTCACTCCATCATTATCCCACACTTGCAAATGATATGTGAGTTTATCGCCAGGTTGCAGCTTCAAAGAATCAACCGCCCATTGGTAGAAGAAGTTTTGTTGGTTGCGTGCAGATGCCAACGAAATCTTAATACTTTTTACGGGCGATTCTTTTGTGCCTTTGATGATTTGGTAATTCAATTTCAAATCGGTGATGCCATAGTCATCGCTCACAGAGCCGCCCAATAAAATATTCTTGAATAAGATGGAATCGCGCAAGTTGTCAACAACAATTTGTGGATACTGATCTTTGATCACGCCAATGGAGTAGGTGATTTGATCTTTGTTTTTGCTCTTTTCATTCTCTAATAAAATAGAGTACTGATCTGGCTCTTTGACGTTCTTACTGAAATTGAATAATTGATCGTCAATGATTTGCATATCGTTTGAGCCTTCTGCGGAAGCAAAAGAAATCTGTGCCTTTACGGTGTTGGCCGCGCCAATCCGCCATGTCACTTTTGTGCCTTCGGGTACTTCTAGGTTGCCAGCGTTGGTGAGTTGCTCTGCCTTCTTGCCTATGTAGGCAGGATAATTTAACGAGACATTGATCTTCGTTAACTCTGGCCGATTGATGAGTTGGATTTTGTAGGGAGAGGAAAAAAAGCCCGAAGCCTCGAACTGTAGATCAATTTCGTTTTGGATTTTTTCAAATGTGTAAGCGAATTTTCCTTGTCCCAACGTTTCCATTTTCCATCGCTGCGTACCCGAAACAATGTAGGCTGCTTCGGGGATGGCATTTCCATTCAGCGAAAGCTTGAGTGTAAAATCTTCGTTGAAGAATGCGGAAAGATTTTCGTTCTGGACAGAAAATGTAAACGGAGCTTGAGGAGAAAATTCTTGGTTGAACTGAACTATGCGCTGAGTGCCTTGGGTAAAGATGCCCTTATCTATAAAAAGCAAAAGCAGAATGAGTGCTACGGGAGCGGCTGCATATTTGAGATACTTGGTGTTCTGTTTGAAATCAATGGCAGTGTCAAAAGAAATATTTTGAAAGGTGCTAGCCTTTTGAAAAATGCCAGCCTCAGCCAATTCACTTTGGTTTTGATTGGAGGACAGTTGAATGACGTTGAGCAATCGGTCGCCAATGCTTGGGAAATGCTTGCCGATGAGCTTTGCGCTTTCTTCTTCGCCCAGACCTTTTTTATATAGCCACCAAGCCAATGGTTCTTTCAAAAATTGAAAAACACAAAAGGCGACCAGTGCTATGAAAGCAGAGAAAATTACAAACCGTGCTCCTCTCCCCAGCCATAAATTATATTCTAACAAAGAGGCGATCAAAAAATAACCCAATACAAAAGTGAGCGTGAGGATACTGCCCTTCAAAAAAAGGTTTAAGTAGTACTTCCTCTTGAAGGCTGTTACTTTTTGGTTGATGTGGTTGATCCCCTTGCTCATCTAGACAATCAAACGAAATGAATGGAAAGATAGTTTTAATCCACTAAGATAAGGAGAGGAATTCAAAAAAGTTTAACCCTTTAAAAGCATAGCTATGAATTGATCTAAAGAGATCACTTGTAAAAGGGGAAATCCAACGGTTTTTAATACATTGAAGTGTCGATCATCAGTTACAATGAAATGAGCGTTGCTAGCAAAGGCGCAATCAGCAAACTTATTGTCGTCAATGTCTGCGGTGATCAAGTTCAAGCTAAAATGAATATCTACCTTCTCTACGTTTGGAAGAAGAGTAAAAGCGCTGAGTATAAGATCTGCGGTTTCCTCTGAAAAGATTTCGGTTATTTTTTCCTCGTATTCAAGTAAAATATCAGAAGATACAGCTAGCTCAAAAGCGTTTTCATAAAGTTTTTGAAGGATAATTGCGTACGATGATCTACGAGAAATACAACGAAGCAAGCCGTTAGTATCAAGTACGATTTTAATAGCAGGCATTATTTCTCCTTGCCCAATATTTCAAGAAGCTTTTGATCGGTATAGCCCTTTTCATCCCAGATAACATCTGCCTTGTCGCGGGCTTTTTCAAGTAAGAAGCTGGCAATCATACTCTTCAGCTCTACTAAGTGATTATCGGGTATATCAGCAGAGAAAAGTTTCAGCAATTCAACCTGAACATTGCTAAGCGGTGGATGAACGGACGATTTCATAAGCTTTGTGTTTAACAAAATTAAAAAATCCAGTTTAATTGGCAATTTGATTTATAGCCTTAAGACTCAGGCTCAATGTGGTTGGGCAATGTTATCCTCCACTCATACTCCTTCTCAAAATATTCGATCACATGCATCTTCAAAAGCTTTTCTTGTTCGAGCATATCAAAATGTGGGAGTTTTTTTACGAGCTTCCAATGTGGCCATCCTTCTTTGTCTTGCCCTTCTAATTCGTAGTAGCCAGCCAAGCTCAACACTTTGCAAATGGCAATGTGCATGAGGTCTTGCTTTTCTTCTTTTTCAAAGCGCTTTGCACCATGACCCAACTCTTGGATGCCCACTAAGAAAAGTACCTCGTTCAGGTCTTTGGGCTTTTTGTTGATCTGCTTTTCTATTTCCAACAGCAAGGCATTCCATTGCCGCTCCAAATCTAAATCTCGTTTGAACATTTTTAATTCTTGTTTAACTCATCCCAATACTCAAATGCCCTGCGCAAGTGAGGAACCACGATAGTTCCGCCCACCAATGTTGCCACGCCCATGGCTTCGTGCACTTCGGCCGTGGTAAAACCCACTTCTTTGCATTTGCCCAAATGATATTTCACGCAATCATCGCAGCGCAAAACCAATGAACACGTCAGCCCAATTAATTCTTTTGACTTTACATCCAGCGCGCCCGCTTGGTAGGCGTTAGTATCTAAATTGAAAATGCGTTTGATGATCAGGTTATCTGCGGCCATGATCTTTTCATTCATCTGGCTGCGATAGGTATTGAATTGCTCGACTAGGCTCATAGAATTGCGTTTAGCTGCAAAAGTAACTACTTATGAACGCGAGGAAAAATGTAACGTTAAATGAAAACATAATACCATGAAGGTCACCTGAATGGCACTCTTTGCCGTCTAGCCGTTTAGTTGCAGAAATTCGTAGATTGATCAATCTACCGAATTTTTAGTAGTTTCACTTTTTCAAATCCCGATTTATGAAAATTAGCTACGTGCTTATTGGTGTCTTTGTTGTCTGGTGCATCATTGCCTCGCAGTGGTATTTGTTTGGTGTAAAGGGTTTACTGACAGACCCTGCTCATTTTCACCCTCACGAAACCACTATGGCAATCATTGAAATTTTGATCATGCTGCTAGTGGCCGTGCTGATTGGCTTTGGCATCGCGTGGTTTTTGAGACAGAACGCAATCGATCAAAGTCAATCAACCATAGCGGATTTACACAACGCCCACAAGTTGGCAATCATTGAAGAAACCGAAGCTAGGCTACAGGCAGAAAAGCAAACCGAAAGAGCAGAGCAAAAATTAACAAGGGCCCAAGAGACTTTTAAGGAAGACTTTCAAAATTTATCAAAGGAAAAAGACAGAATAAAATCGGACTTGGATCAAAACATAAGCGAAGCCAAACGAAAGCAAGAAGAGATTCTTACGCTGAAACCCAAAGCACAATTGGCGGATGTAGAATTGGGGCGGATTACGTTTCAAATAAAACAATTGGAGAATCAGCTTGCTGAATCTAAATCGGCCAACCAAAAATTAGAAACAGAACTAGAGGAATGCCGTACCACAAAAAGTATTACCAGAAAAGAACCTGTCTATTCCGATTTTATTGCGGGGCAACGGCTTGGTATTTCAGAAGCTTCTGCAGAAGATAAAGACGACTTAAAATTGATCTCGGGAATTGGTCCTGTAATAGAGGGCAAACTAAATACTATCGGCATCTATACATTTAAGCAGATCAGTGAATTTACTCCTGTTGCCGTTGAGCAAGTAACTGCCGCTATCAAATTTTTTCCTGATCGAATTGGACGCGATAACTGGATTGGGCAAGCAGCTGCATTAATGAGGCACAGAAAGTAAGTTGACAATTGCTTTACTCACTCCTCAAACTCTTCACTGGATCAGAATTCGCTGCCCTTATTGATTGATACCCCATCGTGATCCACGCAATCGCAAAAGCAAAAGCTCCCGCAAGAAGATAAACCATTACGCCAATCTCAGCTTTGTAGGTATAGCTCTTCAACCACCAATCCACACCAAACCAAGCAATGGGCGTGGCGATGACAAAGGCGATGAGTATCAACTTGCCAAACTCATTGGAGAGCAACATCACAATGCTGCTTACGCTTGCGCCCAGTACTTTTCTGATTCCGATTTCTTTGGTGCGTTGTTCAGCAGTGAAAGCGGTGAGCGCAAATAACCCAAGACAAGCGATGATAATGGCTAGTCCTGCGAAAACAGTAAAGATTTTTCCTAATCGCTGTTCCGAAGCATACATCTTATTAAATTCTTCATCTAAAAATGAATAATTAAAGGGCTGACCTGGGGCTAATCTTTTCCAAAGTTTTTCTAAAGATTGAATAGTTACTTGTGAATCTTTTGCATTGATCCGAAAGCTTAAGAACCCATCACTTCGATAAAGAAATAAGCCGAGTGGCGATATACTTTCTTTCATGGATGAAAAATGAAAATCCTCCGCTACACCAATTACCGTCCATGATCTTGTTTGGTTTGGATCAAGCGACTCCTCTATTCCGTTACCATCAAAGGTGCTGATCTTTTTTCCAATGGGATCGCTGCCAAGACCGAATTGAAGTACGGCAGCTTCATTGAGCACTACAGCCGAAGAGTCAGAGAGAAACTCAGGAGAAAAAGCGCGCCCCATTGTAATTTTCATCCCCATCGTTTTTACATAATCATTGTCCACTCTCCAATTTTGCAAACTGACTAAGTTATCACTAGTCGACTGATCGCCCTCTTTCCAAAAAGCTCTATCGTTTCGCGAAACTTCAGTCCCTTCAATGGGAAGAAAACCAGAAATCGTACAACTTTCGATGGTGTTGATTTTTAGTGCATCATTTTTAAATGATTGAATGTTGGGTCTCAGCGCGTAAGCATCTCTTACAACAAGAACCTGATATTTTTCAAAGCCAAGTTTTTTATTTTGAATATAGTTTAGCTGGTGGTTTACAGAGATGGCTCCGACAATCAGAAAAATAGAGATGACAAACTGAAACACAACAAGCCCGCTGCGGATAAGCCCGCTCTTCATACCAAGGGCAACACGACCTTTTAAAACATTCACCGGTTTGAAGGCAGATAGAAAAAAGGAAGGATAAACTCCAGCCAAAATACCAATTAGGAGAGAGGCGCCTAATAAAGTCAAATAGAATAATGGATTGCCAAGTGGGAGAGAAAGTTGCTTCAATGCAAGATGATTGAACATAGGCATAGACATGTATGCCACACCTACTGCTAGCACAATGGAGAACAATGTGATTAATATAGATTCGGTGAGAAATTGCCGAACCAAATGGGATCGCAATGAGCCCATCACTTTGCGTACGCCCACTTCTTTTGCGCGATTGCTAGATCGTGCCGTAGCCAAATTCATGAAATTGATACATGCAATGGCCAGAATAAAAAGAGCAATTGTACCTAGCAAATAGATGTAGGTGATACTACTGTTTGGCTCAAGTTCAGAGTTGAGATTAGAATAAAGATGAATATCAAGCAAAGGCATCAGAATCATTTCAAATTTATTGCCAGAAGCATAATATTTTTCAATGGTAAATTCCGCTCCCAATGCGGTTGCTAATTGCGGCCCTGCATACTTTTTTATAAATGATGGAAATTTTTTCTCTAGTGCTTTTGAGTCCGTTCCCTCTTTCAGTAATAGATAGGTAACAAAATTATTGCTCAGAAAGCTAGTTGATTGAGCTTCTCTTGCGCCAGGCCAATTACCCAGCAGAGGTAAAAAGATATCGTAATGAAAGTGAGAAGCAGAGGGGATGTCCTTGAAAACAGCAGATATTTTTCCGCTGTATTTATTGTCTAAGATCAATACCTGATTCAATGCACTTTTGTTAGGAAAATATTTGTCAGCCATTCGTTTGCTAATCGCTATGCTGGTAGGCTCGTTCAGTGCCTTATTCGGATCTCCTTCTAAAACTTCTACCGAAAAAATTTTAAAAAACGTGCTATCTGTCAAGGCCACATTCATTTCTTTGATATTGTCAATTCCTCCTTCTGGCTTTACTAAATAAGAACCGAAACTTCCTAAGCGCACAGAGGCTTCTATCTCAGGATAGTCTTGCATTAAAGAGCTTCCTGTTGGCGCAGGACTGTTAGCCATTTTAAAATGATTCCCACCGTATTTGATTTCTGTATTGACTCGATAAATTCGATCCGCTTTTTTGTTGTAGGTATCATAGTTCAGTTCATCGATAATAAATAAAAAAATCAACAAGCAGGCGGAAACGCCCGCGGCCAACCCCCCAATATTGATGAACGAATAAAAGCTTTGCTTGCGCAGATTGCGAAAGGCAATGGTGAGATAATTCTTCAGCATAATAGTGGCTTTTTGATTTTCAACTTTCAATGTTTGATTTTGTATTTCTCGCAGACCGCTAGTGTGGCCAAATGACTTTAATACTTCATGATAGGCTTCAATAAATTTTTTGCCCCTCTCCATTTCTGCTTCCGTGGCCGAGCAGATATGGTCGATCATCTCCTGCTCAATACCCTCAGCCACCACGCCACGGTAGTTCAGGTCTTTGATGATGTAGTCAATATTGTCGTTGGTTAATTTCACTACGCATTTCAATCGCTAATTGTCAACTGATTTTACTCGCTTCTCAACGACTTCACAGGATCAGAACTCGCAGCTCTTATCGATTGATACCCCATCGTGAGCCACGCGATCACAAAAGCAAATGCTCCTGCGAGAATATACACCATCATTCCTATCTCCGCTTTGTACGTATAACTTTTCAACCACCAATCCACACCAAACCAAGCGATGGGTGTGGCAATGATGAATGCAATGAGTATCAACTTACCAAATTCTTTGGAGAGTAATACCACAATGCTGCTCACGCTGGCGCCCAGTACTTTTCTAATTCCGATTTCTTTGGTGCGTTGTTCAGCCGTGAAAGCCGTAAGCGCAAATAACCCAAGACAAGCAATGATGATAGCCAAGCCTGCGAAGACGAAAAAGATTTTCCCCAATCGCTGTTCTGAGGCATACATCTTTCCAAAATCTTCATCAAGGAAAGAATATTGAAAGGGTTGATCGGGAGCAAGATTTTCCCAAGACTTTTCTATTGACTTGATAATCTCTTGAGTATTGCCTGCATTGAAACGGAAACTTACAAAGCCATCGCTTTTTTCTAAGAACAATCCAAGAGAAGTAATCCCTTCGCGCATGGTGGAAAAATGAAAATTTTCAACTACTCCAATCACTGTCCATGACTTTATTTGATTGGGGTCTGGGGAACCGTCAGGTTTTTCTCCATCAAAAGTGCTAATCTTTTTGCCGATGGGATCATCGCCTAACGCAAAATGTTGAACGGATGTTTCATTTAAAATTACAGCAGATGAATCAGAAGGAAATTCATTTGAAAAATCTCGCCCGAGTTTCATTTTCATGCCAAAGGTCTTTATGTAATCGTAATCGGTATTCCAGTTTTGTATGCTTACCATGTTTTCTGTAGTAGGCTCGTTGCCTTCTTTCCAAAACGTATTATCATTGCGCCCCGAATTTTCGCTCTCCACAGGAAGAAAGCCAGAAATACTTCCGCTTTGGATGGAGCTGTTTTTTAACACTTCATTTTTGAATGTCTCCACTTTATTCGGGCGAAGCGCGTATGCATCTCTCACAATAATTACCTGATCTTTTTCAAAACCCAATTTTTTATTTTGGATGTAGGTCAATTGACGATTAACCGTAATAGCTCCAACAATCAAGAAAATAGAAATCATAAATTGAAAGACTACCAATGAACTTCTGATGAAACCGCTTTTCATTCCTAATGCTACACGCCCCTTCAAAACATTTACAGGCTTAAATGCTGAGAGGAAAAAAGAAGGGTAGATGCCCGCCAATAATCCAACGAATAGAGCGGCACCAAAAAGGAGTAAATAGAAAGATAAATTACCAAATGGAATACGGAGTTGCTTTAGTGCGAGATCATTAAATAAAGGAAGGATCAGAAACGCAATACCAATAGCTACGATGAATGAGAACAGTGTAACCAATGTAGATTCTGTTAAGAACTGCTTTACTAGATGAGAACGCAATGACCCCATTACTTTTCGCACACCCACTTCTTTGGCGCGGTTGCTGGAGCGTGCTGTGGATAGATTCATGAAATTGATACAGGCAATTACTAATATAAAT
>JAYWHU010000108.1:0-9288 GCA_043777495.1 Cyclobacteriaceae bacterium | reverse complement strand
AAGCTGGCAGGGGCAATCGCATTTCTTGCCATCTGTATTGCCTCATTAGGTTTACTTGGCATGGTAGTTTTCACAACAGAAACACGTTTGAAAGAAATCAGCATCCGCAAAGTAATGGGAGCTACCGAAGGTGGATTGGTTTATTTATTAGGCAGAGGATTTTTTGTGTTGCTTGGGTTTGCTACGTTGATTGCGCTGCCTCTTACTTATTTATTCTTTGAAAAAATTATGCTACCAAAAATAACCAACCACGCTCCTTTAGGTTTGTTGGAAGGATCGATGGCGGTAATTGCTGTAACCCTGATTGCAGTGGTGATGATTGGCTCACAAACATTGAAAGTGGCGAAGGCTAATCCTGCGGATGTGTTGAAGAATGAATAAAGAAATTATTTGTGTTATCTTTCTTACATGAAAGTAACACCGATTCAACTTTTCGTTTCGGAAAAAATTGGTACTGTTTCTGGAGAAATCATCGAGGCCGATAAGCCTTCCATTGAGTGCGCTGAACATTTGAAAGATGTGAAGGTACCCATGCTATTTATGCAAGGAACGCGCGATGAATTGGCAGAATGGAGCTTACTAGAAAGCGTAACTTATAGCTTGCCTCAAGCAATGCTACGCAAAATGGAAGGTGTTAATCACGCATTTAAAGCCAGCAAACAAAATCTAATTCCACAATTAGCATCTCTTACTAAAGATTGGATTTGTGAAACTCTAATTAAATCCTAAAGAATGAATCTACATTGACCGCGTTTGGCTTTCACAAAATAGCATGATTTTTACTCCAAAATAATAAACTTCTTCTTCGCTGAATTTTTCCCAACCGTTATCCAAGCTAAATAGATACCCGGTGGCAAATTGGATAAGTAAAATTTCCCTTGAGATTGGATAGCTGAAAAATTCGTATCACCTCCGCGTATGGTGTCAATTATTTTCAAGTAAGGCACTTCGCCCAATTGAGCATGGTAAGTAATAGTGACATCCCCTTTAGATGGATTGGGATAAAGATTAAACTCCTGCTCACCGTTGTAGGTAATAGAAATCACCTTAGAGTATTCTTGCTTTAAATCAAAGTCTTGCTGATTCAATCGATAATAATTGATGCCAACCTGTGGCTGCTCGTCTTTTAAAAAATAAGATTGCTGGATAAGCGTAGTACCATTTCCAGCCACCCATCCAATTGATTCAAATTTCCTTGCATCAAGGCTACGTTCTACATAAAAGCCACTGTTATTCTTTTCACTGGCCGTTGTCCACTCCAACAAATTATGGTTATCTACTTGTCTTCCATTAAATTCAGTGAGAGTAACTGGCAAAGGACCAGCAACATAGTTAAATGAAACCCTGTTACCCCCGCCATTCTCATAGAATTCCAATATAAAGTCATACGTTCCATTTAGGTTAGTTACACCTGAGGTGATCGTTCGATAGCCATGATCAGAATAATCGCTGAGCAAGTACGTGCTGCCCCCATCGATACTCAACCGCACTCCATCATCGGCACCAATTGTAAAAGTGTAGCCCGCATTCGCCAATGTAATCCTCATCTTAAATCGAACTGTGAAAGTTTGAGTATTCAATGGACAGCCCGCGATTGTAAAGTCACAATTGTCACCACAAAAACTTTCATCAAATATAGCTGGCTCGGTAAAGCTGCCCTGATAACTTGGAGATGAATAATTATTCACTCCATCATAGGCATAACCAATCCAGCTTCCGTTTCCATAGGTTACTTGATCACCAGAAACAGAAGTAGCTATTATTGTGACAGTGTTCGAATATTCAGTTGTAACACCATTGGCTGCGCTTCGTCTATAATAACGAGTGGCAGGTGCAGGAAAACCTGAGGGAATATCGTACGTTGCTGAAGTGGCTCCCGAAATATCAGTGAATGTACTATTGTCTGGAGAATCTTGCCATTGATACGTAAGCACGCCAGTGCAAAATGCCGCAGAAGTGATGTTAGTAAAAGCGGCAGGGTCAATTGCGCCAGCATTACAAAGTGTTTGGCTTGATCCTATCTGCCCTCCGGTACCGTTTGAAACTATTGAGCTAGAGAATGTAACCCGATTACCCCCACCACTTTCATAATATTCCAATACCAAATCATAAGTACCTGCTGTGAGGTAAGTGGTAGCGGTAGCCGTGCGGTAGCTATGATCATTATAGTCGTTTATCAAAAAAGTACTCCCCCCATCAATGCTTAGGCGTACGCCATCATCTCCGCCAATAGTAAATTGATAATTGCCGCAGGGCAAGGTTTGCTGACTTTTAAATCGTACTGTAAAAGTTTCTGTAAAGAGGTTGCACCCGTTTAGGGAAATGGTACAAGCATCGCAAGTAAAGCTTTCGTCAAAATTTGCAGCTGCAGGCTCCGTTAGGTATCCTAAATAATTAGTAGAGAAATTATTTACGCCATCATACACATAGCCGATCCACGGAGTCGCGCCAGATCCGTATGTTACTTGATCGCCCAAAGAATTCTGTCCAATTACAGTTAATGTATTTGAATATGCCACATCCGAAGTAACATTGTCAGTTGCTCTTCTGCGGAAATACTGAGTGCCAATAGCGAAGCCTGAGGGGATATCATAAATAACAGAATTGGCACCTGAAATATCACTCCAGACAGAATTATCGGGCGAAGATTGCCATTGATACGTAAGCGCGTTGCCAGAACAAAATAGGGCTGGCGAAGTACTGGTGAAAGCAGTAGGATCTATTGCTGGGTTACCACAAACTGTTTGATCACTTCCTATTACACCCCCAGTAGAATTACTCAGAAACACGTAAGAGAATGTAACTCTATTGTTACCTCCATTTTCATAATATTCAGTAATAAAATTATACAAGCCACCAGTAAGGAAAGTAGTGGCAGTGGTAGTTCTGTAGCCGTGATCTGAATAATCGTTAATTAAAAAAGTAGAACCTCCATCGGTGCTGAACCGGACACCATCATCTGCACCAACTGTAAATTGATAAGTACCACAAGCCAAGTTCAATTGCATCTTAAACCGAACACTAAAATCTGTACTGGTTACAGAGCATGCCGTATTTACAGCAAAGGGGCCAAAGTCTCCATTGAAGCCTTCATCAAAATTTTGTGTTTCCGTAATAAAACCTTGATAGGCTGTGGTAAAATTATTTTGACCATTGTAAACATAGCCAATCCAGGAATTACTTCCATAGGTTACCTGATCACCGGCCGTGCCGCATTGGGCATATAAGGCTTCAGAAATGGAGCCTAAAAATATGGTTAAAATACCAGTGACAAAGATGAATGTTCTCATTTTACTTGATTTTGCACCTTTCTGTGAGAGTCAAACTGTAAATATAGGAGAAGTTATTTTTTTTAAGGCTCAAAAGCCTATATGAATTTAGCCAAAATCTCCACCTTCTTAAAAAATAGCAACCAAAAAAAGGGAGGGCAATCCAGAGCTAGATATAGGCTGCCTAGCTAACCTCTCAAATGATACGCCTTCACCTTTGTGAAAGCTCTCAATCCTACATACGAGAGCGTAGCCCCAAAGCCAGAATGTTGCCTTCCGCTCCAAGGCAAGGAAGCACTCACGCGATCGCAGCAATTCCAATAGCCAGTACCAGAATTGATTTGACTTAATATTTTTTCTGCACGTGATTGATTTGCACTATACACAGCCGAAGTCAATCCATACTCCGTATCTTGCATCAATTGAATGGCTTCGTCATCGTTTTTCACTTTCATAATACCAATGATGGGACCGAACGATTCTTCGCGCATCACACTCATGTGATGGTTTGCATTTGTAATTACGGTGGGTTCAAAATAAAAACCCTTTTTATCGATGCGCTTTCCGCCCGTTTCAATCTTTGCTCCCTTTTGAATGGCATCTTTCACTTGCCCTTCTAAAAATTTCACTTGCTCTGTGCGAGTTAATGGTCCGATGTAAACTCCAGCTTCAGTTGGCTCTCCTAGCTTCCACGATTTTACTTCTTTGATAAATTCATTTACATATTGGTCATACACTTTTTCGTGCACATAAATCCGCTCCACGGCACAACAACTCTGTCCGTTGTTATAAAATGTGCCATCGGCTGTGCCGGCTGCCACTGCTTTCACATCAGCTACATCATCGGCCACATATAATGGGTCTTTGCCACCTAATTCTAATTGACAAGGAACCATCTTGGGCGCCACTTTTTCATAAATGTATTTTCCGGTTTTGTAAGAGCCAGTAAAAAAATATCCATTGAACGGTAACTCCAACAATAGCTCACCGACTGCACGTGCGCCAATGGCGACATGAAAAATGTTTTCAGGTACACCTGCTTGCTTCAATAATTTTTCTATTTCTAATCCCGTTAAGGTAGAATACTCAGATGGCTTGTACATCACAGCATTGCCTGCTAGTAGTGCGGGAACAAAAACATTTATTCCAACTAAGTACGGATAGTTCCAAGCAGAGATATTGCAGATGATACCTAGCGGTTCGTAAGAAATTTTTTCTGTGAGACCCTTCTCTTCGTGCATCACTTCATCCGCCAAATATTTTTCTGCATTCTCAGTTAACCATTTAATCCTTGCTCGTCCACCATTTATTTCGTTGCGCGATTGTTGTAAGGGTTTTCCTACCTCAGAAGTTAACACCGAAGCCAAATGCTCTATGTTCTTTTCCAACAAATCAGAAAAGGATTGAAGTATTTTAATTCTTTCTTTCAATTCTACCTGCTGCCATTTTGCTTGCGCGGAATGCAGTAGCTCAAATTTATTTTTAACAGATTCAAGTGAGTCTTCTTGAACTTCTTTGATAATTTCCTCGGTAGCAGGATTGATGATTTTCATTTTGGAGCCTAGATAAAAAGTTCTTTCCTGAACAAAATGTTCTTTACGCCAATGATCTCGTCCACATCATCCCAGAAAACATGGATCCCAGCATTTTTAAAATTTTGGCGTTGACTTGATTTTGCTTTTTGAAGTTTCTTGCTCCAAGCAAGAGGGATATAAACAATCCGCTCATCATCCAAAACAAATGCGATCTCATCTTTTATAAATGCAACATCCATTATCTTCGGTAATTGATCAAATGACAATTTACCTATCCACTCTGTTGCACTCTTCTTATTTCTTGTACTCTTTACAGAATTCATAGAATGTTTTTAGTATGGTGGAATAATTTTCTAGTATCACTTTTTCTATTTTGAACAGTTCTCTTTTTGTAAATCCTGAACTATCTGCAAGTATGACTTGATTTCCCCTTAACCAATACTTTCATATCTTCTTCGCACCATCACCGACATGCACGTGCGCGGGTTCTCTACAATCATAGCTTACAAAATAAAACCTAAATCCAAATTTAAAGAAAATAGTCGGCATGATTTTTTATCTAGTATCTAAGCGACTAAACTTATCTTTTGTTGACCAACTTGGTCTAAAAACTCTTTTTTAAGATTTGCTGATAATGGGCTTGTTTGATCTTTCATCCTTTCCGGATGCCATTGAACTAAACTCAAATAGGGTCTTTCTGAATCATCGATCCATTCTAACCCCTCTACAACCCCATCTATGGAAAAAGCATTTGCCGCTAAACTTTTGCCAACCCGATCTGCGCTTTGATGATGTGCGCTATTAACCTCTCCTACAACTGTATCTATCACTTTATACACTTTACTATTGACATCAACGCGAATGTCATGATAGGTATCACTTCCTTCTCTCTTAGAATGATTGAACTTGCCGAACGTAGGAATATCAGGAATCAACGTGCCTCCAAAAAAAACATTGGCTATTTGAAGCCCGCGGCAAATACCTAGAATAGGGATTTTATTTTGTTGTGTGAATTCCAAAATTTTTAATTCGAACTCATCACGCTTTTCATCCATGTCGTCTTGATAACAAAGCTCAAGGTATTCTAGCTTATTATAAAAACGCGGATGCACGTCTTCTCCGCCAGTTAACACAATACCCTGGCATTTTTTGATGTCATCAAAATTATTAAGTTGATAGCCGAGTTTGATTGTTTCAACTTGGGAGTCTTTGGAAATCCAATTCGCATAGTTATTATACTTGCTGCAATCAGTCACTCCAATTATCACTTTGCTCATGAATCAAAGAGCTTTTAAATACAACTGTTTAAAATCTTCACGGTTTACCGGCTTAGGATTATTGGGGTGTGCAAAATCCGCAATCGCTAAGTCGGCCAATGTTTCGATATGTTCCGGCTTTACACCAATCGCGCTAAGTTTATGCGGAATATTTATTTTTGAATTTAGTTCAAATAAATAATTGACAACTGCTTTTCCAGATTGCTCTTTCAATTCAAGTGTGGTGGCTATGCGTTTAAATTTATTTTCAAATCCGGCAATATTAAATTCCATTCCATAAGGAATATTTACGGCATTGGCCAAGCCGTGATGTGTATCCAGCATCGATGAAAGTGGATGCGCCAATGAATGCACCACGCCCAAACCTTTTTGAAAAGCAATGGCGCCCATGAGCGAAGCAATCAACATTTTGCTTCGTGATTCTAGATCAGATTTGTTCACGGCCGTTTCCAATGATTGATTGATCAAAGAAATTCCTTCCAAGGCAATTCCCTCGCACAATGGGTGCGGCATTTTTGCGAGATAAGCTTCCATGTTGTGAGTGAGTGCATCCATGCCCGTAGCCGCGGTGATGAACGGAGGTAACTCCATCGTCAACAGTGGATCGGCAAAAATTATTTTAGCTAAGAGTTTAGGTGAGAAAAGAATTTTCTTTTGATGAGTAATGTCATCGGCAATGATAGCACTACGACCTACTTCACTACCAGTACCCGCTGTAGTGGGAATGGTAATAAAATGTGGAACATCATTCGTCACAAAAACATCTCCACCAATCAGATCATCGTACTTAAACAAGTCTTCGCGATGATTAACGCGCAAAACTATGGCGCGCGCTACGTCCAACGCAGCCCCACCGCCAATGCCGATAATAGAATCACGTTTCGTTTCATCAAAAGCATCGGTTCCCTTATACACATCCGACTTCACGGGATTTTTATGAATGTCTGAAAATACTTCAACAGAAATATTTTTAGTTTTCAAACTTTCAATAATCTTTTTAAAGAAATGAAGTTGAGCCACAGTGGGGTCAGTGACCACCAAAGGTTTGTTTAAATTATTCTTAATGAGATAGTCAGAAAGTTCACTACTTGAGCCAGCACCAAACCGAATGGTGGTGGGGAAGTTGTATTGGTAGATTTTGTCGAAGGTCATGAGCTAAAAATTATATCTTTTGTTTTTAATTAAAACTAAGTTTACCAAACTGTTGCGTCTTCTTTCGCTGGCCAAAGAGTACTACCTCTGTATTTGAAATCTGCTCACACACCTTTGGCACGGTGATCACCTCTACATCTTTGGAATTGAAAATTGGCTTTTTTGTGAGGTTGCCTTTTTGATCTAAGCTAGCTACTACAACAATGGACTTAGACGGTCTGTAGTTGTCTGCTTTCTCATCGTTATCCAATTCCAGATTATCGGGGTTATCGTTGAAGATGAAACAGAGGTTGCCTTTGACGATGGCCAATGCGTAGCTGGAGTAAAAACCTCCGTCCTCGCGCGTGTGCTGGGTCTTGGGTATTTTTTTGGCCCAAGCAATTTCACCGGAGGGATCCATTTTTACCGCGATGATATCGTTATAATAATAATGATTGACAGTGTATGAGTCCTGGCGACCATTGATCATGCGGTACATCACCACTGAGCGCACAAAATATTGCTCGGCAATCAAAATGGCGCTGCCGTCTTTGCCTACCAATAGTTTGTCCAAGTCGTACTCGAACAACTCTACCTCTTGGCCTTTCTTTTCTTTTCGTTCGGCCTTTTTGGCTTCGCGTGCGGTCATGTGTTGAGTTATGAAACCAATATCAAATTCTTTGAAGTTTTTTGCTTTGATGGTTTTAGTAGCCGCATCTACCTTTAAGAAGTAAGTGCCTCGAATGCTCACTGTACCCTTCTCTGAATAAAAGCCTGCACAGATAATCGTTTGCGCATCTTGTATTTCTATTTGCATATCGGTAAGAAATCGATCTTCTACGCTAATTGGGTATTGCTGCACGCTGTTACCTGCATCGCGGCAAGCAATCACTTCATAACTATAATTGGGCAGCCCTCTGCGTTTCTCTTTTCTTTTTTCTTTAAAGACTTTGCCTAGCAGGTAGGCGTTGCCCTCGTTGTCCACACGGAAGTTGATGATATCAAATAGGTCATCGGGGTAGGGCAATACAATGTCTTTCTGCCAAAGGGTATTCAGTTGGTTGCTGAGCACATGGAAGCCAAATTTTTGTGGTTCTTCATCCGCGTATGGCAATGAGTATACAATCAAGATTTTAGAACTGTTGCGCGATATCTTATAATAGAAATCGCCATCGTTGTATTTCTTTTTGCCGGCATAATCTATCTCTCCTATTTTTTTTATTTCACCTGTTGGGCGCAGCGTGCTTTTATCAATCTCTTGCAGGCTCAACCTATTCCTTTTGGCTTTACGGTCTGGAGTGGCGTAGAACATCAACAACTTCCCTTTCAGGTAGATGATGTTGTTTACCCTAACTTTTTCTTTGCCCGCTTCTATATCAAGGTCAAATGATTTGGTGGGTGAAAAATCGGTGTTGTAATGCTCAAGGGTATAGTCTAGGTTAGAAAAGCCTGTGCGCAACTTCACCGCATAAATGCCCGTAGCATCATGGCCCACAATATCATTGAGGGTAGACCTGCGCGATGCCTCAAACTCTTTGCCCCACTTGAGGGAGAAAGTTAGCTCTTGGGCAAATGCTGCTTGAGCAAGCACGATCGCAAGCGATAGAATAAAAAATTTATAGATGCTCAACAGCTTCATTCTTTATTTTTGTGTTCGTTCTTTTTTCGTCCTGCTCTTTTACTTTTACGAGTGTTGTTCGAAAATTTAATCCTCTGAATACCTTACAACAAATTCACCTTCCGTGACAGTGGTTACTGATGATCCATCGGGGTTTTCATTGCGCTTAACCGCTTGATTCAAAGCCCTGATCTCCACTCCATACATCTCAGCCAAGTCCCTATCCAACATTACTTTCTTGCCGCGGATGCGATAGATCTTGTCGATTACGGTTTCGTCTGCTATGGTTACTGACCTACTCATTTCTTTTCTACTTTTTATCCTTCTCTTCTTCACTCACTCTTATCTCCTACTTCTAATTTTATATCCCTATCTACTCTACCCTAACTTGTACGGCACGCGTTGCAGAGGCTGTGTGAAAATCATTTTTTTGTTTAAAAATCAAAAAATAGCTCTAC
>JAYWHU010000107.1:0-2752 GCA_043777495.1 Cyclobacteriaceae bacterium | reverse complement strand
CTCATACATTTCCCCCAACACTTCTTCTATCAACTTTTACTTCCATCCTCTCAGCCCAGCCTTTGTGGCACAAGCGGGACGCTTGCGCCAGTTGGGGGCCTACTATTTTTTGAAACATCATTCCTCGCAGAGTCTCCGCCTCGGGACTCTGCGCCTATTTTTTCTACTACACCATTCTCTTCTTCACTTACCCTGCCTCGGCCTTTCCTCTCTCTACTTGCCTGCTTCCGACAGAGTCCCCGAGGCGGGAGACTCTGCGGAGAAGAGAGAAGAAATAAACTTACTGCTTTAACTCCCAGTAAAGTCCATTTTTTAAGTCATAACGAACATATCCTTTTGTCTTACTCCAATACATCGCTAATATGAATTCAGGTCTATTAAGGTACTCTATATTTTGCGGTTCCAACTTAATAACATCAGTGTACTTGAAACTTTGAGTCACCAACTCAATATTAGCCAATCTCTCAATATCATTTTTAAAATAAGAATCTGCGTAGAACCATGATTTTTTAGCTGCAAAACTGAAGGTTAAGATAGTATTCTTGTTATCCGTAGAGTATAATTTTAAAAATGAGTTTTCAAGGTATCGTTGCCCATTTATCGAAACCGGATCAGAATGTTTTGCTACTACTTCTAAAACTTCACGATAACTTTGAAAAATTGCCAAAGGATCGGTAGGAACACTTGAATGCCTCACCTCCTTTATAAACACCGTGTCTATATCACCTCTATTGCTCTGAAAAATCAAACTCTCGCCACCATGATATGGATTCCAACTTAAATCATCTTTACTCAATTTATAAGTATTTCTACATCCACTAATGACCAAAATAGCTGTTGATATTAATAATGCGTACTTAAAAGTTTCTTTAGGCGAATAACGCAGTCGTTTCATAAAAATTTCAATTATTGCTAGTCCCAGTTTGCTTTGGGGTATCTTTTCTTGGTGCTACATATCCTTTTTCGCCTGGAGGAATATTGAAAATAAAATCATTGTCTGTTACGTTGTGACCGCCTCGATTGCCCGCAGCTCCAGTCGATTTTAATCCTGGCTTCGAAAACCACTGTTGATTTGGCAAAACATCGCTATAAATTACCTCGCTTATATTTTTTACAGGGCCAAGTTCGCTTCCCCCATTTGGCAACCAAAATGGATCATCTGAAGAAATGGCATCACTCCGATTTGAATATTGAACACCTCTCACACCCTCTGGGTTTTCAAATCCTGATTTCGTAGGCTGGTGGGGAGTAATGTAGTACAATACCTCAATATTATAAATTGGCTTTCCCTTGGCATCTTTATATGAAAAAAGTTGTTGTGCAAATCCTACAGAAAAAGCACCACCTTGACTATGTGAAACGATTTTGATAGTCTCATCTTTTTCTAATTTTATTTGCCCACTTTGAACCATCGCGTGGAATTCTTCGGCCTTTGATTTGCCTTGCTGAATTCTATCTTGCGGTTGCGATGTCCAAAAAGAGGATCCACTAGTATACCAAGCATTATTATCATTTATACGATTAATAAATCCTCCGCTAATATCTGCCTTACGACCAAAACTGTTCTTATCCGTTGACCAGTAGCCCGAAACATCTTGATTATAGATTCCCTGAATTGATTTTTTTGTTCCGTATCCATATCCTTTCTGATCACCTTGGCCAACCCATAACCTTAAACCACCAATAAAAATAATTAACCGACCATCAGGATCAACTGCGGAAACGGGTGTGTTAAGGGCGTAGGAATAAGGTGAATACCCTGGATATTTGTGTGCTTCTGGATCAGGAGACGTAAACCTCGCAATCCTCGGGTTGTAAATCCTAAAGCCATAGTCATAACTATTGCCGGATGCAAACGAGTTGTCCTTCTCCTTGCCATTAAACCCATAACGGTACTGGTCATTACTATACGTGCGGCCTTTCATTTCCAAACCAAACGGGTAGTAGTCGGTGGCGCTCACCACGGTGGCATACACGCCATCAGTAGTGCTCATGTTAATGTTATCGGTAATTACAGTGAGCACGTTGCCGAGGTGGTTGGTGAGCTCATAGTTCTTTCTGCCAAAGCGCTGCTGGCCTTCTTTGCGGCCGCCAAGGTATTGGCCTAGTCGGCTGCTGCCGTAGATGGGTTGCTCGGTCATTACATTGTCTTTGTAAATGGCCATTACATTGCCACTGGCATCACGCAGGTAGTTGGTCAATTCTTCTATGAGCAGGGCATCTTTCGTGAGGGTAGCAACTCGTTTCTCCACTCGGTTGCCCGCGGCATCATAGCGGTAGCTTACGGTAATGCTATCGCCCTTGGTTTTTACTTCGCGCACTTTGCCGTAGGGTGTCCAGCTAATGGTGGCACCTTCATTTTGGTCGGCTATCAAGTTGCCGATGGCATCGTAGATATAGGGGCCCGTGTTGTCTATATAAGCTCGGAAGGATTTGCCAACTCCTTTCTTAAAGCGCTTGTGCACGTAAATATTTTCGGTGGCGCGTAGGGTCACGTCTGCACCATCGGGCAGGTAAGCATCATCCGTCACCGTAATTCTGCTGTAGAGTTTGGTGTTGCTGGTTACGGCTTGCTTGTATGTTACTGACCTACTCATTTCTTCTCTACTCTTTATCCTTTTCTTCTTCACTCGCTCTTATCTCCTACTTCTATTTTTATATCCCTATCTACTCTACCCTAACTTGTACGGCACGCGTTGCAGAGGCTGTGTGAAAATCATTTTTTTGTTTAAAAATCAAAAAATAGCTCTAC
>JAYWHU010000106.1:0-106783 GCA_043777495.1 Cyclobacteriaceae bacterium | reverse complement strand
ACTGTGCTTTTGATCGCAGCTTCATCAACCGTTGGCCAAGTGTCCTCCACGAACGGAACCTTTACGGCCACCACCCCCAGCAACCTATCATTGCAAACAGGGGCAACACCCACCACACGGCTCACCATTCTTAATAGCAATGGAAACATTGGTATCAATACCACTGCCCCTGCCGATTGGCTGCATGTGAACGGCAACGTACGTGCCAACCAGTTCAATACTGTCAACGGTATATTTAACACCACCGCAGCCGCCACCAACATGTCGTTCAACACCAATGGCACGAACCGGATGACGTTACTATCAGGTGGAAATTTCGGCATTGGTACGGCTACCCCTGCGCGGTTGCTTACCGTTATGGCTGCTTCCCCTGTTATCAGTATACAGAACTCCGCTACCAACGATGCCAGCGTAAAAATACTGAGGTTTGCTAACGCCACCGATGGCTTACTAGGAAGTTTGGAGCTCTATGGTGGTTCTGGAGAATTTAGAATGAATGCTGTAAATAGTTTCTTTCCTACCTTTTATTCAAATGGTTTGGAGGCTATGCGGATAAATACAGCGGGTAATGTTGGGATTGGCACAACGACACCCGCTTATAAGTTAGATATCAATGGTACTATTAATGCCAAAGGAGGAGCTTACGTTGCCAATGAGACAGGTGCCCCTCGGGTAGCCATCGGTGGACCTGGTGGCGAATACGGTTCGATTGGTTTTGGATATAATTATGTCAATGGCGGAGGATATACTTATTCGATTGCCGATTGGGGTTCTCAACTTATGTTTGATGTCGGTGGTTTTACATTTAGAAGCGCAGGCGTAGGAAGCGTTGGCGCACCTGTAAGTTTTAACCCTTTGATGAAAGTACTCAATAATGGAAATGTAGGCATTGGGACTATCAACCCATTGACCAAGCTACAATTAAACACTAACAGTTCATTCACGAACCCAAGTGCTTTTAATTATTCTGAGATAGGTCTGTACCTGAAGAATGCCAATGCTACCGATAATAACTTTAATGTAATTGGTTTCTCAGATTCGCAAGATGTTTCAGTTGCGGGGATAATTGCACAAACGGTAAGCCATACTAACCATACAGGAACGCTCTCGTTTTATACACGAAAAAACGGAGGGGCATTGACCAGTATGATGATCAATGAGGACGGTAATGTAGGCATTGGCATCGCTTCCAATCCAGCCTATAAGTTAAATGTAAACGGTGCTATCAACGCCACATCTATTTTAGTGAATGGCGCACCTATTTCAGGAGGTGGGGCTGCCTCGTGGAGCCCGAGTGCAAATAATTATACAACTGGCAGTGTAGGCATCGGCACTAGTGCACCTACCGCTAAGCTTAACATAGTTTATACTGGAAACACCGACCCTACAAATCAAGCTATTCAAATAGAGACAACAAACGCTGCTAATTATGGTGCTATCAATTTAAAAAACAGCTCAGGTGATCTAGGACAATTTGGGCTTACGGGCTCATCCTACAACTGGGGATTATTTCAGCCAAATCAGACCTTCATAAACAGTAGCTCGCCTAATGGTATTTTGCTAGATGCATATGATCCTAATGGATTTATTAGTTTTGGAACTGGGGGTGCCGCTATCGGTAATGAAAGAATGCGCATCGATAAGCTTGGCAATGTGGGCATAGGCATTTCAAATCCTTCTCAAATACTGCATGTCCATCAAGCAACTTATGCAGGCATGAGGACAACAACTAACCTAACAGGGTCAACAATAAATGATGGTGTAAATTTTGGATATGATGACTCATACGGGGCTTATATCTGGAATCGTGAGAATTCACCAATTATATTTTCGACAAATAATGTTGAGCAAGTTAGGGTAGCCGCAAACGGAAACTTTGGTATTGGTACTACCACCCCCGCCTACAAACTAGATGTAGCTGGCACCATCAACGCTACTTCTATTTTAGTAAATGGCTTACCTATTTCTGGAGGGGGAGCTTCGCAGTGGGCCACTAATGGAAGTGATATAAGTTATGCAGCAGGTAAAGTGGGCATTGGCACAGCATCACCTTCTTCAAATCTACACGTCCTATCTACTTCTCCTATTGGAGCAAGCCTAAACTCTGAAGTTCTAATTACTCGTTTTAGTACCAATGTAGCAAATTTGCAAAGTCTAGATTTAAAATTAAGGAAGTATAGCACTACCGATAATAACTGGTGGGGAAATAGTTTAAGGCTTCAAAGAAATATTGACGGTGCAGTAAATAGTTGTTATATAGATTTTGGTGCTTCTGAGACAAGTGTAGGTGCTGGTTCACATGAGCTAGGTTTTGGTGTCGATAATACAGAATATATGAGAATATCTTCAGGAGGCAACGTAGGCATAGGCACTACCGCCCCCGATGCCAAGCTCACCGTAAAAGGCAACATCCACACCAACGAAGTGAAAGTAGATTTACTTGGTTCTGTGGCTCCAGACTATGTCTTTGAAAAAGAATACAATCTCATGTCTTTGGAAGATACGAAGGCTTACATAGATGCCAACAAGCACCTGCCCGAAGTGCCCTCTGCCAAAGAGATGGAAAAAAACGGTGTGCAACTAGGCGAGATGAACATGCTGCTGCTGAAGAAGGTGGAGGAGCTGACGCTACATTTGATTGAGATGAAAAAAGAGAATCAGGCGCTGAAAAATAGGGTTGAGAAAATTGAAAATAAAAATTAAAGGATGAAAAGGGTTATTTTGATTTTACTTTTTGTTTGGCCTTTTTTTGGCCTAGTCATTACATATGGGCAAATAGAGCCTCCAAGTGCCTCACCTAATGTAAGTTCATTCAGTATGGCACCAGACAACATTGGGGCTGCACAGAGTAGTGTGAATTTATTTACGGGGGATGTTCATTTGCCGTTGAATCTGGTTTCATTTACCAGCAGAGAAGGGCTTGGGGTGAATGTAGCGATTTCTTACAGTTCTAATGTTCAAAATCACGTAGATACATGGAACCTGGAAGCACCCACTGGTATACTTGGATTAGGCTGGTCGATGGACATGCCTAGAATTGTCTGTGATCATAAAAGCACAGGATCTAGGGAGGACGATACGTTCTATATTATTGAAGGGGGTATCAGCAATAGATTAATCAGAACAGGTTCGGGTACAGATGCAACGGGTTCGTTCAATGCATACCAAACAAAGAAATATCAGTTTTGGCAAATCAAATTCTATTACGATCCGGCCGACTACAATCAAAGCGGAGCAGGTGCCAGCCAATGGGTGATTGTTAAAGAAAATGGTTTCAAGTATGTGTACGGAGATAAGAATAGTGGCCGAAACACCATACAATATGTAGTTCGTTGGAACAATTGGATTGGCAACAGCGCCAATACCTCTGGCCAGTCACAAATGGCTTATGCTTGGAACCTTTCAGAGGTCGTTAATCTATTGGGTGAGAAAACCACCTATGAGTACATGAATGTGGAATCATCTGTAGGGATTGGCGGACTAAAGCATACCGAAGCTTCTTATTTAAAACAAATTACGGATCCAGTTGGCAAGAAAGTTCAATTTTTTTATAACGATAAGGATGCTCAATACTATATGGAACCTCACACTGAACAAGGAGAGCCAGATGCTTATCAAGAGGTATATGAAAAAAAATACCTTGAACGCATTGAGGCATACCAAGAGGGTAACAATAAATTCTTGTCGGTTCACTTTAGCTACTCATCAATTAATTCAGGCAACACAGCAAAGATGTTATTGACGGGTATTGTTACCCGAAATTCATCTGGATTAGTACAACCAGGTACCGGATTACTACTCGACTACTATATGTCAACTACTGCAAACGGGTACAAAGGCTTTTTGCAAAAGATTACTTATGCAACTGGTGCAACTGCTTCATATACCTATCAAATGACGAATAATGCAATAGGTCATTCTAAGAGAGACTTTGCAGCAACAGCCCCACCAGCAGATTACCAAGGCCCCAATGGTTATGCAGAACCCAGTATGTGGTTCGGGCCAGACTACATTGTTGTGGCTTGGAGAGCCTTAGGTAGTGGGGGTAGCCATAATGCAGGCAATTCACCTGTTAGAGTCTATATCTATCAATGGGTAGGCGAATGGAAAAGTACTTTTATTCATACCATCTTCAATATAAAAGCGAATTTCGTAACCGATCAGGGCAGTATCACAGCCGTTCATTACAATGATTTTCAAGTGGTAATGGAGCCCAACTTTTGTGCGATATTGGCCAAGCCATATTCCTATCACGAATTGTATATCATTTATAAAGACGACTCAAGGAGAGGAAAATGGTGGATGTACGGAACGTTTAATGGTATAGAGCCACCAAGTACAAATCCTAAATTATTGGATTTAGGATCAGAGCGCCCCACATTGCTTTCTGGTGAGGATTTTGTTGCAGTAGGGTCATACGCCAATGATAATACTTATCGAAGCCATGTATATACATTCATTGGTGATAACTTTATGGATACACCAATGACCGGCACATACGGTGTGTCATCGGGCAATTCAGGAAAAAATTATTACACATCAGCTAATAACTATTTTATTAATTTCTATGACTTAAGGCCATTTCCCTTACCATCTCTATTGCCACAAATCACGCTCAGTTATTTGAACGAGGAAAAAAAATGGATGTATTCAATTGTTCCCACTGGTCTAGGTTATGCAGGCTACAATGGTAGTTTTTATTCTCCAAGTACGTGGTTTGGTTCTCAATCATTCGCAGTGGCCATGGCTGGCCAAAACCCTGAATATATCTACCGATGGGATATCAACTATTTAAATTTTATAAGAGACAATGGAGGCAGTAGTCTTTTTGGTTATTGGGACGATAACAGTTACGTCTTTAATATCGACAATTCATTGGTTGGTTTTGTGGATTATCATGTGAATAGAAAAGGCGCAAGATTCGATGGAAATAATTGGCTAGTTTCATCAAATTATACTGCCGCTCAGCCTAGAAGCGTAGCAGTAGGAATGGATTTTATGGTGAATGGTAGTTCTGACAATACAAAACTCTATCTATCAGAATTTAATCCAAATGGCTCCTACTGGACTCAATCAATTATTAACTCTCCAAGTCCAGCAGTGTCTTCAAAGGCCGGATACAATCTCTTTTTTAGTGGTGGAAAGGCATACCGAAGACGGACAAACGGCACCTGGAATTCCGATAACGTATCTTATCGGTTATTCGATGGCAGTTGGTTCTCAGGAAGCTATGATGGAACATTGGCAGGGAAATGTGTAGTGGGTACGTTTTGGTCATGGTATTTGAAGAACGGTGGAGTTGCCGAAAAAGCCCTGAATATTGGTAATCTAAGTGGTTTTAGGTATGCAGACTATGATCAGTTTGGGATATTGACCTATAGGTCTCTTGTTGGAAACAATATGATTGTGAAATGGGACGGATATGGACGTTACCCAGATGCGACTAAACTTCTGTTTTACTATGCGATAAACGAAGATGTGATTGGTAAGCAAGTTGACTACCCTGTTAATACAATTGTTCTGGGTTCTCCAAACGAGCAGGATCAAAACGTGGCATTTGAGTACAACTTTACAACCGCAGCTATTGACCCGACTGGCTCAGTAGCGCAGTATGCAGAGGTAAGCGTTGCTCTTGGAACTCTTGTTGCTTCCTCTAAACCAAACGGTTCCACCAAAACTTTTTTTAACAACGGGCTATCAACCTCAGATGATGGAGGAATCTCCATCACATCCGACCTAAGAGATGTTGGCAACTCGTACCAAACCTTCGTGAAAGATAACGCAAATAACATAGTAGCTTCGTCTAGTACAATGAACTTGTTTGAAACAGTACCTATTTACAATTCACAAGGAACTAAGGTAGATGTAGCTTTTTGGGCAAGGCCTTCTGTATTGGGTCAATCGGCCGATGGCACAGGGTTTACGATGATTTACACCTATGATTTGGCAAGTGGCCAAGTAAGAACACAAACAAAAATAGCAAGTGCAACCGAAGTAACGGAGTATGTTTATTGGTACGAAAAGTATGACCCATCCAAGTCTCGCAACTTGCTTTCATTGCCCATACAGGTATCTCAAAAAATAAATGGTAAGTATACAGAGTCGCAGGTCACCCGCTGCAAATATTGGACAGCGGGCCTAACGGGTTCAACATTTCCGGCACCGGTCGATAACTATTATTGGAAAAGAACCGGAGATCTTCCCAACTCATTTTCTGCGTGGGATGCTTCTCTACAACCACCTTCAAATTGGCAGTTCGTTAACAGCATAACCAAGCGCGATAATTTTTCTGGTATTGCCATAGAAAATGTTTCTAAAGATAATATCCGTGCAGCTAACATTGTGGATCAATATAAAATCCGCTCACTAGCTCAAGTGATCAATTCAGCTTACGATTTGTGTGCCTATAGTGGGTTTGAAGATAATACAAATGGGAACTGGACAGTTAGTGGATGCACGTATGGAATAGGCAATGCTAAAACAGGCACTCGCTATTTAAATATAGGAACAGGCACCATAAGCAAGTCAGGACTGAATCCATCTGAAAAATATACAGTTTCGTTTTGGGCGAAAACAACGGCTGGATCTTTAACAGTTGATGGAGTTGGAACCGTGAACCTTGGCAATCTTTCCGATTGGTCGTTGTTTGAGTATGTGGTAACGGGCATCTCAGGTTGTAGTATTCGATTAAGCGGTTCTCAGGGTGTGCAACTCGATGATGTTCGTATTCACCCAAACAATGCCCGCATGTCTACATCGTGCTACGACCCATTATTTGGCCCTACGTCTCAAACAGATGCTAATAATCAGACCATTTATATAGAGTATGATCAGTTTGGTAGACAGAAGCTAACTCGAGATGACGCACGAAATGTTTTAAGTTCAACATCTTATAAAACCGGTAATTGATTATGAGAATCTCTAGATACTGTCTATATCTGTTTTTTTCGCTTACAGTCAGCAATATTGCGCTCGCTCAAGTTTACCACACAGTCACTATTTCTGGTAGCGCTTCCGTTTGCCTAAATAACCCAGAGCTGTATACCGCAACGGATTATTTCGGAAATGTTGCGGGGACTTGGATAATTACAGCCAATGGAAACATTACAAGTTATTCAAGTAACAATAGTTGCTATGCGAAGTGGGCAGGAGGTGGCACGCTCACTTTTCACGCTGCCGAAACAATATGTACAACCGTGTATGATCCACCGGTGCAAGAATGCCATGATGAATACTATTGCGACTATGACTATGATGGAAATCCATACAATTGCGGAAATCGACAAGTATGTAATACGGTTTATCCGACTCACGAGGAGTGTGTAGATAATATCTACGATGGTAGCTTGGCAATTAATATAAATAATAATGGTTCTCCGCCATCAGCTGTAATTTCTGCAAGTAATTCTAGTCAATACCAAGGCGCCACCATATTGACAGCTTCTCCTGCCACAGGTTATTTTTATCAATGGCAATTGAATGGAGTGGATTTACTAGGCAAAACATCTGCTGTGTGCCAGGTAGAAAATTCAGGAAGTTATACGGTCAAATTAACAGCCAATTCCTGTTATACCATTTCACCAGGTCTGCTGGTATATATTCCGTCAGAAAACGTCACGACTACAAATGTACTTGTAAGCGGCATCACAGATGAAGCTCAGCTTCTATCACTAAATGTACAATCTGGTCAAGTAGCGCGTAGTGTACAATACTTAAATGCGAGCAAAAAGCCGATGCAAGTCATCTCTCGTCAATCTTCCCCATCGGCAAGTGATGTGGTGTCAGTTTATTCGTATGATAATTTAGGAAGACAAGTAATATCCTATGCACCTATTTCGGTAGCACAAAGCTCAGGATACTATGTGCCAAATCTGTTGGGTTCTGGTTCTTATACGGGTAGTCCTCATCAGAATTTTTACCTAAGCCCCTCTGACAAAATTGCGGATGATCCTGCTCCTTATCAACTATCAAAATTTGAATTAAGCCCTCTCAGTAGATCCATTCAAATTGGTTCTATTGGTCAAGCGTGGCAGCCTGTATCAGGTTCTTCCCGTTCTGTTTTGTACGGAGGCAATCAATCGGGCGAAGTCAAGAGGTGGTTTATCAATGACTTGGGAAACATGAAGTACGGATTGTATTTCACCTATTACAATCAGGGTGCGATATCGATAACTACAAGTACAGACGAACAAGGCCATACCTCAAAATTATTCAAAGATATAGATGGGCGGACTATTTGCTTGAAATCGCAAGTGAACGGATCGGTGTGGGCAGAAACAGACTACGTGTATGATGATTTTGGCGACTTGCGATTTGTGCTGCCACCGGAAGCATTGGTCAAAGTTCAACAAAAAGTGACAGACAACCCGCTTCCTGATAACTATGTTTTGCTTACTCAAAATACGGAGTTGACAATCAGTTCATTTGCACCGGATCCCGAAACGGGGGAGGTAATTGATACATTTTGGTATTTAGAAGGCGTATCCATTACTTTGAAAAATGAAGGAGGGTATCTACCGGTAGCAAATGTTAGACCTTTTCCCCAGTCGGCTACAAGTACTCTTATCCACACCTATGCATACCAATACGTGTATGATAACCTACATCGAAAAATTGCAGAGAAGGTGCCTGGTACGGATTGGAAGTACTTTGTCTACGATAGGCTTGACCAACTTGTGCTTACCCAAGATGGCAATCAAAGGCTTACCAATCAATATTCGTTTTCTAAATACGATGATTTGGGTAGGCCCGTTATTTCTGGTTTAGTAACAATAGCAGGGACCATTGACGAAGTCCGTTCTATTGTGGCATCTCAGACAATCACCAGTGAGAAAATTGGGGCTGGCGGTGTACTGGGCTATACCAATAATGCTTATCCAAGCATCACAGATCCCAGTTTATGCTTGGTGGCAACTTACTATGACAGCTATTCTAACTGTAGCTTTTGTTCAACACCCGAGTATGCATTCACGAGCGAAAGTTGGACTAACACCTCCAATGAACCTTTTGTTCGTTTTTACCGATTGAAAGACAAAGTGGTCGCCTCAAGTGTGAAAGTACTGGGCACCAACAACTGGCTCAATACCGTTACCCATTACAACCGCAACGGGCAGACCATCCAAACCATCGGCTCCAACCATTTAGGTGGGCGCGACCGTGTTTCCAATTTAGTAGATTTTAGTGGTAAAAAACTGGAAGAACTGCACACCGCCATCAGCTACAACAACGGTGGCATTGCTGCTATGCGCAAGCGGTTTGATTATGACCATGCCGGCAGGCTGCTGAAAGTGTATCATAAGATTAACGGGCAAAATGAAGTGATCTTATCGGCACTGGAGTACAACGAACTAGGGCAAGTGGTAAAAAAGAAATTGCACAGCGAAGATGGAGGGACAAACTATCTGCAATCGTTGGACTTCCGCTACAACATACGTGGCTGGCTTACCAACTTAAACAACATACCATCTGTTGGCGATACAGGCGATGACACCAACGATTACTTTGGCCTGACCATGAACTACAACAACACAGTCACTGGTGCAGGAAATAATCCACGCACAGACGGTTTAGTGTCGGCTATCAATTGGAAAAATGATTTAAGCGGCAAACAGCGCGTTTATAATTTCTTGTATGATAACCGAAAGCAATTGTCGGGTGCCACGCATAAGATGAGTAGCGTGGCAGGCAACTGGGGCAATGAAGGCGATTTTTTCAACGAAGCAGGCATTACGTATGACCTCAATGGTAACATCAAAAACCTAAACCGCAACACTGAGTATTTTACCGGAACTAATTACAACGCAGAGCCGATTGACCAATTGACCTATGAGTATGGCAACGGTGGCAACCAGCTTCAGTTTGTAAAGGATAACATTGCCAGTGCCAACAAAGACAAAGGTTTTAAAGACGGTGGAACAAATACCGTAGCAGACCCCGACTACTCCTATGATGCCAATGGCAATGTGACCAAAGACCAGAACAAAGGCATCACCAACATCAGCTATTATTTCAACAACCTGCCCAAGCGAGTAACCTTTGCAGATGGCTCTTATTTGGAAAACATCTACGATGCAGCTCGCATCAAACTGAGCACAGTATATAGCAAGTCAGGCACCACTGTTACTACCGATTATGTAGGAGCTACGGTGTTGCTCAATGGCCAGGTGCTGGTGGTGAATCATGAAGAAGGCCGCATTACAGCGCCCACCTACAGCAATTTGATGGACAACAAAGATGCGGGCAGCACCGCAGGGTTCCCGGCTCTCGGTGGCGCAGCAACTATTACGGCCGAGTACGTCAATGCGCAGACTTATGTGAAAGTGGTGGCCAACCAAGCGGGTTACCAAGGTGTGTTCCCCATCAATACCACCAAAGGCGCTGGCTACCCGGTAAAGGCCGGTGAAACTTACTCATTCAAAATATTGGGCTATCAATCAGTGGGTACAAATGCTTACCTCTATGCGATAGACCAAAATAACAACAACGTGCTGTGGCCAGGTGCACAGTTGCCCGTAGGGGCGGCCAACGAAAACTGGGTCACCTCGTCCATCGTCATACCGGCTGGGGTAACGCAGATCAAACTGGGTGTGCTATGGAACGGAGCCAACATTGGCAACACTTTCTTCATCAACAAAGTGGCTCTGTACAATACCGATTTTGAATACAACTATTTCTTAGATGACCAAGTGGGAAGCCCACGCGTGGTGCTACAGACTACACCCGCCACTATCACCTACATGGCCACCATGGAGACCGAGAATCTGCCCAATGAAAGCACCAAGTTTCAAAATCTCACTGCCTCCAACATTGTGATGTCACCCGGCAACTCTACACCCGGTGGCAACGAAGTGATCAAGCTGAACGCACTCAACAAAATTGGCCCCGCCAAAAGCATAAGAGTTTACCCAGGCGATAAGATCAACGCCTCGGCCATGTCGTACTATATCAGTCAAGGCGGCTTTAGTAAAACACCTGCCGCCACCATGGCTACCATTTTGGCACCCGTGTTTGGTGGGGTGGCAGGCGCACCCGGTGACCCTGGATCTATCTTTAGCAACGTGGGGCAAGCGTATGGCACCAGCAGCACCCTCGGCCTTAGCCCTGATCAAGGAGGGAGCAATCCCTCCGCCTTCCTCAATTTTATTTTGTTCGATAAAAATTACAAACCATTGGATGGCAAATCGGTGCCTATCTCCACCACGGCCAATGCTCCGCAGGCAGTTGCCCTACCTGAGATTACCGCACTCGAGGTGGGTTATGTTTTCATTTATCTCAGTTACGACAACGTTACAGGTGGCGATGTGTTCTTTGACGACCTGAAGATAACCGTGCAGGAGAGCTCGGTGATACAGGTGAACAACTACTACCCCTTTGGCATGCAAAGCTACACATGGCTGCGCGAAGGCGAGACAGACAATGCGTATTTGTTCCAAGGCAAAGAATTGATTGCTCAGACAGGCTGGCACGACTTCGGTAGCCGGATGTATTATGGCGATTTGGGTAGATGGTTTGCAGTGGATCCGCAGAAGCAATTTGGAAGCCCGTATTTGGCGATGGGGAATATGCCAATGATGGGAGTTGACCCTGACGGGGAATGGGTGCATATTCTCATTGGTGCCGTTGCTGGCGCAGTTTTTAATGTTGTTACAAATTTAGGAAGCATAAAAAATCCTGTAGATTTCTTCAAGTTCGCTGGTGTCGGTGCGGCTGGTGGTGCTGCTGGTGCCGCAACAGGAAACTTCGCATTAGCAGGAGCTATAGTTGGGGGAGGAAATACGTGGGCACAAGGAGGAAATGCTCAACAGATAGTAATGGGAGCCGGAATTGGGGCAATAGCAGGCGGTATTGGGGGATCTGCAGGTAGTGCTGTGGGCAAAAATCTGGCTGGTGGATTTGTAAAGGGTTTTGTTCAAGGAGCCGTTGGGGGAGCTGTTGGAGGATTCACAGGTGGATTTTTGCTAGGCACACACTCAACGGGTGACATAGGTAAGGGATTTCAGGCTGGTGCAAAAGGAGCTTTGGTTGGTGGCCTTACTGGTGGGGTAGCAGGTGGCTTGATTGGGATGATCAACACTCCAAAAAACAGAAATGTTTGGTCGGGAGAGGAGATAGCTGGTGGGAGGGGAAGATTTTCATTAAACAATACTCCAAAAGGGTCAATCCAACCAGAAGAAATTGTAATGAATCAATTTGGAAGCAATCCGCCAATTAAGATTGATTATGAAGCCATCTATCAAAAGATGATGAATCATTCATTTGCAAAAGGCCGCTTGAACAATATTCAAGGACAAGGAGGCGACCACCTAACTGCAATTGAAGCTCTGCATATAATTGAGCAGGTATCTCCAATGCTTCTTGAAGGATCAAATTCAATAGTAACAACGGTTGCTACCCAACAAGTAACAATAAGAGTATTTGTCCAAAATGGGACTGCGATTAGTGGTAATATCTTCCTAGGAACCTCACCAAGGGTATTAGGAACACAGATTAATTATAACAATCATTAAACGGAATAATATGATTAATTTAAAATCAGAGGATGCTTTAAGGCTTATTTCACAAGGAGTTGCTATTGAGAATTGTATAGTTCAAGAAAGAATTGATATTACTAATCTTGGCTTAGAGTTAATGAATGATGTGATAATTAAGGGATGTTCAATAGCAGAATTTTATTCACCATCAGTTGTTTTTAAGGGCAAATTAATTTTTAGCTCCACGAAATTTAATAGGTGTGTTTTTAATTATAGTTACTTCACAAAAGGAATCAGAATTGAAAGATCTCGATTTGAAGAATATCTCGATTTTGAATCAGGAGGTCATAATAAATTTGGAGACATAGAATTAATTGACAATCAATTTCAAGGATTTGTTAATTTTTTTGATTGTTGGTTTCATGGTAATGTGATTGTGAAGAATAATTCTTTTACTTCTGGTACCAATTTGCAAGGTAACAAAGGTAGACAGTTTGAAGTTAGATTTGATCAATTGCTATCTGTAGAGAACAACCTTGGACGCATGGATATAAATGGGGAAGGGGAAAGAGATGAGAATGTTATCAGCATGTAGTAGCCCAACTCTTGCCTTTACCCAGTTCCTAACCTGACCACTTTAATTTTAGGGCGATGACAGAATTAAAATTTGATATCACTCAGCTGTCCTTAGAGGATATTGAGGGCATTGATAGGGCTCATCTGATTGACGTGATCAGTGAGACATGCTTTTTTCTTCCGGTAAGGTTGGTTGTAAGCAATGAGGATTTATTTAAAAGGAAGCATTCTGTCACTGGAGAAATCAATAATTGGATCGACCTACCAGCATTTAGTTTGATTTTTGATTGGATAAATAGAATTGATTCACTTCTCAAGACCGGGCAGGAGAAAATCTTTTTATCGGATGCAGGCCAGATGATCATTACCCATAAGGGTGGCTTGGTAAAAATAAGGACAAACTTTAATAACATAGAAGTTGAGGAAAATTATAGAGACTTCTACGATGCTGTAAAACTGAGCATCGGAAATCTAACAGAGGAATTGAAAAGCAAGATTCCTAGGCTTTTTCAAAACCAAGAAATTAACCAAGGGGTGAAGATTTAATCAAGACCCCGGCTCCTTCGCAGCGGAGTCTCCCGCCTCGGGGACTCCGCGTATAATGAACCGCAAAAGGAATAATTAACAGAATATTTGGAGGCAAAGGGGTGTATAGGTGAAGGAATAGCAATGAGGGTAATGCGCTGAGTTCTGAGGGGAGACTCTGTGAGGAATAAATAAATTTGGTAATGAAAAGCTTTTTTTTTGGTATGCTTGGTTTCTTTTTTGCCGCACCACTCTTGGCGCAGCAACAAGACACTGTGAGCTTGCCAACTAAAGTTCAAAATGCTCTACTCTATTCAGATACCATTGCCAACAAACTTTCAATAGATACACTATCAGCCAAAGCAAAAAAGAAACTTCCCCGCCTAAACTCAAAAAAGCAAAAAGCACAAAAAAAAATAAACAATCTTAATCCAAACAATAAGGTTGCCGATTTCAGTAACCAAGCCAATCAAAAGTTGGACAGCCTCAGTGCGCAAAACAAACTCAAACAAGCCGTTTCAAAGGCGGAGCATTTTACAGATAGCCTCAACCCACAAAAGCAACTTGCCCATTATCAGCACAAGGCAGATTCCGTGCAAGGAAGAATATCGGCCAAGATAGATAGCCTCCAAAATTTTAAACTACCAGATATCCGCTTGGCCAAATCCATAGATAGCCTAAAGCAAAAAATAGATAGCCTGAAAAACAAAGGCTTACTCAAAGACATCAACAAAGCAGAAAAGAAATTGGCAGACCTGCAATCCAAGGCCACAAGTAAAGTAAGTTCATTGCAAAAGGGAGTGAACGAAAAACTGGATATGTTCAACAAAGAAGGAGGCAAAGTAGGCAACGTCACCCTGCCCGATGTCAATGGTAAAATCCCCACAATTGACAGCGGCATCAATGTGCCCAATTTGAACACCAAGCTTCCATCCATCAATGGCCTACCTAACTTGAAAGATAAACTGGGTAATGTGGGCCTGCCATCACTCAAGGGCAAGTTATCAATGCCCAATAACCAAACAGCGAACACAAACACAGGCATTAAAAACCTTGGACTTCCTTCACTAAACTTAAAAGACAACGGCTTGGGTGATATAGGGAAAGAGTTGAGCAACGTTACCAACTCTACTAAAGAAATAAGCAAGTACCAAGAAGGTTTGAAGAGCATTAGCAAAGATGGCCTCAATGATGAAAAACTAAAAAAAGAGATGGAGGCCAATGCGGCCAATATGGCTGGCGGAAAAGTTTTAGAGACCAAGTTAAGTGAAGTAGAAAAACAAAAAGCTTTGGTAGAAAAATGGAACAGTGACCCTGAGTACCGCAAGGAAATGGCCGTGAACCAAGCCAAGGAGCAAGCCACTAACCACTTTGCAGGCAAAGAAAAAGAATTGATGGCTGCTATGGATCAACTATCAAAAGCAAAAACAAAAATCAAAGATGCCGAGCAGGTGGTGGATATGTTCAAAAAACCAACGAACCCCATGAAGGGCAAACCGTTCATCGAGCGGTTGCGGCCTAGCATCAACCTGCAGGTGCAGTCAAGACAAAATGTAATGGTCGATTTCAATCCGCAAATAGGATATCGCATCAGCGGCCGCTTTATGGCAGGTGCAGGCTGGAACGAGCGTATCAGTTTCAATTCAAAAAGATCAAGCGTAAATTTTGATGACCGTGTGTACGGGCCCCGCAGTTATGTTCAGGCGAAGATCAAAGGTGGATCGTACGGGCTTTTGAATGCCGAGTGTATGAATGCCGAGTTTGTGCCATCCAATGGAGAAGGATCGCGTCAATGGGTATGGAGTTATATGGCTGGATACAAGCAAGAGTTCCGCATCTCAAATAAACTGTTGGGCAACGTGCAGATTATGTACACAATGTATACCAGCTATTACAAAAGCCCGTATGTAGATAAATTGAATATTCGTATTGGCTTTGAGTTTCCTCAAAGGAAAAAGCACGCAAAAAGAAATTGATCGGCTATATCTGTATTAGATGTTCATTATACCTTGATTAGTATAGCATGCGAGTAGTGCTAGATACGCATTAGATGTTGTGGCTATAAACAGGCGTTTTCTTCAGATAGGACCCCCATTTGTTTCATAAAAAACACTTTCTATGAAAGGAATGAGTGAATCTACTGGCCAATTGCCCTAAACTTGCAAGTGGTCAAGGCTCATAAAGTTTCATGCTTTTATGTATCATCTCTTTTATTTGTTGCTGAAGCGATAGAGGCTCCAGCACTTTTACTTCGGCACCAAAGGCAAGTAGGGTTTGCAATAATTCATAATTGGGTATGAGTTGTAGGCTTATCACAAGGCCGTTGTCATCGTCTGAGATGATCTGTTGTGTGGTGTGCAAAGGTTGTGTCTTGAGGTAGTGGCCCTGCAATACCGAGAACCACAGGCGTATATCTTTTATCCCCGTGGCGTTGATAGTGACACCGAGGGTATGGTCGAAATACTTTTGCACCTCAATACCCTTGTACGGCTTGAACGGGATTTTTTTGTTGGCGATGCTTTCGATACGGTCTAGAGCGAGGATGAGCTTGCCCCTTCGTTTTTCGCTATAGCCCAGCAGGTACCACCTGAACTTATACTCTTTGAGCAAGTACGGATGAAAAACATGCTCGTTTGTGGTGGCTCTGTCAAACCGTCTGTACACAATCTGTAGCGGCTGTTGTTTGATGATGGCCTTGTACAATGTATCGAAATGTTCGATGCCTTTGGAGTAGGGCATCTTTTCAAAATCCACCACGGGATAGGGCATGGGCGATTTCTTCGTTTTGAATTGCTGCTTCACTATTTTATCCAGCTTGTCAAACATGCCCTCTACTTGGTTGAGCACGTTGGCCCCTTTGAAGCGTTGGAATGACTCCACTATGATCTCAAAAGCTTCTATCTCTTCCGAAGACAGTGGGAGCTTATCGATGGTATAATCGGGATCGGTATAATGGTAGCCCCTGTTCTTTCTACAATACTCAATGGGTGCATGGTAGCCCAAGCGTTTGTCATAGCGCATCGCCTCCAGGTCGTTCTCAATGGCCCGCTTCTCCACCTTAATGTCTTGTTTGGCGAGCGCTTCCTTGATTTCTTCCAAGGTGGGATAGGGCATCTTTGTATTGGTGAGGCAAGCGTTGATGATCCGGAAACGCATGAAGGGGTATTTTCCGATGGGCATATAGTGCGGTTTTGTCATTAAAAATATCCAATCCAAAAAGAATCATAAAATGGATAAGGCATAAAATAAATTATTTTTTGAGCACAGTGCCACAGTCAGGATTTCGTAACGCTCTCATTTTAAGGGGTTTTGTACATTCAAGGAACGATTTTAAAAAAATAAATTGAATTTTTTTCAATCCTTTTTTCACTCCGCACATCTGGTGCGGAGTGCGCCCCTACTTTTGTGGCATCACTCTGCAGGTGAGTTAAAAAAATGTTCAACACTTAAAAACAAATGTTATGGGAAAAATCAAAGACAATGTGGTCACCAAAGGTTTCAGTGGCAAATTCGGTAACGATCTCGTTTTCCGCCAAGTGGACAATCAAACAATCTTTGCCAAACGCACACTCGTTACTTCTGCGCCAACAGAAAAGCAGACGGCAATCCGGGACAAGTTCACCGAAGCATCGCTCTTTGCGTCTGCTGCGATAGATAACCCGCAGGCCAGTCAAGAGTACAAGTTGATGGCCGAGCTTCAAGGACTGAAAAGTGCGTACGTGGCTGCGTTGACAGACTACCTCACCCTGCCTGAAATTGGTAGCGTATTCACAGCTGGCTACAAGGGCAATGTGGGCGACCAACTGAACATCAAACCGGTGGTGCCTTTTAAGATCACAGAAATTGAAGTGAGCATTGTGCTTGCCGATGGTTCGGTGCTGGAATCCGGTAAGGCCTCGCCAAATGAATTGAAGTGGCGCTACGCGGCCACTGTTGCGAACGCGCAAGTGAAGGGATCAAAGGTAGTGCTGCTCGCCCGAGACAGGCAAGGAAAAGAATCTACCCTAGAGCAGTTGCTGTGAAATTGTAATCAATTACTGAAATGGTCAATATGACTTTAGCGTTAGGCAATAAATGCTTGACGCTTTTTTTGTTAAAGAAATTAACTAATCATTAAGAAACTTCGCTTCGGCCAATCCCTTATTTTTTACTTATTTTGAAGATATTCTCTAAGTAGACCATGATACGAAAGTTTTTAGACCAATTCTCTCGCTTTTTTGTTGGAGGGCTTTTCATTTTTTCGGGGCTCATTAAGTTGAATGACCCCATCGGTACACAAATCAAGATGGAGGAGTACTTTGAAGTTTTTGCCGATGACTTCGGCTCATTCTTCCATCAATTCATTTCGTGGTCGCTAGAGATTGGGATGGTGATGATCATTTTGGAATTGGCCTTGGGTGTGGCCATTTTGATTTACTGGCGTATGAACCTCACTGCTTGGGTGCTACTCGCGCTAATGGTGTTCTTCACTTTCCTCACTTTTTACTCTGCCTATTTCAATAAAGTGACAGACTGTGGTTGTTTTGGTGATGCCATCAAACTCACTCCATGGGAATCATTCACGAAAGACATTGTGCTGATGGTTTTTGTGCTCCATCTATTCTGGTACCGAAAAAGATACAAGCCTGTTTTACGAACGCGCGAAGGTCATGCCATTGTGATTGCAACCGTTTTGATTTGTTTGTTCTTGGGTATTTACGCAATAAGGCATTTGCCTTTTATTGATTTCCGTGCTTACCGCATTGGCAACGATATCCCCGAACAAATGAAGCCCGAAGAGCAGCCTATCATTGAATATCTTTTTGAGAAGGGCGGGGAAAAAATTTCTTCTTCCAAATTTCTATCTGAACAGGATGGTTATAAATATGTTTCATCAAAAGTGTTGAATGAAGGCAAGATCAAACCGAAGATCACCGACTATGCCGTGAGCAGCCCTGAAGGAGAAGACAAAACACAATACACTTTTGAAGGATTGCGATTGGTGATTGTCATTGCAGATGTGAAAAAGGCTTCGATCAAAAGCATTTCAGCAATAAAAAACCTCACCAAACAATTAGAAGGTAAAGTAGATTGTTACGTATTGACATCTTCCAGTGCAGAGTCGATGGAGGCATTTCGGCACGAACATCAATTAGCCGTACCTTATTACTATGCAGATGCTACTGTGCTAAAGACAATCATCCGATCCAACCCTGGCATTGCCTTGTGGAAAGAAGGAACAGTGCTGGGCAACTGGCATCACAATGATACGCCCTCTGCAGAACTGGTATTGCAGTTAGTAGCCCAAGTTGACAATTGACAAATAAACAGTTGACAAAGTTTGAGCTATGTGATAAGCCTTAAGCTTGGCCAATTGCTTTTTTGCCCTTAAGATTAGCCTGTTATTGAAAAAATCAAGTGTATAAATAAAACTAAATTGTTTTCAATTGTTTATTTGTCAACTGTCAACTGATTATGAAAATCTTCCTTATAGGCCTTCCCGGCTCGGGCAAAACAACCATTGCAAAACAACTTGCAGATAAAATTCCGTTGCCTTACATAGATCTCGACCAAGAGATTGAGAAAGAAGAGCGTAAAACCATTCCTCAAATTTTTAAGGATAAAAAAGAAGACTATTTCCGAAAAATAGAATCACAGTTGCTCAAGGCTTGGTGTGCTTCCGATTTTTCTTTTGTGATGGCAACAGGAGGAGGCGCGCCTTGTTTCCTTGACAATATAAAAATGATGAATGAGACGGGCATTACTATTTTCTTGGACGTTCCCACCATGGAAATTGCCAAGCGAATCATTTCATCAAAAGGAGAAGAGCGACCTCTACTAAAAGCAAATGGAATAGATGGGCTGAAAGATCAGATTGAATTTTTGCGCTCGCAGCGGATCAGCTTTTACAAACAAGCCAAGAAGACTTTTGTTGGAGAACGAATCACAGCCAAAGAAATTTTGAAAGAGCTTAAATTTTAGAAAGGGAAGCCCAAGGTTACCATCGCTTGTAAATTGTTATTAGCTGTTTTTACAACAGGCGCAATGGAAGTAGGTATGCCATATGAATAGGGATTGTATAAAGTATTCCCTGTAATGCTGATAAGTGTCAAATCTAAATAAAATGTTTTTGTTCTATAACCTGCTCCGCCAGAAAGGCTAGTAAAGCTCCTATCTCCTCCTTTTGTGCTTTGGTATGGATCACCCATGTAGTTATATCCTGCACGGAAGCGAAGATTCTTCAATCGATACTCGCCACCACCTCTGAAATTAATAGTGGATTTATAGCTATTTTGTATTTCTTGATTGTCATCATCAAATGAAACTCCGTCTGTAGCAGAAGTGTAGGAGGTTTTTCCATAATTGAGATGCTCCACTTCAAAAGTTAGTAGCCCATGTTTTTGTATCAAATAGGTAATTCCCGCATTAATTTTAAATGGTGTAGCCAAATTATAATTGGTGATTATTTCGTCTGTTTGCGAACTTTCTTTATTTAGTATCTCAAATTGGTTAGGGTCCGAAGGCGATAGAAAGTATTTATAATTGCTCCAAGTAGAATTCATTGATGCAGCGTAATTGTCAGATATCGTATACCAAGTGGGTGAGCTGGCCGAGAAACCGATCTGGACTTGATCAATCGGTTTGAAGATTGTGCCCAATGTTAAATTAATGCCCGAACCTGACGTAACTAAATTTTCGGTCAGTACAAAGGAAGTTACAGGTGCTGTGGAAAAAGATTCTGAATACGTCTTTTTTGAATTAAACCTTAAACTTGCAATACCCAAGCCACCACCAATATAAATTTTGTCCTTGATATTTATGCCATAAGCTAGGTTTATTTGATTTTGAGCACCCGAGGTTTGCACTTGTTCTTTTTGAAATGGGATATCTGTGAATTGAACATCTGAAAAATAACTTGTTGGATCTGCGCTGGCGTTTAATAAAGTCTGCGGACCAATTAGGTAGTTATCATAAGCGAGACCAGTTGGATTGGCCCCCAACTGCGAAGTAGGAAGGCCAGTAGCATCATTAATAAAAAAATCTATGAGGGAGCTACCGGGATTCGCTCCCTGATAAGTAAAATTTTGATTGAAGTCATTAATCCTATTCAATGTAATGGCAAAATTTCCGCTAATCACACTATTGCTCCTATCGCTAAAATCATTATGAAAAACGATGCTTATTCCTGGGATATTCAAGTTTGATCGTGAATCGGCATTGCCGCTTGTTATGAGGGTATCTCCCCTATAAAAATCAGACGAGGTATTGGAAAAGTTAATGGCTGGAGTGACTGTAAATTCAGATCTATTGAAAAAGCCCAACCCTGCCGGATTGGAAGAGGCCGAACTATAATCTCCTCCCAAACTTACTTGAGCTCCTCCCATACTTTGTATCCGAGCACTTCCCCCTGCCCTTGTTCTGCTGAGTAGCAATGCGGTTTCTGCATATGTTTGTGCTTGCATTTCTACCGAAACGAGCATAGAAATTCCAGCCAGCCAAAGCCTCAAGTTTTTTTTCATTTATAAATAGATGATTTTAAAGGAAGATAATTTTTAATTACGGCCTCCTCGGCCACCGCCTCCACTGCGGCCACCGCTTCCACCGCTTCCACTACTTCCACCGCTAAAGCCACCACTGCGGCCACCGCTGAATCCTCCATTATAGAAAGAATTGTTGCTGTTGTCCCAATTACTTTGTCTACCACCCGAGTTGGGCGAACCGTTGTTAGAGTTATTCCAACCACGATTGTTACCACCGGAATTGCTAGGGTTATCCCATGTACTGCGCGTTGTTGAATTGGCACCTTGTCTCCAGCCTCTATCATAGTAAGTAGAAGCTCCATTTGCAGCAACGGATCTTCCATTGTTCACACCTTGTCCATTATTGTTATTGTAATAATTCGGTGAACTGGTACTTCTAGAAGACCTTGTTCCATAAGTCGTATTTCTATTGTCAACGACTACAACCGAACTGCCATATCCGTATCCGTAAGGATTAAAAAATGAATTTCCATAATATGAATTCATCCCATAATTATTTCCAAAACCAAAAGGACTTCCATAACCAAAGCTATTTCCAAATCCTGAACCAAACCCGAATGACAAAGCCGAACCGTAAAATCCACTGCCCATCATAGAGTAAGGGCTGTAACCATATCCTCCGTAATTACTATAGGGATCCATCATGCTGTAGCTATTATAACCATAAGGACTCATGCCACCCATTCCGTAAGGGCTACCGAAACTCCCAAAGCGATTATATCCGTATCCATTATTGAAGCCATTGTAGCTGTTGAAATTATTGTTGTATCCGCAGCTATTGCAATTGCTTGCCAAGTTTTGGTTCACAGAAGTCGGCTGATAGTTGGGTGAAAAATAGTGCACACTTGCTGTTGAATTGCTTCCCACCTTAGAACCTGAAATATATTCTGGATTTACATTTCTAGCTGAATAGCTATCTGTTGGGTTGATCGTTGAAGCTACTTCGCTTTCCGTTATCCTTCTGGAATCGGTAGAAGCCAACACCGCCTGACGGGAGGCATTTTGAGCAACGCTGAACGCTACCCGATCCTTCGATGTAAAGTACATGTCATCATCTTCTGTGCTTTGAGCCCACGCACAAGAAACAGTCGCTGCTGCAAGAAAAGTTAAGAATGCTACTTTCGTTTTCATAGTTTTATGGATTGTATCCACGGTTATAACGTAAATCTACTCATTTTAGATATTGTTTGATACAATTTTAGTGCTAAAGATTTGGCACTCGCCTTTGGTGTATCGTACAACGCCAAACTGGGCTATATTTGCGCCTCAAAACCGATAAAATATTTAGAATCCAATGGGAAAAGAGATCACAAGCCGAGCAGACGACTACTCGCAATGGTATATTGACTTGGTAAAGAAAGCCGATTTGGCAGAAAATTCGGACGTGCGTGGCTGCATGGTGATAAAACCGTACGGCTACAGTATATGGGAGAAAATGCAGCAGGCACTGGACAAAATGTTCAAAGACACGGGTCATGTGAATGCCTACTTCCCCTTGTTCGTGCCAAAAAGTATGTTTGAAGCCGAAGAAAAAAATGCAGAAGGCTTCGCGAAGGAGTGTGCCATCGTTACTCATTATAGATTGAAAACAGATCCTAATCGACCGGGCAAGTTGATGGTGGACCCCGAAGCCAAGTTAGAAGAGGAGTTGGTAGTACGCCCGACCAGCGAGGCGATTATTTGGAGCACGTATAAAAAATGGATTCAGTCTTACCGAGATTTGCCTTTGTTGATTAACCAATGGGCGAACGTGGTACGGTGGGAAATGCGCACGCGACTTTTTTTGCGCACCGCAGAATTTCTTTGGCAAGAAGGCCACACTGCGCATTCCACTTCTGCGGAAGCGGTTGCCGAAACCAAACAGATGTTGGATGTATATGCCGAGTTTGCTGAAACATTTATGGCCATGCCGGTGATCAAAGGAAAAAAATCAGATGGTGAACGCTTCCCTGGCGCGGTAGATACCTATTGCATTGAAGCAATGATGCAAGATGGCAAGGCTTTGCAAGCTGGCACGTCACATTTCCTAGGACAAAATTTTGCCGATGCATTTGATGTGCAGTTTACCAACAAAGAAGGCAAGCTTGAAAAAGTGTGGGGCACTTCGTGGGGTGTAAGCACACGATTGATTGGTGGATTGATCATGGCTCACTCTGATGATGATGGATTGGTATTGCCTCCAAAGTTGGCACCTATCCACGTGGTGATCGTTCCTATTTTTAAAAATGAAGAAGAGTTAAGCAAAGTTTCTGCGAAAGCAGAGGCCATTGCTAAAGAGTTGCGTGCGCTTGGATTGTCGGTAAAATTTGATAACCGAGATAATTTAAAGCCGGGCTATAAATTTGCCGAGTATGAATTGAAAGGTGTGCCGGTCCGCGTTGCCATTGGCCCACGCGATTTAGATAATGGAACTGTGGAAGTGGCGCGCAGAGACACGAAAGAAAAGAAAGTGATGCAAATGGATTCGGTAGTAATCGAAATACCTAAACTGCTCGAAGACATCCAACAAAATATTTATCAGAAGGCATTAAAATTCAGGAACGAGAAAATCACTAAAGTGGATTCGTATGATGAATTGAAAAAAGTGCTAGACGAGAAAGGTGGATTTGTTTCTGCTCATTGGGATGGCACGGCTGAAACCGAAACCAAGATCAAAGAAGAAACAAAGGCTACTATTCGCTGTATTCCGTTGGATGCGGAACAAGAGGAAGGCAAATGTGTTTATTCTGGAAAACCTTCTCCGCAGAGAGTTTTGTTTGCGAGGGCTTATTAAATTTTAGATATAGGATTTAAGATTTTAGATTAAGGGCTGAGTATCGAATGTCAAGGTTTAAGGTCTAGTTTTCAGTATTTAAAATTCAAAATTTAGTAAACTTAAATTATGTAGCTTTGAGGCCGTTTCAATATTAAATCACACATCTCAAGTCTTAAATTAAAAATGGTCGAGTGGTCAACCGTAATATCGCTGTTAGTCTTTGGTCTCATCTTAGTGGTTGCAGAGATCGTCTTTGTGCCAGGCACTACATTGGTTGGAGTAATCGGCTTTTGCTTTTTGATTGTAGGTGTAGGCCTGAGCTTCAAGTATTTTGGTGGTGAGATTGGATGGGTAACACTGGGGGTTACTTCTGTAGCATGTGGGGGTCTTTTGTATTTTTCCTTTACTACCGATGCTTGGAAAAGGTTTTCTCTTAAGTCTTCTAGCAGTGGAAAGTTGAATGAAGGTGAATTGGATAATTTGGTAGTGGGCATGGAAGGGCAAACTGTTTCTGCCCTGAGGCCAATTGGAAAAGCTGAACTTAATAACCAAACGGTGGAAGTAAAAACCAATGGCGACTATTTAGATAGCGGCAGTCGCATCCGGATCATAAAAATAATATCAAATCAAATAATAGTAGAACCAATCAATTAATTTTTTTACAAAACCCTAACAAACTATGGATGGCTTAATTTTAATTCTTGTTGTATTTCTCTGTATCATCGGTTTCTTCATGTTCATGTACTTTGTGCCAGTGGGCTTATGGATAACAGCCATTTTCTCTGGAGTAAAAGTTACCATCGGTCAATTGATCGGGATGAGGCTCCGTAAAATCCCACCTAGCATTATCGTCAACTCATTGATCACAGCTACCAAGGCAGGCATTCCATTAACCCCTAGCGATTTGGAAACCCATTACCTTGCAGGTGGTGATGTGCCTAACGTAATCAAGGCGTTGATCTCTGCCGACAAAGCAAATATCAGCTTGACTTTCAAGCAAGCAACAGCTATTGACTTGGCTGGTCGCAATGTGTTTGAGGCGGTACAAATTTCAGTTAATCCTAAAGTGATCAACACGCCCAAAGTAGCGGCTGTAGCTGCCGATGGAATTCAATTGATTGCCATTGCACGTGTAACGGTGCGAGCTAGCTTGGCGCAATTAGTAGGTGGTGCAGGTGAAGAAACTATTTTGGCTCGCGTGGGCGAAGGTATTGTTACATCCATTGGTCAAGCTGCTTCGCACAAAGAAGTGTTGGCCAATCCTGATAAAATTTCCAAACTCGTTTTGTCTCGCGGCTTGGATGCAGGCACAGCATTTGAAATCCTCTCCATTGATATTGCGGACGTAGATGTGGGCGCAAACATTGGTGCGAAATTGCAAACCGATCAAGCTGCTGCTGACTTACGTGTTGCTGAAGCAAGAGCGGAGGAACGCAGAGCAATGGCCGTGGCCGTAGAGCAAGAGATGAAAGCAAAAGCACAAGAGGCTCGCGCGAAAGTTATTGAAGCAGAGGCAGAGATTCCTAAGTCAATTGCTCAAGCATTCCTAAATGGAAACTTGGGGGTGATGGATTATTACAAAATGCAAAACGTACAGGCAGATACCGAAATGAGAAATTCCATTTCGGGTTCGGGGAAGGGAAGTTCACCAACTCCTTCAAAATAGATTTTAGAGAAATAAATTAAAAGCCCTTCGCTATTGAAAAGTGAAGGGCTTTTTTTATGAAGTAGATCCTTCGGCCAAGTTCAATAAAGGCCTAAAGCCCCTCTTGAATATGAAAATGCTTCTGCAATTTATCTTCGCCTTTGCCATCCATGAGCATGACGAGGTAATCGTTAGCTTCAATTTTAACCGAACCTTCGGGATTCTTTAGCATCTTGCGTTCCCCGCTAATGGTTTTTACCAAACCAATCAACACCACATTGCAGGTTTTCTTCAAATCAAAAAAAGCCTTGTCATAATATTGACCAGCAAATGGATTATCTGGCTTCACCAAAATTTGTTTTAGGTCGTACTCGTGCTCTTCGTGTGCGTAGGCAATTAGCTCTTCGCTAAAGATGGCCACGTCTGGCTCATAGATGTAACTGGCCAACAGTTTAGATGAAATTTCATTTTTAGAAATGGTGTAAGTTACACCCGCTGCCTGAAAGGTGCCTTTCAGGTTTCCATTATCTAATGTGACTACGAAATTCAGTTTGGGGAAATGTTTTTTCATGTTGATGATGTACACGAGCTTTTCGGTGTCGTCATTCAAGTTAACAAACACAATGGAGGCATCGCGAATGTTAGATTTTTCGATCAGGTCATAATTGTTGTAATCGGAATAGAGTGTGTAAACCTGATCGGTAGTGTAATACTCACGGATGATGTCGATGTTTGCGCGGTCTTTGGTGACCACAGCTACTTGTCTGCTTGCACCGATCAAGTGAGTGATCACCGATTGGCCAAAGTCGTTCCAGCCGATCATCACCACGTGGTTTTTGAAGTTGGTGCCACTGAAGCCCAACATTTTGTTCTCTTGTATTGTATTCATAAAGTTGGCGATCTGCCCGATTATAAAACCATAAACACCTAAGCTTGAAATTAAAAAAACGAACCCGACCATGCGGCCCCAGTAGGTTACGGGCAGTACATCGCCATAGCCTACGGTGGTGAGGGTCTCCATGAGGTACCAAATAGAATCTTGAACAGTGACAATACTTTTTTCAGGTGCATCCCTCTCTAGATTAACAAGAAGAATCAAGAGCATTGTATAGACTAACACAACCACAGCCAATGCTATGATTGCTCGTTTTGGATTAAATCGTCTGATGTGAAAACCAGCCATTGCCGAAAGTTAATTCAAAATTATACAGTTATTAAAGTTTAGAGATCAAAAGTTTGGTTGCCAGTTAAAGGTTGCCAGTTTCTAGTTACAAGTTCTACGGGCTACCTCTTACCCATTACTGGCCGGTTTCATTCTTGGCATTTCTTTAGCACTTCGTCCACTTCCTTAATTTCCACAATGCCGCGTTGATGCTCCCAGGTGTTGTAGATATAGGTAGCGATCTCAGCAATCTCTAGCTCGGTTAGTGAAGCAATGCCCTTCATGGGCTTGTTGAATTTTTTTCCATTGACTACGATCTCGCCTTCTTTGCCATATTTCAGGGAGCAGATTACTTCATCGAAATGTTGCTCCATGTAATCGGACTTGTTGAGTGGAGGATATACCCGACCGAGCCCGCCTCCCTTTTTTTGATGGCAATTGCTGCAGTTCTTTTTGTAGAGCTGCTCTCCTTGCACATAGTATTGTTGGAACTTGGTGTCTTTGGTGGATGATTGTCCGCAGGCCACAAGCTGCAAGCTACAAGCCGCAAGCCAGAGGTAATTTAAGATTTTTGATTTAAGATTTAGGATTTTTGACTTCACTCTCTCCTTAGTTTTTTGATGTCCATAATCAACCGATCTACTTCCTCTTCTTTGGTGCCATCATACTTTCCGCGGATGCGGCCTTTTTTATCGATCAAGAGAAAAGCACCACTGTGAATAAAACCATCGGGTTCGGTTTTGTCTTCCATGGCGGTGGCGAAATAACTTGTCTGCGCGATTTTATAAATAGAGTCCTTCACACCTGTTACAAAATGCCAACGCTTGCTTTCTACTCCAAGCCGCTTGGCAAAGTCGTGGAGGAGGGCAACGGTGTCATATTCGGGGTCGATGGTGTGAGAGAGCAAAAGCACATCGGGCATTTCTTGTGTCGCCTCGTATACCCGCAACATTTGCGTTTTCATAATAGGGCAAATGGTGCGGCAGGAGGTAAAGAAAAAATCTGCCACATAGATTTTGTCTTTATACGTTTCGTTGGTGATGGTAGAACTGTCTTGATCTACAAACTTAAAATTGGCAATGGTATGGTAGATGGTGTCTGTTCCGACTAACTCGCGCTCGCCAAAAATGGGAAGGGTTTTTTCCTTTGGAGTGCAAGAAATTAAAAGTAGGCAGTAGGCCGTGAGCACTAAGTAGTAAGGGGTAGGAGGACGTTTCCAGTTTCCGGTTTCCGGTTTCTGGTTTATGGCAACTGGTAACCAGCAACAGGCAACCGGCAAGTGGTAAATCTTAAAAAACGATTTCATCTCCTTCATGTATTTCATTGTGATCGATGGCTAAAACATTTTGCCCAAAATAGATTTTATTTTCTCTTTGTCGATATTTTGCTAGCGTGGCCAATGGTTCTTTTCCCTTTTCACCCGTTTGTTGGTCAACTGTAGTAAGTACACAGCGGCTACAAGGTTTTACTCCTGCAAATTTATTTTTGCCAATGGTAAACTGTTTCCACGAATCTTCTTCATAAGGCTGGCCACCTGTAAAAACGAAGTTGGGGCGGAAGCGATTCATTGGCACGGGATTACTCAATCTGCTGTTGAGATCATTCAATGTACTTTCCCCAATTATTAAAAAAGGATAGCCATCGGCAAGGCTTACGTTTTCATTGTTGATTTTATATCGGAGATCGACAGGCCTGCTGTTTTTTTCTGGGAAGGAAACCAGCTTGCAATTCACGCCCAATTTTTCTGAAAACCAGTTGCTGAAACTTGTGCTTACTTCAAATGTGATTACGTGATCATCCCACACGGTGGATTTTATTTCAGTAGGAAGAGTAGAATGAGCGAATGGCAGTTCGATGGAGTCACCTTTGAAGGTGATCTTAAATGATGATTTGAAAATCTCTAATTTGAATAGCGCCATGGTTGGGTAAATGCGCTGTGTCATGAAGTTGTTGGATGAATCGATGAGCATCCAACGCCTATCGTGCTGAAGGCCTTTCTCCATTACTTTTGAAGAGCGCAGGCGTATTCCACCTAGTGATTTAATAGGATAAATGTAGATTTCAATGAGCCGAATAGGAGACATGAGCTTTTATGTGATATTTTGCACTAACTTAGTGAATAACGAGTAAAGAATAATGAATAAAATTATCTGGCAACTTTGTGAAGAGCACACACCTCGGCCAGGGATAGAAGTGGAAAGCCCGGAGTGCGAAGGATTTGTGTGTTGGCCGGACTTGGAACGGATAGCCCGCTCGGGCCGCCAACATTTTCCCTTTAAAATTGTTTGACAATAATGAGTAATTCTGCTGCCCTGTGGTATTTTGAAAGTGTGAATTTATATAACACGCTGTGCCCGCACAAAGTAAAAGATTGGGCGGGGAAGCATATTTTTTTGCAGTTCAAAAAAGACCAGTTCATTTATTTTTTGGAAGACCAAGCCACCCACATTTATATGATTGTAAATGGGCGGGTAAAAATTGGGCGATACCTTGATGATGGAAGAGAGATCACCACGGCCATTCTTTCTACAGGGGAAATTTTTGGTGAATTGGCATTAGCAGGAGAGGAGACAAGAAGGGATTTTGCGCAAGCGATGGAAGACTGCACGATTTGCCCATTGAGTTTGGAAGAGATGAAAGAGCTTATGTATGAAAATCGAGAGCTCAGTTTTAAGATGCTAAAATTTGTTGGCCTTCGGTTGATGAAGTTAGAGCGTAAGTTGGAGCTATTAGTATTTAAAGATGCGCGCACGCGCGTGGTAGAATTCATAAAAGATGCAGCCTCCTGGAAGGGAAAGAAGGTGGGATTTGAAACACTCATTCAAACAAAACTCACGCACCAAGATATTGCCTCGCTCACGGGCACCTCGCGACAGACAGTCACTACTATCTTGAACGATCTGAAAGAAAAGAACTTGATCAACTTTGATAGGAGGCGGATTTTGGTGAGGGACTTGGAGAGTTTGAAATAAATCCAGGATTTACTCTAAACGAAAATGTAGAGGCAAATCTTTTTCTTCGTCCACATCGGTAAGGATGGGCAGCTCTGCATAAGATAATCCAAGTCTTTTAAAATCATTTATGGTATCGCTTGCTACAGAATCGGTACTCCAATTTTTATTTTTAAATAACTCAGGAGTTAGTTTTTTCATTCCCAACAAATAATAGCCGCCATCTTTGGCTGGGCCAATAACGGCATCGTGTTTCTCTAATTGTTGAAAAGCTTGCTCAATAATTTTGGAAGTGAGTTCAAAGCAATCTGTACCGAGGATGCAGATAGAGGAGTAGCCTTTCTTGAATTCTTCCGCGAAAGCGTTCTGCATTTTTTCTCCTAGGTCGTTACCTAGTTGTACTTTTTTTTGAAAAGAAGAGTTTGGCCAAGCATCGGCCACATCTACAAAATGCGAATAGTAAACGACTTTATCGAGCGGAAGATTTTCACTGATCGACTTGGTGTGGGTGGATAGTTTTAGATAAATTGATAAGGCTTTTTGATCGCCCACTGTTTTTGCCAAGCGGGTTTTTACTTTGCCGAGTTCGGGATTGCGGTAGAAGACGATGAGTAGGTTTTTCAAAAGAGAGGGTAACTTATTGAAGAAGATAGGATGACAGCCTGATTAGTAATTGTTTTCTTAACTCGACATCGACACTTCTCTCATCTTATTGGTTGGCACCATAGCCAGAAATCCAACACGAATCATTAATCATAGAAAGTTGATATTCTGGTTCATTGTCTCCATACGCTTTCGAGAGTTTTTCTTTTGAAAGATCAAACCAATTTTCATTCTCTTTGTCGGGCATTAAAATCAAGAGCTTCACTTTTTTGTTTCTTATGATTGACAGATTGTCAATTTCTAATTTCCCTTCGTTGTCAAATTTTGCGGTTGTTTCTATAGCTTCCATTTGAATTTGGTTTTGTCAAAGGTTAAGGAGTAACTCTATTATTATCTCTATCAATTTTAATTTGATTAAAATTTGGATTGAACTTCCTCCTTGAATGCCTCATCAAGAATTTTGAATTGCGGAATGTGTAAAAGATAAATGCTCCTATGCCTGGCAAAAGAGCGAATAGAATTATCCAACAAACCTTCTCCCATACTTTGATCGAGAGTTTGATCACGGTCCAAGAAAAGAACCCGATATAAGCCAGGAAAAATAATCTTCCGATTAATCCAATTTGATAATAGTATGCGGTGATGGTTTCCATTTTAATAAACTTTCACGCCCTTCACCAGCCACTTACTCCAGTTCTTGTTGTAGGTGTGAACACTGTCTGTTGGTTGGTTTTGTTTGTTCACCACTTCCAGTCCTTCGTTTTTCCATTCGAAGATGCCCCCATAGATATTGGAGACGTCTTTATAGCCGAGCTTCAGGAGTTTTTCACCCACTCGTTCGCTGCGGTAGCCTACGCTACAATACACAATGATCTTTGAGCCAACAGGTATTTTTTTAAGCTCATCAGTAGAGTAGGATTCATAATTTAAAAATCGGGAACCTGCTAAATGGCTTACACTAAATTCTTCTGGAGCTCGTGTATCGAGCAGAATTATTTTTTTGCCACTTACCATTAATGCGTTCACCTCTTTTGATTGAATGGTTTTGACAGTATTTCTGTAAAGCGATTTTAGTTTTTTATCATAATCCGATTGAGCAACTGTGTTGAACGCTGCAAGTAGAAGGATTACAAAGCTGATTTTTCTCTTTTCCATATTGTTTCATAGGCAAGATAACCAAACACAATGACATACTCTATTCCAGTGATCCACAGGTTTTCTGAAAATCCATTTGTGGTGTATCCTGCATAGGTCAAGAAAATCGAGCCTGTCCATACAGCAGGAAACCGAAATTTTGTGAAGACAGATAATGCCAAAAGAGTAGTGGTGTACCATGGGTGAACGGTGGTGGCAAACGCAAAATAAATAGTGAGAACTATTAAGTAGGAAGTTGGCAAGGTAGAGTAGGCAGTAGGCAAAACTTTGTGTTTTCTTTTTACATTCAGAATGAAATCCAAAACCGTATAAAACAGAATAGCAGCCGCGCAATAAATGGCAAGCTTCACTCCAACTGTTTGAATAATGTTATAGCCATATTTCCAAAAGCCCCATTCGCGCACGAGGTAGTAGATACTGGCATTGAACTCAAATTTTTTAAAATAGTAGCCAATGCTTTCACTAAAGCCAGAAATGATTTCTGCGTTGAGCAATGGAAGAAAAAACAGAATACTAGATACGACAACAACCAGATAATAAATGGCAGATTTTTTCCAGCCCAAACGAACTAACAATAACGGAAGTAGAATAATTGGAATCAACTTTGAGCAAATTGCCAAGCCAAATTGCAAGGCGGATAAGAAAATTTTATTTGTTATCAACAACCAAAAACTAAGCAGCAAAAAGAAAATCATCAGTGCCTCAAAGTGCAGATTGCCCGTAAGCTCAATAATGACCAAGGGGTTGAATGCGTACAGCAAAATATTTTTTTCGGGTAATTGAAAGTGAAGCAAGATTTTTCTGATCAGCCATATACTACCGACTTCCGCGGCCAGAATAAATACCCGCATCACTACTACGCTTCCAAGAATAGAACGAGACGAAAGCTTTGCGGCTATCCAAAAAATAAATTGATTGACGGGTGGGTAGATGGTGAAATAATCAGGACTATTGAGTTTATCGAACAAAGCCTGATCTATACCAACAAGCAAAATTTTATTTTCGATGTAGTAGCGAGGTAGTTCTGCAAAGGGGTGATAACCTTTTGCCAACAATCGACCATCCCAAATAAAGCGATAGAAATCATCTGTTAAGTGAGGGATGGCAAACAGAAAACAAAATCTAAATAGTATGGAAGCATAAACCCAAAATAAAATCTCTTTAGTGGTTTCCGTGCGCAAAACCCATAAGTAGCTTGCAAATAGAAAACCGAAAGCTGGTAATAATAAATTGGTTTGGTGTCGCTCTATCCAAAATGCGAGCAGGCAATAAAAGATCAGTGAAGATAAAAGAAGAAAATAATTAATTGGTTTTTGATTAATGGCATCTCTAAAAACTCTTGTAATACTGTCAGACTGAGCTTGTCGAAGTCGTTTTAAATAGTCCGAAAACCAATAAGTAGGTTTCGACAGGCTCAACCTGACAGTGTTTTTAGAGATGCCTTCAAGCATTCCACGCGGGCTTCACAGAATAATAACAAACACCACCAAATCCCATCGCGAGCATAGCGTGGAAGAAAATCAAACCACCATCGTGCAAGAAAAATCCAGCTACAATTCCGAACAGGAAATACAAACAAAGTATTCCTTCCAATAGCGTGAGCCAATTGATTTTTGTTCTGATGTAAGCGTTGTGCTTCCACGAATCGCCTTTCATGGTCACATTGAATTTGGGTGTGCGTATAAATGGTGTTTTATGCCCGATCAATCCTTCTGCCACGGCCAGTCCATTGTGCAGTGACAACCCCATCGATACAATCAAGAAGCGTGGATACAAAGACCAGAATATTGCTTTGCGGTTAGTAGGATTAAATCGTTTGGTAGCTACCCAATAGAAAAGTGTGATGGATAAAAATCCTGCTAAGAATACAATTCCTAAATTAAAAATCCATGCAATCTCTGGATGTTGATGTTTGATGTACAACATTGGTATGCTTAACAAAGCAGCCATCAGCAAGCAAACAAAAACAGAACTGTTGAAGAGATGAAAGAAGGCATGTATTTTATTTCTTATTGGTAACGGAGAGCGCAGCACGTTGCCAAAATTTTTGCGTGCAGTTTCTGCCGCGCCCTTGTTCCATCGGTATTGCTGTGATTTGATTGCCGGCATGATCACAGGCAATTCGCCTTTTGTTTCTACTTCTTCCAAGTATTGAAACTTCCAGCCATTGAGTTGGGCACGGTAGCTTAGGTCAAGGTCTTCTGTTAATGTGTCATTGCTCCAGCCGCCTGCATCGGCAATACATTTTTTTCGCCACACGCCACACGTGCCATTGAAATTAATAAAACTGCCAGCCGCACTGCGCGCAGATTGCTCAATGGAGAAATGTGCATCTAACCCAAACGCTTGCAATTTGGTGAGCAGTGAGTACTCTTTATTAATATGCCCCCAACGTGTTTGAACCACACCAATTTTTTCGTTGGCAAAGTAAGGCAGTGTCTTTTTTAAAAAATCGGGAGAGGGAATAAAATCTGCATCAAAGATGACGATGAACTCGCCCGAGGCAATGTGAAAACCATGATCCAAAGCACCAGCTTTATAACCAATTCTATTTTCGCGGTGAATTAATTTAAAGTTTAGACCCAAGGAGCTAAACGATTCAATTTTTCTTAAAATGATTTCTGTTGTTTCATCGGTAGAATCATCTAGCACTTGTATTTCTAATTTTTCTTTTGGGTAATCAAATTGAGTAACCGCATCAAGCAATCGCCCCACTACGTACTTTTCATTATAAATAGGAAGCTGCACGGTAACCATAGGTAATAAAGTAAGCTCTACCATTTCTGGCATCACGTTTTTACGTGACTTCAAATAAATCCACGTTAAGTGCAATTGCCCCATGCTGAACAAAAAGATGTAGAGCAGAGAGAGGAAGTAGAGTATGGTAATTGCGATTTGCATATTTGGGAAGCACATCCATAAATAACAAATTGCGCTTACTGTTTTAGGCGCATCTGCCTTTTTTTGTTCGGATCGGTATTGTTCAATTTAAGCAATAGCTTTTCTTCTGTGAACAACACTAACCAACTTTCGCTTGGTTTTTGGCTTGCCAATTAGGCAGATTCTTCGCTTTCAATTCGATCATTAATTTTCTAAAGTCTTGAAGTTCTTTTTCTGTCAAAGGTTTTGACTGACCGCTGAAGTCAATATCTTTTGGCTCTCTGATTAGTCCCATTTGAAGTTGTAATTTATTTGCATTTCAAAGTTAAGAAAAAAGCTATCGACAAGAACACAAAACTTAGATGATTGAACTTCTAATCCAGTGTTCACAAATATCTAAAAATAGTAGTTATAATTTTGTATCCCGCCATCACTGTTCCTTTCACCGTTCCAGAAATTTTTGAAAAACCAATTCGCTTTCTATATCGCACTGGCACTTCTGTGCACCTCAAACCCAATTTAGCTGCTTTCAGTTGCATCTCCACCGTCCAGCCGTAAGTTTTATCTTGCATGTCCAGTGCTATTAACTTATCAAACCGTATTGCACGAAAAGGCCCCAAGTCAGTAAACTTAACATTATATAAAATTTTTAAAAGTCGCGTTGCCAACCAATTGCCAAAAATTTGTTGGGGTGTCATCGAGCCTTGCTCTTTGTTGCCCAAGGCACGTGAGCCAATCACCAGATCTGCAAGATCATCTAGTATTGGTTGTATCAAGGCCGACATTTCTTCAGGGTAATCCGAATGATCTGCATCCAAGAAAATTACAATATCAGGTTGGGTCGCAGATTTTCGTAAGTAATCAATCCCCTTCAAGCAAGCGCGGCCATAGCCAGGCGTTGGCTCGCGTAAAACAATGGCTCCATTTTGTTTCGCATTTTTTTCGGTGTTATCAGTAGAGGCATTGTTCACCACAATTATCTCTTGCACCAAGTCTTTTGGTATTTCTTGAATGACTTGCCCCACTCCGTTTTCTTCATTAAAGGCGGGGATAACAACTACGCAACGCATGGATTTCAACTGAATTAAATTTAGAAGAGCAAACGTAACAAATTAGTAGAAAGGAATTATCATTTTAGCTACCAATGATAGGAAGTGTTATGTTAACGACATCATGCTAAAGGTAAATTGGTGATGATTTTGTAATAACTGGTGTTTTTCCGCAGAAGCTTAGAAATCTTCTCAGCGATTGTACGGCAATGAGTTTTGTAATTGAAAATTTCAAGATTCTTTGACTAACTTTCCGGAGAAATTAGTCAGCTTAAGTTGGTTCTCTTTAGTAAATCTTAGTAGAAATCATTTATATCTGAAGACTCTAACCTTATTGCAGAGAGCCAAAATAAGGTAATAAAGTTGGGCATAGTTTATAAATCGATTTTCCACTAGGTTACTGCCTGATGAATGGTGATTAAAATTTCATTCGTTTCAAACATGATAACTGATGTTACGAAAAATAACTAAACGAATGACAGACTGAGTTTATTCGTCAAATTTGAACAACAAAATCAAAGTTAAAATGCGAGCGTTGTTAATAATCTGTTTAGCTCTTTCCATTCAACAAACTGTGGCAGAAAAAACGGGCGTTCATTTAAAAACAGAACCTTCTGATACTATTCTTTATGTTTTTAGTGGATCCGATTGGTGCGCGAATTGTATCGAGCTAGAAAGGAAAATTATTTCTGATCCCACATTCCAATCTTCCCTCAAGAGCCATCACATTCAATTACAAATTATAGATTTTCCTCAGCGAAAAAAATTGAAAGCTGAAGTTGTCAAGTACAATAGTTCGGTTGCCGAGAAATTTAATTTTGACGGTGTGTATCCAACACTCATTGTATTTTCGGCAGGCTCACAAAAGCATAAGCAGATCATTTACCAAAATGAAAGTGCCGAGGCATTTTCGAGTCGAATAATAAAGGAAGCTGCTACCCTCCATGAATGAATATCGCATAACAACTAAGTTGATGGGCTGCTCCTTTGAGTTGATTGTTGCCAGGTCAGATTCCACCAAGGCAAACCACTTATTAGAAGTAGGCATTCAGGAGATCAAGCGTATTGAAGAAATCCTTTCTGAATTTAGAGAAAATTCTATTGTGAGTCAAATCAATCGCAACGCAGGCGTTAAACGTGTGAAAGTGGATGTTGAAGTATTTTCACTACTGCTACGTTGCCAAAAAATAGCAGCCTTAACTCAGGGTGCATTTGATATTTCTGTAGGGCCGCTTAAAAAAAAATATAATTTTAAAAATCAACAATTCATATTGCCACCTCAAAATGAAATTAATGATGTGTTGAAATTAGTTGGCTTTTCAAAAATAATTCTGGATGCAGAAGCAAGAGAGGTATTTCTTCCACATCAAGGAATGCATATTAGTTTTGCCGCCATAGGAAAAGGATATGCTGCTGATTGTGTAAAGAAAATATGGATTGCCTTAGGTGTTACATCAGGAGTAATTAGTGCGAGTGGTGATCTCACTACTATTGGCGCAAGGCCAAACGGTATGTCTTGGGATGTGGGCATTGCCAATCCCGATAAAAAAAATAATGTGGTATTTCATATTCCAGTGGTTGATTCATCCGTGGCTACCTCTGGCGATTACGAACAATTCTTTATTTATAAAAACGTCCGCTATTCGCATAATATCAATCCAATTACTGGCTTACCTGTGAAGGGAATTAAAAGTGTGAGCATCATCAGCCAATCAGCCGAACTATCTGATGCACTGGCAACGGCTGTTTATGTAATGGGTGTGGATGTGGGAATACATTTGGTAAATCAGTTGCCAAATGTTCATGGAATTATCATTGACGATAAAAACCAATCGTTTTATTCTAGCAAGATAAATCTCGCATAAAGCGAATTTGAAAATGTGCCAATTTGAAAATTTGAAAAGGAGTTTAGGTGTGCGATTTTTTTTCGTGTTGACTATTTTGTTTTTGGCATCATGTAAAGTTTTAAAACCTTACGAACGAGTTTATGTGAATGACCCTGAGATGCAGTTGGCAAAATCGCCCTGCAAAAATGTAGAGGGGTATGTGGAAAGCATCCGCGAAGGGGCAACACCTGCGGCCGGTTCAAAATCTAGTGGTGGTTGTGGGTGTAATTAAATTGGATTTGTGAAACGAAATTGGTTCTTAGTAGGAAGTCTCGCTTGCCTTTCCTTTTTCGCGCAGGCGCAGAAGGCAGATAGCGTCTTTAGAAAAGAAAAAGTAAGTAGGAACGATATTGACTTTTTGTACAGCCACTACATTCAAGATGGAAATAAATCAGCCGTAACAGGTGGCATTGGCACGGAGTCGTTGACCGTACTAGCTCCACAGCTAAGTGTGCTGCACACATTCAAAAACGGAAACAGCCTCCGAACTAAGTTGGGTGTAGATGTTATCTCTTCCGCCTCTACCGACAATATTGATTTTGTGATGTCCTCTGCCTCGCTGCATGATGCAAGAACACATTTGGATTTAACGTACACTCGAAATATTAAAAGCAATATCTCTGTTTGGGGTGGTGGTGGATTCTCTATTGAATCAGATTATTTTTCGCTTCCATTTAATATAGGATTATTGATAACTGAGAAGAAGGGCATGCGAACGTATGGACTAGACTTTCAAAGTTTCTTTGATGACTTGCGTTGGGGGAGGCTGAGTGATTCCTTCCAACCAGAAAAACTAATTTACCCTGTTGAGCTGCGAAACACAGAATGGTTTACCAACTATAGTAGAAATTCCTACAATTTAAAACTGGCATTCACTCAAATCATCAATAAGCGAAACAGACTAGGTATTTACCCAGAGCTGAGCTACCAAAATGGATTATTGTCTACACCCTTTCACCGCGTTTATTTTACTGATCAATCGTTGCGCGTGGAGAATTTACCAAGTGAGCGGGTAAAGGCAACAATAGGATTAAAGCTCAACAGTTTTGTTGGAGGCCGAACGATATTTAAGAATTCAATTGATTATTATATCGATAGTTTTTCAGTTCAGGGAATTGGTTTGGAAAACGAAACTGCTCTGAAGGTTACACCACAGTTTGTATTCGCGCCTTCGTTTAGAGTGTATTTCCAAAAAGGATCAAAGCACTTTGCCCCTTATAAAGAGCATCAACCGAGTGAAGAATTTTATACTTCCGATTACGATCTCTCCACCATGACCACACAGAAGGGCGGCATGGCCATACGATACGCGCGAGAAACAAGACAAAACGGAAAAGTCATCTTTTCAATGATCGAATTTTCTTACTCCTACTACTCAAGAAGCAATGGACTGGACGCACATATTATTTCGTGCGGGTTCAAAGGGATAGGAGCGGCTAAGTGATTTGTATTAGATTTCGCTTACGCGTTTTCTTTGTTTAGTTCCATAATAGTTACACAGTTCTTACGTATCAGGTGGCCTAACCAACAAAATAGGAAGCAATCTAAAGTAGGGTAATAATTTGTTAATATACATTTCTTAAAAGGTTTCCATTATGGCATTTATATTTACGGATGATTGATTTTTTTAAGCTTAACTCCATCCGGAGTAGGATGCTTTCGGGATTTCTTTTTCTCACACTCCTCATTGTAATCATTGCTGTTGTTTCGATTTTTATCCTCAACTATACTAACCGCATTGCGGGTATTCATGCGCAAATAAGCCAACTGCAAATTGCCACACTTAGTTTGATCAAAACCGACAACGATTTTTTTGATTTAGAGACAATCAATAGTCATTATTTCGAAACGCGCCAGAGTGCATATTTGGCAAAGCGTGATAGTCTAGTTATCAGGATCAATTCGGGCACTGATTATATCTATAATGAAAGTAAAAATGGAGTCATTGAAAGTCTTACAACAATTGATAGCCTTTTTTTGGAATATGACACTAAGTTTAGGCAGCTAGAGGCTTTGCTTTTTGAAAAAGGTTTTAAAGATTTTGGATGGGAAGGGCAGATGCGTGTTCATGCGCATAAATTAGAAGAGCGCTATCTTGGTATGGATCAATTTGCGATCCTTTCTTTACGAAGAAATGAAAAGGACTTTTTCCTTCGGCATGATCTCGCCTATTCCAAAGCACTTAATACAATGGTAGATGAGTTGTTGCTACAATTAGCTAGGCAGCCACAAACAAAAAATAATCAAGAAGCAATTTTTCATTTGCAAGAATATCAACGTATTTTCAATAGCTTAGTAAGCATACAAACGCAGATAGGTTTGAGCGGTAATGATGGGCTACGCCATGGGCTGAATGACCTGACCAATAAACTAAGCAGCAACTACTTTTTTTTGTCTGAATACAGTTATAAGGTTTCTACCAATGCCCAAGTAAAGGCCAGGGTATTCTACATCGCTATTGTCTTTGGCGCAGTCATCTTCTCTTTGTTCTCAGGTTATTGGATTTCAAAGAGATTATCTGCACCCATTGCAAGGCTTTCTCATTTGATGAACAATGCGATGACTGATAAAAAGAAGGTGAAGATTGACCTTACACTAAACAATGCGGCAGAAGAGATCAATACACTAACGAAATCATTTGTTCACCTCATGAGCCAGACCAATGTACAAATGAAGGAAATCAAAAAGAAATCGATTTTGCTAAAGAAGGGTAATAAGGAATTAAAAAAACTGAACAATGAGTTAGATAGCTTTTTATATAGCACCGCCCATGATCTACGCTCGCCACTCACTTCACTATTAGGTCTGATCCACATCATGGGGCACGAGAACAAACAAGACGACCTAAAGCCCTATTTTCAAATGATGCAAGGGAGTATTTACCGAATGGAAGACTTCATTGCGCAGATTGTAGGATATTCAAAGAACAAAAGGCTAGAAATGATTTCAGAGAAACTGGATTTGTACTCTTTGATTTCAGAGATTTTTGACAATCATCAGTTTGTAGAAGGCGCAAGCAAGATTGATCGCTTGGTGGATGTTAAAGAAAAAGTTCCTTTCTATTCTGACCGTGGACGCTTAATTATTTTATTCAACAACCTTATCTCTAACGCCATTCGCTACGCAGATTTAACAAAAGAAAAACCCTTTGTTAGAATTCAAATTACGGTAGATGAATTAGAGGCCATCATTGAGTTTGCAGATAATGGCGTAGGCATAGCAGCAGAGCATATAGATAAAATCTTTAATATGTTTTATCGCGCCAACACAGGTTCCAAAGGATCTGGTCTTGGCTTGTTCATATTTAAAGAGACCATGACCAAACTGAACGGTTTGGTCAGTGTAGAATCTGAGTTAGGCATAGGCACCAAATTTTTTATTCGTTTACCCAATTCCTATTCGAGACATGAGACACAACAGCAGTTACAGTTGGTTGTGAGTAATGAAGGATCAATTAGCAAGTGAAGTTTGGTTTTTAAATGTCACCAAAAACTTTGCGCCCTTTTCTTCCTTCTCTAGTAAAGTAATGCTTCCTTTTAATCGTTGAAGCGAGACTTGCGCAATGTACAGCCCCAGCCCAATGCCCTTAGATTTTTCATGGCCTCTTGTGAACATGGCGAACAATCCCTTCTTCGCCTCTGGCGAAACGCCTTCTCCGTTGTCATCAATCACCAGATTCACCTGACCGCTTTCTTGGAACACGTCCACTTTAAGCTGAAACGTTTTATTGTTCAAAGCCACTCCATATTGCAAAGCATTTTTAAAAATCTCGTGCAGCGTTGCTTGCAAAATCATTTTATCCGTATGCACTTCTAAGTGATCAGGAATAGTATTCAAAACTTCTGGCTTACTGCTTCCATTGATTGCCTTCACAAGCGACTCTTGTATGCACCTGCGCAAGTTGATTTTATCAATAGTAGGCACAATGGTTTTGATCTCATGCACCAGCTTGATGGTTTTCACCATTCGTTCTAGTTGATGTGTAGTATCCAGCATCATCTTCAAATATTTTTGTGTTGTTTCTTCTTTTGCCTCTTGGCCTACCAATGAATGCAATCCCTTCAACGTAGCAATGGGTGCTTGCACATCGTGCGAGGAGTGATACAAAAAATTAGCGAGTTCCAAATTAGTAGCTTCTAGTTCTGCTGTCCGTTCTCTCACACGCTTGTCCAGTTCTCGATTTTGCTTTTCTATCAAGTCGTTCTGCGTCAATATCTCTTCGTTTTGCGATTCAATTTCTTCTTTTTGATTGATCAGTGCAGTTTGGTCTTCCGCCTGTTTGGTCAGCGACCGCGACACATAACTGAACAACAATAAAATAAACGGAACTACAATCGCCAGCGAGATCAGCGAAGTAGTCAACAATTTTTCTTTCGCCCGTGCCGAAAACATTTCAAAGTTCTCGTCCGCCTCCAGCAGTGCCACCACTTTTCCTGCGCTATTCTTTACTGGAGAAAATGCCGAGAGCCAATGACCATTTTCATCTTTGTAATTGTTCAACGCGCCACCCGTTTCAAAGTTTGTCTTCAACTCCCTCGGATAATTTTTATACGAATGCCTGAAATACGGCTGTTCCGATGAAGTACCGATAAAATGAAACGTACTATCCCGATCGTAATACACAATTGTATAAAGAGGCGTTTCCAATTGATTCTCGTTTTTTACTTTCGCCAGTAATTGGTGCAATTGCAAATAAGAAGAATCTTGGCTCGATTGCGTAATGGCATCTTTGGTCATGTATTCATTCGACAGTCGCTCGTGCGCATCACCATCTACAAAAAGCGCGGCCGTGCGCGAGATCGCCATCAACCGGTGAAGCACTTCTTCCTTCGATTTTTGCAGCGTCAAGAAATAACCGTTGACAATAAAATAAACCACCAAAGCCAATATGCCAAAGCACAACACCAGCAGCAATCGCAGGTTTGACACTTTTAATTTTCGGTCTTGCTTCAAGGCGGATTTCTCGTTAACGGCTACCTATGCAATAAGGGTTAATTCCTCCCCTTTGTTCACGCCTACTTACGATAAAAAGTACATTGTCGGATTTATGACATTATTACAGAAGAATAAGTTGTTGTTTTTTTTTGGCGGGCTACGGGCTATCCGCTCATACTCCTCCCCGATGCACACATTCCAACACACATGCTATTGGGGTGCGGGGTATCCGCTACCCTGCCTACCGAAGCTTCAGCGAAGGCAGGTATCCCTGCCCGATCGCCAGCACGTAGTTATTCCGTTGACTTGATAGCTCAAAGCGATTTGGGTCGAGGCACGACTATACTACTCTGCCAACTTAATATTATTATTCCCAATCAAAATTGCTTTCCCAAATCTTCCATCTTCTTCTTTTACTTCTAAATTTAAAACCCCACGCGGGCAAACAGACGAACACACACCACAACCCACGCACGAAGAGCGCACAATGTTTTGCCCGCGCTGCGCATACCAACGCACATCAATGCCCATCTCGCAATACGTTGAACAATTGCCACACGAAATACATTGCCCACCATTGGTGGTAATTCTAAATCTTGATTTGAAGCGTTGGATGATTCCCAAGTACGCAGCCAACGGACAACCAAAGCGACACCACGTACGATTGCCCATCAAAGGATAAAAGCCAGTGCCAACTACGCCTGCAAAACCCGCCCCGATGAATGCCCCATACACTTCGCGCAGTTTGTAACTATCAAAAAAGAGAACCCACGAGGCGTTGGTAAAGTACGTATATAAAACTCCCCCCGTCATCACCACGGCAAAAATCAACACCGCGTGTATCATCCATCGCTCTACTTTCCACGCACTCAATTTTTTATTGGAGAGTTGTCGATAGGGATCACCCAATGTTTCGGCCAAGCCGCCACAGCCACACACCCAACTGCAATACCATCGCTTGCCAAAAAAGTAAACCAACACTGGCACGGCAACGATGATCAATGCAATGCCCCACACTAACATAAAAATCCCTAGCCCCCCATTCGCGAGAAGCGTGTCAAGACGATTATTAAAAAAGAAGGAATAATCGAGCGGCCAAATATTTTTAAAATCAAAGTACGGTTGATTGAGTCGGATCATGATTTCGGGAATCAAAAAAGCGAAACACGTTTGAAAAAACATGACCGAGCAAGTGCGCAAGATTTGATATTTGCTGTGCCTATAAGTGATGATCATGCGAATGCCCATCACTAAAATACACAGCGTGTATAAAAATCCATAGAGAAAAAACCGCCCTGCTTCTCCGCCATTTAGCATTTTACTTACTGGGTCAACCATGATCACCCAGTTAGTCATATATTCAGGATAGAAATACAAGAAGACATAAAACGCAATCAGCCAGCTTCCTGTAAGGATGCCCAACCACTGCACGTTTTTCATCACGTTAAAAAAGATGCCGTTGTTTTTGATGCCCGCAGGCAATTGAAGTTTGGGCAAGATGTAAAGCAACGAACCGATAATACAAAGCCCAATCGTGAGGAAAAGAAAAAGCGCAGGGTTGCTTTTTACTGGGCTGATAGCCGATGCTTTGGTAAGCGAGTATTTTAAATCTTTAATAGCGTACTTATCAAACCCATATTGATTGATAATTCCATACAGCTTAATATTATCAGCCACATTTTGAATTTGCTCGGGCGATGTTGCTTGTCCATCCAGCCAACCACCGTAATCTTTAAATGCTTTTCGCTTGAATGCATTTTGTTCATCGGCTCCTTTAAAAACTGAATCTGCGAAGGCCATAGAAAATTTCTCTTTGCTAAAAGAAGCCAGCTTATCCAATTCCTCATTGGCAAAACCAAAATTGTTCAACTGTTTTTCATTCATCCGATCAAAGGCAGCAGACAATTCATCAACAAACTTAAAGTTGGAAGAAGTCTTCGTTCCAATAATGCTTTTAGCTTCTTCAATCAAAGAGTTTGCTTTTTTTTCATCACTCACTTTACTCTTCACCATCTCTGGCGTAAGCTGGTAGCTCGACCAAAAGAAAGAGATATTGAAAATGGCGAAGCCAATGATGAATAGTGCGAGACCGATTGGTTTTAGGTATTTCATTTTGGTGTGTTTATGGTAATCGGTATTTGGTAAAGAGGTAATCGGTAGATGAACCGGTCACTGACCACCGATTACCGAATACCTCTTACTGCTAACTTTATTATATTCTCTAACTATTTCCTCTTCGTGCCTTTCAAAAAACTCGGGGTCAAAATTCGCTTCTGTTAAATGCTCCATTACAAAGTCAACACTTCTCTTTTCGCGCAGCCATTTGTCAAAGCACTCATGACGCATCCGTATGCCAAAGGTATTTAACCCTAAAAATTGATTGGTGATTTTATCCCAGATAATATGTACGCACTTTGTTCCGCTCTTGTGCTCCCAATAGAATTCATCTTCGTTTGGTTTCAGTTCGTTCCACACGTTACCATACGTTTGGTATTCAACATCAAAGAACTTAGCTGAGTTAAACCACGGGCCAGGTTCATATTTCGTTTTTTCTCCACTAATGGTTTGTGCCACTACTTCGCCCATCATGCGGCCTGTGTACCATACTTGCTCTACGGTTCGTCTTCCCGGCAATTCATATTTGCGCTCTACGCAATCACCAAGTGCATATACATCGGAAATGTTTGTTTCTAAAAATTCATTTACCAATACTCCACGTTTGGTTTCAATACCAGAACTTTTTAAGAAATCGATATTGGGTGAAACGCCCACAGTCAAGCCCAAAAACTGACATTCTATTGTTTCGCCTTTGTTTGTTACAATAGATTTCACTCGCCCACTTGCATCGCCATGTATTTCTTTCAACTCGTTGTTCAGTTTCAAATCTACATGATGCGAGCGCACATGACGGCTGATCAATTTCGCTTCTTGTAACGGAAGAATATTGCTCCAAAATTCTGGCTCGCGTACTAAAAACGTCACCTCGATTTTTCTGGTTAGCAACATCTCAGCCATTTCAATACCAATCAATCCGCCACCTACAATTACTGCGTGCTTAATACCTTTGGAATTCTCTTCCATCAATTCCAAATCAGGATAACTATAAAGTCCTTGCACCCCTTTCAAATCTTGCCCTGGCCAACCAAACTTGTTTGACTTGGAGCCAGAGGCAATAATTAAAATGTCGTAAGAGAGATTCCCTTTAGATCGTAAAATCAAATGTTTCGCGGCAGGTTCTACTTTTTCTACAAAATCTTTTATCAGTTCTATTTTATTCTTTTTCCAAAACCAATCTTCATAGGGTTTGATGTGCTGGTACTTCATGTGCCCCATGTACACATACATGAGTGCTGTGCGCGAGAAGAAATGTTCGGTCTCAGCCGAGATGACGGTAATCTTATGATCGGTTTGCTTGCGAATATGACGCGCAGCTGTGATGCCGCTGATTCCATTGCCGATGATGACGATATGCTTCATGTGCTACAATTGAAACTATTTCAACCCATGCAAGCTACGGATAGTAGCTATAATTCTATTTAGGTTAAAAACAATTTGTCAGATTTCCGACAAACGAATTTTCTATAGGCTAAAGCTAAGGAATTTGCAGGACTTAGTTTTGGTCGGGTGATTTTACTCTATTTTATTTCGTAAAAGACGCCAACGGAATAGGTGGGAGCACTATAGATATTCTTTCTATCAAAAATAAGATCGGTGTAGCTCCAAGTTTGTAGTGAAATGCTCCAGTGCTTCACCACTTCATAGGCGGCACCAAATCCAAAAGCAGTGAACTCTGTTCCTTCCCCTCTAATAAAATCGGTAGTGCCACTTGATTTACCCACAGAGGTCTGTGCACTTAATGTTCCATTCAACCAAATCTTATCCAAAAGTTTGTAGCCAGCTTCAAAATTGAATTTTACTTGATCTCTAAAGGAAAATCCATTGTATTGGGTGCGAAAATTATAAGCGGTTGACAGCGATACATAAATGGGCAACGGATGAAAAGAATGAGAAGCCGCTAGTGTTGACCACACGTTAAATTCGCCATCGCCCGTTGGCAAATTAATCTGATCGATAACACTCAATTTATTTTGCGCGTAATTGTCTTTAGACCCAGTAGGAAATTCGGGAGCAACAGCGATCGTAACGGGAATGTTCTTTCGTAGCAGGGCATACTTCAATTCTATTTTTAAATCGCCAATGCCCGAAGCTGTTTCTGTGTTGTCATAGCTGTTTAACTTCAACATAGGTAAGTTAACAATCGCGGTGAGTTTGTCAGAGATGCCATATTCTCCATACAAGTTCAAAGATTGTTGGTTAAACTGTGTGGTTTTCAATTTATCCCCGTCAGGCGTGTAATAGTCTGATGAGCTAAAGAGATTGAACCCAGTTTTTAAAAAGTAGGTATTTTTCTTGCGAGTCCATCCGCTTTGTGAATAGGTACAAAGAGTTGAAATGCAGAATAGTAAGACTAAACTTATTTTTGTCATTTTTATTTAGATAAAAATAAGAACCCTACAAAAGTGCAGGGCTCTCCATCATACTAACAACCCATTTATTTTATTGCGGCATTACCAAACGGAACACCGGCAGTTCCGCACCAAAGGATAACATGTGTGAATTTGGCATCGGCTTTAGGGTCAAGTTTATAGTAAGTCTCTCCAGCTTTTAATGCTGGACCTATTAGACGCAAATTTCCTTGTGAATTGCCAGGATCCGGAACCCAAGTCATCGAAGTGGATAAGTAAACACTCACTGTACCCGTAGCAAATTGAGTTGTAAAGTCGCTGCTAAATTTTAAAAACTGAACGCCTTTTGAATCCATTCCAAGCTGCGCCATCCCTACTGTGGGCGTACTGCTTTGCGCTACAAACGCACCTGACTTTGAAACGGTAAACGCTCCATCTGGCTTTGAACTATCTACGGTAATCGTTTCAGCATCTTTGCTGCAAGAAGTGATTGTAAAGGCTGCAATGGCGAATAAATAAATTAATTTTTTCATAGTTGTTTTGTTTTTTTGTTGTGATGCAAAAATGGGAATCAACTATCACAGGAGTATCACAAGTTTGTAACAATTGATATTTGTTAATGACCTTATATCCTCAAACGGGGGTAGTAAGTGTCGGGGCAAAGACAAAACGTAACGATTGCCACGCACCGCCAGAACTTTTAAAGAGCTAGTAAAGTTGTGCGTGAATAACTAACCATTTTAATTATGAAAAATAAATTTCTTATGCTACTAGTAATAGTGGTGGCTTTGTTCAATGTTGCTGGCTTAGCGCAGAGCAAGGCTAAAATCATTAAGCTTTCAGAGACTGTTGGTCAATTTGAAACCAAATCGCTGAAGTTGAAACCAGGCAAGTACCAATTTGAAGTCACCAACAAGAATGTAGATCATGAAGTGGCTTTCTTCCTTCAAGAAGAAGCAAACAAGGGTAAAACGGAAATGAGTTCTACGGTAGCCAATTCGTTGTTGCCGAAAACCCTTAAGCAAGGTGAGTCTGCGCTAACTGGTATTGTAGAGTTGAAGAAAGGTAACTATGTCTATAGCTGCCCGCTTAATCCAACTCCACATTATACCATTACAGTAGAGTAAAAAGCTTTTATTGTAGTTACAAGGGATAGGCTACCATATAAGTGGTAGCCTTTTTTATTTCACCTATGTATTGTAATCAACTAAGCTGCGTACAATGGCAAGCGGAACGAAAAAGCAGTTAAGCCAAAGCGCTGACTGATCACTTGAATGTCGGTTTGATGTATTTGTAAAATGTTCCTGACGATGGCCAAGCCTAATCCGGTACTTTCAGCAGGAGTTTCATTGGGCACTTTGTAGTAGCGGTCAAAGATTTTTGTAACACTTTCTTGTGGTATGCCCTCGCCCGAGTTCTCAATCTTTACCTCAATTTGATTGTTAAGCTCCAATAAGTAAATAGTAATCTTTCCTTTTTCGGGAGTAAACTTGAGGGCATTGTCCATCAAGTTTTGCAACACGCGCTCGATCATAGCCATATCTGCAAAAACCAATGGCATACGCGAACTGATATTACTTTCGATGTTGATCTCTTTGGACTGCGCCAGCAGCTTATATTTCTGTGATACCTCTAATAACAAATCGGCCATAAAAAAAACCTCGCGCTTGGGTTGCACCTGTCGCGCTTCCAATTTTGAAAGTTCAAACAGATCGGCCACTAATCTTTTTAATCGTTCAGTGCTTTTCAATATCAACTTCATGTACTCATCTTTTTTAATCGTATCAAGAGTGTCTTCCTTGATGATCATCGTTTCGATGTAACCTTGAATGATGGAGATGGGTGTGCGAATATCATGCGATACGTTGGCGATCAATTCGCGCCTCAATGTGTCCACTTGTTTTAAGTCTTCCATGTTGCGCAGCAGTGTAGATGCCATGTTGTTGAACGTATCGGCCATCACACTCAGCTCGGTGGTAGGCTGCGGTGGAATCCTGGAATGAAAATCGCCACCTTCAAATTTTTCAATAACGCCCATCACTTCACGCAGGCCCCGCATCAATCGCCAAAATACAAAAAGACCAAGTAAGAAGGCCACGGCCAATGTCAGCAAGAAATAACCAATGCCCATTTTTAGTAAATAGCTTTCTCGGATGGCATCGGTGATTGTGTCAGTCTTTTCGCTGGCCAACACCATATATACGTAGCCATCTAATTGACCTTGCTTGTTGTAAACCGCAGTGGCGGAAAATGTTTTTTGCATTCCTGGGTTTTTTGGGTCATCGCCATACACCAACTGCTCACCGTTGGTTTTTAAAAATTCTTTTACGGGAACCAAGTCCACTTTATCTAGCTTCACTTTCTCTTTCAATACCACGAACGATACTATTTTTCCTTCGGGGTCAAGCAGGTATACTTCCAAGCCAGGGTTTACCGCCATCATGGAATGCATGATTTTGCCAATGGCATCTTCTTGCACTTTTCCGTTTTCAAAGGGCGTTACCTCCAAGAGCATATGTGCCGCTACCGGTGCGTTTAGTTTTTGTGTGGTTTCGTCATAGTATTTTTTAGCCGTAATTACATCAATGATCAAGTAGGCTACGCCAAGAAGGAATAAGATGACAAAGAAAAAAGCCGCAATGCGCAAGTAGATGCTTTTGTACCAAGGGAATATTTTTTTTTGGATAATCATGCGATGGAATTTTTTGAAGGTAGTTCGTCATTGAAACGATAGCCAAGCCCCCATGTGGTGAGGATGAAGGTAGGCTTTTCAAAATCGGGTTCTATTTTGGCGCGCAGCCTGTTCACGTGCGAGTTGACAGTGTGCTCGTAACCAGAAAATTCATAGCCCCACACAAGGTCGAGCAATTCCTCTCGGCTATAACTTCTGCCAGGGCTGTAGGCAAGCAATAATAACAAAGAAAATTCTTTAGGCGTAAGCTCAATGCGTTGGTCGTTCAACAATACTTTCCGCTTCACGGTATCGATGGTCAGGCCATTGAATTCAAGGGTGCTTTCAGGAACAGCTATTTCAGCAGAAATTTTGGCGCGCCTCAACATCGCTTTTACCCGGGCAATAAATTCGCGGATGCTGAAAGGTTTGGTCAAATAATCATCGGCCCCGCTTTCCAAACCCAGGACTTTGTCTATCTCTTCTGATTTTGCGGTGAGCATCAGCACTGGCGTATAAATATCCAATGCCCTCAATCGGCCGCACACTTCTATGCCATCCATGCCCGGCAGCATAATATCCAACACGATCAAATTAAAATTCCCAGATTTGGCCTTCGCGAAACCTTGCTTTCCATTGTGCTCTATCTCCACCTCGCAGCCCAAGTCGTGCAAGTGAATGAGCAGCAGTTGCACAATGTCCACATCGTCTTCAATGAGCAAAACCCTGTTCATGTCAGTCATAATGGTAACATAGTTCGGTTAAAAGTATCACAAAGAAATCACAAGATGCCATCTCTTACTGCGGCTGTCCTTTTATGTCGCTTTAAAGACAAATACTTAATGAAATCCAATAATAATGAGCAATACGTAAGTAAATTGCGTTATTAATCGAAACTCAAAGAAAATTTATGAAAAAAATCATTTTGGTATTACTGTTGAGCGCCACTTCTATTTTAAGCATTGGGGCGGATGTAAAATCCTTCCTGATTTCATCTGATGTGTTTTTTAAAAAATATGTGGACAATGGCTCCGTCCGCTATACAAAAATCAAAAATAGTATAGGTGAAATTGAGGCTCTTTACCAACAAGTTGGTGAAATGAAACTAGATGGCGTAGACGATAATTCTAAGAAAGCATTTTTCATCAACTCATACAATGTGATAGTTATCTACTGGGTGGTAAAACATTATCCTTTAAAATCCCCACTAGATGATAGTGGCTTTTTTGATAAAGTAAAGCACAAAGTGGCAGGAGAAGAAATGACATTGAATTCATTGGAGATTAAAAAGCTGCTTGCTACTTACAAAGACGCGCGTATCCATTTTGCCCTGGCATGTGCAGCAAAGAGTTGTCCTCCGCTTGCCAGTTTTGCTTACATGCCTGCTACGCTTGAGAAACAACTTACCGAAAGAGCTACTGCCGCCTTGAATAATCCAGGCTGGTTGAAAGTGAACGCATCTCAGAAAAAAGTAGAACTCTCCAAGATTTTTGATTGGTACAAAAAAGATTTTACTGCCGATGGAAAAACGGAGATCGAATGGATCAATCAATACCGCACAGAAAAAATCCCAGCCAATTTCTCAGTGGGATTTTATGAGTACAATTGGGCGCTTAATGAGAAGTAGACGGCATCAACTCGGTAAAATTCTTTATTTTGTGAAATTAAATAAAGAAAATTGGGTATGGATTCTGAGTTGGACAAAAATTATGGCCTGATTCTGCAAAGCCTGAAAGAGAAGATCAGGCATGCAAGAGTTCGTGCCTCGTGGGCAAACAATCTGCAAATGCTCCAAATCTATTGGGACATTGGAAAAACAATTTTAACGCAAGAGCAATCTCAAGGTTGGGGAGCCAAGATTATAGATCGGCTAGCTGTTGACCTTAAAATGGAATTTGAAAACATGAAAGGGCTTTCTCCTCGAAATCTTCGCTACATGCGCGATTTTGCTAAAGCCTACCGGGATTTTGTAATTTGGCAATCACCCCTTGCCAAATTAGAAACCAACCAATACCCTGAAAATATAAATTTGCAGCAAGCCGCTGCACAATTACAAAGTGCTGATAACCAAAACGTAGTAATTTGGCAGCACACTGCTGCCAAATTACCTTGGGGCCATCATCAGGTTATTTTAGACCGACTCAAGACTTTTGAGGAAAGGATTTTTTATATCCAGCATTGCGCACAGCAAACTTGGTCACGCCACATATTGGTACATCAAATTGAAAGTAATTTGTACAAACGGCAAGGCGCTCTCACTCATAACTTCAAGCAAACACTCCCCGACTACGAAAGCGAGCTGGCCCAGCAACTTTTCAAAGACCCTTACCAATTTGATTTTCTCATGCTAGGCACGGCAGCCAAAGAACGTGACCTTGAAAACGCGATCATCAACCAACTAACAAAAGTACTGATTGAACTGGGCGATGGTTTTGCTTTTATGGGCAGGCAATACCGCTTAGAGGCTGGAGGAAAGGAATACTCCATAGATCTTTTGTTTTACCATACCAAATTGCGTAGGCATATCGTGATTGATTTAAAAATGGGTGACTTCATACCCGAGTATGCAGGCAAAATGAATTTTTATTTGGGCGTGGCCGATGATAAACTGAAAGGCCTGCATGATGAACCATCCATTGGCCTCATCTTATGCAAAACCAACAACAAGATTATTGCCGAATATGCATTGCGCGATACCAGCAAGCCAATTGGCATTGCCGAATACCGCATCAATGAACTATTACCTGACGACATAAAAGGGGCACTACCAACCATTGAAGAACTGGAAGCCGCTCTAGAAAGTGAAACCAAAAAATTTGAACAGCCCCTCCACATGAAAATAAAAACGGTATTAAAAAAAAAGAAAAGTAAATGAAAGAACTTCAACCGAATTTGTACAGATTGAAAGAAGCCAACAGCCATTGAGAAAGCTTTGCCTTAGTTCGCTCTGCCTACTTTTCGGGTAGATACATCTCGTCATAATACTCCTTCCCCATACGGCTTGAGTCAAAATAAGGGAGCACGTCTTTCATGGCTGTTTTCACAACCTTCGTCCATTTTTCTGGAGCATCGTAGTAAGTAGGGATTACTTCTTTTTCTAAAAGATCCAACAGCGTTTGTTCTTCTTTTCTATCACGCTCTTCTTGCGAAAGCGAGTCGTCTGCATTTTGAATGATGAACGAATTTTTTCCATGCTTGGCAAACTCTGGCACCCAACCATCGGGGATAGAAACATTCACAGAACCATTCATGGCTGCTGTCATGCCCGAAGTGCCAGAAGCCTCACGATACATGCGTGGATTGTTCAGCCACACATCAGAGCCACGCTTCAAATGACCTGATAGCCAAAGTTCGTAACCTGTAAGCACGGTACAATTGGGTAAGTCTTTGGTCTTCCAAAAAATCTCGTTAAAAATATTGATCGCTCCATAATCTTCAGGATATGGCTTGCCTGCCCAAATCACTTGGATGGGATATTTTTTGTTCTTTGCTAATTTTAAAAAACGCTCAAAATCAGAAAGCAGTAAGTTGGCGCGTTTATACGCGGCAAATCTTCTGGCCCATACAATCGTCAATACATTTGGGTCAAACAATTTTCCAGTCTGGTTGGCCACCACACGAAAAAGTTTTTCTTTCAATTCCTTCTTTCGGCTCACAAGCGCCTTGTCATTATCTTTTTCTAGTGCTTTCTCAAGTTCTTGATCAAACCAATATGTTTTGTTCTGTGCGTTGGTAATGGCAATGATCTCGCAAATACCTTTGTTGTCTTTCCACATTTTGCGCGAAACCTCTCCGTGCAATTGCGAAACACCGTTCGCCTTCTTTGCCATGCGCAAAGCAGTGAGTGTGTAATTTAAAATTCCGTTTTCAGGATGCAGCTTTTCTTCCACTTCTGCTTGCGTGATGCCATTGAAGAAACTCATACTATTTAACAACGGCACGCTGTGGGCTTCGTTGCCAGCTAGTTCTGGCGTATGAGTAGTGAATACAACACGCTTTTTTACCTCGTTCAGGTCTTTGTATTTATCTAACAAATAAAAACAAAGTGGCAGTGCATGCCCTTCGTTCATGTGATAAATGTCGGTTTGCCTTTCCAATACATCCAACAATTTGGCACCACCAATACCCAGCAAAATAGACTGAGCTATGCGTGTAGTTTCGTTCGGGTCATATAACCGATGGCTGATCGTCTGAGCGAGAAAATCGTTCTCTGGTATATCGGTACTTAAAAGAAAGAGGGGAGCAGACTGAAACGTTTCGGGCTTCAATAAAAATGCTTTCACAAACACTTTCGCCCCATGTATGGTAATGGGGTAGACAATTCCTGTATCAGTAAGGAAGTGATAATCTTTATCACGGAAGCTGGCTTTGACCGTTTGATCTTGATTTCTTTCTTGATCATAATATCCTTTCTTCCACAAGATGCCGATGCCAATCATATTCTGCTTTAGCTCGTAGGCACTGCGCATGTGTGAGCCTGCCAAGAAACCGAGGCCACCACTGTAAATTTTCAGTGGTTGATCAATGGCAAACTCCATGGAGAAGTAAGCAACAGGTTTAGAATATTTCTTGTCGAACGAGTAAGGGAAGAGGTCGGTTAATTTAAACATGAGATTGAAAAGTTCGTAATCGGTTTATTTTGGGAGTGCGAACTTAACAAAATGGGCTTCAATACGGTTAATTTTAATTGAGGGAATGAAAAAAAAGTTGAGCGCAACCGTTTGTTTTATAGAATTTCTCATTGATAGATCGGATTTTCAATTGACGACAATTCGTGGCCAACCGGCTTCCCTCTTTTTTTTAGTCTGATTTTTAGAACACTTCAATAGCTTCCGATTTCAAATCGTGACAGTTCGTCACGGTTTCATTTTTCTACTTTTTGATATTTTTAATCGACTGAGATTACGTAGGTGAATGCAATCAAAAATAGTTTATCGAAATGCTGATTGATTTATTTGCACTTACTTCCACCTTCGCCTTTTCAAAATTGGGTGGCCCAAAAGTGCCCATCGCATTATTGGAGAAACCAAAGCCTTCTTTGGGTATGCCTAGAATATTTGTGTCAAGCTTATTATTTTCATTGGCATCATGCATCACGCTTAGCCCATAGTATCCTATTGGGAGATTTTCAAAAACAATCTCAACCGCTCCTTTCAAAGCCTTGGTTACTTTGCCTTGATAGCGTACTTTCATAAAATCCTTTTCAGAATTATAAAGGGCCACCGCGATTTGACCTTTGTCATTTTTTACATTGGTGATTTGAACCGTCAGTGTTTGTTGAGCGCACAACTTTCCGATGAAAAAATAAAATAAAATCAGCAGGGCTATTTTTGGATTCATAACTGACGCAAAGTAACAAAACGAATGTCAGATTGAGTTTATCGAAGTCCATTTAAAGTTCAGATAGCCAGTTTTCGTCCAGATAACAATCGGGATCAAACTGACAACTCGGGCTATTTTGCTTAACATAAGTTCTTTCATTTTAAAAATACCGGGAAAAATTCTACTCCTGACTTTCTACATTTCCAACTTCTGTACTGCAACATCTTACCTTTAACTTCATCCTCTAACCACCCACCTTCACTTTCTACCATTAACATTTCCTTAACAAAAATTATCAACCCAAATTTTGTACTTTTATCCATAATCTAACTAAACTATGGCAACCATTACGCTTAAGTTGAACAACAAAAATCACACTATTGAAGCAGACCCAAAAATGCCTTTGCTCTGGGCCATCCGCGATGTAGTGGGTCTCACTGGCACCAAGTACGGTTGTGGCATTGCCCAATGTGGCGCTTGCACCGTTCATTTAGAAGGAACACCTGTGCGCTCTTGCTCCATTCCTGTTTCGACTGCAGCCAATAAAAACATTACCACCATTGAAGGATTGTCAACAGACAACTCACATCCTGTGCAACAAGCGTGGATACAAGAACAAGTGCCGCAGTGTGGCTATTGCCAAAGCGGACAAATCATGGCGGCCACAGCGTTGCTCAAGAAAAATCCTACCCCGACAGACAAAGATATTGATGCTGCTATGCAAGGTCATATTTGTCGGTGCGGAACATATCCAAGAATTCGCAAGGCCATTAAAACAGCTTCTCAAATCATGAATCAAAAAGCATCCGTTAAATAATCTTTTATGGAAACCATTTTAAAAAACGTATCGCGCAGAAATTTTATCAAACTATCTGGTTTGACGGGTGCTGCGCTCACACTGGGCTTTGGTTCTTCTGCTTTTGGCAAGGAAATCGAAATACTAAAAATAGAAGCGGCAGAAAATTTAGGTATTGAACTTAATGCTTGGATTCACATTGATACAAACGGAAAGGTAACAATCACCAACCACCGATCTGAAATGGGGCAAGGTTCTTTTCAATCTGTTCCACAGATGATTGCCGAAGAGTTGGAAGTTTCATTGGATGCCATCAATATTATTTTCGCTCCAGGCAATGGCAGGAAGTATGGAAGCCAAGTAACAGGTGGAAGTTCTACCATTCGCGGTTCTTATAAAAAATTGTTGAAGCTTAGTGCATCGGCACGCGAAATGTTGATAGAGGCTGCCGCCAAAAAATGGAGCGTGAGCAAATCAGATTGCTACGCAGAAAACGCTACGGTGATCCACAAGCCTTCAGGAAAAAAATTAGGCTATGGAGAATTAGTGACGGAAGCTTCTAAGCTAGAGCCACCAAAAGAAGTGGCATTGAAAAACCCGAAAGATTATAAACTCATCCGCAAGCCATTGCCAAGACAAGACACACCCATGAAAGTAAATGGCAAAGCGGTGTTTGGGTTGGATTTTAAATTGCCGGGCATGTTGTATGCGGTGGTGGAGAGAAGCCCTCGCTTTCAAGGCAAGATGGTGAAGTTTGATGATACCGAGACAAGAAAAATTGCTGGCGTGAAGCACGTACTAAAAGTAAACCGAGATGAATTTGGAAACATGCGCGAAGGCGTGGCGATTGTGGCCACTAGCACATGGGCAGCTATTCAAGGAAGAAAAGTATTGAAAGTAACGTGGGACGATGCCGCTTTCTCGCATCACAGCAGCGAAGAGCTGTATGCAAAAATGCGCGAGCAAGTGAAAGGTGATGCCATCTCTTTCAAAACAATGGGCAATACAGCAGCCGCTTTCGCGAAAGCAGAGAAAAAAGTAGAAGCCACGTATGAGACTCCTTATGAATCGCACAGTTGTATGGAGCCATTGAATTGCGTGGCTCATGTTACCGATGATAAATGTGAAATCTGGGGACCGATACAAGGCCCTGATTGGATTCAAGGAAACATTGCCGGTCACTTGAAGATGGCACCCGAAAAAGTTTCTGTGAACATGACTTTTTTAGGAGGAGGTTTTGGTCGCAAGGCTTTTACCGATTATCCTTATGAGGCAGTGATGATTTCCAAAGAGATCAAAGCACCCGTGCAAGTAGTGTGGACGCGTGAAGATGACATGACCATCGGGCCGTTTCGCCCGGGCATGGTATATCAATGCAAAGGAGTTGTGAAGGACGGGCGCATTGGTTCGTTCGAAACAAAAATGTCGGGGCAGAATATGAATACACAAAACCCAGGCTCTGATAAATCAACTTACAATGACAGCACCACCGAAGGTTTTTTAGAAGGATATTTTAATTCCATTCCTCATTACAGTTTTGGCGATTCACCATTAGAATCGCCCGTGCCAGTGATGTGGTGGCGCTCAGTGTATTCTTCTACTAATGGGTTTGCGTTTGAAAGTTTTATGGACGAGCTGGCGTTACAAGCAGAGAAAGACCCACTTGATTTTCGCAGACAACATTTAGGTGAGCGTTATCAATTGTTGATCGACAAATTGGAAGCGGTTACGAATTGGAAAGCACGCAAGAAAAATGAAGGCTATGGCGTAGCGATCACCGAATGTTTTTCTAGCATTGTGGGTGAAGTAGTGAAAGTCTCAAAAAATGCAGAGGGCAAAGTGAAGATAGATAAAGTGTGGGCAGTGATGGATTGCGGTTGGTACGTGAACCCCGACATCATCAGAGCACAAGTAGAAGGCAGTATCATCATGGCATTGGGTGCAGCAACTAAGCACGAGACTACTTTCAAAGATGGCAAAGCAGTAGAACAAAATTTCAACACTTACAAAATGCCACGTATCACCGATACGCCAGAGATTGAAGTTCATATTATGGACAACGATGAAAAAGCAGGTGGAGTGGGAGAGCCAGGTCTTCCTCCGTTTACGCCAGCATTAACAAATGCTATTTTTGATTTGACGGGGAAGAGGATTAGGAGATTGCCATTTAGTTTAGGGGAGATTTTATAAATTTGCTAGATGAAATCTTTTGAGATGAATTTGACGAAAGATCATTTGGATAAAATTAAGGAGTCTTGCAAAAAACATAGTGTAGATAAACTTTATGTTTTTGGATCGGTGCTCACTCATTCCTTTACGCCAGAAAGTGATATTGATTTTTTAGTGCGATTTGATGCGATTTCCCTAGCTAAATACTTTGATAACTACCTTGACCTAAAAGAAGATTTAGCCTCCATTTTAAAACGAGAAATAGACTTGGTGGAAGAGCAAACCCTTAAAAATTCTGTGTTAATAGAATCCATTCGAGGCAACCAACGGCTTATTTATGGATGATCGAATCAAAAAGTGGTTAGTTGATATTGACACAGCGGGAAAGGAAATAGAATTTTTAAATTGCTAGAATTAGAAGCATACAAAAATAATTTACTGTTGAAGCGAGCCATCGAGAGAAACTTGGAGATAATTGGCGAAGCCGTTAACAGAGTAATAAAAAAAGCCCCATCGTTTGCAAATAAGATCGACCACTCTCGCCAAATTGTGGGCCTAAGGAATCACATTATTCATAGCTATGACAGTATTTCCGATGAAACCATTTATTCAATTTTGTTTACTCATTTAAATCCGTTGATGAGTACTGTGAAAAGGTTATTGAATGAAGATGCGTGAAATAGTTCACTACATTGGTTTTTAATTAGAAAGGAAGTAAAATTAAAGTGCCAATTTCATTTTATAAATTATGAAAAGTTTAATTGTATTTATGTTGGCCGGAATAGCTCTTGCCTCATTCTCCTTTCAAAAAAAGTCAGCCTTTGATTTGAAAGCCAGTGTTACCCGTGGTCAAGATGTTTATGTTACTTACTGTATCTCTTGCCACATGGAAAAGGGAGAAGGCTTGGAAGGAGTCTATCCGCCATTAGCAAAATCTGATTACTTAATGGCTGATAAGAAAAGGTCAATCGTTCAGATTTTAAAAGGCGCGAAAGGCCCAATGAAAGTGAACAAGGTTTCGTACGATGCCGAAATGCAGGGTTTCGATTTGAATGATCAAGAGGTGAGTGATGTGTTGAACTATGTGAGGAATTCTTTTAGCAATAAAGGAGCGGCTGTGATGCCAGAGGAAGTGAAGTTGGCAAGGAAATAACTTGCTCTTACTTTGTAGCGGATATCCCAGTGGTCCGCCTACAGATGCGGGTTTGAGGCAAAACCGCTAATATGCAAATCTAGCTGGTTACATAATACACCACAAAAATTATTTATCTTTCGGATTCAATTCAACCTCAGTGAAAAGGAGAAAGGCACTTAAACAGATCGGAGTTGGCTTATCGGCTGGTATGTTGCTGCCACAGTTTTTGGCTGCTTGCAAAAAAGACGATCCAGGGCCAGAGGTGCCATACAATGGCAACGTGATTGTGATTGGTGCAGGGGCTGCGGGGTTATATGCGGCTGATATCTTGCGCATAAAAGGTGTGAACGTAATAGTATTAGAGGCGACTACGCAAGCAGGTGGAAGAGTGCGCTCGCTGCGCAACCAAAGGAATTTGCAGTATCAAGCCTTCAATGCTGCCTCACAAGCAGATTTTCCGGTAGAGTTGGGTGCAGAAATAATTTATGGATCCAATTCTTCTTGGGGAAAAATTGTGAGCGACTTGCGCATTCCAACTGTTGAGTTGAGCGCAACTGCCCCTCGCTATATTTTAGATAATGCTGCCAAGACTGAGTTGGACTGGAATGGCGATGCAGATTTTCCTTTGGTAAAAACATTTGTTGATAATTTACCTACTTACTCAGGTGGAGGATCTATGCAAAGTGCAGCCTCATTGAATACTAGGGCTCAAGCACTTCTCAATTCACAAGCAGGAAATTTTTACGGATCATCCAGTGATTTAGTTGGGGCAAATGGCGTAGCAGAATCGTTGAAATTGATCACACATAATAGCAAACAGCTTACCATGCAATCTAACCCATGGCAAGATGTGCTTATCTCTCGCTTCAGCGAAATGCTGCCAGGTGTAAAGTTTGGTGCAGTAGTTGAAAAAATAAACTGGGGCAGCGATGTGATCACTATTAAAGCAGGAGATCAAGAATACAAAGCAACAAAAGTAATAGTGACTTTGCCCTTGGCCGTTTTAAAAAGTGGAAGTATCACATTCAATCCTCCGCTGCCAAGTGGCACCACGGGTGCAATGGCAAATTTTGGAATGGATGCGTGCATACGAATGGTATTGGATTTCAAAAGCAATTTCTGGGGCAAAGATTCGAGCTTCTTGTGGGGCGGCACAACAGTACCTCAATATTTTAACAGTGGTGTTGGCAGAAGCAAATTGTACCGAACTATGTCGTTGACAATTTATGGACAGAAAGCACAGCAACTTTCTGCACAGCCATCTGATTTAGAAAGAGTGAAGCTGGTGCTGGCTGAGTTGGATTTGATTTACGCAAACCAGGCAACACTGTATATCAGAAGAGATTTGGATAAGCCAGATCCTGTGCCTCCTGAAGATCCATATTCCAATATTTTATTTTTAGTTCAAGATTGGGGCAAAGATGAATTTACAAAAGGAGGGTTTTCTTATCCCTTGGTAGGCGCGACACTGCAACACAGAAAAGACTTGGCTGCACCTCTATCTGATAAATTATATTTTGCGGGAGAGGCCACTGACTTTAGTGGAGATGCCGGCACAGTGAGCGGTGCTATGAACTCTGCGGTGCGTGTGGTAGATGAAGTGGTGAAGTCTATACTTGGCAAGTAAAGCAGTTACAAGTTATTGGTTACTTGTTATCCGTAAAATTCAAGTTTCTCACCCCTGCAGCCCAATAAATAGTCGCTTTCATCTTTTCGTACTCGGCTTTTAACTTTAATAGTTTTGATTGCGCTTGAATCAGCTTCTCCTGCTGCACATTAATTTTAAACAAATCACTTTCACCATTTTTTAAATTAAAAATCTCGGCTTTTAACAAGCGATCATAATTGGCCGCCACAGAAGTTTGCTGCAAGAGTATCTGGCTGGTATTCACAATTTGGTTGAATACTGCATTGATCTGGTTGATAATTTCGCGCTCCGCTTGTGTTTGTTCGTATTGAGTGCTTTGTATTTTTATTTTTGTTTGCGCCAACTTTGCTCTTTCTTTTCTGATCAAAATGGGCATAGCGAAATCCAACCCAAATTTGTAATCGTTCATAAAGCGAAATGATTGAAAATCGCCATTTGGCCGAAGTGGTTGGTTAATAAAATTGTAATTCAAATCTAATCTTGGTTTTAAATACTCAGCAGCTAACTTTCGATCTACTTCTAATTGATCGAGCTTCACGCGCAGCTTTACCAACTCAGGGTGGTTTTGCTTGGCTTGCAGTGTAAGGTCCGTTAATGTTTGTAAGGCAAGAAGCTCGCCATCGTTTTGTGTCAATACAGGAGCCACATCATTGGAAAGTTGAACCGGATAGCCAGCATTGTCCCACAAGTAATTAGAAATTTGGATTCCAGTATTTAAAAATTCAAGAAAAGCTTCTTGCCTATCTACCAACCGCTGTTGCAAAATAATCTTTGCTTGCACAGTATCAATAGTGGAAGCTTCACCGTATGTCGCATCTAATTTTACTCGCCTGAAAATCTCTTCGGCAATCACTGCGTTTTTGCCCATCAACCGATAGTTATAATAAGAGAAGTACCATTGCCAATAATCTTTGGCAGCATCCAACAAAATTTTGTTGATGAGCTTTATCTGCTCGGCAGCAGCCATTTGAGTAAATAACTTTGCTTGCTTCAGTGCTGCTCTCCGATCATCGGTAAAAAGCCCTCGGCCAAGTGGCAAAGAAATTCCGGTTGTCAGTTGGCTGTTATCAGATGAGCCACCTACTATATTTTCTGGGTCAATGAATAAACCCGAATTACTTTCATAACCAATTTTTGGATCGATGGGAAACCAAGTAGGGATGGTGAACGAAGAATTGAATTTTTTGTAATACTCTTTTTTGTCGAATTCTTTTACATTCAACTGTGCCTGCACTTTTGGATCGAACGCTCCGCGCGCCATTCGTATTTCTTGCCGTGCTACTTCGTTCAGCAATCTTGTTTGTTTTACAATCGGGTGGAACTCCAGCAGCGAGGCATACATATTATCCAGTGAAAATGCTTTGATGGAATCGGGCAAAATGAAAATGGAATCCATAGCTGTTTGGCCTTGAGACGAAACGGAACAGCACATGACAAGTGAAAATAAAAAAGCAAAAAACGGATGCGATAGTTTTGCAAATATTTTTTTGGCGGCATGGCGAAACGCCAGCGGGCTATCCGCTACAAGTCCTCGCTCGTTCCTCGCTGTGGGCTTTTCGCTAATATTCCTTGCCGAGGTGTGTTCAATTTGTGAGCGTTTCATTAATTTTTTTTGGAAGGCCGTGAACTTTGTTCCTCGCGGAGTCTCCGTCTCGGGACTCTGCGCCTTTTCTAAGGATTTCAACCTTAGTAGAAAATTACCTGCAAATAAATCCAACCTTATTACCTTATTGAGATAAGTGCAGAAAACTAAAATAAGGTAATAAGGTTGTGCTGATTTCATAAAACTATTCTTCTACTAAGGTTTTATTCCTCGCAGAGTCTCCATCTCTGAACTCTGCACTTCTTTCACTCGTGTTTGCGCAGAGTCCCCGAAGCGGGAGACTCTGCGAGGAAATTGTCTGATTAATCTTTTTTGAGAGGCTTTGAACCTTAGTAGAAAATTATCTGCAAATAGAAAATCCAACCTTATTACCTTATTGAGATAAGTGCAGAAAACTAAAATAAGGTAATAAGGTTGAACTGATTTCATAAAACTATTATTCTACTAAGGTTTTATTCCTCCCAGAGTCTCCATCTCGGAACTCTGCACTTCTTTCACTCGTGTTTGCGCAGAGTCCCCGAAGCGGGAGACTCTGCGAGGAAACCACAACGCTAACTTCGCGTGTTCCTCATCACTCCGCATCTTTAGACTCTGTTTTCTTTTTAGCATCTTCCATCTCTGGCTCTTTGTACAAGCTAGGAGGGAAGCCATTGAGCTGTCGCCACAATTCAAACCACACTTTCACATTATCCAGCATTACCCAACCCTTGATGCCCGAGCCTACACGAATTTGTTTTGGCCAATCAATATCTTTTTTATCGGGTATCACCAGTATGCGAAACTCGCCTGGCTTGGTATTCACATAGTCGATTACTTCTACCGTGCCACCAAACGTTCCTACCGAAATACTTGGCCACCCGCTGAATTGAAGCGCTGGAAATCCATCAAACTCAATGCGCACTCTTCTGCCCTTGCTGATGAGCGGCACATCCATTGCCTTCACGTGCATCTCCACTGCTGCGTCTGAGGATTGTGGCATGATCGTGCAAACAGCATCGCCTTCTTTAATGGTTTCACCAATACCTGCTTGGGTAGCCTTCACCACAGTACCTGCCTGTGGCGCTAGAATAAAATATTGCTGACTGCGGATTTCCATGTTAGAAAGCTCATTGCGCATTTTTGCTAAGTCGGCCTGCGTATCAAATTGTTCAGAGAGGGTATTATTCAAATCCGATTCTGCTTTATTGATTTTATCCAAATACTCAGCCTGCACTCGCTCGATTTCAATTTCTGCATTTACAAAATCCGCCTCGCTGCCTTGGTATTTATATTCAATGTCTTGAAATTTGGTGAGTGGAATATTTCCAGCCTCAAATAGTTTTTTATTCCGTTCATATTGATTTTTAAAATTTTTGAAGCGGACTTCTTCTGCCTCTAGTTTTGCTTTAGCCTGATTGGTTTTAGTACGCATTCCATCTTCTAATGCACCAACCTGCCGCTGCAAAGCTTTTGATTTTTGATTTTTTGATAGCAAGCTTTGTTCTTTCGCGGTGATTACTTGCTGAAGACGAAAAAGCATTTGAGGGTCAAAATATTTTTCTTTCACCTCGGTGAGGATGGCGATGGTGTCTGCTTTTTCTACAAACTGTCCTTCTTTTATTTTCCACACTTGGATTCTTCCTGCAATAGTGGTTTCAATTGTTTGAGGGCGATTGCTGGGAGAGAGTGCCGTTACTTTTCCGCTTCCACGAATGTTCTGCTGCCACGGCAAAAACAAAACCGCAAAGAACAAAACAAAAATTCCTAATAGCCATTTAGCCAAAATTTTTCCAGCCATGGGTGTATCCAATGACCGCAAGGCATACAATTTTTCTTGCGGCATTTCTTTCTGAACCGAGTTGTATGGTGAGATGTTAAGCATATCGGTTAGTGGGTTATTCCGTTAAGTTCGTTATTCTTTAATAGTTGCTCCATGGAACCACTGGTTTTCACTTGGCCTTTGTCAAGTACTACCACGCGCTCACACGCACTCATCACTAAGGGATCATTGGAAACAAAAATCATCGTTCGCTTAGAATCTGTATGGTTAAGCATGGCCAGCAATTCCATTTTGTCTTTTTTAGAAAGTGCCTGAAAGAAATCATTCAAGATCAACAGCTTTGGCCGCTCTGCTAGGCAGCGCGCCAAAATCAGTTTGTAGCAGAACGAACCAGAGAGGCCTATGCCACCACTGATCACGTGTGAGTTAAGGCCATCGGGCATGGCATTCACCGCATCTGCTATGCCTACTTCATTCATGGCATTGATTGCATCTTCAATCGTTTCGCTGGGTTTGCCCACCGTAATGTTTTCCAAAATGGTGCCGTCAAAAATATCTTCTCGCGAAATGTTTTTGGCCACATAGTCGCGCAAATGCGTAAGGTCTAAATCGCGCAGTGAATAATTGTTGACAGTGGCCACCCCTTCATAATCCGTGTAAAGCCCAGAAATAATATTGACCAATGTTGCTTTGCCTGAACCTCCAAAACCGGTGAGGCAAACTTTTTCGCCTGCCTTAATTTCAAGATCAATTCCGTTGAGGGAATAGGATGCGCTGCCCTTGTATTTGTATTTCAAATCTTTCAACCGCACAGAAAACCCTTTTGCATCTACGTTCGGAAAATCAAATCCACCTGATCTTTCAATAGGTAAATCCGTTACGTGCGCTACTTTATCAACAGCCGTGAGTAAATCATACACTACGTCCATATACATAATGATTTTTTCCACGGCATTCAAAATCAAAATGATAACGATTTCAGAGGCTACCAATTGCCCAAGAGTGATTTGCCGATCTACCACCAGCAATGTGCCCATGATCAACAAACCACCAATGATCAACGCTTTGAACAAAACAATGGCAGAGTATTGCGTAAGCAGTACTTGAAAGTGAATTTTTCTGTTCTTCAAATAGCTGTTTACATTTTGATCTGTTTTGCGAATAGGCAGATCGGTATTGCCCGCCAACTTGAAAGAGTGAATGGCGCGAGCCAATTCTTCTAGCCATTGAGCCACTTTGTATTTGTATTTCGATTCTTGAATGGAAGAGTTAAGGCCGCGCGGCCCAGTGAAGTAGAAGATCAATGTGAGCGTGGCCAATAAGATCAACCCGAAGAAAACAAAGAAGGGGTGATACAACGAAATCAAGAGTAAGCCAAAAAGAATTTGGATCACTGCCGAAGAAAGATCGATCAATAATTTGGGAAGACCTTTTTGAATAGTCATTACATCAAAAAAACGGTTGATCAATTCAGGCGCGTAAATTTTTTGCAATGCTTCTAAACGAATGCGCGGAATGCGAAAAGCAAACTCAAAGGCTGCCTTAGTGAAAATCCTTCGTTGCAAAAATTCCACCAAACTGATTTGTATCATTTGAAGAATTCCGCTTAAGATTACCCCAATGATTACTAGAGCAATCATCAAATAGACTGAACTAAAAATCACTCCCCCCGAAATCAACTCAACTGTAGTTTGAATGCCAAGTGGTACAATCAAACTAATCAATCCCACTACAATGGCATAAAACAAAATGTAAAGGATTTCCTTTTTTTCTGTTTTTAGTAATTGGATCAACCTGCGCACTGGGGTAGGTTTCGCTCCTTCTTCACCCCTAATGCTAACAGGGCTTTCATAGGAATAGAGGGCAAAAAAAGTGATCTCTCCATTTTCATTCTTCAACAATACAGATGGATCAAACAACTGAGTTTCATTGTCCGTCAAATTGATACGGGTCAGCTTTGTCTTTCCTTTGTGTGGCACCAAAAGGGCTGGGTGAAGGCCTTGCTCATTGCGCAAGAAAGTGAGCACCGGTGATGTTTGTTCGCTGAAAAATTCCATGAATGTTTTTTCATCCAATTGATTTTCCATGAACATGATACGGATTTGATTGCCCGCCTCAGTCAAATCTCTTTTAAATTCTATGAATTCGTCATCTGAATAGGTGCGCTGGTTGGCCTCTACATGCTGAATGTCTTGTAAATTGAAACTATGCTTCATGGCAATGGCCACTTCACGGATACAACGGACGATTTGATTATTGTTCAGCATATTCTTTTAAGCTTGAATAGAACGGAATACTACGTTTTCTAAAAAAATGTATAAGCGATTGTAACGGTCTTCATTCGCCTCAATGCTAGTGAGTGAGGGCAGATGATCGGCAAAAAAAAGCTGTTGAGTGGCCGTAACTAAAATGGTGCTGACTAACGCGCGCGCAAACGGATAAGTAGGGCTCACCTCTTCGATGAGCAGTGCGATTTTTTTGCAAACGGCTTTAAAGCCACCGAACAGCCCTTCTTTGTTGTGATCATCAACACCTTTTGTCAAGTATGTTTTATCTAGCTCAGCAACCACAATGCGGTGCAGTGCTTCTTCATTCACAAACTCAAAAGTGGGGTCGTATTTCTTTTCCTCAGTCAGCACGCGTAAGCATGCCTTCAGTTTTTCCTTCGGATCGCGAACGGTGCTGGTGAATATCTCCATCCGATATTCCATCCAGTTCCAATACCACGCGATCAAATAAACGAGCAGTCGATGCTTGTTTTCAAAATACCTGTAAATGGAAGCCTCTGTTGAATCAATCTCTTCCGCCAATTTTTTAAAAGTGAATTGTTCAAACCCTAATCGGTCTATCATCTCTACGCTGGAGTGAATAATCTTTTGCCCCAATTGGGTATGCTGGGGATCGCGGAGATAAAGGTGTTGATTTAATTTAAAAGTAAGGGTCGGCATTTTGATTGTCCTATCAGCAAATACAATAGTAATACTATCATTAATCGTAATACCACTAAAAAAGGTTCTGAAAAACCTACTTTTTTTCAAAAAAGTCAGTTTAGAGAAGCGTTTCGCGGATTAAAATCCAGCAGCCCATAGCTAAAGTAAACCAGCCAAATGCTTTTTTCAGCTTTGTTCCTGGGATTTTACGTGAAAGGATATTGCCAATGTGAACACCCACAATGGCGATGGCCGTGATGGTGAGGAGAAATTTCCAGTCCATGCTGGTGTTCATGACATCGCCCAAAAAGCCTGTGAGCGAGTTGATGGAGATAATGAATAGAGAAGTTCCTGCTGCGGTTTTCATGGGCAAGCCTGTTAAAAAAACCAACGCAGGTATAATTAAAAAACCACCACCTGCGCCCACTAGGCCTGTGAGGAAACCGATGAGTGTACCTTCAATGATGATTAAAATTGTTTGATATTTTTTTCTGCTAGGATAAATGTCTCTGCGCCCTCTGATCATTGGCACAGAAGCGAGTACCATTAGCAAGGCAAAGATGCCGAGCAGTAAAAGTCGTTTCGTAAAAATGAAATCTCCCGATTGAAAAAGGATATTGGGTATGGAAGGCACAATAAACTTACGCGTAATAAAAATGGTGATGAGGGAAGGGATGCCGAATAAAAAGCCTGTTCTAATATTGACCAAATGATCGCGGTATTTTGGCACGGCTCCCGCAAAACTGGTAGTACCAACAATGAATAATGAGTAGGCCGATGCAGTGACTGCATCGATTTGAAAAAGGTAAACTAAAATGGGGATGGAAAGAATGGAACCCCCGCCACCGAGCAGGCCAAGCAACAAGCCGATGAAAATAGAAGCGAAGTAGCCGAAGTATTCCAAAAGAATTTTTTGCAAGCTAAAAAATTGTAAGCTGCAAATAGAACCGATCAAATAAATTAATGTTCCAATTCCCTGATCTCAAAATCTTTTCCTTTACCAAATTTAATCAGATCTTTGATGGTGTAGCGTTCTAAGGTATGCAGGTCTTTTACTTTAAAATCCCCATTGGTCAGTATGTTTTCAATCTGAAATTCGTAGCGATCGCCAAAGTTGATGAGGAAATATTTTTTGCCAGTGCGCAGTGCACCGAAGGAAAGACCGGCCATTGTTAAGTAAGGCGAGTAAGGTCTAGTTCAAAAGCGGGGAGAAGAGTTTCACCACTAACTTTTTTATCGAAGCCGATCAATTCTGTTATCGTTCCATCTGGTTTGTAGATGTATGACTTTTTCTGAATGGGGTCAATGAGCCAAGCGAGTTGGCAACCGTTCAGTATCCATTTCTCCATTTTAGATTTGAACTGGCTAAGGGAATCTGATTTAGGGCGAAGTTCTATGACAAAGTCAGGGCAAAGCGGGGCGAATTTCTCTTGGTCTTCCAATGCGAGTGCATCCCATTTTTCTTTTCGCACCCACGAAACATCGGGTGAACGCATGGATTTATCTGCCAATCGAAAACCCGTAGCAGAATCAAATCCATAACCTAAAGCAACATTTTTTTCAGCCCACTGACCAAAAATAGAAGTGAGCCTAAAATTCAAATTTCCTGTTATTCCTCCCGCTGGTGACATAATCATTAATTGGCCAAGTTCGTCTCGTTCTATCCGTAATTCTTTATTGGCAGCGCAAAAAGCAAATAGCTCATTGTCTGTCATAGGGTATTCAGTAGGAATAGTTAAAGTAAGTGAATCCATTTATCCAAAGTTATAAAAAAATCACAAATCCTCTTCCCGTTCCAACATCAAGATAGAAGCCTGTGGCACAATGAAATATTTTTCGCTTTCGTACATCACTTCAATAGCACCTCGCTGAAGAAAAATAGCAAGGTCGCCTTCTTGCGCTTGTAGCGGCAAGTATTTTATTTGGTCGTCTTTTCCTTTCCACAAGTCATCTTCATCGGCTGGCATGGGCAATGGGTAGCCTGGCCCAACTTTGATGACATAACCTCGTTGTATTTTTTCTTTCTCTTGCACACCTGGTGGAAGATAAAGTCCGCTCTCGGTTTTATCTGATTCCTTCACAGGACGGATCAACACACGATCACCTACTACGATTAGCTTTTTGAGTTTATTATCGGCTGTTACTTTCATGTTTTTATGAATCTCACGAAGAGACTAATTACAAAATTAATTTTTCAGGTTCTTGAAAATTATTCCAAAAAATAAGAAGGGATATTGTATCCTCATTAAGTTGATAAAAAGGGAGATATGTTTTGTCACAACACTCCGATAAATATTCCTCTTAGGATCAATGGACACATACATTTTGGGTTTTTTTCTGATGTGATCTATTACTGCTTCCACTCGGGATACGAAGTCGAAGTAGACTTTTTCTTCCCAATTTTATAGAAGGTAGTCTAGATTTTGATTATAGGTTTCCCTTGCTTTTTGCGTCCAGCTAATTTGATAGCTCATGCCCGCCCTGTTTCTCTAATGTTTTTAAGCACTTGTTCGTGCGATACATAGTCCTTCTTTTCAACTTGGAGAAGAGCAACTTCGAGCGATTCTTTTAACTTCGGATTGAGCGTATCCCAGTAATTTTTTTCTACGTTTAAAAAATCCCTTACTTGATTAAGAACAGTCTCATCCTCTGTCTTAACAAGTTTTTCAATTAAATCGTACTTAAGCGTTGCATCCATACTATAAAAATAATGATTTTTATTCAAAAAGATCTGCTTGATCTTCGGATCGACCTAACAATTTGGCATCAATGCTTTTGTTTGCTTTCGCACCCAATTTTTTTAATTCTTCCGTTCTGCGCACCAAGTTGCCGCTGCCAAGCGAAAGTTTTTTCATAGATTCTTCATACATCTTTTTGGATGAATCCAAATGACGACCGAGCGTAATCAAGTCTTCGGTGAAGCCGACAAATTTATCGTAGAGGTCGCCAGCCTTATTGGCTATGTCTAGCACGTGACGGTTTTGATATTCTTGCTTCCACACATTTTTGATAAGCTGCAATGACGGGATGAGCAGTGTTGGGCTTACGAATACAATTCTTTTTTCCAAGGCTTCTTCATATAAATTCTTTTCGCTTTGGATGGCCAAGATGTAGGCTGGCTCAATGGGAATGAACATGATGATGAAATCCAATCCATTCTCGGTGAGGTTTTGGTACTTCTTTTCGTGCAGTCCCTTCATGTGCTGACGAATGGAGAGCAAATGAGCTTTCAGCGCAATTACTTTTTCCTCTTCTGAAGTGCTGTTGACAAAATTGTTGTAGGCTGTCAAACTCACTTTTGAGTCGATGATGACGTGTCGATTTTCTGGGAGGCGAATGATTACATCGGGGCGGAGGCGGCCCTCGGCTGTGGTGAAAGATTCTTGCACAGAATATTCGCGGTCTTTTTCAAGCCCCGATTTTTCTAAAATGCTTTCTAAAATAAATTCGCCCCAGGCGCCTTGGGTTTTAGAATCGCCTTTCAAAGCGCGTGTGAGGTTCTCAGCCTCTTTGGTCATTTGCACATTGAGGCGTTGCAAGTTTTCTAACTGCTCGCGCAGGGCGGAGTTGCGCGAGATAGTGTCTTTGTGGGTTTCTTCTACGCGCTTTTCAAACTCCACAATTTTTTCACCGAGTGGTTTGAGCAAATCAAAGATGTTGGATTTATTTTGATCAGTGAATTTTTGAGTTTTCTCTTCAAAGATTTCGTTGGCGAGGTTTTTAAATTGATCGGTGAATTTTTTTTGTAGGTCTTGCGCTTCTTCTTTTCGCTCTTCCAGTTTCTCTTCTAGGTTGCGATAGTCAGCTTCGGCTGCGGCCAAGCTGTTGGTAAGCTCTAAGATTTTTTCTCTTTCTTGATCTAGAATTTTTTTCTGGTCATTAGATTGATCGATAAAAGCTTTATTCTTTTCCTGCTCTACCAGCAACCTAGTTTTGGCATCTTGCAGTGCCCCTGTCAATGATGATTTGCTGATCAACCAGCCGATCAGACTGCCAACTACTAACGCAATTAGTATAAAAAGTATTTCCATGCGGTGTAAATTTAGGTCATAAATATCATTGCCACGGAAACACGGAAGAAAAAGACGAAAAAATATTTTGATAGGAAATGTTAAGAAGTTGAAGTGGGGTATATGAGGTGGCGTGGGCAAGGGATGGAACGGCATGTTTGAGCCCGAAGTGGAATGTGCGGTTGGTGGCGAGTAGTGACAGCCCGGCCCCGATGGCATGTGTTTGGGAATGTGTATCGGGGTGCCGCCCACCTTCGCTAAAGCTTTGGTGGTCAAGCAAAAGTTTAAAATTTAGCGGTATTATGAGTACCTTTATGCTCTTTGAATTTTAAATTTTATGGTCGAAACAATTACATCTAGCCAAGTGGCGATTGAGTTAGAAGAAAAGTATGGTGCGCACAATTATCATCCATTGCCAGTGGTGCTGAGCAAGGGTGAAGGTGTGTTTTTGTGGGATGTGGAAGGCAAGCGTTACTACGATTTCCTTTCGGCCTATAGTGCGGTGAATCAAGGACATTGTCATCCGCGAATTATCAGTGCATTGATTGAGCAAGCAAAAGAATTGACGTTGACTTCGCGCGCTTTTTATAATGACAAACTGGGTGTGGCGGAAAAATATGTGTGCGAGACGTTTGGATATGAGAAGGCATTGTTCATGAACAGCGGTGCGGAGGCGAACGAGACGGCCATCAAGCTGGCGCGCAAGTGGGGCTACACCAAGAAAGGAATTGCAGACAACCAAGCGGTGATTGTGGCGGTGAAGAAAAATTTTCATGGGCGCACGACTACAATTATTTCTGCATCAACGGATCCTTCTTCACAAAAAGGTTTTGGACCCTTCATGCCTGGGTTTGAAATTGTTGATTACGATAGCATACCTGCATTGGAGAAAGCATTGGCCAATCCGAATGTATGTGCATTGTGGATAGAACCGATACAAGGCGAAGCGGGCGTATATGTGCCGCAAGATGGTTACTTGAAAGCCGCGGAAAAATTATGCAAGCAGCACAACGTGCTGTTGATGATGGACGAAATACAAACGGGCATTGCGCGCACGGGCAAGATGTTGGCATCGGATCATGAAAATGTGCGCGCTGATTTATTGATCTTAGGCAAAGCATTATCGGGTGGTGTGTTGCCGATTTCATTAGTACTGGCGGATGATGAAGTCATGTTGGTGATAAAACCGGGCGAGCATGGTTCTACATTTGGTGGAAATCCGTTGGCGGCCGCAGTGGTGATGGAAGCACTTCAGGTGATTAAAGATGAAAAGTTGGCAGAAAATTCGGAACGGTTGGGGAAAGTTTTCCGCGACCGCATGACGGCCTTCATGAAAAAAACAAACATGATCAAATTAGTTCGCGGCAAAGGTTTGCTCAACGCGATTGTGATCAACGATACACCTGATAGCGAAACGGCTTGGAATATGTGCGTAAAATTTGCTGAGAATGGATTGCTGGCAAAGCCTACTCATGGAAATATTATTCGCCTTGCTCCCCCGCTAGTGATTACGGAAGAGCAGGTGCATGAGTGCTGTGATATTATTGAGAACGTAATTGTAGCTTTTTGATTTTGCCAGATTCTTATAGCCTCATTTTTTGAATTAATAAACGAAAGAACGGGATTACAACACTCGTTTATTGTTTCAATTAATGATTTGAATACAAAGGAGAAACGTAATTCTACCTGCCAAAATCATCTTGTACCCGCACAATATCATTTTCATCAGACGGGTTTTTAGCATCTGTGTGACGCCATATTTCGGCAATCATGCCCCAGCCTTCGGGCAAGCCGACTAAGCGGTGTCGCTGGCCTTGCTTGAGTTGAATGATCTCTCCCACTGTGAATTTGTGCAGTGGCCCTTCTGTATCTGTTTCACTCGTTACTACTCCTGCCACACCGTGTGCTAGTTTCCAAATTTCTGCGCGCCTGTGGTGGTATTGCCAAGACAAACGTTGGCCTGGCGCAACAATCAAAATCTTTGGACTGAGCTTACCTGCAATGGTAAGGTCAGCCGCTTTCAAGTGTGGGAAATAAAGTTTTATAAACCGATCTGCTAACGCTTCTTCTATTACGAAAAACCCTCCCCAAGGCCTAGTGAAATCTTTTGAGGCAACCCCCAACTCTACATCACTTAAATACTCCTCCACAGATTTCATTACCGCTTCCTTAGTGGCTGTGTTCGACAAATTAACATTTATCATTTTATTCCTGTTTTATTTTCCGAGCGCAAAATACTAACCCAATGTTGATATCCCAACTCGTTCAGGTGCAAACCATCGGTTACATACTTCGCATCCATGTTTCCGTCCTTACCCAAAAACTCTTTATACAAATCGATGAAGTTGTATTTCATTCTATCGGCATAGCGTTTCAATTGAGTATTAATAAGAGTGATGTGAGGGTCTTTGCCTCTAAATTCCTTCTTGAGGTTTTTAAACGAATCGTTGGTTGGCAAAATACTCTGCACAAAAATCTCAGTGTTAGGCGACCCGATTTTTATTTTACGGATGATCGTAAATAAATTTTCGAGGATCACTTCATCGGGCGTGTTGCGCGACAAGTCATTGATGCCGATGAGCAAAAATATTTTAGAAGGTTTCCTTTTTACAATATCTTCCATTCTGTTCAATACACCGAATGTCACATCGCCCGATATGCCTCGATTGATAACCGTAGAATCATTCAATAGCTTTTTCCAATTTCCGCCTTCGGTAATGCTATTGCCTACCATCATGATCTTGCTCTCAACAACCGAATCCTTTTTAAAGAGCCCATACCTTTTTACATAATGCTCGGGCATATTAGGAAGAGTGTCGTAGGTTTTTTGTTGAGCAAACAAATCAATGCTAATAAAACTTAGAACTATCAAAATAAATTTCTTCATACTTCAATTTTTATTCCAACTTCTGACCCCCAACTTCCAACTTCCAATCTCTATCTTCTTTTCACTTCTTCAACTCCACCTTCGCTTTCTGCCCACCGCCTATCTCCACTACAGATGAGCCATAAACCCGAATAGTTGACTTAATAAAATCTTCTTCATTGGCTTTGTAAATATTATCCACATACTTCTGTGGGTTCCGATCAATGTATGGAAACCACGTGCTGTGTATCTGCACCATAATGCGGTGGCCTTTCTTGAATGTATGTAGTATGTCTTGCAATTGTACATTCACTTCAGTCACTTCATTTACTTTAAATGGTTCGGGTTTTTCAAAACTATTGCGGAAGCGTCCACGAAAAACTTCATGCCGTACCAATTGCTGATAGCCTGCCATGATGATGTTGGCAGGATTGTGTTTGGTATCATTGGGTGTATCATTTGGGTACACATCAATCAGTTTCACAATAAAGTCTGCATCGCTGCCCGTCATTGAAACTTTTAACTTCGCCATGATCTCGCCTGCCAACGTTGCATCTTCTGTCAATGGTTCTGTCTCAAATGTGATCACGTCTGGCCTGGTGGATGCTTCGCGCTGATCATCGCTCATAAATCTTCGTGGTGTAAAAACCAATCCTTCCGTTTGTGAAGTGTATGGCACTGGCTTGGCAGGATCGCTCACATATTCAAACACCGCTTCTGCTTTGGTGGGTTGATTGACAGACAGCTTGCCCTTCTCGCCAAAATACAATCGCATCGGTTGGATTTCTTTGGGCGGCCATTCGCTGAATTGCTTCCACACCTTCAAGCCACAGTCAAACATATACGCCTCGGGTAATTTTGGTTGCGCACCATCTTTTAAGGTAGCACCAAAAAACTTTCGTTCGATCTCTCTTTGATAAAATGTAGAAATGCTATCACCAAAATAAATATGATTCACTTGTTGAAAGCCCCGCTCGCGCGCCCAATCGCCATGACTCCATGGCCCCATTACTATGGTGTTGTACGTGGATGGGCTGGTAGTTTCAATTCGTTTGTAAATGTTAAGCGGGCCATACAAATCTTCGGCATCGTACCAGCCGCCCACTGTCATGATGGAATGTTTTACGTTAGTAAGATGTGGCAACAAATTTCTTTTTTGCCAGAAGTCGTCATAGTTGGGGTGGTCAATGATTTGTTTCCAGAAGAAATTGTCTTTATGATATTTTTCTGTAGCGTTTTTTAATGGCCCCATACTGAGGTTAAAATCAAAACCATCTTTGGGTTCCTTTTCAAAAAATTTCATGATCTTGTCATCGTACCAACTTTGCGTGGTTGGCTTTTCATGTTGGTAGCCGAAAACAGCAAAGGCTGCGATGTAGCTTTGCAAGAATGCGCCTTGATGATGAAAATCGTCAAAGAAGAAATCAGAGATGGGTGCTTGTGGTGAAGAAGCTTTTAATGCGGGGTGCGCATCGGGGATACCCGCAGCAGTATAAAAGCCGGGATACGAAATGCCCCACTGCCCCACACGACCGTTGTTGCTCTTCACATTTTTGATGAGCCAGTCAATCGTGTCCCATGTATCAGAAGCTTCGTCAATGGCGGTTTTATTTTTGCGGTCGTTGCCAGGAATGTTGGGTGTCATGTTATCAAACACACCCTCACTCATCCAGCGGCCACGCACATCTTGGTAAACAAAAATGTATCCGTCATGCATCAAGTATTTTGATGGGCCCAATGATCTCTCATATTTATCTACTCCATACGGCTCTACACTGTAGCACGTACGCTGCATCATAATGGGGTAGGTCTTCGATTTATCTTTTGGAGAATAGATGGCGGTGAACAACTTGGTGCCATCACGCATGGGAATCTGTACTTCTGTTTTATCGTAATACTTTTTTACATAAACGGAATCGGGCATTTGCGCCCAGGCGGAAGATGCAATAAAACAAAAGAGTAGGAGGAGTGGTTTCATATTTCTTTATCAAGGTTTTCAAGGAATCGGCTTCGACAAGCTCAGCCTGACACAACATTTGGATTTTTTGATATACCCATTATTGCTAAAATTAAGAATATCAAAGCGGAATGGCAATTGGGGGTGCAATTCAAATTGACGCGATGGAAGAAAACAGGTCGCTCCTCTGGAGCTGGCAAACTGGTACTTATTCTTTACTACTGACAGGTCTTCCCATATGGGACTGAGTACCCCAGCGGGGTAAACTGTTAGTAGAAAAGTAAAAGTTATAAATATGATAGCTCCATAGGAGCGGCCTAATCATCGCGTCAATTTGAATTGCACCCGTTAACGCTTTAGCAAAATCAACTTCCTGAGTCGAGCTGGCCGCCTGGCATTCAGGCATCACTGCAGATGCTCGATGTCATTAATCTGTTAACACTATTTACACTTCAACAACCAAACAGAGATTGACTAAATCTTGAAATCTAACTCTTATTAAAACTGCCCAAAGCTAATTAGTCTGACAATTCGGTCAGTATGGTTGATACAGATTTTCCTTTTGTTTACATCGTCTGTCCATTTTACCGTATTATTAATTCTTTTTAGTCCATCAATGAAATTTGAGACATGCATTCGAGTCTGGGTTGAAACGCTCTGGTCTCTTCTATTTCTTTGATAAGCGTTAGAGTCAACCGAGTTGGGGTGCCCTCTAGGTTTTTTAAGCTATGTATGGCGCTTTCATAAAACAGAACAGTATTATTTAGCCAAAATGGTAGTTCGATATTAACGGTCCCCGTATTGGTCACTTCTTTTATCAATTCGTCAAAAGTGGAATGGAAGGATTGCTCCAACAAATCTTTGATGTTTCGTTTCCGGATGTCATTTTTAACAAGGCCCAAGTCCGCACAGAATAATTCGTTTGCATTTCTGAAAGTGCCATCCATGTTCAATTCAACAATTGGCAATGTAGCCTTGAATGCGGAGACCAACGACTTCAAATCATGCATCGCTTCTTTTTCTTTTGAGGTAAACTGTGCGTACATCATTACTTTTTCAGGTTCACCGCCCACCCCCGCGATAGGTGTAAACGTGCCGTTCAGCCAAAGTACTTTCCCCTCTTTGCTTTTAGTCTTAAACTCGCCAGAGAAGAAATTTCCATCACGCAAGCTGCCCCACATCATCTGTATGCCTTGGTTACCAGAAAAAATATCTAAAAAGTTTTTAGTAGTCATTTCCTTTTCAGCAAATCCTGTTACCTGATGGAAGATCGTATTGGCAAAAAGAAAGCTTCCGCTTAGATCAAAACCCGCAGAGGCAATGGTGTTGTTGATGGCTTGTAGGTGCCCACTCAATTCGGCCTCATTGCTCTTCATGGTCTCCTCTCTTAGTTTCAGCTCACGGGCTAAGTGATTTGATTCGGCCAAAAGAGTTCGCACATTTTCGATATTTTTAATAGACCCAATTTCAGAAGCTATACTGTCAGATACTTTTTTAATAAATTCAATTTGGAAGGGTTGAAAAGAGCTAAAAGATGTTACCTCTATGACACCGTGACATTGCCCATTCGAGAGCAGTGGGATAAGGGTGCTGTTGCGAGGTACAGAAGACCCTAAACCTGAAATAATTTTTACATAATTTTTCGGGATATTGGTGATATACATGATCTCCTTTTCCAGCATGGCTTGTCCCAACGTTCCTTGCCCTTGAAAAATCTTTTTTTCCACAGGGTGAATGGTATCATAGGCATAGCAAGCAAGTAGTTCTAAATAGGCGCCTTCTATATGGTCTTCACGCTTAATAAATAGGCATCCTTGATAGGCATTCAAGTAGCCAACTAAATAGCCGATAAGTTTGGCAGAGTATTCTTCGATTTCACCCTTTACTTGTATGATCTCCCCCAGCTTGGTCATGCCATCTGCAATCCATTTCCGCTCCTCTTCCTGAATGCGGCCTCGTTTCATTTCCTCATTTATTTTTACGAGGGCTTTTCCGATTTCATCATCAGCTAATAATGGATCTACCGCATTGACCGAATTTGTGCCAAGCTGGGCAATGTATTGTGTAGAAAGAATTAGCTTTTTATTTAACGCGCCATAATTTTTTACAATGCCTTCCATGGTGATAGCTTCCTTTCCTAACTGGCGTGATGTGTGGCGGATCGTCTTTTTCAAGCTTATAAAAAAATCACTCAAGGCCGAGGTTAACAAAATTAAACTTATTGCAATGGAACCAAGAAAGCAGAGGTATAAAATATGTTTAGCTATCCCATCCCAAATTAAATAGCTGATTGCAAAAGCTGTCAACAACAATACGAACAACAAAGTGGATGTAATTTTCTTTTCCATAGTAACAGAGTGATGTGCGCAAGCAAGTAGTGCCTTTGAACCAAATAAATTAAATGGAACTGTGCAGATGGGCAAAATCAATTAGCAAGTGGAATCAATTGGGTACTGCGAGATTCAAACCGCAATTTTATAGAACAGCGAATGCCGACCTCACCCCGGCCCTCTCCGGAGGAGAGGGTGACTCTCCCATATAACTTTACACTTGACATCTTATTTCATGTTCTATGAATGATAAGTCATTATGGTGAACGTTCTCGACAGTTATCCTCTCCTCCGGAGAGGGCTAGGGTGAGGTGAGGTGAGAACGTTGTGCTGCGAAAGTTTGGGATGCACCCTGCTGAGCGATGAACTTTGAAGTGGGACAATTTCAAAATTCAGCATTCACACTTCAATTTAATGGATGCAGAACTCTGTCAGGTTGAGCTTGTCGAGACTTGGATTTTGCAATCTCCTACAATCAACTTAAATAGTTAGTTGAGATTGAGCAAGTGGCTAATATAATTGAGTAAGTGGGAGCATCGTTGCGCGGGTGATTGGATCACTTTCGGCAACACATTTTTTATAATCTGCCGTGCAAAAATTTTCTGAACAAGTTTATATTTTGTGTGTTAAGTAATGAGTATCATGCAGCGTAAAAAATAACTTTTTCATAAAGCACTATGGTTTCATTTAGTATTAGAGAAGTTTGCAATGCCTTGATAAGTTCACTTCAACGCGAAATAGGATCGAATAATGTTATTAAACTATCACTGGATGTTCAGATACCTGAACGAGTGACAGGCAAATGGGACATGGGCGCTGACTGCCTTAGTAAAATATGTAAATTCCTTTCCTCTAAACTGGTGAACGGAATCATTGGGATAGAAATTATTAGAGAGCGACATCATGAAAATGAAATTACCTTGTCATTTGAAATTCAAGGCTCAGACTCTCGCTTTCGCGAAGGCGCACAATTCGGAATCACTCCCAAAAATTATATTGGCGATGCCGTTGAGCTCGCCTTGAGCCTGCCGCTTACCATCGAGACATTCTCTGACGAGAATAAGACCACCTTCATCTTTAAATTAAATCTGCTCGCCATGGATCAAATCGCCAAGCAAGTTGAACCTTCGTTTGCTGGCAAGAGTGTGCTGTTAGTAGAGGACAACGAAATAAATGCCATCGTTTTTAGCGACTTCCTCGAGAGTTGGAGTTGCAAGATCACACGTGCTACCAACGGAGCAGAAGCGGTCTCGCTGGCGCAAGACGAAAATTTTGATCTCATACTCATGGATATCCACATGCCTGTTATGAATGGCATACGGGCCACTAAGGCGATCCGCGAGATGAACGATACCGTGCCCATCATCGCGCTCACCGCATCCAACCTAGAGGTAGATCTTTCAGATGCTAAGAAGGCAGGTATGCAAGATTACCTAGTAAAGCCCGTAAGCAGTGCGCAACTTTTTAAAGCGATGAAGAGTGTGATGCAATAAGACAGTTAGTATGTTAGATATCCAAAATTTTTGTGCGTGAGTAACTTGCTGAATGCTAGACTATTTTTTTGAAAGGGTGGCGTACGCCAATTTGCCGGATGCAAAATGAATACAACATGGGTTGTGAAAAGCTAAATAAAGGCAGAGAGTTTATCATTACGATTCCAACTAGCGACTATAAAGTAGTGAAACATCAGGAACTAAAAACGAAAGTTGAATTACCCATCTTTATCAATACTAAGATACTGGTGGTAGATGATGTGCCTACTAATTTGTTTTTGATAGAAGCTTTTTTGGAGCAATACGATATCAAAGTAAAAACATTGGAAAGTGCCGTGGATGTGGTGAGAGAGACAGAAGAATTTGAACCTGACATGATTCTGATGGATTTGCGCATGCCTTTGGTAGATGGAACGGTGGCGGCAAAAATGATTAAAGAAAATGAAAAGACGAGCCACATTCCGGTCATCGCATTTACGGCTTCGTTGATGGATAGGGAGAGCATCCTAAGTAATAATTCTTTTTCAGGAATATTAGGCAAACCCGTTTCGCACGAGCAGCTTTTTAAAATATTGGATCAATTTCTTGCCCATAAAAGTAGGCAGCCTGCCCAACAAGCTCATTTAAAGGGATCGGAAGAAAAGGAAATGGCGCAAAGCAGCCCGATCAGACATTCTTTCGCTGCCACAGAGCAATCTAAAATATAATTTAAATAGATATCTATAGTTGACGCATAACTGATTTTAAATTTAAACTACAAATCAACATGGCAAAAACAAATGGGAACAAGTTCATTACCGCGGTTGACGAATGTTTGACCAACGGTGTTAAGAATGGTATTTTTCAAGTCTCGATTAAAGACCAACAACTGAATGGGCGCACCGTTACAATTGATAACGGTCAAGTAGTTAATTTCGGGTCGTGCAGTTACCTAGGCCTAGAGGTAGATGAAAGACTAAAGCAAGGTGCTATTGATGCTACTATTCGGTATGGTACGCAATACTCTGCCTCTCGCGCTTTTTCTGCTTGCCCTCTTTATGAAGAGCTAGAAGATTTACTCTACAAAATTTTTGATAATAACCCTTCTGTTTTAGCAGCCACTACCACACTTACTCACGTGGCAGCCATTCCTATTCTTGTTCAAGATGATGACTTGGTAATCTTAGATCACCAAGTACACGGCAGCGTGCAACTGGCCGTGCAATTAGCAAAAGCGAAAGGCACTAGGGTAGAAATGATACGGCATAACAGGCTTGATATGCTAGAAGACCTGATTAAAGAGAATCCCAACAAGTACAATAAAATATGGTATATGGCTGATGGCCTTTACTCTATGTATGGAGATTTTGCACCCATGAAAGAACTCACTTACTTGATGGAGAAATATGGCAACTTCCATTTGTATATTGACGATGCACACGGCATGAGTTGGACGGGTAAACATGGTGGTGGGTATGTGTTTAGTCAAGGCCCCCTTCATCCAAAAGTGGTGCTATCTACTTCGTTGGCAAAAGGATTTGGTACGGGTGGTGGAGTGCTTATTTTGGGTGATAAAGAAATGAAGCGAAAAATATTAACATGCGGCAGTTCTTACACCTTCTCAGGCCCCGTGCAGCCTCCCATGCTGGGTGCATCTATTGCCAGTGCCAAAATCCATTTGACAGATGAGATATATCAATTGCAAAATAAGTTAGCTGAGAAAATTGAGTTGACTCGCACAATACTTCAGGACTTAAGCCTACCCTCAATAGCCACATCTCATTCTCCCATCTTTTACATAGGTCTTGGGTTGCCACGTGTAGGATATAATATGGTGAAGCGCTTATTAAGCGAAGGATTCTACACAAATATTGGAATCTTCCCAGCAGTGCCAGTAAAATGTACAGGGCTGCGGTTGCCCATCACAAACGGACAGACCAACGAAGACATCAAAAATATCCTCTCCGCATTTCAGTATCACCTACCAAGGGTGCTTGAAGAAGAAGGGATGACGGTGGATAACATTAGCAAAAGTTTTAATGATCCCTTAGAAGCCACCAAAAGAGTTTATGCAGTGCAGAAAAAAGTAGAGGCCAGTGTGTTTCAAATACAGCATGAGACTTCAATCCATAAGATAGACAGAATACTTTGGGATGATCTATTGGGAGACAATGGAACATTTGATTGGGAAGGCTGCCGTTTTTTAGAGGAAACATTCAGTGAAAATCCAGAGCCCGAGAATAATTGGAAAATACATTATTTGATTATTCGTGACAATTTGGGGAATCCAGTCTTGGCAACTTTTTTTTCAGAATTAATTTGCAAAGATGATATGATCGCTCCAGCTGTTGTATCCCAACGTTTAGAAGAAATTAGAAAAAGTGATAAGTATTATTTAGCTTCTACTGTGATCACGCTTGGCTCTTTGATTAGTGTTGGTGATCACTTATATTTAGACAAGAAAAATATTCAATGGAAAGATGCTTTGCTTGAGATGCTCAAGATAATGAATCAAATAAAATTAGAAAGTGGTGCAACTGGGATTCAGTTGAGAGATATGGACAGTATGGACATTGAGATCAGGGACTTTTTAATCAAAGAAGGGTTCATAAAAATAGAAATGCCAGACATTCATACTTTAGTGGATACTAAATGGAAAGATGAAAAGGAATATATATCAAGATTCTCTAGTGGGTCGCGTTGGCACTTTAAAAAAATGATTCTGGACAAAAGGGAGTTCTATGATGTTACAGTGTTGTCAGGTGAAGAAAAAGCAAGCAAGGGAAAAATTGATGATTGGTACAAGCTATATTATAATGTAAAGGAAAAGAGTTATAATATTAATACCTATGCTTTACCAATCAAGTATTTTGCAAATATGATTGATCATCCTAATTGGGAAATAATTGAGTTGAGGTTGAAACCTGACAATACAACAGTAGATTATAAAGCCCCTCTTGTTTCAGTTGCGTTCTGTTATAGATCATCCAAGAATAATTACTCTATGATGGCTGTTGGCCTAGACTATGATTATGTTTTAAGTCACGGCTGTTATCGTCAAGTCATGTATCAGTCTGTTATTAGAGCTAACAAATTAATTTGTAATAAATTGTACTTGGGCATGGATGCCTCGATTGAGAAAAAAAGGTTTGGTGTAAATGTATTCTTCAAAAGCGTGTATGTGCAAGCTAATGATAACTTTAATCTAGAATTAATGGGTAACATGGTCGGAAAATAAAAGTCTATGGAAAAAATTGATTTTAAAGAATTTAGCAACACTAGTTTTTGGAAAGAGGGAGACGATGACATTATTTTCTTTACCTATTCTCCAAATCTTGAAATGGGTATTTCAGATGCCAAGGAAATAGTAAAAAATAGACTAGAGTATACCAATGGAAAATCTGCATACGTATTAGTTGATGCCACCAATATAAAATCAACCACAAAAGAAGCGCGCGAATATATGAGCGACCCTATGGGTGGGCTTTCGGGGATTTTAGGCGGTGCCTTTCTATCCAATAAAATTGTTACCACTGTTATCGTTAATCTTTTTTTTAAGATCAACCAACCTTCTGTGCCAGCAAAGTTCTTCACTGATAAAGAGGAAGCCCTTAATTGGCTCAAAAAAATAAAAGCCGAGAATTCAGAAAAAGCAGTAGCGCATGAACACAGAAATTAAAGAATATCCCTTTGTAATATTTAGGAGAGAACTAGGCAGCAACATCATATTTGCTAACTATGAAGAAAGCCTAAAGATAGACCTGACCATCGCACAGGCAATTGTGGCCAACCGTCTTGAGTTTACAGAAAACGAAAAACACTATCTCGTCCTAGATGTTTCTCATGTGAGGACGGTAACACCGGAAGCCAAGAAATATATGCAGCAGGCCGAGGGCGGCCTCAAAAATATTTTGGGCGCAGCATTTATTGCCAATAATCCAGTATCAGAATTGATTGCCAATGTTTATGTTAAAACACCAAAAGATTTTGAGGCCAGGTTTTTTTCTAATAAGGATGAAGCCATACGCTGGATCATTGAACATAAGCAGCAGGCTATAGGCAAGCAATAAACAACGTACTATTGTTCATGCTGAACGGAACTAAACATATAACGCAAACTGATGCATCTTCTGAAATACTAACTCAGTTATTGGATTGCACAGAGGCCTTGCTGAAGGGTGACTATTCTAAGCGGGTAATTGCAGACTATAACAATGATGTAGTCACCAAGATAACCAACAACATAAACCAGCACTTAGATAAACTTCAGCTCAACCCACCCGAGGGATCAGATGAACTAGATAAAACAATCCATCAATACATTGGTGTAATCAGCTCCTTCGCCAATCGCGATTTTAGCAACAAGCTAGACATTGCAGGAAGCGGCACGGCATTAGAAGCCATTGCCACGGGCATCAATATGCTTGGCGAGGAACTGGAGCAGACCACCGCTTCAAAGGAAGAATTAGAGTTGGAGCGCGATCGCCTAAATGATTCGCAAACAATAGCCAAGGTAGGCAGTTGGGAATTTAACCGTGCCACTTCTAAAATGGTTTGGTCAAATGAAACGTATCGGATATTTGAATTGGATCCTACACTAGCAACCACTTTGTATAAAGAGTATAGAGACAAATTTATTCCAGATGACCTGGCAGAAGTTGACAAACTCCAGAGCGAGGCATTTAAAAATGGAGAAGGCTACACTAGCGAAAGCCGCCTGCTATGCACCAATGGGTTGATCAAATATGTGTTGATTATTGGCAAAGTGGTAAAAGAGGAGAGTGGAACAATCATTGGGCTAAAAGGCACAGTGCAAGATATTACCGAGCAAAAAAAGACAGAGCAGAAATTGAAAGAAGCCAAAGTGCAAGCTGAAAGTGCCAACCATGCCAAGTCAGAGTTTCTTGCCAACATGAGCCATGAGATACGCACACCTATGAATGCCATCCTTGGGTTTTCTGAACTTTTGCAGCAGCGCGTGACCGACCCCAAGCAGGCATCGTATGTGCAGCACATTGCCACCTCTGGCAAAAACCTGCTCTCTATCATCAACGACATCCTCGACTTATCAAAGATAGAAGCGGGCAAAATGCAATTGAAACAGGAAGCAATCCATTTGCCCGAATTTGTTGATGAACTTCAAAAAATATTCTCCCTTACAGCAGAAGAAAAGAGATTGGAGTTTGTTGTTAGCCTAACGAACCAAACACCCGAAACGCCCTCCTTGGATGCTGGAAAGCTAAGGCAGGTGCTCACGAATTTGCTAGGCAACGCATTCAAGTTTACAGAGTCAGGAAGAGTGAAGTTGCTGGTAGATGCAACACAAGCCATACAAACAGACAGCAAACCAACATTAATCTTTACCGTAATAGACACCGGCATTGGCATCCCAGTCGATAAGAACAAATTACTTTTCCAACCCTTTCAGCAAGTAGATAGTGAGAGCACACGAAAATACGGAGGCACCGGCTTGGGCCTGAACATCTCTCTACGCCTGGCCGAGATGATGGGCGGCACAATTACTTTCACCAGTGAAGAGGGGAGAGGGAGTGAATTTAAATTGGTGGTTCCTTATGTGTAGAGGTGCCACTTCAAACCTCTGCATTCACACTTCAAATTTTAATGCAACAGCGAATGCTTTCGTAGCGGAGGTTCAGTGAAGAATGATTATCAGAGTAGTACTTGCATAGGCTCAAGAGTTGCCACGGCCTTCAGGCCGTGGGCGATGAAATTAGATTAAAGTGGGCAGGGCTTTAGCCCTTTTATATCTTTTCGCAGCAGGCGCCTCAGTGAAGAATGAGGCTTTCAATGATAAGTACAGTTCGGGTTATTTTGCATAACATCAGTTAGTAATATCTTTTTAATGCAAACACAACTATCATTCACCAACAGGGAAGCGATAGGATTATCAAGAAAATGGTAAACTGATATAAGTCTGCACCATACTTAATTAAGGTAGTAGCTAACTAGTATAAAAGCGTTTTTTTCTAGAAAGGGCTTTCAATTAAAATCAGAGAAAAAACGCTTTAGTGAAATACGGTGGATTTTTAGCACTTTGAGTAGCGTGGCAAGCGTAATATTAGAGCCATTCTCTATCCGCCAATATTGTTTCCTATCTAATTCATGATCTAGCGCAAAAGTCTCATAGCTTTTGTAGCCCTTATTAATCCTAAGATGTTTTAGTTTTTTAGCGATCTTTTGAAGTTGATCGTTGTCCATTTTGCATTCGTTTCCGAAGGGCAAGGACAGTGAAAGGCTGGTTTTTAATTACGGCTTATATTGCACAATAATTTTGCGTTCGGTTTGTTGTCTCTATATTTGAGCTAATCGAAAATAGCATGGAAAGAATTCAATTGGGTATTGCAGAAGACAATCACCGCTACAGAAAGAATTTCATCAATGAGCTAATACTAAACCATTCGGATGAAATCTTAATTACATTAGAAGCTGTAAACGGATCAGACTTATTGCAAAAACTGAAATTCTGTCAGCCACAAATTATCTTAATGGATATCGATATGCCAGTAATGGATGGCATTGAGGCTACTTTGCATGTGCGAGACCTCTACCCTGAAATAAAAGTCGTTGTGTTCACTCAATTTGATATAGAAAACAATATCATAGAAATGAATCTATTGGGAACTAAAAGTTTTTTAGGCAAGTCTCAGTCAACGGAAGAAATCATTAGTGCCATCAAAATTGTAAATAGTGGTGGTATTTACTACCCCAAAGAAGTAGAGTAAATATGGATGGGTTATTTAGAAAGATTAAGAAGAACAAAGGGTGATGTTAAAATAGATAATAATGAGCGTCAATTATTGAAGATGATTTGCCAAGGAAAGAGCAGTACAGAAATGGGTAAAGTTCTGAGCAAAAGCTCTCGTACCATAGACGAACACCGCTCTAATCTTTGCAAAAAGTTTAATGTGGCCAACAAAGAGCAGTTGATTGCCTTCGTATGCAAAAACAATATTGTTTGAATTGCACGAAATACTTACACGCTTCTTACAAATGGTCAAAATACCGTAGATCTACGGGTTGACTTTGTTTTTTTGAAGAGTTACGTTTATGATGATTTTGCAAAGTCAACCAAAATAAATTGTTAACTTAAATTTTTAAAAATTATGAAAAAGTTAGAAATGAAGAAAATCGAAGTGATTGAAGGGGGTATTAATTTTGCCGGTGCAGCATGTTTTGCTGGTGCCTTAGCATCATTTGGTGACACCGCAGTCGGTAGCCCTGAGCGCTACATACTTCTTCAGCTTTACAATTCAGTAACAGGTTGTAATGTCCAATAGAGAGTTCATTACTTCAAATAAGTAGCCCCAAGTTTCATTTTGGGGTTATTTTTAATACTCATCTGTTAAATGCATAATCCAAATAAATACAATTCAACTAGTTGGCGCTCGCTATTTGGAGTATTCTTTTTGTTGCACATTAGTATTGGATCAACTTACGGGCAAGAGGAAATAAAATTTATTCAAGCTTACAACGAACACATAGACCCAAACAACAAACTGAATTCACTGCAATTCCTTACAATAAAAAAAAAGACGATAATAAATTACATACAAGGAAACGATGTAAGAATAATGCAACAGACTCAAACATGTTTTTTTACAAATGATGGATTTGAGAGGTGTATAGAAAACAATACCGGAAGCTCAATGGATATGAGTTCAGTTCCCATACCAAACGAAATAGGTAATAAAGACTTTATAAAAAATGAATTGAATTTTATTTTAATTGGTTTGAATTCAAACCAATTTTGCTTTATAACTCGTAATGATTCAATTACGGTGATAGAACAAGTAAGAGATAAACTCAGTAGAAGCTTATTTACTTTTCACAGTCAAACTAAAAATTTACTACAGATAAAGAGCTTTCAAGGATCAAGTGATGAAAAAAATACTAGGCATACTGATTTTTTGAGTTATACAATTGTAAATGACATTGTTATTCCCACTAAAATGACTTACTCAAATAGTTTTTGTAACGCTTTGCTTGAATATTCAGATATAAGCTTCGAGCCATTTACGAAATCAATTATAAAGAAACATTAAGATATTTTAATGGATGTAATTGAATCAAAGCCAGCTCATCTCTTTACTCTATTTGCACTCCTCTGTTTTTGCGCCCTCTTAATTCAGGCTATAAATAACTGGCTATTTATCACAGATGATGTTTACTACGAGGCATATGGAACACAGCTATCTTTTGAAAGAATTAATGAAATGATTGCAATAGGTAAGAAATGGGGCTGGGTGAATTATGCAATAGGACCAATACTTTATGCAATCAAGTTCTTGATGTTAATTACTTGCCTTTATACGGGAGCTTTTCTATTTCGTGTTGATACAAACATTAACTCTTTTTTAAGAATCATTCTATTTTTAGAGATACTTGGTTATGGTGCAAAGAATATGAAAAACAGTTGGACTAAATTGACAAGATTTGATTTTATCCATTTTTCGCGCTTAATGCAATTATTTTATCACTTTTCCAACGGGGTTTTCCCCGTATTTGTGCGGGGAAAACCCCAAGAAAATACGGGGAAAACCCCGTGATTCGCAAATGATATTTTCAGTAGCTTTACCTCAACTAAAAACAACCTACCCACTGCTATGGAACAAGAAAACAACTTTACGCTAATGGAGAACAGTGCCATAGGCCGCAACATTTCTCTTTACCGCAAAATCCGCGATGTAAAGGCCAAGCAGGTAGCCGAAAAACTAGGAATGAAAGAAGCTGCCTACACAAGATATGAAAGAGGCGAGGGTGCCATTACAATAAAAATGGTAAGGGAGATAGCCGAAGTATTAAAAGTGGATCCGCTGAATCTTATTGCGTTGTCTCCCGGCAGTCTCACAGAGAGCGGAAATAATTCACCCAGTGCCATTGTTGCTTTGCAAGCAAACAATTGCCAAACTATAAACGATAATCAATTGCAGCTTACATTAAAATTGATTGAGAGTGTTACCGCCCTCAACGAGAAGCTCATTGGCATGATCGGTAAAAAATAGTGTGATATATGGTTTAACTAGTGTAAGACTAGTCTATTAAGTTTGAAAAGTAATTGGCAGTACCTAACCTTGTCATAAGGTTTCCTGCGAAGGGCTGAAAAATAAATTGTTAAACTTAAATTTTAAAAATTATGAAAAAGTTAGAAATGAAGAAAATGGAGAAAATTGAGGGTGGTGTAAGCAACAGAGGATGTCTTATATTGGGAGCTGCGACACTTGTGTTTGTATTAACCCTCGAATGGGCTTGGGCTGTTGGAACTGTTGCTGGGGCAGCTGGGGCAGGCTGCTTTGATCAATAATGAAATTACTAAATTTTAATAACGAAATCACTAAATATGTAGATTATGAAAAAGTTAAGTATTAAATCGGAAAATATTGTTGGAGGTGGAATGGGAACGTTGTGTTTCCTTTCGCCTTTTCTTTTTTTTGGAACTGTTGGTAGCGCAGCAAACGTGACGGCTCAAACAATTGTAGGCTATTGTTGGAATTCTTAGAAAGAACTATTATCTTAGGGTTTCTGCTAAAACGTTAAATCGGACTGAAGACATCTGGCTTCTCGTAATTAGTAGAACCTTCTAAAGAATTGAAAGAAAATTTTGAATTAGTTTCGTGAAACATGTGAGGGTTACCAGACTTTTCCAATTATGAAAAAATTAAAAAACATATTCGCTTTTGGATATTGTACCGTGTTATTAATAGTCAGTGGTGTTTACTACTATTACGGAGATCACTCAGAAGCCAAATTATATTTTTTAGCCAGCTTTATTCCTTTAGTCGCTTTCTCTCTAAAATTACTTTTCCAAAGGTTTCGTGTTCCTTTAATAAAGTAATTCAACTAGTCTTTTCCTTTTAATTGTTTTAATAGAGATTCTTGATGACAGAGAAAGCGGAAAAGCGAGGCTTTCTTATGCCTTTCGTATTATTTTGCCTATTTCACTTTATTCTTATTTTATCAACAACCTTTCTTTTGGTGACCGATGATATTTATTATAATGCATTGGGTGATCAATTAACTTTTGAGAGAATAAATGAAATAATAGATGCTAATAAAAAATGGAGTTGGGTAGTTTATCCAGCAATTCCGTTGATTTACCTTTTTAAGTTTTTTCTTGTAGTTATCTGTCTTTCAGCAGGAGCATTTCTTTTTCATTTAGAGCCAAGCCTTAAACATCTTTTCAAAATTGCATTGCTAGCAGAATTCATTTTTTTACTACCACCTCTCATCAGGTTATTTTGGTTTAGCTTTATCAACGTCAATTTCGCACTGAGCGATCTCCAATTTTTCTCTCCTCTTTCAGCAATCAATCTTTTTGATAGAACAGCCCTGGAGCCTTGGCTAGTTTACCCACTTAGCCTTGTAAATCTATTTGAAGTAGCCTACGTTGTTACTCTTTCCTATCTTCTCGCCAAAATTTTAGAATCGAGTTTTATGCAATCGTTAAAACTTGTGGTTCTCTCTTATGGCACAGGTCTACTGATCTGGGTTCTCTTCATCACTTTTCTTACCGTAAGTTTAAGCGTTTAGTATGAGAAACCTATTACTCTGGTGTTTATCTATTTCATTTGTTTTGCTAGTCGCATGGATGGGAAACAAAACAGTTGCAAAATTACGAGCAGTGGATAGAGTAAAAGAAAAAATAGCCTTACTTAAATCGTTGTCAATTGTATCAATGGATAGTTCAAAGTATGAATTACCCAATAATACTATCCCAACTATAATCATACTGTTCAACACCACTTGCGAGCATTGCCAATACGAAGCAACAGAAATAAAAAAATCTATCACCTCATTTTCACAATTGTCTATTCTAATGGTTTCGTCAGAGCCAATAAAAACCATCAAGGCTTTCTCCAAAGAATATGGCCTGAGCAATGAGGCGTCTGTTACTTTTGCCAAGATCAATCGAGATGATGTTTATGAAACATTCGGCTCGGTCTCCATCCCACATATTTTCATTTACGGCAAAGACCGCAAGCTCATCAAAGAATTTAAAGGGGAGACCAAGATAGAAGCCATTCTAAAATACCTTCCATGAAGGTAGTTGCCAAAAGTTTTGTCCTCCAACAAGATCAATCTGATTGCGGTGTAGCGTGCCTTGCTTCCATCATCAAATTCCATCAAGGAGAAAGCAGTTTAGAGAACCTTCGCAAGCTCAGTGGCACTTCCAAGCAAGGCACTACATTGCTCGGCCTCATGCAAGCCGCGCAACAAGTCGGCTTTGATGCAGAGGGGCTAGAGGCGGAAGGTGTACACAACCTTAGTGAACTGAAAGAGCCAGCAATACTTCATGTGCTCATGGAGAATAACTTGCAACACTATTTAGTTTACTATTCAGGAGCTACAAACAATTATGTTTTAGGCGACCCCGCCAAAGGCATCATTCAAATGACAGGAGAAGAGTTGGGCAAAATCTGGCAATCCAAAGCATTGCTAAAGTTAGTGCCAACAGAAAAATTTGTAAAGAAAACAGAAACACGCAGTAAAAAGAAAGAGTGGATCATCGGGCTGATCAAAGAAGACTTTAATGTGCTGTTGATCTCGCTGTTCCTCGGCATTGCTATTTCCATCCTTGGCATCTCCACGGCCATCTTCTCCCAAAAATTGATCGATGACATTTTGCCCAAAGAAAACGCGCAAAAACTTTTGTTGAGCTTGGTGCTGGTCACACTGCTTTTGCTGGCGCGCAGCGGCCTCGCCTACCTGCGCGGGTTGTTCATGATCAGGCAGGGCATGGATTTCAACAACCGCATCATCCAACGGTTTTACAATAACCTGTTGCAACTGCCCAAATCATTTTTTGATACACGCAAAACGGGCGAACTGATCGCCCGCATGAACGACACACGCAGGATACAATCTGTTTTATCAGTGGTATCGGGCAGTATGGTCATTGATTTCCTATTGGTCGTAGTGTCGCTAGGTTTTGTGTTTGCGTATTCCCCTACTGTTGGGTTTATCATGCTTGGCAGCCTGCCTGTTTATTTTCTCATTCTTCTTTGGTTCAACAAACCGATCATACGCACCCAAAAAGATGTGATGGGCGGCTACGCCATGGCCGAGAGCAACTTTGTTGATACCATGCAAGGCGTGGCAGATATAAAACTGATGAACAAGCAAGGGTTCTTTGAAAAAATCAATGCTGCTGTTTACGGAACATTTCAGCAAAAGATGGCAGATCTTGGTCATCTCAATATTAAATTCAGTTGGGTATCGGAGGTAACAGGAGTTGTTTTTATGATCAGTGTATTTGGTCTTTCATCTTGGCTGGTGCTAACTAAAGAATTAAAGTTGGGTGAGATGGTGGCGTTGCTCAGCATGGCTGGCAGCGTAATTCCTTCCGTGAATAGATTGGTGATAGCCAACATACAAATACAAGAAGCATTGGTTGCCTTTGATCGGATGTTTGAGTTTACTTCAATGGAGAAAGAAAACCTCACCCCCAGCCCCTCTCCACAGGAGAGGGGAGGAGTTAGTGATAAGAGTGATTTTCGAACAAAGAACTTGGAGGTGAGTTTGCAAAACATTTCCTTTCGTTTCCCTGGCCGCAAACAAATACTGAAAGATGTCTCTCTCCATTTCAACAATGGTGAAATGGTTGCCTTGCTTGGAGAAAGTGGTGGTGGCAAGAGTACTTTGCTGCAATTGATTCAAAAATTCTATTCGCCAGAAGCAGGAACAATAAAAACAGATATAACAACTATTGATGCACAACAGTGGAGAGAAACTATTGGCTCCGTGCCGCAAGATCTAAAAATCTTTAACGGCAACCTTCTTTACAATATCACACTGAGCGACCAACCAGAAGATTATCAAAAGGCAGTAGCGTTTTGCGAAGACAACGGCTTTGGTAAATACTTTCAAGAGTTTCCCCAAAACTACTTGACCTTACTCGGTGAAGAGGGAGTGAACCTTTCAGGTGGGCAGAAGCAATTGGTGGTGTTGGCTCGTGCTCTATTCCGTCAGCCTAAAATCCTATTACTAGATGAGGCCACTTCTGCGATGGATAGAAATACCGAGAACTTTATTTTATCATTACTTCAAAAAGCGAAATCAGAGATGGCCATTTTGTTGGTCACCCACCGCATTAAAACAGCACAGCGTTGCGATCGTATTTATATTCTAGAAGAAGGTACAATCCAATCATCTGGCACACCGAGTGAGTTGATGTTGACAGAGAATTTTTATAGCGAGTCGTATCGGGAGATGGTTTCGCGATAATTTTAACCTCTATGACGTATAGGGTGGGGGATAAGTAAAAATTTTACTCGGCAACTATTATTTGTGCAAGCATTTTAACCTTAGTAGAAATTATTTGTAACAGTAAACTCCCAACCTTATTATTAGTAGCGAGCCAAAATAAAGTAATAAGGTTGGCGTGGATTCATAGAATCATTTCCCCTACTAAGTAGGTTAAAGCTGCACAGACAATTAGTAATCAGAAAATTTACTCACCCCAAACGTAATAGAGCCAATTTTAACCTTCGTTATTGTTGCTCGTCAATCCAATTTTCTTTCTGTCAACAATCATTAAGCAAAGATTTAAAGATTAGAATGATTGGGAACGCCTCGCAAACGCGATCCAGCAATGGTTACTTGCATAGGCTCAAGAGTTGCCACGGCCTTCAGGCCGTGGGAGATGAAATTAGATTAAAGTGGGCAGGGCTTTAGCCCTTTTATATCTTTTCGCAGCTGGCGCCTCAGTGAAGAAGAAAAACCTGTCTGCGGTAGAGTTGGCCAACTCATCCATCTACTCAAAATTATTCCCCACTTGCTCACTGGTGCTTATCACTTTGCTGGGGATTGGTGTATTTCCAATCATAATTGTAAAATCATCACTCAAAACAATAAACAAATTTTAAGCTATGTCTAAAAACGTTTTAATCGTTGATGACTCCATGTACATGCGCACGATCATCAAAAACACTCTTGAGCAAAGTGGATATTCGGTAGTGGGCCAGGCAGCCAATGGAGAAGAAGCAATTGACATGGCCTTCGATCTACAACCCGATATTATCACACTCGATAACATCTTGCCTGATATGATAGGCATCGATATCCTGAAAGCCTACAACACAGAAGGGTTGTTGGCCAAGGTAATTATGATCAGTGGAGTGGGGCAAGAGTCGGTCATTCAAGAGGGACTAAGTTTGGGTGCAAAGGGCTACCTCGTTAAGCCCTTCACACCTGATCAACTGATGAGTGCTATTAATCAGTTGTAGCAACGCCTTTCTCGAATACAAAATAGGCAGTACCATAACCCAGCCTCTATCCATGAATGACCTTGACGCACGGTTACAAAAAACGCTCACACATGGATTTCAACATGCAGATGCCCTAATCAGTCGCATGTTGGGGAGAGCAGTTTCACATCATGGCTATCATTTTGGGTTGCATTCTGTAGCAGAGATCAGCACAGAAAAAATAAACCTGCTGGTGAATGAGGAGAGTATGCTATTGATCACCACGAATATATTTGGTGTGGCCAACGGGAAAAGCTATTTGTTGCTTTCTGAAGAAGAGATGGACATGATTATTCAACTAAAAGAATTGGAAGAAGCAAGCCAAGATATGAAGATCAGTTTTATAAAAGAGATCGCAAATATTTTATCCGCGGCTGTCATCACCGTACTCTCCAATGAATTTGGTATTAAAGCCTTCGGTGATATTCCCGTACTTCATGCTAGTGATTCCGTAAAAATCGAAGATATGATTCGGTCAGACTTCAATGCTGCTCAGTGGGTATATATTGTGTGCGCCCATCTTCAAACAGAAATCGACCCAAATCTTAACTTGGCTTTTATATGGGTAATAGCAAAAGATAGCCCAGAAATATTTATCCGAGAGAAAGAAATGGATTCAAAAAGAACACACTATGTTTAAAGAACAGCAATTCGATTATTTACTAGCTTGATGATGCAACTCTACACTAAATTTTTGATTGCGCTAAACGGAGTAGCACTTCTTGTCTATTCTTTTTTTTCTATCCCTTCGCCTTGGTACTTTATCCTGCCATTGAGCAATCTGATTCTCTTAGGTGTGTTAATGTCTTCTGATTTAAAATTCAAGAAAGCGGTAACCAAATTGATGGGTTGGGAAGGGAAGGATCAAGTAGAAGAAATGATGCTGGAGGAATTATTGATGCACAACATTCTTTCTAACGAAATAAAAATAGTTACGCAGTCCATCAACGAAATCGGTCAATCTAATTTTACTGATTTGATTGCACCTATTCAAACCCCAGCCATTAAAACCTCGCTTGAAAGCGCACACAATAAAATTGCCACTCTTCGAAAAAAAGAAGAGGAAACCAATTGGACGATAAAAGGCGTTGCCCTCATAGCTGAATTGAAAAATAAAAGTGCGGATCTTTCTGTGTATGCCGATCAGGTTATTTCCACACTCGTAAAGTATTTGAATGCGAACCAAGGCAGTTTCTTTTCACTCAAAGAAGACGAAAGCCCTTGCTTTGAATTAATTGGTGCGTATGCCTATGGGAAGAAAAAATATATTTCACACACGGTGCCTATTGGGCATGGCTTATTGGGGCAAGTTTATTATGAGAAAGAGATTATTGTACGGACAGACTTGCCCGATGATTACCTAAAGATCACCTCGGGCTTGGGCGAGGCACTGCCTCGATGTGTATGTATTATTCCCTTGATTAGCGAGGCCATCATTTATGGCGTGATTGAAATTGCTTCGTTTGAGAAATTTTCAAACAGCGAGATTGAATTTTTCAGAAAGATTTCTGAAACCATTGGATTTAATCTGCATGCCATAGATAATCAAGCGAAGACACAACAACTGCTGCAAGAGTCACAAAAGATGACGTACGCACTAAAATCTAGGGAAGAGGAACTTCGCCAGAATATGGAAGAGCTCACCACTACACAAGAAGAAATGAAACGCAAGCAGGTAGAGATGGATGCCTTGCTCGCGTCTGTTTCTATTGTGGAAATGGATGTCAACGGCATCATCACCAGCGCGAATGGAATATTTACTGCTATTACAGGGCATAAAGCAGAAACGATTGTGGGGCAAGCGTACAAGCAACTAATTCCACAAAACGAAAATGACCCGAGCCAATTTGAGATTATGTTGAGCAACATTTTGGCCGGTCGATCTTTTTCAGGCGAGTTCAGGATCATGAACGCTGCTAAAAAAGAAATGTGGATGGCTGGGAATTTCACTCCCATCTTAAATGAAAACGGCAAGCCTTACAAGGTGATGGTCATTTCATTGTTTACCACACAAGACAAAGAAAAATTAGTTGAGCTGCAAGTTTTGGTCTCTGCCATCAAAAGTATTTTCCCTATGGCCGAGATCAGCCCCGATCTGCATTTCAAATCTGCCAACGACTTGTTCTTGAAAGAATTGGGCATTAGGCGAATTGAACTAAAAAAGACGCTACCGTCTGAGATCATGTCTGAAATAAGTTTTATCAGGTTGAAGCAACTCAGCCGTGTAGACGATGAATTGATGGAGGAAGTTGAAATAGATATTTTAGCCAAGGATGGGATAGAAAAAACCTATGAGTCTGCATTGATCAAACTAAATGGATCGACACCCAAAAACGTGTTGATCTTGAAAAAACTAAAAGTCCTTGTTGAATATTAAAAGAGAGACTTAGTAAAAATTTGAACCATATAAGGCACATAGATACATAGTGCTTTCACATAGGTTTAGTCCCTTTTTTCTATGTGTGCATTTCTATGTGGTTCAATTGCCGAAGGTGAAAGCAATTCCACAACATTCAGGGTAGAGCCTCTGTTCTGTCCGCTTCCACATAAATACGGGTAGAACCAAAAGAGATTTTCGGTAAAATTTCAGATATATGATTTTGGATTTACCTGCTTGCGCATAGTTGGGAACGTTAGACCAAGCAATCACAAATCACAAATCCTTTTCGTTCTGGCTTGCTCACATTCCACAAAACTATACCCAAGTTTAATCCCACCTGCTCACTTCCTTCACCCACCTACTGGTTTTAACTATTATTTTTTGTCGCTTCCAATCAATTTAGAGTCCGAAGCAAGGCCGCATTGCTTTTGCAGATACTTGACATGAGAAGAAAAACTTATTCTCACAGTATTGGCTAAGGTGAATCAACGCAATCAAAAGGTATTGAAATGAAATGGAAAAAGAGTTGCTGCTTTCTGTCATGCCTGGTGTTGAACAATACAGTAATAAAATAGAAGAAGTAAAAAATTGGATAGAGCAGGTATTGGATATGGCCTTGATCGATTTTATCATGATGAGTTCTGTTTTTAAAAAGTACCATCAATTTGCCCAGCAACCTGTGCCACATGAAGTGGCCGACAGGGTTTCGTCATCAGTAAAAAAATTACAGTATATGGACTTCCTCTCACAAAAACTTACTCACATCGTGCAATTGAATCATGAGATTGAGAAAGCCGCAATCCATGCCCATAGCAATAATACAACAATCGATCAGGCTGGATTTATTTTCAAACTCAATTACATGCAAGCAACAGTAGCGAAGACAGAATTTCTGCTCACCACAGACGCGCTGCGCCAAGGATTGCACGATCTGCATGACCACATCATCTCTGTAACAAAGTTAGATTTTCATGAGGGTGCCTACTTCAGTCATACAGGCGAAATTGAAGAGAGACTTGAATGCATCATATATACATTGAATGAAATGCAAAAGGAACGTTGTGCAGAAACGTCTTCACATGTATTGAACATTGAACACCAAGCGCAAAAGTTGGCCAATGCCTATACAATGAAAAGTGAACGCTTCGTATTGACATGGCTCTTGCGCCATCCACATACTACTGCAACAGAATTAATTCATCAGTATATGCAAGAAGGGATTGAACAAGTAGAAGAGGAGATAGATCTCTTTTAATCAAAATTATGAAACCAGAATTTACAGTAAAGAAACAAAAGGCAGGAGATGTAGAACTTGTGATAAAGGGTGACCTCATCGTGCAATACAGTTTAGCATTTAAAGAAAGCCTTGCTGCCCTTGTTTCCTCGAAAGGAAAAGTAGCCATCTCGTTACAGGCTATTCAGTCCATTGACATTTCGGCCATTCAACTGCTTTCAGCTTTTAAGGTACTACACAAAAAAACTGGTGTACATTTTTCCATTCGCTGGCCAGAAAATAAATCCATCAACGAGCTGCTGGATAAAACGGGAATTCAACAAGCCATGCAGCACTAACTGTTTCTTATGCCAAAACACATTCTTATTGTAGATGACTCCGAGAGCATTCGCGAATTGGTCAGCCTCACACTTGAATCTTCTGGATACACGGTCGACAAAGGCATTGATGGCGTGGATGCTCTTAAGCTGATGGATGGACGCGAGATCAATTTAGTGATTACCGATTTGAACATGCCCAACATGGATGGCATCCAGTTCATCCGAGAAGTGCGGGGCAGAAAAGATTATTCCACCGTTTCGATTTTAATGCTTACCACCGAATCGCAACAAGCAAAAAAAGAAGAAGCGAAAGCAGCTGGTGCTACGGGCTGGATTGTAAAACCTTTTGTGCAAGAAAAATTATTGGAAGTAGTGAAAAAAGTAATCCGATAAAAAATGGACAACCTGCATGCCATATTTATGACTGAGGCTGGTGAGCTGATGGCTGACCTAGAGAAAGGTTTGTTGCAATTGGAGGCGGATCCCGTCAATGTAGAAGGCATTGGTAAAGTGTTCCGCTCTATGCACACGTTAAAAGGTTCGGCCAGCATGTTTGGGTTTGAATCCGTCAGCACACTTACTCACCAACTTGAAACGGTTTACGAATCCATCCGAAATGGATCGAGTAAACTAACGTCCAAGATTTTGCAAGTCACCTTTGAAAGCCTCGATCATTTAAAAAAATTATTGACCGATCCTCAAATGAAGGAAGGTACACTTCAGCAAGCACAAATTGATTTGTTGAATCGCATTGAAAAATTAGCAATCGATACACAGCCTATTCAACATTCATCTAGCAGCAACACAAGTGAAGTATCACCGCCTCTTTGTTGTTATTATCTATTGTTTTCCCCGCAAGAGAACATCCTGCGCAATGGAACCAATACACTTTATTTAGTAGATGATTTGTTGGCATTGGGCAACGGCATAGCCCTGCCACATTTTAAAAAATTACCCACCTTCGATGAGCTTCGCCCCCAACTTAACCATACCTGTTTTGAAATCTTATTAGAGACAACTAAACAAGAGAGCGACATGCGCGATGTGCTCCTATTTGTTGAAACCGAGTGTGAGCTTGACATCAAAGCTTTCCCGCCAGGTGCTTCACTGACCGAACAAGTAAAACAACTAGCGTGGCGAGGGCATGCCATCGATATGCCCCAAGGCTTTGATGCCTTCAGTGCCATGCTTTCATCGGGGGCGAACCCAATTCTTAAAACGGGTGCTAGAACTAGTAAAACACCTAAGGAAACAACAGAGGCACAACAGACTAAAGCATCTGCTGGATCAAGTATCCGAGTTTCTTCTGATCGCTTGGATGAACTCATGAACTTGGTGAGCGAGTTGGTGACCACTCAGGCGCGACTCTCCTTATTCAGTAGTCAAAACCAACTGAATGAACTTTCGATCATCAGCGAGAACATAGAAAAAATTACACGTAGGCTACGCGATAATGCGTTTACGATGACGCTCATACCGATTGAAAGTTTGGTGGTGAGGTTTCAACGACTGGTGCGCGATCTCTCTAAAGAATTAAATAAGGACATCGTTTTCAAAACAGAGGGAACGGAAACAGAGATCGACAAATCCATTATTGAAAAGCTCACCGATCCACTGCTGCACTTGCTGCGCAACTCACTCGATCATGGTATTGAATCTCCTGATGAGCGGATGAACAAAGGAAAGCCTAGGCAAGGCACGCTGTTGTTCAAATCGTATTACTCAGGCGGTAGCGTGGTGATTGAAATAAGCGATGATGGCGCTGGTATTAATTTAGAAAAGGTGCGCCTCAAGGCCGTGAGCAAAGGACTGATATCAGCTGATGAATCAATGAGTGAGAGAGAACTTATCAACTTGATATTTATGCCCGGGTTTTCAACAGCCGAACAAGTAACAGGCGTATCGGGTAGGGGTGTAGGCATGGACGTGGTGAGAAGAAATATCAGCGATATACGCGGAGACATTGAAGTAACGACTAAAGAAAATAAAGGCTCCACATTTTCCATTCGCTTGCCACTTACACTTTCCATCATTGACGGACTGCTAGTGCGCATTGGTGAAACGGATTTTATTCTTCCACTCTCCTCAGTGAACAAATGCTATGAAGTAGAAACGACCATACTGGAAGAGACTTTCAACCAATGGGTGACACTGGAAGGGAAGCGCACACCTTTTATCTTTTTGCGAAAAGAACTCCGCATCATCAACCAAACTCCCGATCTCAGTCAAGTAATTAAAATGGAACACGAAGGGCATGATGTAGGCTTGGTGGTGGACAAAATCATTGGACAATACCAAGCTGTGTTGAAACCGTTGGGTAATTTCTATCGCCATCAAGAAGAATATTCAGGCGCCACTATTTTAGGCGATGGCTCTGTGGCATTAGTGCTAGACCCATACAAACTGATAAAAAAATTAATAGACCAACAACAAGTGAATTTAAAAACCGCTTAAAAATATTTAAGATGTATGATTTATCATTTTGAAGAGAACACCTCTTACATCTAACTTCTAACCTCCAACTATCAAACCCCCACCATGACCCAAACCGAAACACTAACCTCCTACCTCACCTTCCGCCTTGGCGATGAGTTATTCGCTGCAAATGTGAGTAAGGTGCTAGAGATTTTAGAGATACCCAAGATTACTAAGGTCCCCCGCTCACCAAGCTATATGAGAGGCGTTATCAATTTGCGGGGTAGTGTCTTACCTATTATTGACACGCGAGAGAAATTCGGTCTGCCACATACAGAAGATACGATTAGTACATGCATCATTGTTATGAGTGTATCTATGGAAGGTCAAGATATTACCATTGGTGCCCTCAGCGATGCGGTGCAAGAGGTGATGGAGATAGAAGAAAATCAGGTGCATCCCGCACCGAGCATTGGCTCGAAATATAAATCTGAATTTATTGATGGCATGGTCAAGCGCGATGATCAATTCATCATGCTCTTGAATCTGGATAAAGTATTTTCTTCCAATGAAGCTACAATCCTTCAAGAAATTATTCAGGCTTCTGAAAATGTTGAAATCAAAACGCTGACGAAATCAAAAATCAGTTTAACCGAAAAATAAATTATTTAAAACCGCCTAAAATGAATGAGTTGAAAGTATTAACCCGAATGATCATCCTGATGGTGATCACCTCTGCCATCGCCTTTTTCATAGGAATGTATGGAGTGAACAATCTAGCCAAGGTTAACGCAGGAATGGCCACCATGTATGCCGACCGGGTAGTTCCCTTAAAACAACTTAAACTGGTTTCGGATGCCTATGCTGTTTACATCGTGGATGCATCGCACAAAGCAAGAAATGGTAATATGCCTTGGAGCGAAGCCATACTCAACTTGGAAAATGCTGACAAGATGATAGATGAAAATTTAACTGCCTATGCAGGCACCAAGATAGAGGGCGAAGAACTGCGTTTGTTTGGTGAAGCTAAAAAACTGCGGATGGCGGCTGATGAAGCGTATAATGAAATACTCACTATTTTACGTCAGGGCCAAGATTCCATATCTCAGCAGAAACTGGCTGACTACACTATCAACCACATGTACGGCAAGATTGATCCGTTTACTGCCAAGCTAAGTGAGATGATTGATATTCAACTTACCATTTCCAAAGAGGTGTATGATGGTGGCACCATCTTATATGATCGTGCGGAGATCATTACGTACATCATGATTTTTATAGGCATTGTGATGACAGGGCTCTTTGCTTATTTTATTACTAACGGAATTGTAAAAGAATTGGGAGGCGAGCCTACGGAAATAAGAAAAATAGCCGAAGAAATAGCACAAGGAAATCTCACGTTAAAATTTGATGCCCATCGAAAAAGAATCGGCATTTACGGAGCCATTCAAGAATTATCGGAGCAGCTAAAAACCACGATCACTAAAATAGTGGAAGGTGCAGAAAATGTTACTTCTGCCAGTTTGCAGATGAGTTCCACCTCACAGTCCATGTCACAAGGCACACAAGAGCAGGCTGCTTCGGCTGAAGAAATTTCTGCCTCGATGGAACAAATGACATCCAATATTCAGCAGAACACAGACAATGCACAGCAAACTGAAAAAATCGCGATCAAGGTAGCGGAAGATATGAAAGAAGGCAGTGCCGCAGTGATGCAAACCGTGAGCAGCATGAAAAAGATTGCCGAGAAGATTGGCATCATCGGAGAGATTGCCAGGCAGACCAACTTACTTGCCCTGAACGCAGCCGTGGAGGCAGCGCGTGCGGGAGATCATGGGAGAGGCTTTGCCGTAGTAGCGGCCGAAGTGCGCAAACTAGCAGAGCGCAGCCAAGCAGCCGCAGCAGAGATAAACGATTTGTCATCAAGTAGCGTAACTATTGCAGACCGCTCTGGCCGCCTGTTGGAACACATCGTACCCAACATAGAGAACACAGCTAAGTTGGTGCAAGAGATTGCTGCTTCTAGTGGCGAGCAAAACTCTGGAGCCAATCAAATTAATAATGCCATTCAGCAATTCAATCAGGTGATCCAACAAAATGCTGCGGGCGCAGAAGAAATTGCGTCCAGTTCAGAAGAACTTTCGGCACAGGCAGAAAGCTTGCGGGAAATCGTTTCTTTTTTCACTATAAATAAAAATCAAAAATCATTGGTAAACGAACCTAGCAAACATCGTAAAGTGCCTAGCCGCCAATTTAGACCCAAAGTGAATTCAGTTGTGAAGTCCAACGGTAAAGGAATTGTGATTGAGTTGAACGGCAAAGACCGTACTGATTCTGACTATGAAAAATTTTGATCGCTCAATACTTTATGAAATAACAACTCCCCAAAAGCTAGAATTGATTTCAATAAAAAAGACTAACCACTATCTGTATATATGAGTTTCTTAAACGATTTGAAAGTACGGACAAAACTTCTTGCGGGTTTTTCCATTGTTGCCCTGTTGATTCTTTACATGGGTGTAAAGACCTATTCGATTCTTACCGATTTAGATAATGCCAAAACCGATTTGGTGAAGAGCTATGAATTGGCCGACAACATGAGTGAATCGAAGTATGCCATTCGATCGAGCATGCAAGCCATCATGGAAATGTTGGCCAGTGAAAACCCTTCTGAATTGGAAGAGTGGTGGATCATGCACGGACAAAACATAGAAGCATTTGATGAAAAGATCAGTTTACTCACAACCAATACAAAAGATGAAACGTGGGGCGAAGAGTACATTGATTTGAAACACCGCGTGAATACAGGAAGTTTAAATTTGGATAAGTCACACAACAATGTGTTTCAACCTGCGGTGCAATCCTTGTACGAAGCGAAAAAGAAAATTTTGGAAGGTGACGAAAAGCCCGAGTTGATTGAACAAATCTCAGAAAAACTTCATGCATACGATAAAAAAGCAGATGTAGTGGGCGAAGAAATAGTGGTGGGGATGGAGAAAGCCGAAGAAGATATTTTAGGCATTGTTAAAAAATCTATTTCCAATTCAGAAGAACTTGAAAAGCAAGCCAAGTTTACCATCTACACCGTGGTGAGTGTAAGTTTAGTCATTGCCATGCTATTGGCACTTCTTATCACGCGTGGGTTGGTAAATCAATTGGGTGGTGAACCAGGAGAGATTGAGCGAGTGACACAAGAATTGGCAAAGGGAAACCTCACTCTGAAATTTGATTCGCAAAGAAAGAAAATTGGCATTTATGGTTCTATCGTAGAGCTGTCCGATCAATTGAGAGAAGTGGTAACAACCATTGTGCAGGGTTCGCAAAATATTGCAGCAGCGAGTTTGCAAATGAATTCAACCTCTCAGCAGATGTCGCAAGGCACACAAGAGCAAGCTGCCTCTGCAGAAGAAATTTCTGCATCCATGGAACAAATGACTTCCAACATCCAACAAAATACAGACAACGCTTTACAGACAGAAAAAATATCATTGAAGGCAGCAGAAGATATGAAAGAGGGCAGTGCCGCTGTGATTCAAACAGTGGAAAGCATGAAAAAAATTGCGCAGAAGATCAGCATCATTGGCGAGATAGCTAGGCAAACAAATTTGCTTGCCTTGAATGCGGCCGTTGAAGCTGCCCGTGCGGGAGATCAGGGCAAAGGCTTTGCCGTGGTGGCGGCTGAGGTGCGCAAATTGGCCGAGCGCAGCCAATTAGCAGCCGAAGAAATAGATGGCTTATCATCAGGAAGTTTAACAGTGGCAGATCGGTCGGGTCGCTTGTTAGAACAAATTGCACCCAACATACAGAACACCGCTAAGTTGGTACAGGAGATTGCCGCCTCCAGCCAAGAACAAAACAGTGGTGCCAATCAGGTGAACAATGCGATTCAGCAATTCAATCAGGTGATCCAACAAAATGCGGCTGGTGCCGAAGAGATTGCTTCCAGTTCCGAAGAGCTCTCCAGTCAGGCTCAACAATTACGCGATGCTGTTTCCTTCTTTATGATTGAAAGTCAATCAAAATCTTTTTCTAAACCAAACACAAATGGCAAAGTCAATAAGCTGTCCTCGCCAACTCATTTTCACTCGAATGGTTTTGCTAAAGCAAATGGAAAAGGCGCAGTGATTGATTTGGACAAAAAGGAGCAGCTCGATGAAGAGTATCAGAAGTTCTGACGTTTCACAATCCATCTTATTATGAAAATTGGAAATAGATTTTCGCTAAAGCGAAAGTATGATTCTGTGATCGAACCTATTCATCATATCATGCTTCGTATTGTTTTCCTTTCGGCCATTTTTCTTCTTGCGCAGGAGCCATTGATGGCTCAGGAAAAAAAATCACTTGAATCGCTGTTGAACACCAAGACAGAACTTTATCTTGAGTCACGACCGATTATCTCTGCCTCGGGGTCAAAAATCTATTTTACGCGTAGCCATTACCCTGTGCCAAATCAGGAACTTCGCCAAGATATTTGGTCAGTCGATTTTGGTCAAGATGGTTATTTTCCATTGATGCAAGGGCTTGATATGTCCGCTAATCGCTATCATCAAAACACGTTAGTAAGCGTACGTGATGATGAGAAGGAAATAATCGTAGTGAACAATAAGTTTGCGAAAGCCCCATTGCATAGGCTCAAATTTAAAAATGGCAAATGGAAACACGCGGGCGAAATTTTGGTCAGAGATTTTTACACGCTTAGTAATGTTAGAGACTTTCATTATTCTTTTAAGGAAGAAGTGATCTTGATGTCGCTGCAACAGAACGATGTAGAGCATGGACAAGATTTATTCATTTCATTTCCTGGGGAAGATGGCAAATGGAGTAAGCCTAGAAAGTTAGGAGCAAACATTAATTCTGATAGTGATGAAACCGCACCCTATTTAGCAGCCGATGGCCGATCATTGTTTTATTGTTCTAATAAGACTGGCGGTGTTGGAAAATCAGATATTTATTTCACCTATCGATTGGATGATTCCTGGGCGAATTGGTCAACACCAATCAACCTTGGTAATCAAATCAATTCAGAAAATAATGAAAGTTATATCTCGGTTAGCCAAGATTTTAAATACATCTATTACGATACCTACTCACCTGAAAATCAAGACAAGACCATTTACCGAGACCTACTTCCAAATCAAATCACGGAGGAGATCAACAAACAAAAAAATATATTCAATGACAGCCCCACTGCGGTGATGCCCCCTGTGTTGCCAGAGAGTATTATTTCCTATCAATCGCGGTTTAAACATAAAATCAATCGGCACATCAGCGTGAGTGCACTCTTTACACAGTTGTACCAATACCAATCTGATTTAACACGTGGCGACTACACAGGTTCAGTGAGCATCCCTTCCAAACAAGAAGGTCAATCTTTAACTATGTTCAATGTGCCCATCATGTTCAATCTTTGGAATAACAGTGAGATCATTGTATGCCCCGAATTTCAAATTGGAAATGGTATAGGAAATGGAGCAGGCATGGGTGCGTATCCCAATGCCATCTATGCTTTCCCGCAAGAGCGGCCTTATTTCAGTCGTATACAACTGCGGCAATATGTAGAATTTAAAAACAGAAAGCATCTTAAAAAATATAATATCACAGTGGGTCGGTTTGTGATCCAAGATATGTTTGATAAAAATCCTTATGCCAGTGACCCGCAAAAAGATTTTTTAAATTTTTCGCACACCATGCTCTTGGCGTGGGATGCCGCCACTACTGCGTACGGGTATACATATGGATTGGCGCAGTCTTTTATTTATGAAAAAGACATATTCAATATTGTGTTGAACACTGTACCCGAAGGGGCAGGAGGATTAAAAGTTGATGGAGACATTATCAATGGTCACAGCCTTAACCTCCAATATGTTCACCGTTTTGATTTCAGAGGCAAGAGTGGAAAGATAAGGTTGCTCGGATTTTATAATCGCTACAAGGGTGGCGATTTTCAGAAGTACTACATGGATAGCGAAGGTGTTGCTGTTTTTGACAGCACCTATACCTACAACACAAAAATAGGTGGAGCCATTGACGTCAGCTACAATGTTTCCAAACATGTTGGTTTGTTCGTTCGCTACAGCGGAGATGATGGGCAGCATGAAGACTTCGGCTATACACAAGCTGACGGGAGCTTAAATGCAGGAGCACTTGTGGCGATGCACGTATGGAACCGCTCCGCAGATCGTTTCGGTATCACCAGTTCGCTCAACACGATTGGCGCAAAGCAACAACAGTATTTAAAAGATGGAGGCACGGGTTTTATGTTGGGCGATGGCAATTTGAATTACTCACCTGAGATTGCTTTTGAAACATTCTATTCTTTTAATTTTTTGAATAATTTTTTCTTGTCATTGAATTATCAATACGTGCAGAATGTGGGCTACAACGCAGACAGGGGCCACGCTCATTTTTTTGCCGCTCGCTTATCTATTGATCTTTAACGAAGTGAAAGGAATGCTGAAAACAGTAGTGCATGAAAATAATTCCTTGAGCGGAACGGTGAGATTAAGTATACCTGAATTTCAGCACCTCGCTCGATTGGTGTATGAACAATGTGGCATCAACTTGTCTGATTCTAAAAAGATCATGTTGGAAAGTAGGCTGAACAAGCGACTGCGCGCATTGAAGATGATTTCCTTCAAAGACTACATTCATTACCTCGGCAGTAATGAGGGCATGAAAAATGAATTGGTGCATATGATTGACGTAGTGTCCACCAACAAAACGGATTTTTTTAGAGAACCGAACCATTTTGATTTTTTAACTCAAACCGTTTTACCCCTATCACTGAAGGAAGGCAAGACCAAAATCAATGTGTGGAGCGCAGCATGTTCATCTGGCGAGGAGCCTTACACATTGGCAATGGTACTCCAAGACTTTGCTCACTTGAACAGTGGTTTTGACTATCGCATTTTTGCCAGCGATATT
>JAYWHU010000105.1:0-35584 GCA_043777495.1 Cyclobacteriaceae bacterium | reverse complement strand
CGGCGCCCCCCCGCCCCCCCCCCCCCCCCCACGACTGTTTGAGAGCTTTCGTCTACCGTGCAAATGCACCCACCCCCCGTGCCAGTGGTCGGTGTTATCACCGATCCACATTCCCATTCCACAAATGTTCATTAGACCAACCAAGGGCAAAATTTTGGTCGGTCATAAGACCGACCAAAGGCAAAGTTTGCTCTACTTTGATGTTTTATTCAAGACAATCTCTTGATTGGGTCATCGGTATCTAAACGTTCATTTTACACACAAACTCATCCACTTCAAATCATTTTTAAACCTCTCCAACATGGAGAGTGCCACATTCACAGCGTAAGTGTAGGCATTCACCTAAGAATTTCCCGTTCCTACGAAAACCTCATCATCTTATCACTGAATGCCCTTAGTGCGCAATAAAAAAACAGCTAAGTAATTGTACTTAGTCATGACTAAGTGATCATACATATGAATTAATGTTAAATAGACCTCATATTTGTACTGATTAAGAATTGGAAGGCCAAACACTCTACTACTTAAAAATGAAAACCATAAACCAACTAATTATGAAAACCAAAAGAATGACCGCCATTCTATTTTTTGCGGGTACTAGCTTCTTGTTGTCTTTTGCGCCTCACCCCGATGCGCCAAAGGTGGAGATTGCCATTATCATCAATGCAGGCAACCCCGTTAACAAAATGGGTGCCGATTTTGTAAAGAACTATTGGCTCAGAAGATTTGTGAAAAGATGGAAAGAAACCAACAAAGGTATCTTACCTGTAGATCACAAAACCAAAAGCCCCGAGCAAGATCTATTTTACAACACTGTGCTTGGTTTACCGAGCGATGCCGTTGAATCATACTTGAGTGCCAGGCAATACCAAAGTGGTGACAAACCACCTGAAAAGTTAGCCACAGACACAGACATCATTAATTATGTGGGCAGCGAAATAGGGGCCATCGGATATGTAAACATATCATCGGTAAGTGAGAATGACAAGAATGTAAAAGTAATTTTATTGATATCTAAATAATTGTGAACATGAAATCGAACATATTTATACTATTATTTTCCGCACTTGTGGTAAGCAGTTTTGCACAAGATACGCAGATCAGGGGCTTTAACGATGTACAAGTGGGTACAGAAAAATACACAGATAGCCTTTCACAACACGGCTTTGCTTTGGGGCAATTTGACTTGTTCGTAACTAGTCGCATCAACGATAAAACTTCTTTTTTGGCAGAAATAGTTTTTGAATGGGACGCTGCAAACAATACTTGGGTATTGGATGTAGAGCGTGTGATAGCCCGGTACAGCTTCACCAATTTAATCAATATTTCTGCCGGAAAATTCCATACCCCTTTTGGATATTGGAACAATGCCTATCACCATGGTGCATTGATACAACCGACTATTCAGCGGCCTAACATTGTGCGCTTTGAAGATGAGGGCGGCTTTCTACCCGTGCACCAAGTAGGTTTGCAACTCGATGGCTCTATTGAATCAAAGCTGAATATATCTTACAACCTAATGGTGAGTAATGGGCAAGCCAAAGGTAATTCGGGCGGTGATTTTGGTCATAGAAGCTCGATGGCTTTTAACTGGTCAGTCAGCATGGAGCCATTCAATGGCGCCAAGTTCCTTTTGTCAGGGGTTAGCAATCACGTACCTGCTAACTCTATCACCTATCAGGGCGTAAGACTAGGAGAAGATTCTTACTATCAAATGTACAATGCATCAGCTTCTTATTTCTTGGGATCGTTACCCATAGAATTATGTGCCGAATATTATTCCATATCCAATACAATGGCTATCAACGGAACATCACGCATGAGTGGTCTCTTTGGCTATCTTGGCTATAATAAATACAAAATCATTCCATACTTGGTTTACAATAGCATTCAATATCAAGATAATGAAAAATATTTTAATAAAGACAACTTAGATGGTATAACTGGTGGGTTGCGTTACTCCATTTCTCCTAAGGCAATTGTTAAATTGGAATACACTAATGAGAAAACACAATCACGGGATAGTTATAATCTGATCAGGGCTCAGTTTGCGATTGGGTTTTAGGTACACTCGTGCCACGACTGTGAATCGTGGCACGAGTTAAAGTTAACTCAGTAACCCTAATGAAATGTGTTTATCTTGCGTTACTTGCAAGGTAAAAGTAAAAAGTGGAGACCAGCAACCACAAAAAACAGTTTGCCCCGTTGAATAACGGGGGGTGATACCGAAAAACCAAAAGAGTAGGAAAAACTAAAATGAATTGAAATGAAAACAGTAGTAACAGGATTAATTGTATTTGTCTTTGCATTATCTATGGGTTGTTCTAAAAAATGCAACAATGAGCAACCCCGTGCAAGGATATTGAACAATGGCACCACCGCGGCCAGCGTACAAATCAAAACCTCTGATGGCAACACAGTTAACATCAACAATGTGGACCCTAGCACAGCCTCTGCCTACGCCAGTTACGCAGCAGGCGCTATTACGTTCACCATCACGGTCAATAAAGTGCCGTATGTGAAGGTAGTTACCGTGGGCAATTGCTATGACTATGATATTGCCATTGATGCCAACAACACCATCACGGTATCACCAAAAGATAGAAACGCATAAGCGATTTCCATTTTAGACTTTAAAAGCCAGTGACCTTCTCATTGGCTTTTTTATTCGCTTGAGGTTTATTAAAAACTTTTAAGAGACTACATCGTTATTGCTGGTTAATAAGTATTTTTACCCATACCAAATAAAAACTTGAGCTTGTATCTACTGCGCTATTGGAATACTATTATCAAAATCGGTTCGACCAGTGCATTGGGCTATGGCAAACAAGCGAGGCTAGCTACGCTCAATGCCATCTGCGCTATTGCAATGGGGCTTGTCATTGTGTTTACCATACTTTTTATTTCTATTGGTTCTTTCAGTGCATGGCAAGCACTCTTAGTTCTTCCAGTTCTGTTCTTTGTACTTTATCTTAACTCAACGTATCGATACAACTACGCAAGATTTGTTTTTATTTTCTCCTTGCTAGTAGTTATATTGGTTTTAGCATTGGCAGATAGGCGAGCTGGCACAGAGTATATGATCATAGCAATAGGGTGCCTCTCTGCTTTAGTATTCGAAAGCTTATTAAATATTTTCATCGCGTTCGTAGCCGCTGCGGTATGTTACCTGTTCTATGTCTGGTTTGATTCCACCTATCCATTTGTGCCAGACCCAACCATACCCTACCACCTTGTACAAATTGTATCGGTCTTTATCTCTATCCTGATTGTGATTGTTCAGTTATTGGTGTTTCGTGCATTGACAAATAAATATTCGTTAAAACTAGAAGAGGCGAATAGAAACATCCAAACCATCAACGAAGAACTACAAGCTACCAATGAAGAGTTGCGTGCGCAGACTGATCAACTCGATTTTCTGGTGCAGCAAAAAAGCGCTGAACTTCAGGCTTATGTAGATGCGATTAACATCAATATCTATTCAGCCATTACTAACTTAGCTGGCACGATATTAAAAGTAAATAAGCCATTGATAGATGTCTCGGGCTATACAGAACAAGAGCTGGTAGGTCAAAATTTTAGGATGCTCAATGCAGGACACCATTCAGAATCTTTCTTCAAAAATTTGATGGAGACCATCCATGCAGGCAAAAACTGGCGTGGCGAAATAAAAAACAAAGCCAAAGATGGTTCTTTCTTTTGGATAGAGATGGTGATCATGCCCATTAAAAGCACCAATGAAGTAACTAATTATTTTCTCACTCTGGCCCTACCTATTACCGAGCGAAAAGAATCAGAAGATAAACAGTTGGCATCTGCAAAGCTGTTGGAGAGCATTGCCTTTCGCGCTTCGCACAATGTGCGCGGCCCCATCACTCGCATTCAAGGCTTAATGAACTTGATAGAAAATAAATACATTCAATTGGATGAACTTGAAAAAATAGTTGACCATTTGAAGATCAGCGTAAAAGAAATGGACGTAGCCACTACTGAACTCACAAAGTTTGTAAATTCGCAGGCGGAAAAAGATGCACCCATCAGAAGCGAATAATTTTTGTCGCTTATTCCTTTTCTCTAAATAAAGCTCTAAAACCCGAAAACTTAAAGCTTCGGGTTTTGTTTTTTTCGCCAGCCAGTCAAGTAAGTATTTCCACTTAGCCTCTTCCAAGGAATAATACGTAGCTAAAAAAAAATGCTGCGCCTCACCTTTGTATCACAAACAACGGGCGAAAGCCCCTTATACAAAAGCCGTATGAATACTGTAATTGATTTTAAAAATGTTGAACAAATAAGCATTCATAACAAAGAATGCATCAAACTAAATTTTGGCAGTATACTTAATCAAAAAGATGCCGTTCGCGTCTGCAATGAATGGAAAGCCATTTCTCAAGCCGACAAAACAAAAAAGTATGTTATCATCTTCAATGCAAAAGATATGATTGATTATGAGCCCATGACTAGAACAAGCTTTCAAAACACCATGAAAGAATTGAAGGCTCAGATCGATCAAGTGTGGGTGATCAGCGAATCAAAATTAATTCGCGGTGGCGCGGCTATTATGGGTATGCTTACTGCTTTCTCTATTAAAGCAGTCAACTCTGAAGATCAGATTATTTTTTAAATGTTGACCTCTAGGCGTCTGACACTTTGCAAGTGTCTTGACGCCTACTGACGGTTACAGTTCCCAAAAAAAAATTTAAGTGTTTCTACTTAGCCACTTTCAAGAAATAATACCTAGGTTATAAAAGTCAACACTCCTTCACCTTTGTACCCGATAAGAAAAACTTATCAAGCAAAACAAAAACCAAACTAAACAATTAAAATTATGCTAAAAGAATTCAAAGCTTTCGCCATGCGTGGAAACGTAGTGGATCTAGCTGTAGGGGTTATCATCGGTGGTGCCTTTGGGAAAATCGTAGGTTCTATGATCGATGACGTAATCACTCCGCTTTTATTGAAGCCTGCATTAGATGCAGCAAACCTTACTGAACTAGGCCAGTTGACGCTATTCGGTACGGTAAAGTATGGCAACTTCTTATCTGCCGTTATCAACTTCGTCATCATTGCATTTGTATTGTTCATGATCATCAAAGGAATTACTGCTTCTAAAAAGAAAGAGGCCGAAGCTCCTGCTGCTCTCGCAGAACCAGCCGATGATATTAAGTTGCTAAGCGAAATCCGTGATCTACTTAAAAAGTAATTGAGAACATCCACCAGCATGTCAATACTGAAAGGAAAATTTCAACTCAAAAAAAGGATCACTCTATTCATTATAAAATTATTATCATGACAAAATTAAAAATTCAAAAAAGCCTATTGGTATTATTCTTTGCCTTGGCATCGTTGGCTGTCAATGCACAAAATCCCATCACTATAGGGGTCTCCAGTCATTTCACTAATTTTTCTACCGACAATTATTTTCCGCCTGAGAATTGGCAGATAGGCATCGCCAAGCTTTCGTTAGGTGTTCCACTTACCGATCGATTAACCTTTTCGCCTTCGTTCTCATTTGGAAATACCAAAACGCCAGGCTCATTGGAGAAGAACTCCTTTTGGGATTTTGACTTTCTCAGTTTGCAATATGCTCTTACTGAAACTAAACTCCAACCTTTTATTTCTGCCGGTGCAGGAGTAAACAAATTTAATCAAACGATTTATGGAACATACAATGCGGGTCTTGGATTGAATTATTGGGTAACTGAAAAAGTAGCGCTAACTGCGCAAACTAATTACGATGCGACCCCAAGTTTTGTGAATTATTGGCATAACTCTATTGGCCTAACTTTTAAAATGAGAAGTGGCCCAAAAGATTCTGATAAAGATGGTGTGCCCGATGATCAAGATGATTGCCCGAAAATAAAAGGTACGGCCGCTACAAAAGGTTGTCCTGATGCTGATGGTGATGGCGTTGCTGATAAAGACGATGCTTGCCCTAGCGAAGCTGGCACTGCCGCTACACAAGGCTGCCCCGATAAAGATGGTGATGGTGTTGCCGATGCCAAAGATGCTTGCCCTGATCAAGCAGGTAAAGTAGAAAATGGCGGTTGCCCAGATAGTGATGGTGATGGCATCTTAGATAAAAACGATACGTGCCCGAACGAAAAAGGAACGGCCCAATTCAATGGTTGCCCTGATACTGACGGTGACGGCATAGCAGACAAAGACGACAAATGCCCTAGCGAAAAAGGAACTGCCGCCAACCAAGGTTGCCCTGATAGTGATGGTGATGGTATTGTAGATGGCGCAGACAAATGCCCTACACAAGCAGGCACAGCAGCTAACAATGGTTGCCCTGAAATGAAGGCAGAAGAAGTGAAGCAGATCGAAACAAAATTGAACATGGCCGCCAAACTGATCCAGTTTGAAACAGGTTCTGCAAAAATCAAACAAGTTTCTTACAAAGAAATTGATGAGATCGTTTCTATCATGAATCAATACAGCAGCACGCGCTTTAAAATTGAAGGTCACACAGATAATACTGGTAATGCGGCCAACAACAAAACGCTTTCAAACTCACGTGCCAATGCCGTGAAGGAGTACATCGCTTCTAAAGGTATTGCTGATAGCCGATTGGATGCAGCCGGTTACGGATCGGACAGACCGATTGCAACCAACGCTACACCCGCAGGACGCACGCAAAACCGCAGGGTGGAAATCCACTTAGCACAATAAAATAATCACTTCATCCCGATAGTTGAAAGACTGTCGGGGTGAAGTTTTAAAAATAGAAAAACTGTTAGAAGCTCTAAAGAATAAGAAAGATGATTCAGCAAATAATCGATGCTTCCAAACATGAATTAAACGAGCAACTTCAGCAGCGTGGCCTTTCTGAAAGCCAATCGAAAGAGGCAATAGGTATGGCAAAAGAAATAATTCAAGGCAAGTTGATCAGTCAGCTAAGTGATGCTACAGGACTGGTAACACTTTTAGGAAAAAGCCAAGCATTGGCCACCAGCACAGTAGTAAAAAATATGATGCGTGACTTCGCTATCAAAATGATAATAAAATTTGGGTGTAGTGACTTGACAGCCAAAGGAGTTGCCAACTACGCTATTCCGCTACTAATGAGGAAGATTGGCAATCAGGTTTCAGAAAAGGGTTTGAATGGTAACAGCCTTTCCAAACAATTGCAAGGCAGTTCATTGAAGTTTTTCGGCAAAGGGATATTGAACTTCTTTTAAACAAAAAAAACAAAAACTAAACAACTAAAACGATGGCAACAATTTCAGACATTGAAGGAATCGGTCCAGTATTCGAAGAAAAATTAAAGCTAGCTGGCATCCGCTCGGTAAATCAACTATTAGAAAAATGCAGCACACAGCAAGGCCGTAAGCAAACGTCCGAAAAAACTAGCATTGAAGAATCTGCTTTATTGAAGTGGGCAAACATGGCAGACCTGTACCGTATAAAAGGTATTGGCTGCGAATACTCACAGTTGCTTGAAAGAGCAGGAGTTGATACAGTAAAAGAATTGAGAAACCGTGTGCCTGTGAACTTGCTCGAAAAAATGATCGAGATCAACAGAGCCAAAAGGTTGGTGAGAAGAATACCTCCACTAAGAAAAGTAGAAGAATTTGTTGGGCATGCAAAAACGCTTGAGCCCATGATCACTTATTAAAATACAATCCCGATAAGTTAAGAGGTGACCTCAGATTCTAAACCCCTCGGGTCTTTAGAGACCCGAGGGGTTTTACGCTCACTAGGTTTGCTTAACTTTTAACGACATTGTATTTATTAAATTCAGTTTGTGTTGGAAGTTGGTTTGTTGGGGAGGGTTGCTCGCAAGGGCAGCCCTTTTTGCTTTCAGGATGAGGAGTAGTAAGCTCTTTAGTACTTGGCTTCAAGCCTCATGGTACAGGCTTCACGCGGCATGAAGCCTGTAGCCAATGATAAGTACTCGTCTAAGTATTTCTACTAAGTCGTATTCGAGCAATAATACCTAGTGTAAAAGGAATACTCAAGACGCACCTTTGTCAAGTAATTAAACAGAAAAAGCCAATATGAAAAACGCACAATTAAATCAAACCTCTACCTCTTGGTTCGGCAACAGGGCCATATTGGCCACGCTGGTTTTTAAAGGCATAGATGCTGCCATTTTCGCTACTCAAAGAGCTAAGACGTTTTTCTTTGTTGCGCAGTTTGTGTTTGCGCTGCCCGTACTTGGCCAACAAGTAGGCACCGAAGTGAGCATGAACCTAGATAGGCACAAGAGTTCTGATTTGTTTTTGCTTACCGTTAACAACAAGAACGGTAACGATATTATTGTCCGCATTACAAATTCAGGTAAAGAAATCCTATTCGAACAATCTGTTCGCTTTGTTGAAAAAATAAAGAAGGTTTACAATCTTTCCACACTGCCAAAAGGCACTTACCAATTTTCAGTTGCCAACAATAATGGCTCTAGCCAATCGGTAACTATCGTAACTACCGAATCATTTAGCGATCATCCTGAAAACGGAAAAAGCATTTTAGTGGGCTTCTCTAAAATCTCACCCAAGAAATCAATTAACGTTACTGTTCAGAATAAAACAAAACAAGGTGTTGCCATGATTATTCAAGATGTGGATGGCAAAACAGTGAGGCAAGAAGAAATAGGTAAAAGTGAGTTGGTGAAAAAAGAAGTTTCGTTAGATCAAATACCTAGCGGCACGTATGTTATTAAAGTAGGAAACAAGGATAACCAATTTCAAACACACGTAACTATCTAGAGAAGTATGAGAAATAATGTGCAAGTATATGAAGCTAGCCGTGTTGATTTTATTAAAAGACCCTATATGGAGCAAACAATATTGATAGGTAAAAGAGCATTGATTGTTGAGGACAACGAAGCACTGGCTTATATCTTATCAGAATACATGGAGGAGTTTGGTGTACTGGCCGATTTTGCCAGAAACGGAAGAGAGGCAATAGAATTAGCCGAAAAAAATCGCTATGATTTTATCTTGATGGATATTTACATGCCCCTTGTAAATGGTCTTGAGGCAACCACCCAAATTATTGCTGTGAGGCCTGAAGCCATTATTATTGTGGTTACTTCCTCTAGTGAAAGATTAGAATACGAGCGAATGAAGTTCGCAGGTGCAAAAGATTGTATAGTGAAACCCGTGAGCAAAGACAAATTAGTAAACACAGTAGCCAAATATTTGACAGCAGCCAAGGGTGTGCCTAGGTAAGAACAAGGTTTTAGGCAACACCTTGTGAGGTGGGTAAGATTTTAGTCGCCAATCTTTATGCAAAGCCTCTAACCTTAGTAGAAAAATTATTTTCATGAAACTACCCTCAACCTTATTACCTTATTTTCACACGGTTAGAATAAGTAATAAGGTCAGAGTTAACATTTATAAAAAATTTCTACGAAGGTTAGCGCCTTGAACAAATAGTGGCCACCAAAAAGGACTTTCACTACTTATCCACTTTATCCACCACAAGTTGGCACACTAGTTCATGCTCTTGTATAGCAAAAGCAAATCTCGTTTGATTTTCATTACCGCCAATTCGCGCACAGCCATTGGTTCGGCATTCGCTTTAAATTCTTGGATAGAGCCTAGCAGCGAGGCAAGTTTTAAGTTCTCACATACGAACTCAATCTTGTGCAATTGGTCTTTCATTTCTTGTTCATCGCGCTGCATCCAAGCCTTACAAAATTTTCTTTCAAAATCTTGGAAGTCGATGAGGATCATCTTTTTTGCTTTGAGCAACTGACTGTCATCTTTGATGTAAGTCGTATAATAAGAAAGATCAAGGACTAGATTAGTTGGGGTAAGGTATACTGAAAATCTTTTTACAAGATCATCAGCATTAAAAGGTTTTGTCAAATAATCGGTGAAGCCATGCTCCAATATTTTTTCGCGAGTGGCTAAGGTTACATCTGCAGTGAATGCGATAACCGGTGTAAATACATTCAGGCTATCTGCACGCGTTTGTTTTAATATTTCGTAACCACTCACATCTGGCAAGCGGATATCGGATAAAATAAGGGCATACTCTTTTGCTCTAATCTTCGCTATGCCCTCCAGTCCGTTCTCAGCCGTTTCTAAATCAATATTATGATCTTGAGCAATCAATTCCACCAAGAAAAGATTCGAGGCGGCATCGTCTATGTAGAGAACTTGCGGGTGGGGTTTCAAGGGTTGGGGGTTAGGACTTAGGGGTTAGGACTTAGGACTTGGGACTTTGTTAGGAGCTATTTTAAACAAACTGGTTACAAGTTCCATGTTACCGGAAACCAGGAACCATTTAAACTAAAACTGTATCTTCTGCTCTGCCACCAACTTCACCAACTCTGTGGCGCTGCGCAGGCCAAACTTGTTGAGAATATTATAACGGTGTGCTTCTACAGTGCGCGAGCTCACATTCATTTGCGAGGCTATCTCTTTACTAGAAAGTCCTTTCATTAGGTGATGCACTACTTCTTTTTCTTTTTGGGTTAAAAATGGTTGAGTGGAGTGGCGCGGATTGTTGTAAATGCGGTTCATCAAAATATTCGATACATCCTTCGAATAATATTTCTCCTCATTCATCAAAGCTTTTACTGCGGCTATCACTTCTTCTGGCTTATCGTCTTTATATAAGTAACCATCACATCCGCTCTCCACGGCATTGGAAATATGAAACTCATCTTTGTGCATGGTCATCACCAGCATTCGCATTCGTGGGTAAAGTGCTTTTATTTTTTTGATCAAGTCTAGGCCACTCTCTTTACCAAGTGATAGATCGGTAATAATAATATTGGGCATATTCACCTCCATGCCTTTAAGCAAATCGGCAGCTTGCGCGTATTCGCCCACTAAGGTAAACGAGGCCTCACTTTTTAAAATGGCGGCAATACCAAACCTGAAAAGTTGGTGATCATCTACTACTGCAATCTTTGCCTTTGGTTCCATATTTTAACAAAGCTATTAAAATTTGATGAAGTGAGCGATTAGTGGGGGTGCATCCGGTGCATCCCAAATTGTCGCGACAGAAATTTAGGGAGCTCCTATGGAGTTATATCCATTGTAGCTCGTTCTTTCTATAAACAGTACGCCCCGCGGGGCAATGTCATTAAGTTAAGAAAGGATTTGAACCACATAGGCAGATAAAGACATAGAAATACACACATAGAAATCAATAACCCCTATGTGAAATCTATCTGTTCTATGTCCTATGTGGTTCAAATGCTACTCATAGAGCCTTTATTTAATGACATTGCCCGCTGGGCAGTCAGTCCCAGAGGACTACCTGTTTATAGAATATCACCTTTACATTCAAGTAGCTCCAGCGGAGCTACCTTTTGCAAGTAGCATCTAAATGCGACAATTTGGGATGCGTCCATTGGTGGGATGCCTTTCAATAATCACGGCAATAAAAACAAGTCATTAGTCAAGACCAGCCAGAGCAAGCGAAAAGAAAGGAACACTTTACAAACATAGTAGTACTTTTACTTTTTGTTTGATGACAAACACGAGACGCAAAGTTGATTTTATTATTGTAGGCCAAGGTTTGGCGGGATCAGCGTTGGCCATGCAACTGTTGAACAGGGGCAAAAATATTTTGGTGGTGGATGAACCTCAAAAGAACCATTGCTCTAGTGTGGCCGCTGGATTGTTTAACCCCATCACGGGGATGGGCATAGTAAAGACATGGATGGCAGAAGAAATATTTTCTTCACTTCATCAATTTTACGCAGCAGCTCAATCTTCTTTAAACGAAAAGTTTTTCTTCCCTCAACTTTTGTACAGGCCTTTTACCTCCATAGAAGAGCAGAACAACTGGATGGCCAAAAGTGCAGATCATTCGAATCATGATTTCTTAGAGAAGATATTTATTGATTCTCACTGGGGCGATCACCTGCATGACCCCTTCGGGGGGATATTAGTTAAGCAGGCTGGGTTTTTAGACGTTCCTGCTTTTTTATTTGCCGTGAGGCGAAAACTTATTGCAAGCGAATCATATATAAGCGAGAATTTTGACTGGAGTGAAGTGGCTTTTGAAAACGATTCAGTGAGATACAAAGAGATGGAAGCCAGCAAAGTTATTTCATGCTCAGGCGCAGATGGCCTTTCTCCTTTTTTTGATTGGCTACCGATGCGCAAATTGAAAGGTGAGACGATTACAATAAGATTGAACGAAGCACCAAGAGCCATCTATAACAAAGGAATTTATGTGGTGCCCACATCCAGCGGCACTTATAAGGTTGGGTCTACGTACAATTTAAAGGATTTAGAACCTGGCATTACAGAGCTTGGCAGAAAGGAATTGGAGGAAAAACTAATGGGCATATTAAAAATGCCATTTGAGGTAATTGACCAACAATGGGGCATCCGCCCGACCACGATTGACAGAAAACCGATTTTAGGGGCTCATCCGCAACATCCAAGCCTTATAATTTTTAATGGATTGGGTACAAAGGGTGTCAGTTTAGCTCCGTATTTTTCAGGCCAATTGGCCAATTGGCTCGCAGGCGATGGCGAAATACAGCGCGAAGTAAATATTAAACGTTTTAATCCGTTATATTCGGGTTCTTAGCTTCATTTGTAATTATTATGAGATTGATTTGGGGTAGCATTGCTGCATTTTTTCTTTTGTTAAGTTTTGATTGGGCAGCCGCACAGCAGGCTCGCGAGATTTTTGGTCAAAACCGCATTCAATACAAGAATTTTGAATGGAAATATTTAGGCTCAGAAAACTTTGACGTCCACTTTTATGGTGAGCGAAGGAAAGTGGCTGAAGAGGCACTTCAATATTTGGAATCTGAGTTTGATCGCATTACTGATTTGCTCGGATTTTACCCTTATCAAAAAACGAAAGTATTTCTGTATAACTCCATCACCGATTTGCAGCAAAGTAACATCGGCCTCAATCACAATCGCTACAGCGCAGGCGGTGAAACTGAGTTTGTTAAGCCCTATGTAGAGATTGCCCACCCCGGAAACCTAGAAGAGTTTAAGGAAGAACTGATTTTTAAGATGTCGGACTTGTTGGTGAATGAAATGATGTTTGGCGGTAGCTTGAAGGACGCTTTTCAAAACTCAGTGTTGTTGAACTTACCTGAATGGTTTATTGAAGGCACTTCTTACTACGTGGCCAAAGGCTGGAGTGAAGAGATGGACGATTTTGCAAGGCAACTTGTAAAGAGCAAAGGAATAAACAAAGCACTTCGGCTTACGGGTAAAGATGCTGCCTTGGTAGGTCAATCCATTTGGAATTACATAGTTGAGAAGTATGGTAAGAGCAGCATCAACAACATACTCAACTACACACGCATCATTCGCAACGAAGAGAAAAGTATTTTAATCACGTTGGGTGTTCCGTTTAAGCAGTTGATGGTTGATTGGAAAGAATACTATGGAGGATTAGAAAAGAAAGTGAGCCAGAGTTACGTGCCCATGACTGACTCTACTCGCTTTAGCAAGAGCCATCGCAACACACTTTCATATACCACCGTCAAAATCAGCCCCGATGGTAAGAAGGTAGCCTACGCAGAAAATGACAGAGGGAGATTTTCTGTGAAAGTAAAATCTTTAGAAAACGGAAAAGAGACCGTTATCTTGAACGGTGGCAACCGCGTGATCAAGCAAACAGTTGATTATCGGGTGCCGTTGTTGAGTTGGTCTGATGCCAATACCTTAGGTGTGATTGGCGTCAATCAAGGGCAATACATTTTTTGGCTATATGATTTGAATACCCGCACCAAGTTACCACGCGAGTTAGATAAGTTCAGCAACATACGCAGTTTCAATTTTTCTAATAATGGCCGATTGGTGGTAGTGAGTGCAGACTTTGAAGGGCAAAATGATTTGTTCTTAATAAGTAGCCGAAGAGATCGAACGAAACGATTGACCAACGATAAGTTTGATGATTTGGATCCAGCCTTCATACCCAATTCAAATACAGTGGTGTTTAGTTCCAATCGGCCAAGTGATTCACTCCATACCAATGTGAAAGGGCTTCAAAAACTTTCGCCAAACTATAATCTGTTCCTCTATAATATCGATACTACGCTCAATAAGTTGATTCGAGTTACCAATACACTCAGCAAAGATTTTCACTCTAGGGCAATCAACGATCATACTTTCTATTATTTAAGCGATCAACGGGGCATTGTGAACCTGTTCAAATTCGATAGCCAGACGGGCATCTACTCACAAGTGACCAACTTTAATTCGAGCATCAAAGATTACGATGTCAATTATGAAAATGGGATGTTGGCAACTGTTTTAACTCAAAATCTGCGAGAAGATATTTTTATCGACAAGCAATTTAATTTCAATCGTCAAGTATTTACCCCTGCCACTAGGCGCAAGGAATTGCAACAAGCACGTGGGCTAACTGAGCGAAAGAAGAAAGAACCTGCCAAGGCAACCTCTATCAAAGATTTGATTAATTCTCGATTGAAAGAGAAAATAGATTCCACAGAAATCGACTTGCCTAAAGAATTACCCAACAAGCAGGAGCAAAAAGATACACTTGGGGTAAGTAGCAATCAACCTGTGAACACGGACAACTACAGTTTTGATGACGTGACAAAAAAAGATTCCATCCCTGCAAAGCCGAAGGAAAGACCATTGAATACCGATGACTATGTTTTTGAAGAAGAAGCGGTGAAAAACAGGCAGCCAAGCGAAACTTTTCTAACCCGATACATGAAAGCGAGAGAGACGAGTAGGGTTTCGGGGCCGTTTCCATATACACCAAAATTCAGTTATGAAAATATTGTTACAAGTTTTGTGGTAGATCCCTTAAGAGGCTGGAGTGTGCGACTAGAGACTCAGATGAACGACATGCTAGAAAATTACCGTATATTCGGTGGCCTTCAAACAGCGTTTGATTTCAAAAGTGGCGATGTGTATGGGGAATTTCAATACCTGCCCTATCGCGTTGACTTCAGTGTTCGCTTTGATAGAAAAGTAATTTTTTGGCAAACACAAAGGCCACAGCAAGACGCAGCAGATCAAGAAAGCGAGAAATATTCCTTTCAAAAATTGGAATTCGGATTATCCTATCCAATCAGCGTTCGTACTCGGGTTACACTCAAGCCTTTTGTGGGTTATACAGAATTTGTAGACAGAGGAAAGGCCGACCCGCGCGCTTTGATTGCACCAGTTTTTAGACCTACACAAACACAATTTTATGGAGGTGGCCGCCTAGAGGCTGTTTACGACAATTCATTGACCACAGGCATGAATATTATTGAAGGAACGCGAGGCAAACTTAGTTTAGTTAATTACAATGCGCTGGGCGATAGCAAGAAAAGTTTTTCGCAAGTCTCAATGGATGTTCGTCACTATCAAAAAATTTACAAAGAAATTATTTTTGCTGTTCGTGGCTACGCAGGATCTTTTTTTGGCAATTCGCCCAAAAGTTATTTGTTGGGAGGTATGGATAATTGGATCGGTAATTCTTTCAACTACAATGGCACGCTTAATCCTCTTGTAAGTGCGCCAGGAGCTTACAATGAAAATTTATTGTTTACAGAATTTGCTACCAGCCTACGTGGTTTCGACTATGGTACTTTGTACGGCAGTAGCACAGCTTTAATGAACGCAGAATTGCGCGTGCCATTGGTGCGTGCATTATCTAGCGGCCCCATTACTTCAAACTTTTTCCGCAACCTTCAGTTAACCGGGTTCTATGATATTGGCAGTAGCTGGACAGGTGCTATTCCTTTTGATACCCAAAGTGATGGACGCACACGAGAAGTGAAAAGTGGCCCGTTCGTTGTTGAAATAAAAGAGTATTTGAATCCTTGGCTTTATAGTTATGGACTTGGTTTCCGCTCTATGATTTTTGGTTACTACCTTAAGTTTGATTTAGCGTGGCCGGTAGAAAACTACACGGTGAAAAACCCACGGCCATATATTACCTTTGGGTTCGATTTTTAAATTCCTTCTTTCATGATTAAATCAATGACTGGCTTTGGCCAAGTAGCATTAAATTCTGGTTCGCTTGCCATTTCGGTAGAAGTAAAATCGCTTAACTCAAAATTTTTAGATCTCAACCTACGCCTGCCCCGTAAATTTTCTGAAAAGGAATTAGAGATGCGTAACCTGGTAGCAGATAAACTGGAGCGTGGCAAAATATCTTTGAGTATCGATTATCAGCAAGCTTCTAAGCCAGAGAGCACTTCACACTATAACGAAGAGCTGTTTGTAAGTTATTATAGTGAGCTAAAGAAATTAGCTGATAAAGTGATGGCGGATTATGACAACTTATTTCAACTGGCGTTGAGCTCACCAGATGTAATGATAACCACCGGCAAGGAGGAATTGGATCCTGCCGAATGGGATAAGGTAAAGCAACTGGTAAATGAGGCCATCGAAAAATGTGAGCAATTTCGTATTGCCGAAGGAAAGTCGTTGGAGAAAAAGTTAACGGAGTATGTTGAAAATATCCGGCAAGGGCTTCTCCAAGTGGAGGTGTTGGATCCAAAAAGAGTTGAAAAAGTAAGAAGCAAAATTAAAAATGGCATCACCGATTTTTTTGGCAGCGAAGGATTTGACGCTAACCGATTAGAACAAGAAATCATTTTTTATATTGAGAAGCTAGATATTCATGAAGAGCGAGTTCGGTTAAAAACCCATCTCGATTATTTTTTGAAGGGAATAGCGGACAAACAATCGAACGGGAAAAAATTGGCATTCATTGCCCAAGAGATAGGCCGTGAAGTAAATACCATTGGCAGCAAAGCTAATGATGCCGAAATGCAACAGCACGTGGTGATGATGAAAGAGGAGTTGGAAAAAATCAAAGAGCAGCTAAACAATATTCTCTAAGTTCAACCGCTGTGAAACGAGATAAACTTTCCAGCGTGATCCTGTGGTCAGTAATCTCTGCCGCCTTCATAGGCCCAGGCACAGTGACTACAGCAGTTTCTGCTGGTTCTCAATTTCACTTACAACTTTTATGGGCAGTGGTGTTTGCAACCATTGCGTGCATTGTATTGCAAGAAGTTTCGGCACGCATCACCATTGCAAGCGGGTTGACGCTGGGGCAGGCGATGCAAAAGAAATTTGGAACACAAAAAGGTTTTTGGATCAAGTGGCTGGTGGGCGGATCGGTAGTATTGGGTTGTGCAGCGTATGAAGCCGGGAATATTTTAGGAGGCACAGCGGGCTTGCTTTTATTGTTTGATGGCAATGGAAAGATTTACACCATTCTGCTTTCGCTAGTGGCCGCTGCAATATTGTGGAGTGGCAAGGGCAAATGGATTTCTATCATCATGACTATTTTGGTTGGCATGATGGGTATTGCTTTTTTTGCTTTGGCACTTTACGGAGATTTTTCTTTTTCAGAATTAATGGTTTCGAGTGTAGTGCCCAGCCTTCCTGTTGGATCAGAGTTATTGACACTTGGCTTGGTGGGGACCACCATTGTTCCTTACAATTTATTTCTAGGTTCGGGCATCAGCAAAGGACAAACAATTCCGCTCATGCGCATTGGGCTTTCTATTTCAGTTTTGATTGGCGGGCTGATTACTGCCTGGATATTGATGGCCGGGACATTGGTAGGAAGCTTTTCTTCCTTTTCAGAATTGGCCAGTGAATTTCAAAACAAGATTGGAATCATGGGCACATTGGCATTGGGGATTGGATTATTTGCCGCGGGTTTTTCTTCAGCCATCACGTCTCCGTATGCGGCCTCTATGATTGCCACCAGCGTATTTGGTGCCGAAAAGAAAAGTACTGTTAAATTGGTTTGGGGTTCAGTGCTATTAACTGGATTTATTTTTGGAATCAGTGGAGTAAAACCAATCCCCGTCATTCTAACTGTTCAAGCATTGAACGGATTGATACTTCCATTGATCACAAGCTTTTTGATTTTGATTGTAAACGATCATGCGTTGATACCAGAAAGCGGCAGACATTCTAAGTGGTACAATGTTATTTTGCTCGCCATCCTTGGATGTGTTTTGCTCATTGGCCTCAACAATGTTGACAAGGCAATGGTGAGTGCGTTGAATATGGAAGCCACTCATTTCAATATCGTTGCCATTGCTTCAGCTTTAACAACGGGTTATGTTGGATTATTGCTTTGGAAGAAATAAGACCGATTCTTAAAAGCCTTGTCAGGTTGAGCCTATCGAAACCAGACTCGACAAGCTCAGTCTGACAAACAATTTAGATTTTTAGAGATGGCGATAAGTATTATTTCACCACTGGCTTTCTTAGGATGTTAATCAACGTGATCAGCGAAACCAATACCCACGCTGCTTCTAATATAATGAAAGGTGTATAGTGGATCAGTACCGAAGCCAAGCCCGCTAATAAAGCACCGATCAGGTTCATTAGCACGTATGCAACGCTATCTTGAGCAATTTTCTTTAACAAGTTTAAAAGAAAGGCAATCAATAGAGTGCTTACACCAATGGAGCCAATCCAATCTGCTAACGTCATTTTACTTGGATGTCAGTGTTTTCTATTTTACTTAATTCCTTCAATTCGTTTTTCCTATAAAGTTCTTCTAGGTCTTCTAATTTGAAATTTCCGTTTGGCATGTAGTTGATGTAATCTGAGAATAGAATGCCATTCACTCTGCGTGGATTATATGCTTTGCGCAAGCGATAGCCAATTCCATCATCTTCTGCGTATGAATAAGCGATAAAGCCAATGGTAAAGTCTGAAGTATTGATCCAATAGTTGAATGTATCTTGGAAATCCTCTCCTCCACCTTCTTGGCCAAAAGTGATTTCAATTTTGTAATACTGTTTTCCGTCCATCACACTCTCTCCAATGAATTTCTTTTTGACTGACTGGTCGTTCAGCCCATACGGCAGAAGCGTGAAGTAAAGAACTGAATTAACGGAGGATGTATATTTCACCTTCATCGAATCGGGCAAGTCTGCAACCGTGCCATTGATCTCTCTTTTAAAACCTTCGTTGGTCACAAAATCATGAATGGTTTGCGTTGAGTCTTTGTCATTTTTGAAAATGCGTTCATACGAAAACTTTCCGCCATCGCGTGTGCCTACGTAGTGCCGATTGCGAAAATCAAATTCAACGGTAGAGTGCAAATACTTTTCTCCACCAGCGACTTGGATGGCTTTGTCTATGATTTGTTGAGGATTATTGTTTTTGCAAGAGAGAGCAAAAAGCACACATACCGAGAACACAATCTTTATTTGGAATCGCATAGACCTTTACGTTAAATAACCTGAATATCTGCTTGTGTTTATTTATCGATCGGTTTCTTCTTTTGATAAACCTTCTACCAATTGATGTAATTTATCAGCCAATACTTTTTTGCTGATCAGTTTGGTTTCATAGTCGGCAATCATGGCAGGAGAAGTGTTTCGTGCCATGGCATATTCTACCACTTCGGTGTCTTTGCCCTTGCAAAGCAAAATACCTATGCTTGGTTTTTCGTTAGGTCTCTTTACATCACGGTCTAAGGCTTCCAAATAAAAGTTGAGCTTACCCAAAAACTCTGGCTGAAACTCCTCAATCTTTAATTCAAACAGCACGAGGCATTGCAAATCTCTGTGATAAAAAAGCAAGTCGGTGTGGTAATCTTTGTTGCCTACTTGTAAACGAAACTGATTGCCCATGTAAGAAAATCCTTTTCCAATCTCGATAATAAATTTTTGCAAGTTTTTAATGAGCGCTTTTTCTAAGTCATTTTCAGAATGAGTATCGGGCAAATCAAGAAATTCAAAAATGTATGGCTCTTTAAAAAGGCCATGCGGAATTTGCTTAAAGGTTGTGGGAAGGGATGCTGTAGATAGCATCGATCTTTCAAAGTAGCCAGTCGATAATTGCCTTCTCAGTTCTCTCATCGACCATTTTTCTTTAATGCAGTGTAGCAAGTAAAAGAATTTTTCTTCTGGAGACTTAGTTTGGGAAAGTATTTCCAAACAACCTTTGTGAGAATTGAGGAAACAATTCTTGCTTGTATATTCTCAAAATTAGTTACTTGTGTCGGCAGTGCCGACACTTTTTTGCTTTTGCGTGCCCCTTTCAAAAGTGTCGGCACTGCCGACACTTTTACATGTTCTTGTGTTCCCGCAAAATAGACCTCCAATTGTGGGTCAGAATACGTTTCATAAAATTGCTTCATCCGATAAAGTCCTCTGCGATTGAACCCACTTAGGTTGGGCACTTTAGCGCCAATATAATTGGCCAGTTCATTTACCGTTCCATCGCCCCAAATTCCGTCCGCTACTTTTAGAGAGACAATTTTTCCAACCGTAAAATAAAGCAATACCAATTCTTCGTTTACTTTGCTGAAAGCACGATTGCGGGCTTCTTCAATAAGCTGAATAATATTTTCAAAATCAGATTTTTGTATTGAGCTACTCTTACTCATACTTGTAACTACATTGGTATCAATTCATCTTCGCCAACGCATTAATATACCTTTCTGGCAATTCTCCTTTCGCGGCAGTTTGATAATCATTGTAACTGCACGTTACCTTCGCAATACAATGGTGCCCTGCAGTTACAATGATTATCAAACTGCAGGGCACCATTGTATTGCGAAGGTAACGTGCACCTGGGCGATGGTATGACAATTCCATCCACCATTTTTCTGTCACTTTGCTTTTATAAAATGTAATGGTCTCGGGTTCGGTGGGCATAGACACTACGTACTTTAAAAAATCATTGCTCTTGAAGTTAGTTTCGCCTTTGCGATGATAAAAACCCTCAATGAAATACCAGATCATCGTAGCCACTACTGAAGCTGTTTTTTTGTGAGCGTCATCAAAATCTGGATTGTATTCGAAGAAGCCTACTGAACTTAATTTCTCATTCATGCCCGCATACCAACAGAGCTGACAAGCTTCTTCACCCGTCAAGCCAAAGGGTTGGGCATTGGCATTGCCAGGTGCATCCGTAGATTTAATGGCAGTAATATCAAACGAAAGCAAATCCGCATTGCGAATGGCTGGTTCCATCTCCGTTAAGTTGGTGCGCATCTGCCCAATACGAAAGGCTTCAAAATATAATTTCTCCAGAATAGCTGTGGACATAGGGTCGATCAAATACGTTTGATGGGCGAGGTGTGTATAGCTCAACAAATAATTTGGCTCGTGCAAAAGTATTTTGTGGATGTGCTGCCGCGATGGAGGGATTTCCTTTCCATCTTCCAAATCCAAAAAAGCATCAATGTTTAATAGACTGATCAATTTCTCCATCTCCTCATAACCCTTATACTGTCCATAATCAAGATCATGAGATCCGCCTAATAGGAGTGGCAATACATTATTCTCCAACAGAATCCGACACACTTCACTGATGCGTGTATTCGTTTCGTCCAAATCAATTCCTGCATTAAGATTCCCCAAATCGACAATGCGATAATTTCCTGTTCCTTTTTTTAAATGGTAAAGTTTTTTTCTGATCTCATCAGGACCTTTTGCGCATCCCTTATTATTAGCAGTGCCGCGCTCTTCCTTCACACCCAAGATGGCAACGTGCGCGCCCTTGAAGTCGGGCATTTTTTCGGTGTAGATTTTAATGTTCTTATAAAACGAGTTGTTCGGGTATGTCTCGTTGTAGATGGATTCGGGAACGGGTGAGAAGAGTATGGTCAAATCCATAGTTTTGTTGAGTAGGAACAAAACTATCTTTTAAATAGTGATTCACCAACAACTATTTATTGTATTCGATAGTCCTCTGCCCACGCTATGCCATTGGCAGTTCTTCTGAATTGAACTTCAAATGAATGAAGCTTAAGGAGGAGGATTGAGGTGTTTTTTTTAACTAATTTATTTATGAATATTGACTAATGACACAATGTGAATACTGACATAGTAAGTAAGCGATCGAGGTGCAGAGGCATACAACAGTCGGTGATACAACTATCTATACTTCCTTTGTATCTTCGTGGCGAGAGCAATAGGAATATGAAAACCACGCGCAGAAATTTTTTAAAACTTAGTGCAGCAGCCTTGCCCATTGCAACTGCTTTTGCTAAAGGCCCAATGGCAACAAAGCCGATCGTCATCTCCACATGGAACTTCGGCATTCAAGCCAACGTAGAAGCATGGAAGATTTTAGCTAAAGGCGGCAGAGCATTGGATGCCGTAGAGGCTGGCGCACGAGTACCCGAAGGTGACCCGAAAGAAACTTCCGTTGGCCTCGGTGGCCTACCCGACCGCGATGGCAAAGTAACACTGGATGCCTGCATCATGGATGAGAATGGCAACATCGGCTCGGTTGCTTTTTTAGAACATATCGTTCATCCCGTTTCCGTAGCGCGTAAGGTGATGGAAAAAACCCCGCACGTGATGTTGGTAGGCGAGGGTGCATTGCAGTTTGCTTTGGCCAACGGTTTCAAAAAAGAAAAGCTGTTGACCAAAGAATCTGAGAAGGCATGGAAGGAATGGTTAAAAAAATCAGAATACAAACCAATTGCCAATATTGAAAACCATGATACTATTGGCATACTGGCATTGGATGCCAACGGAAATCTCTCGGGTGCTTGCACCACTAGTGGTATGGCCTACAAAATGCGCGGCCGTGTTGGAGACTCTCCCATCATCGGTGCGGGCTTATATGTAGATAATGAAATTGGCGCAGCTACTTCCACAGGCGTGGGCGAAGAAGTGATTCGCATTGTGGGCTGTCATTTAGTAGTTGAATTGATGCGCCAAGGAAACTCACCCGAGCAAGCGTGTAAGTTGGCGGTGGAAAGAATCATCCAAAAGAATCCTGAAAAAGCGAAGAACATTCAAGTTGGTTTTTTGGCGTTGAATAAAAATGGTGAGTATGGTGCGTACTGTTTGCAAAAAGGTTTTACGTTTGCCGTGCATGATGCTGTGGAAAATCAGTTATTAAATTCTAAGTCACATTATTAACCAGATGATTTTACTTCAAACAGGAATGGTGAGTTTTGCTGAGTCAGTTATGTGTTTATCTGTAGGGGGAGTTACTTTCGTTTTACTTATTTTCCTTTTTTTGGCTTTCGGTCCTAATCTTGATGTTTAGAAATAGATAGCGTTCAGAAATACTATTGAATATGACCATAGAAGTTGTTGTTTATAATATTGAGTCAGCTTTAAGAGCACAAGAAGGCGGGGCAGATCGCATTGAACTCTGTGACAACCCAAGCGAGGGCGGCACTACACCCTCCTTTGGAATAATAGAAGCTGTACGCCAAAATGTGAGCATGGATGTGTACGTGATGATTCGTCCACGCAGTGGAGATTTTTTGTATTCCAACTACGAGTTTCATTCCATGAAGCGAGATATTTCTCAGTGCCAAAAAATAAGTGTGGATGGCATTGTGTTTGGGATTTTAACAGAAGAGGGAAGGATCGATAAAAAGCGATGCAAAGAATTGATCGACAAAGCCCGTCCGCTAAAAATTACTTGTCACCGTGCGTTTGATATGACGCGCGATCCATTTGAAGCCTTGGAGGATTGCATCGAAGTAGGATTCGATCGGATACTAACATCAGGGCAACAAGCACAGGCGGTAAAAGGAGCAGAGCTAATCGGCCAACTGATCCAAAAAGCGAATGGAAGAATAGCCATCATGCCCGGTTCGGGTGTTAATGAAGAAACAGTGGAAGAGGTCATCAAAAAATCGGGTGCTAAAGAAATCCATTTCTCTGCCACCACTTTCCGCGAAAGCGGAATGAAATTTAGAAACAAGCAAATTGTTGGAATGGGCTCTGATGAGGGGAGTGAGTTTAAGTTGAGGACTGTTGATCCTGACCGAGTGAGGAAGATTAGAGAATTGGCAGAAAAATTAAAAGCCTGAAATAATTTCAGGCTTTCGTGGAGAATATCGGAGTCGAACCGATGACCTCTTCCATGCCATGGAAGCACTCTAGCCAGCTGAGCTAATCCCCCGATTGGAACGCAAATATATTTTAAAATCTAATTAGGACAAACTTTAACGGGTGCATACCAAACTTTCGCTACAGTTACCTCACCCCGGCACTCTCCACAGGAGAGGGTGGACTCTCCGATCTAATTTTTCACTTTGGTATCCTATTTCATGTTCTATGCACTGATATTAATAGTTATTGCGAACGTTTTCGACAGTTACCCTCTCCTGTGGAGAGGGCTAGGGTGAGGTGGATACATTTAACTGCGAAAGTTTGTTATGCACCCAAACTTTAGGTGTATTTCAAAAATACTTGGTAAAAATTCTTCATGGGATTTTGAACCACATAACATAGGCACATAGACCTTCACATAGCTACAAAACCTTTCTATGTGTGTTTTCTATGTTTTATATGCCTATGTGGTTCAAAATATTACTTTGTGTTTTTGAAATGCACCCCAAACATTAACTTAAGCCATCAGTGCCACCATTTTCAAAATCTCTTTGCCTAGATCAACAATGCCTCTTCTTATTAAACGAGATTGGGTCTCAATTGGTAAAATGATTGGCACTGACTTGAATCCTTTCAATTTTTAGTTGATGCCGATTAAGTATCACCAAAATACCGATATTTGGCCAATGAATGTCTCTCAATGGTTGGTTAAGGCGTGTGCAAGCCTTTCCTTGATTTTACTTGTGCCAATTTTTGCGCATACCCAAAACAATTCTACCGACAGCCTTCGTCATGCTCTTACGAATGCCAAAGACAAACAATCTCGCTTTGCCATCTTAACCGAACTTACTTTTCACTATAGGCAAAATAAGCCTGACAGTTCTCTCTATTTTGGTCTCACCGCTATTGAATTGGGCCATCAATTGGGTGACAAGGGTAAACTGGCGGCCATATATAATTTTATAGGACTTGCTCATCTTTACAAAGGAGAGCTCTCGCGCGCACTTGAGAATTATCAATCAGCTTTAAACCTGGCAGAATTTGCAGAGGCTGAAACACAAGTTGGTCACGCACACAATAATCTTGGTAGATTGTTTCTTAAAGTGGGCGACATACGGCAATCGCACAAACATTTTTTATTGGCGCAAAGTGCTTTTGAAAAAGCAAAGGATAAATCCGGGCTCACTTATCTGTATCTAGGCTTTTCAGAATGGTACGAATTCAATAAAAATTATGATAGTGCAATTACTTATTCGTTGAAAGCCCTCGCACTGCGCAAGCAAATGCCAGACAAAGGCATGCTGATTTCAGCGATGATTGAGACGGGGCAATTATATCAACAAAAAAAACAATTCCAACAAGCCTCTCAGTTTTTTAGTGAGGCTGAAAGCATCGCCCTTAAATACAACGATCCCTTTTTGCTGGCCAAAATAGAAGTAAAGAGAGTGGAGGTGATGCTTGCTACGGACAGTTTGATGAACATTGATGAAAGTATTCAATACGCCAATCAATTTTTAAGTAAAGATCAAATCGACCTTCGTGCCAAGCTAGTACTATTGCAAGGTAAAATTGCCTCACGTAAAAACGACCGCGACAAAGCGATTTTCTTCTATAAGCAAATTGTGGATGATGCCGCCATACGCGATTTTGAAGTACGCGATGAGGCCGCTTCACTTCTGGTTGGTGCTTTCTATGCAAAAGGAGATTTCAAAGAAGCCGAAAAATATCGGGTAAAAGCGAAGCTTGAGCAAGGCAACAAAAGAAACCAAAGCCTTTTGCAGGAATTAGAGCGGATCAATTTAAAATTTGAATTGGAGCGACAAGACAAACTGAATCAAGAGTTGGCACTTGCCAATTCAAGGAAAAAAACAACCCTATATGCCATTGTTGTTATTATTCTTGTGGCCGGATTGGTAGTAGGCATCGTATTTGGCTTTAGTCAGAAAAGAAACGAGGATAAGGAAGAACACAAGATCCAAGAAAAAATCCTTTTACAAAAATTAACAGATAGCGAGCGAAAAAATAAAAAATTGGTGGAGGAAAGTCTCCTTATTATTTGTACGCACGATATGCAGGGCGTGTTGCTCTCGATGAATACCCCAGGTGCCCGCACCATTGGCTATGAACCAGAAGAAATGATTGGTAAAAATATTGCGAACCTTATTCCAGAGAATGGCTCAGACGGATTTAAGCATTACATGGAAGAAGTTAAATCAACGGGCACTTCTTCTGGCTTTATGAAGGTAATGACCAAATGGCGAGAGAGTCGTATTTTTTTATACCGAAATATTTTAGTGAATGAAGAGAACGAGCAGACTTATGTAATGGGCTCGGCATTGGATGTTACGGATTGGAAAAATGCAGAACAAGAGGAAAGACGATTGCGCGCGAAGTTAGATGAAAGTGAAAAGTTGTATCGGTTGATTTCAGAAAACTCGCAAGATATCATTGCCTTGTTTGATAAAGATGGTAAGCATTTATTTATCTCACCTTCCACCGAAAAAGTGTTGGGGTATACAATCGAAGAGTGGAGTGAATTGCCAGCTTTTAGTGCGATGCACCCTAATGATGTGGAGAAGCACATGGCCTTGACTAAAAGTAAATTTGAAAAGGGCGAATCGCTTCAAGGCCTGCGTTTTCGGTTGAAGAAAAAAGATGGAGAGTATCTGTGGATGGAAGCTAACTACACTCCACTGCTAGACGAGAATAAAAAATTCTATGCTGTTCAATCTATTTTGCGCAACATTACTGAGCGTAAACAGGCAGAAGAGAAACTGGCAGATAGTGAGCAGCTCTATCGGCTTCTATCAGAGAACTCCAATGACTTGATTTGCCTGCACGCTCTAGATGGTTCCTATCAATTTGTTTCTTCTTCCGTTACCCAATTGTTAGGCTATACTCCCGTAGAGCTTATTGGTACTGATCCCTACGAAATCATTCATCCAGACGATCACACGTTCCTTAAAGAACAACCTCATCAACAAACTATTGATGGGCAGTCCGTGCAAAATATTTCTTATCGAATGAGAAAGAAGGATGGCACCTACATTTGGATGGAAGCGTATACGCAACCTATTGAAGAGGACGGCCAAGTCACCGGCTTTCAAACTTCTTCGCGCGATATTACCGTACGAAAAGAATATGAAGAAGCATTGAGCGAAGCAAAAGAAAAAGCCGAGCAGACCAGCAAATACAAATCAGAGTTTCTATCTTCAATGAGCCATGAAATTCGCACACCACTCAACGCCATCATTGGCTTGGCTGATATTTTGTTGAAGAGAAATCCACGCGAGGAGCAAATTAAGATATTTCGAATGTTAAAGAATTCGGGAGACAACTTGTTGACCATTGTCAACGATATCCTTGACTTTAGCAAAGTAGAGGCAGGTAAAATGGAATTGGAAGAAACAGTTTTCAATCTGATTGAAACTGGCAAAGAGGTAGTTCAACTGTTTCATGAGAAAGCAGAAAACAAGAGAATACAAGTGCTCTTTGAAGCGGATTCCACTCTTCCCACCATGATCATTGGCGACCAAGCCAAGATCAGGCAAGTGCTCTCCAACTTAGTAAGCAATTCAATCAAGTTTACATCTGCAGGCCATGTAAACATGTCTATTCATCTGGTCAACAAAGAAGATAAGCGATACACTATATTATTCTCAGTGAGAGATACGGGTATTGGCATAGAAGCGGATAAGCTCAATTTAATTTTTGAAAGCTTCGCGCAAGCAGGGCAAGACACTGCGCGCAAGTACGGAGGCACAGGCCTAGGCCTAGCCATTGTAAAGCGATTGATCAACTTGATGGGCAGCGAAATATTTGTGGAAAGCGAACCTGGGAAAGGCTCGCGCTTTTTCTTCACGCTGTTGGTAGAAGAACCAGTAGCGGAGAAAGCATAGAGTTGATTTCTACAAAAGTCGATAATAGTCCACCCATGCTTAGGCAGCCGAGCGCAGACTCGTGAGGCTTTCCGCTATCTCATTGAAATAAACACTCCCCTACCGGGTTTACGAGAGTTTAACAATTTTGTAACGAATCCTGGAGGGGTTCACTGTTAGTACCCCGGGTCTCAACCTGTGGATTAGATAAACCAGGCATTAAAGCGTGCCACAAGCAAACCCAATTGAGGTAAATTTTTATTGGTACGCAACCGATGTTCTTGATTAGTATTCATAGGCTTATAACCGTTTGGTGTTTGGCCGCAAAACTGTAGTAAACTCCCTACCCAAATGCACCTCAAGGCTCATAGTTTTTCGTAATTTTACCAAATGATTTCAATTCAATCATTTGTCTTCAACCCCTTTTCAGAGAATACATACGTTGTCTTTGATGAAACACGCGAGGCGGTAGTCATTGATCCTGGCTGTTATGAGCGCAGCGAACAAATGGAGCTGGATGATTTTATCAAAGTGAAAAATCTTGAGGTAAAATTTTTACTCAATACGCATTGTCATATCGATCACGTGCTAGGTAACTATCACGTAAAGGAAAAATACAAAGTGCCTTTTATTATTCATGCCATAGAAGAGAAAGTGCTGCACGCTGTAAAATCATACGCGCCCAACTACGGATTCGCTCAGTACATGGAAGCTTTACCCGATCGGTTCATTGAAGAAGGTGATACTTTTTCTTTTGGCAATACGCAGTGGAAGATTTTGTTTTTGCCGGGCCATGCACCAGGTCATATTGGTTTTTACGATGAATCTGCAAAAGTAATTTTCAGTGGAGATGTTTTATTCGATGGCAGCATTGGCAGAACTGATTTACCAGGAGGCAAATTTGAAACGTTGATCGAAAGCATTCATCAAAAATTATTTACGCTGCCCAATGATGTGGCCGTCTATTCTGGTCATGGCCCCACCACCACTATTGGAAAGGAAAAAGTATCAAATCCATTTTGCGCACTCACTCTAAAATGAATTTCAAAAAACACATTCCTAATTTCCTTACCTGCTGCAATCTCGTGTGCGGTTGCTTCGGCATCGTTTATTGCCTAGAAGAAAGATCGATACCTGCCGTCTACTTTGTTTGGGCTGCTGGCGTATTTGATTTTTTCGATGGCTTCGTAGCCCGATTGCTGAAAGTAAATTCTCCCATTGGCAAAGAGTTAGATTCGCTGGCAGATATGGTCAGTTTTGGATTGCTGCCCGCTTTGGTGATGTACAAGATGCTAACACCCGTCACTAACATTGCATGGCTGCCTTATGTGGCTTTCTTCATTGCTGTCGCCTCAGCCTTAAGGCTGGCCATCTTTAATGTAGATGAAACCCAAAGCGATTCTTTTAAAGGGCTAAACACGCCCTCAAATACCCTGTTTATCACATCGCTGCCCTTGCTTACAGGCCTTGCCGCTGGCTGGGTGAATCAAGGATGGGTGTTAGTCATAATTACGCTGGTTTTTTCGTGGTTAATGGTGTCGCCCATTCGGTTTTTTGCTTTTAAGTTTAAAAACTTTAAATGGGCCGATAACAAAATGCGGTTTACCTTTATTGTCTTGGCCGTATTGTTAATAGCTATTTTTCGGGTAGAAGGCATTCCTATGATTATACTATTGTACATAGGCACTTCGTTAGTGGCAGGAGTTGGTGAACTTGAAAAAAAATAATCATTTGCAGTTAAGGGTACATATACTGGGTTGTCTTCTTTGTGTAGCTCTCTTTACAAGGGTATCGGCACAAACAAATTCTGTTCTTTCTAGTGGTGACTGGTATAAATTTTCCGTCCCTTCAGATGGCATTTTTAGGATCACCTATGATGGGCTGAAGAAAGCGGGCATCAACCCAGATAAAATCGATCCGAGAAATATCAGGATTTATGCAGGCATGAATGGAATGTTGCCTCAGGCTAATAACAAATCACGCATTCAAGATTTAGTAGAGCTATCCATTTTAGTTTCTGGCGAAGGTGATGGCACATTCAATACTTCAGACTTTGTGCTTTTTTATGGGCAAGGCTCAGATCGTTATAACTATAATGTTCAACGTCAGTTTTTTGAATTTGAAAACAATCTTTTCACCGATAAGAATTTTTACTTCTTAACAATCCAATCCACAGCAGGCAAAAGAATGACAACCAGTGAAAATCTCGCGGGGTCATTTCCTCTGATACAAGAGTTTGATGACTTTGGATTTTATGAAAATGAAAAGTATAGCATTTTAAAATCGGGTAGGCAATGGTTTGGTGAACAGTTTGACAACACCACCGAAGCAGCCATCCGTTTTGATATTCCCGGCATCATAGATAACTCACCGGTTAGATTGGCGAGCCACGTAATGGCTCAATCAATTAGTGATTGTTCTTTTAAAGTGTTGTTCAATAATTCCGCGGTTCTAACTCAACCCATCAAAGCGATTGTTAATTCTACCTATAGCATTAAAGGAAATATTGTTGCTGACACCATTTTACTCAATTCAAATACGATTAAAGCATCTACACAAAGCGCACAAGAAATTAAATATCAATTTACCAAGGGCGGCACACCTGGCATTTCAGTCGGCTACCTTGATTTTGTAATCTTCACGTTGAAAAGAAACTTAGCTCAATATGGAGATCAAACTATTTTCGTTTCTTCAAAAAGTCTTTCAGTACCAACTTCTACATTTTCAATTTCATCCGCCAATTCCAAAAGTAATTTGTGGGAGGTAACTGATCCCTTTAATACAAACGCACAAGCTGCCACTCTCAATGGCGATAAACTAAATTTCTCAACTGCCACTTCCACACTTAAGAAATTCGTTGTCTTCAATCCTGATAAAACAAGCGAGCCAACTTTTGAAAGCAAGGTGAGCAATCAAAACCTCCACGCAATCTCTCCACCTCAATTAATCATTATAAGTCACCCCTCATTTCAAAAAGAAGCAGAGCGATTGGCTCAACATCGACAAAGCAAAACCTTGATATCCGTCAAAGTTGTTTCTACGGAAGAAGTTTTTAATGAATACAGCAGCGGCAAACAAGATTTTACCGCGATTCGAGATTTCGTGAGAGACCTGTACAAAAAACCTAGCGCACTTTTAAAAAATGTTTTACTGTTTGGTAGAGGATCCTACGATTATAAAGATCGTGTTTTTAACAACACCAACTTTGTACCTATTTATGAATCCGTAAACTCACTGAGCCCACTTGAAACCTATTCGTCAGATGATTATTATGCTTTGCTAGACGATAACGAAGGTGAATGGAGCGAAAGCCCTGCGGTGAACTCTTTGATGGATGTAGGTGTAGGCCGCATACCTGCCAAAACAGTTGACGAGGCCAAAGCTGTTGTAGATAAGTTGATTGCCTATGATACCGATCCAAGAGCAGCAGGGGCGTGGCGCAAAAACTTTCTCTTTGTGGCAGATGATGGCGATTACAATCTTCACCAAAATTATGCGGATCAATTGGCCAATAACGCGGAAGCTACCAACCCCGAATTCGATACCAAAAAATTATTTTTAGATTCATTTGATCAGATACAGCGCAACACAGGGCCATTCAGTCCAGACGCAGCTAGGGCATTGGATTTAGAAGTGCGCAAAGGATATGCGATCATTAACTATACTGGCCACGGTTCAGAGAAATTATGGATGCAAGAACAAGTGCTTACCGAAACAATTGTGTTGAGCTGGAAAAACAGCCCGCATTATCCTCTTTTCGTAACAGCAACATGCGAGTTTGGGAGGCAGGATGACCCATTTATTATTTCAAGTGGCGAGCGTATACTATTACAGCCAAAAGGAGGTGGCATTGGGTTAGTAACAACAGGCCGACCTGTATACTCGAATACCAATTTTGAATTGAACAAAGCATTCTACGTTGCGCTTTTCACAAAAGAAAATACAAAATTCCGTGATCTGGGTAGTATTTTTCGCGATACAAAAAATACAAGCTTGGTAGGGGTAGGCAATAGAAATTTTTCGTTGTTGGGTGATCCTACTATGCACTTAAATTTGGGCAACAATCAAATAGTGGCAGACGAAATAAAAACAAGTGCCAATTCCACGACATTAAAAGCACAATCATTGGTTTCGGTAAAAGGTCAAATAAAAAATGCAGGAACTAAAGTAAGCGCTTTTACAGGCGAACTTACAGCTACTTTATTTGACCATCCCATTAGCCTGACCACAAAAGGAACAGAGAGTTCTCCATTCACATACAGCCAGTGGTCAACTATTTTATTTCAAGGAAAAGCCTCTGTGAATCAGGGCGATTTTCAAATTGACTTTATCATGCCAAAAAATATTAGTTCAGTAATTGACAAAGGGAAACTAAGCTTGTATGCAAACGCAACTTCGGGTGCAGATGCCATTGGGTCCTCAATCGATTTTTTCATTGGTGGCCAAGAGCCTAATGTTCCCATTGACACCACTCCGCCCGAAATAAATCTCTTTATGGGCGATACTACATTTAGGGTAGGCGGCACAGTTGGCCCTAATACAAAGTTGGTTGCTGACTTATCCGATCTAAGCGGCATCAATATTTCATCCTACAATCCTGCAAATAACATTATTGCCACCATTGACGGAAAGCAATCCTACACAATCAATGATTATTATATTTCCGATAAGGACAATTTTAAAAGAGGCTCTCTTACATTCCCAATTGACACCTTAAAAAAAGGCAGGCATACGCTTAAGCTAGTGGCTTCTGATAACTACAATAATGTAGGAACATCATCCATTGATTTTGTGGTGAGCGAAGGAAACAGCATCGTTATTGAGCAATTGGCCAACTATCCTAATCCCGTTATTTCCAATACTAATTTTTGGTTTACCCATAGCCGCCCAGGAGAAGATTTGGAAGCTTCGCTAGTTATTTACAATCTTGCAGGTCAGATTGTGCTTTCACAAGGTTATACGATACCCGAAAGTCAATATATGGTCACTTTGCCAGAATGGAATGTAGACGGGCAAGATGGAAGAAAATTAACCCATGGGCTATATATTGTAAGGCTATATGTTCGTTCTCAGGTAGATGGCTCATCTGGTGAAAAAAATGCCAAGTTTATCTTAATGAATTAATTATCTTTAAAGCGATGATATTGACTATGAATAAGTTAAGGGGTTTTGGAGTTCTGGTTTCGTTATTCGGGATTGGGGTTTCCTTTGTAAATGCACAAGGAACCCCAGGAACAGGTGTTATCACTGGTTCCACTAATAAAAATATTACCACCGCTGTCCCATTTTTAGCCATCACTCCAGATGCACGAGCGGCAGGTTTTGGAGATGCTGGTGTTGCTACTTCACCTGATGCCAACTCTGCTTATTGGAATGCAGGAAAACTGGCTTTTATCGATAAGGGATATGGTATTTCATTGTCATATACACCATGGTTGGCAAAGATTATTAATGACATGAGGATTGTTCAGCTTTCAGGCTTTTATAAAATAAGTCGTGAGGAAGCTGTGGCTACTTCTTTGAAATACTTTGACCTTGGCGAAATAGAATTTAGGGATGGTAACAATCAACCTACCCAGCCTAGATTCAATCCGCGCGAACTCTCTTTTGATGCAACCTATTCAAGATTACTAACCGATCATTTGGGAATTGGTGTTTCACTAAGATACATCTATTCCAATCTAACAGGAGCACTATCCACAGTTGATGGACGATCTGCCCACTCAGCCGCTGCTGACATCGGAGTATTCTATACAAAACCAATTCAATCCAGAAATGCTACACTTTCTTTAGGGGCTTCCATTTCTAATATTGGAGGAAAGGTCAGCTACACCGATCCAAACAATGCCGATTTTATACCTACCAACCTTAGAATAGGTGGAGCCTATAAAACAGAATTAAATGCAATAAATAGTCTCACTTTTATTTTAGATATTAATAAGCTAATGGTGCCCACACCTATTCCAGGCTCTCCCACAGCAGCTCGCTCAAAGCCATTATTGAATGGCATCTTCGGTTCTTTCTCAGATGCGCCCGGAGGAATATCTGAAGAGCTTTCTGAAATAACAATTTCTGGCGGTCTAGAATATTGGTATAATAATACCTTTGCTGGTCGTCTTGGCTATTTTTATGAAGACCAAGACAAGGGAAATAGAAAATATTTAACAGCAGGCATCGGATTCAAATACGAAAAATTTGTTTTGGATGCTGCCTACCTAGTGCCTACCAACAAACGAGAGAGCGCATTGGCCGAAACACTTCGCTTTACAATCATGTATATCTTCCCTACCAAGGCCAAAGAAGAAGAATCGGTTACGGATTAATGCCATCTCCTTGATTTTTGATACAATTAATAACACCACCTATCATCTTGCACATTTCCGTTTGTCAATTGTAAATTTGTCAACTGTCAATTGATAAAACAATGCTCGATAGAAAAACCCAACCTCCCTTCGCAAAAGAATTTTCATTTGATCTGCCAAGCCCAGAAGTCATATTTCTTGGCAATGGTCTTCAGCTAGTATGGATAAAAGACATACAGCAAGAAATTGTCAAACTAGATTTTGTCTTCAAGGCCGGCAAATGGTATGAGTCAAAAAAAGGCGTGGCCTATTTCACGGCACACATGCTGGAAAAAGGCACCGCAAAATTAAGTTCAAAAAAAATCGCGGAATTATTAGACCAGCAAGGAGCTCAATTAGAAATTTCGACAGGTGCTGATTTTACTTCAATCGCCCTGTATTCACTCTCCAGAAATTTCGATAAAGTAATCCAAGTCGTTTTTGACATTCTACAGGAATCCGTTTTTCCTGAAGACGAACTGAATTTAATGACAAGTATTTTCATCCAAAACCTGAAAGTCAACAAAGAGAAAAACAGTTTTTTGGCTTCTCGTGCCCTCCAAAAAAATATTTTCGGGAATGACCACCCATACGGCAGTTCAGGAGAAGAATCCGATATTGAAAAAATCAATGCCTCCGATTTGATTTCGTTTTATGAAAATTCATTTACTCCTCACGAAGTTTACCTTACAGGCAATTTAAATTCTATTCAGCTAAAATCACTTACCCAATCACTGTCCAACTTAAGCTTCAAAAGGATTGAGGCAACCAAAATACCAGATGTCTCTCTTGTTGCATTCCAAGAAAAAATCACAAAAGAGAATAGCGTCCAAAGTTCCATTCGGTTCGGAAAAATTACAATTAAAAAATCCCATCCAAATTATGTTGGGCTTCTTTTGCTTAATCATATTTTAGGTGGATACTTCGGCTCACGCCTAATGAAAAACATTCGAGAAGAAAAGGGACTGACTTATGGTATCTACTCATCAGTTAATTCCCATCTCAATGCGAGTCTAATTTCCATTGGCACTGATGTCAACATAGATAAACTCGAAATCACCATTGACGAAATTAACAAAGAACTGCTTTCATTGATAAACACATCGATTCCTAAAGAAGAACTAGAGACCGCTAAAAATCATTTTCTTGGAAACCTTCAGTTAGAAGTATCAAATCCATTTACCGTAGTCGAAAAAATTAAACACCTCCGTCTTAATCAACTCCATCCAAATTACTTTACTGATCTATTTGATAAAGTGAAAAAAACTAGCAGTTCGGATTTGCAGGTGATTGCCAACGACCAACTGAATCCATCAAGCTTCCATATCGTTTCTGTAGGGTAAAAACTTATTAAAATACTTCCTGTTCAGAATGGAAAAATCATTCGCTTAATTCACCGTTTTTTCCAAAAAATGGATGTGATCCAAAAGGCGATGTTCAAATCGGCTGTGGTATGCCAGTAGTTCGCACCTGTAGTCTATACAGAGCTAAATTCGGTTAGTTCCAAAACACAAACAGCCCAGCGGATCTCTCCGGTGGGCTGTTCTGTTTGTTTGTGATTTAATGAAAAAAAGGGCAACGGCCTACTCTCCCGGTTGTTACACTAGTACCATCGGCGCTGGCGGGCTTAACTTCTCTGTTCGGGATGGGAAGAGGTG
>JAYWHU010000104.1:0-35770 GCA_043777495.1 Cyclobacteriaceae bacterium | reverse complement strand
TGTGATTTGTGATTTGTGATTTGTGATTTGTGATTTGTGATTTGTGATTTGTGATTTGTGATTTGTGATTTGTGATTTGTGATTTGTGATTTGGAAATTTAAAATCAAAGCAATTGTTCCACCGTTAATTATTTAATTCTAAAATCATAAATCACAAATCTAAAATTTTTTACCTTCTTCCATCAAATGAAACGGAATAACCAAAATTCAACCCAAAATTTACACTTTGCGAAAATGTGGATTGATTAAGATTTGAAAAAGTATTCTTGTAAATATCTTCTACATCAAAATTTCTGTAACCAATATTGTAGCCGCCAAAAGCATCGATGGTAAAACCATTTCCGTTATTTTTTTTCATTAGGCGAATGCCCAATAACAAGCCATACTCCGCACGCTGCTCCGAGGCACTCGCAATCACTTTATTCTGAGGTGAGAGCGGAAAATCCACATTTGCAAAATGCCCCACGTTGGTAAAGCGCACTTGATGGCCAAAATACCACATGCCCGTCCTCAACGGATTATAGAACTTTTGCTTGACGGAGATCGCGTTGCCACGTTGAAAAATTTTGTTCTGTGGCACATCGGCATCGGCCGTGTAAAACGGATCGCGCAAACCTTCAAAAGCAAACTCATGGCCCAAACGCTCTTGATTATAAAACTCAATGGAGATGGGCATCGAACCAATAAATGAAAAAGCAGGATTACCACCCACAATCACCCCATGATACTCGGGAAAGAGTGGGGCGAAATAATGAAAACCTTTTCGCCTTGTTTGCTTTAACACAATGGCTTTAGGTTTCTTATTGAGCAGATCGCTAATATCTTTTGCCAAGGCTTTGTCTTCATAAAATGGTTTGTAGTAGCCAGAGAGTTTGCCATCTTGCTCATACAACTCCCACGTGCCCACACGCAAGTCATCTTCAATTTGTCCTTTCGTTTGCAATGAACCACTAGGATAAAATCCGGAATAACTGCCTTTACCCTTATCAAAGTTGCATTCTCCTTCTAGCTTTCCATCTTCATAAAAGTATTGCCATTTGCCTTGATTCTTTTCATCTACTATTTGCCCTTTCACTTTTAGTTTGCCACTTGCAAAATATTCGCGGTACTCACCTACGCCATTTTTGTAAGTGATCTCGCTTCGCATTTTTCCGCCTTTGTTGTACGATGTCCAGTAGCCGTTTTTCTTTCCACCCAAGTACTCTCCTTTGGAGTTTACTGTTCCGTCTTCAAAAAAATTAGTCCATGCGCCAGCGGGTTCATCATTCTCAAACATTCCTGCGGCAGAAATTTTGCCAGAGGAGAAAAAGTATTTCCACTCGCCATTCTTTTTGCCATTGGCATACTCGCCTTCACTCTCCAGCGTTCCATCTTCTGCAAAAAACCGCCAAAGCCCTACGCTGCGCGCACCTGCTTTCGGGCCTTCGCTAAGTACTTTTCCTGAGTGATAATACTCTGTGTAGCGACCATAATCATCTTTATATTCAATCTCACCTCGCAGCGCACCATCTTCAAAATACGTTTTCCACAAGCCCGATCGCTTGTTGGCACTGTACTCCCCTGTTTCTTTCAAGTCGCCACTTTCATAATAGATTTTCCAAATACCTTCTTTCTGTTTTCCATCAATCGTGCCTTCCATACTTTTCTGGCCGCTCTCATAAAAATATTCCCACAACCCAAAGTTTGAATTGCCACGAAGGATGCCGCGCATTTTAAGATTGCCTGTTTCAAAATAAAATTCCCACACGCCTGTGGTCTCATTGTTCATGAACTGTCCTTTAGATTCGATATTCCCGTTAAGGAAATAAGAGATGTACCGACCCTGCAGTGTATTAGTGATGGTGTCCTTTACTTGGTATACCTCCTTTACATTTTTCTTGGCAGCATCGTGATAGGTGGTACGCATCAATCCTTGCGAAAAAGCTGTACACGCAAAGAGCGAGAGAGAATAGGTAAGCAAAAAGCGTTTCACAAAAGACGTTTAGTACAAAGGTAGTAAATGTAATGAATGCACGGGCGGCATTCCTCTGCACACAAATCAACGAAGGGGTCAGGCTATTCGTTTCAAGTTCTCGCTCTCCTGATAACTATCGAGATTACTGTAGGCTTTCCATTGCGAATTCATCCACAACTAGTTTTGAGGTTGGCTCTAAGTTCGTTCAATCATTACGCCAAGGTTGTGACAATCTCTTGCTGTTCTTAATTGGGCTTGTTTCTTATTTTGGCCATTTGTGTTAGCGATAGGTGGCGGAGTGTTTTGGGTTTGGAGGAGAAAGAATAAAAAGTTAATCCTTAGCAGTCTGTCCTCTGAACAGAAAAAGGAGTAGGTAAGCCGGTTAAAGCAAACTAATGCTGATTTATTTCTTCGTCAACTCTTTTGGAAGCCCATGCTTTTTTAAAAACACAGAAGCCTCCTCATGTTTCTTTGCGAAATAGGGAGAGTCAGCGAATCCTTCCCCTTTAACCACCGTTACCTTGTAGTTAAGCAACTTATTCGTTTTATTTTTATTGGGTGCTCCCATTTTTTAACTATTCCGTAAAATTATTATTTCTTAAACGTTTAACCAAGAAGGCATTGTAATTCGTTCCAGGTTTAAAAGTCTCCCATTGCTCACGAAGTCCATACACATCAAAAATCTCACTTATTTCATCGTAATTTAAAGTGAGACCAATACGATAAAGTCTAGTTCTGGAAGGAGTACTCCCTTGAACAAAAATGAGTGCAGTTGGAAATCGGTTGCTAAAGTGTACAACAATTGATGCCACTGTTGCAAGGATTTTATCCCTATCATTATTATTCGTTACAACAAGGTCGTCAATAACTTTTGTCACAGGGTCCCAATCACCAAAAGCTAGGTTATAAACGTTGTAATGGTGATCAATCAACTTGAATTGAACTAGTTTGGCCACTCTTCCGTGTGGGCCTTCATCGTAAAAAGGTACTCGAGAGAGGAGTCATAAGATGTAAAGGCATACTGATCTAACTGCATAGCTATCGGGATCAACTTTTATACTGCTTACTTTTAAAGTATCGAAAAACTTTGTCAACTGTCAATTGCCCATTTGTCAACTTTTACTTGGTTAACTTCTCCACCCCCGCCTTCCCCCACTCTGCCTTCTCCCCCTCACTCCACAACTCAGGAAAGAAAATTATTTTTTGAAAACGAGGAGGCAAATATTTTTGCCAATTGGTGCCGCCCGTAGCTTTGATGTCCTGAGTATCGCGATGAAGATAATGCCCCGCAGATTTTAAATGGGCCAATGGCCAAAGTACGTTTGCTAGTTGATCGAACTCACGCATCCGCGAGATCACTTCCTTCGATCCTCTAAAATTTTTATCGTAAAGCTTCCACAAATTTTTATCGCGGTACTTCATGCCTGTGCTTTTAAACAGCTTGATGTACTTCTCTTCAAATTGCTGGAGTGTGAGTGTTTTCTTGCCTGATGCCAGTTCCGTTGCCCCGCTTCGCCAGTATAATTTTTCTATTTGCTGATCGATGTCGCTATACTCTACCAATGCTTCGCGTTCCTGTACGTTCACTAAATTGATGGTATCCGTAGAGCAAATCTCAATCAACCGATATTGAGCCGACTGAAACCCCGATGCGGGCAACAGCGACATTCTGAATTTTAAAAATTGATCGCGCTCCATCCCGTTCACCATCACCGCAAATGAATTTTCCAACAATTGAAAGTACCGAACAATCCGATCTAGCCGTTCGATAAAAAATTTATCATCAATATTTTCCTTCTCGGCCATTTGCTCAATCTCCCACAAAATCAAATTGAAGTAAAGCTCCGTGATTTGATGATAGACAATAAATATCTTTTCATCGGGGAAATGTGTTTTTGGATTCTGTAAACTTAGCAGTGTATCTAAGTGAATGTAATCCCAATACGTAAGGTAGTCCGCGTAAAGCAAACCATCCAAATAAGAAGATAGGTCCTGACCCATCACATTATACTTCTGCTGGAGCTTATTCAGTTGAGAGGCTATATCTTGATCTTTGTTTGGTAATTCCATGAGTTAATCTGAAAATATTAATTTATAATTTTTACCACTACCCCACCCTTCATCACAAACTTCACTCGCTTCAATTCAGTAATATCTGTAAGAGGATTTCCCTTAACCGCAATGAGGTCGGCCAACTTGCCCACTTCAACAGAGCCAAACTCTTTTTCTTTGCCCAATGCTTCGGCCGCTAAACTTGTTCCTGCTTTGATGGCTTGCATGGGCGTCATGCCGAGCCTTACCAATTCAGAAAATTCATTGGCTAAATATTCTGGATTAGTACCGGGCAGATCTGAACCCACCGTAACTTTTACCCCTGCTTTTATCGCCTTGGTGAGCATCGCCTCTGTTTGTGATTTATACTTTTTTGTGAGGGCAATCGCTTTAGAGAGAGCTAAGCTGTTCTCATTGAATTCTAAAAACCATTTGCCAATGGCGAGCGTGGGAACTAGATACGTACCGTGTTTCACAAACAAATCTATGCACTCATCATCCAAGAACGAACCATGCTCAATCGTTCGCGCCCCTGCTTTAATCGACATTTTGATTCCTTCCGCTGCATGCGCATGAGCCATCACAGGCACATCCCTTCGCCTTGCTTCTTCCACCGCCATGGCAAGTTCTTCAGAACTGAAATGAACATTTTGCGGATTATCACCAGCCGTCATGAACGCGCCCGTCACTAGCAACTTGATCCAATCGCTTCCGTATTTTATTTCGTTGCGCACAGCCTTGCGCATTTCTTCGGGGCCATCTACAATCAAGCCATCAACAATCACTCCTTTTTGTTCGGGCGAAAAGAAATTAAGATCGCCACCTCCGCCCGTCACAGATATCCAATGACCCGCACCAAATATACGCGGCCCTTGAAACATTCCTTTATTGATGGCACTGCGAATATCAAAGTGCGCATAGTTCACATCCAAATCTCCAGGCACACGCAAGGCCGTCCATCCCGCCTGCAACATCCCCTGCACATTTTTCAATCCTTGCAAAGCTTTCGCAGCCGATGAATTTTTTAAATGATACGTCTGATAATCATCATCACTATCGCCAAGCGGGTGACAATGTAGATCGATCATGCCCGGCATCAACGTGTATTCTTTTAAGTCAATAATGATCGCCCCTTTCGGAATTATTTCTTTACCGCCAACAGCTTTAATGTGTTCACCTTCTACCAATATCACTGCATTGGCAATGGCCGTGTTGCTTTTGCCATCAATCAATTGCTTGCAGATGATGGCCGTGGTTTGGGCAGCGAGAAATTGAACTGAACAAAATACAAAAGCAAATAGAATGAACAAGTATCTCATGGTTTCGTTATTCAAAGACTCAATCAATATTTATGGACGCATTATCGTTAAAAGTTTTATGGGGCTTGGCCACGCGAGGCGCAGTAGCCACCGGGCTATCCGCTACAAGTCCTCATTCCGCGAGGCGCTTCACTGTGGGCTTTCCGCTCCTATCCCTAGCCCGCGCTACTTATCAGCTTGCTTGTACCTCGAAGTCCATCTCACTTAAATCAAGTTTACAAAGGCCTCAAGACACTTTAAAAGTGTCAGATGTCTAGTTAAAATTTCCAGTCCTCACATAACTCCATTTACTAAATACTTCAGTAAATTTGAACCTTTCCGTAAGAATAACCAAAAAGCCATGTCAAGTCACACAACCACTGCCGAACCCCTTGCAAAAAAGTCATTGAAGCAAGACCGCTACGAGCAACCCGATTTTTATATGATCGATGACCTGCTCACCGAAGAGCATAAGTTGATCCGTAGTTCCATCCGCGATTTTGTAAAACGCGAGATCAGCCCCTACATAGAAGACTGGGCGCAACGCGCGCACTTCCCATATGAAATTGTAAAGAAGTTTGGCGAGATCGGTGCCTTTGGCCCTACCCTTCCAGTAGAATATGGTTGCGGTGGATTGGATTATATTTCCTACGGCATCATCATGCAAGAGATTGAGCGTGGTGACTCAGGTATGCGCTCGACTGCTTCTGTGCAAGGTTCATTGGTGATGTACCCAATCTATAAATTTGGAAGCGAGGCACAGCGTAAAAAATATTTGCCCAAGTTAGCAAGTGGAGAATGGCTCGGCTGTTTTGGTTTGACAGAACCCGATCACGGCTCGAACCCCAGCGGCATGGTCACTAATTTCAAAGACATGGGCGATCATTATTTATTGAATGGGGCCAAGATGTGGATTTCCAATTCGCCCAAAGCAGATGTGGCCGTGGTGTGGGCAAAGAATGAAGCAGGACGAATCCATGGATTGATAGTAGAGCGCGGTATGCCCGGCTTCACTACACCAGAGACGCACGGGAAGTGGAGCTTGCGAGCCAGCACTACAGGAGAACTCGTATTCCATGATGTGAAAGTGCCAAAGGAAAATTTGTTAACAGGCAAAACAGGTTTAGGCGCACCCATGATGTGCTTGGACTCTGCCCGCTTCGGCATTGCGTGGGGCGCATTGGGTGCCGCCATGGATTGCTACGACTCTGCTCGAAGATATGCAGCGGAACGGATCCAGTTTGGAAAGCCAATTGCTTCTTTTCAATTGGTACAAAAAAAATTAGCCGAGATGCTCACCGAGATCACCAAGGCACAATTGCTCAACTGGCGATTGGGCGTATTAATGAACGAAGGCAAAGCCACCACGCCACTCATCTCAATGGCGAAGCGAAACAGTGTTGCCCTCGCATTGGAGATTGCACGTGAGGCTCGACAAATACACGGTGGCATGGGCATCACAGGCGAGTACCCAATCATGCGCCACATGATGAACTTAGAATCTGTCGTGACATACGAAGGCACACACGATATTCATTTGTTGATATTGGGAAATGAGATTACGGGGATTCCGGCTTTTGTGTAGATGAAGAAGATAGCTGCGTCCATTTTTATTTTTGCAATAGCTTTTTCTTGCAAGAAAGATGATGAAAAGGTTTTTCCTATTGAGCCTTATATTGAGTTTAAGTCTTTTAAGTTTGGAAAAAGTAATGTTGGTAGTTGGGATTCGTTAAACGTGGAATTCTACTTTAGAGATGGGGATGCTGACTTGGGCTTAGATGGTAGTTATAAAGAGCCTTATAACTACCGTAACTATTTTTTTAAATTAACAGGGAAGAAATATTTCGGTGAATTAGCATCGGCTAAAATTTCTGAACTTATTACTTACAAAGATAAGAGAACTAAAAATTTGGATTCCCTTCCAAGTTTTACCAAACCATATAATTGTACGAATTGGGAACTAGCGAGAAGTACCAATGGGTTACTAACAGACACTGTTTACTATCAAGCAAACCCAAACTATTATAACCTTTTTGTTGATTTCTATATTTTAAGTGCTGGAAATTGGAGCATGTTTGATTTTGACACAGTTTTTCCATATCCAAACTGCGCAGATGGAGGATTCAGTGCAAGGTTTCCATCACCAGAAAATTTTCAATCAGAATCTTTTGGCCCATTTCTGCTTAATAGAATCTCTACAAAAGAAGGTGTTTTGACTTACTCTATAAAAAGTTTTTCTTTTAATTATCATTTTACGGGTAAAAAAATCAAGCTCAAAGTAAGAATTCAAGATCGCGCTTTTCATAAAAGCAACGAGATAGAAACCTCAGAAATACAGTTCTAGGTATGAAAATCGTAACTGTACTAGGTGCCCGCCCTCAATTCATAAAAGCCGCCACCGTTTCGCGCGAACTAAAAAAATCAGGCATTCAAGAAATCCTAGTCCACACGGGGCAGCACTTTGATGCCAACATGAGTCAGGTCTTTTTTGATGAGATGGAGATTCCGCATCCTCACTACAACTTAGAGATTAGCGGACTACAACATGGGGCCATGACGGGGCGTATGTTGGAGAAAATTGAAGAAGTATTGTTAAAAGAAAAGCCTGATTATGTATTAGTCTATGGAGATACTAATTCAACTTTAGCTGGGGCTTTGGCCGCATCCAAACTTCATATTCCTGTAGCACACGTTGAAGCTGGACTGAGAAGTTTTGAAATGAAGATGCCCGAAGAGATCAATCGGATTCTTACAGATCGCATCAGCAATATCCTCTTCTGCCCTACTCAAACTGCCATCTCCAATTTAGAAAAGGAAGGTTTTAAAAATTTCGATAACAAAATTATTCTCGCTGGAGATGTGATGTACGATGCTGTTTTGTTCTATCAAAAGAAAGCAAGGGAAGTTGCTACGGTTTTAAAAAAAGAAAATCTTTTAAGTAACAATTTTGTTTTAGCTACCCTTCATCGCGCGGAAAATACTAATGACCCTGATCGATTGAAATCCATTTGCAGCGCATTGAATGAAATCAATAAATCACTACCTGTTATAATGCCCCTTCATCCTCGTACAAAAAAGTATATCAGCTCTCTAAATATAAATCTAGATTTTAAAACCATAGAGCCCGTTGGCTATTTCGATATGCTCTCGCTCACAGAGAACTGCCGACTCGTGCTTACTGACAGTGGTGGCTTGCAAAAGGAAGCCTACTTCTTTAGTAAATATTGCATCACCCTCCGCGACCAAACCGAATGGGTGGAGTTGGTTCACGCAGGCGCTAATCGAATTGCGGGTGCAAAGAGAGCAACCATATTGAATGATTTTGAAGATTTAAAAGATCGTGATTTTACCTCTACCGAAAAACTGTATGGGAATGGAGATGCGTCTGGTAAGATCGCTCAAGCGCTAATTGACAGTTGACAAAAAAGCAATTGACAATACTGAGGGTTTCAATGATTCAAAATTTTGTCAGTTGATTGTTGCCCATTGCCAACTATTTATTCTCAATTTCCCCCGTAAGTGTAATTCTCTGCACGGGATTCGCAGTATCTGTTGAGTAAATGGTTACTGCCTTATTTTGCAAGCCATCCCGCCCATCGGTTGTGAATGTAACTTGAAGTGAACCTCCCTCCATTGGCTTAAGACTTAACACTGTTGTTTTGCTTACCAGGCAGGAACAGTTGCTTTGCACATGTCGTATCACCAATTCTTTTTTACCCTTGTTTTTGAATTTAATGGAACGTTGAAAGTCGATTCCCTTTCTCAATTTACCCATATCAACCGTATACGTTTCAAAATTTAAAACAGGAGCTTTCGCTTGCTCTTCGGGCGAAAGGATGGGAAAAAATTCTTCCGTGGTGGCATAAACTGAAAAAGATTTATCAGACTGGATTTTGTCGTTGGTCTTGAGCAAAACGTTGTCAGAGGTAAAACCATATTGGTTGCGCAATTTGGCATCATAAGAAATTTTGATCGAGCTCTTTGTCTCTGGTGCGATTGATTTAGGTACATTCAATTTGATATACTTAGGCGAGATCACTTCTAAGAATTTGAGTGTATCTTTTCCTGCATTGTAAATGGGGAATTCTACAGGCACAGTTTCTTTATTGACGAATACTTTCCCCACATTGAAAGAACTGTTTCTTAATCGAAGATTTCCGTTTTCAATCACTAAATCGTACGGCCCTTTCTCTTCTATCTTATCAACCACAGTGCCTTTGATCTGCAATACAATTGAATTTCCGTCTAAGTCAGTAGATACCGTAAGGGATTTATTAAAATAGCCAGGTCTTCCATGTGGGTCGAAGCTAGCTTTGATAAAACCGGTTTTGCCTGGCGCAACTAGTTCTTTCGACCAACCAGGCGTGGTACATCCACACGATGGTTGCACAGCTAAAATTTTCACTGGCCTTGTCGATTTATTCAAGAAACTAAATTCATAAACGGCAAGCCCATTACTCTCTGCTATTTCGCCAAAGTCGTGGGTCTTATCTTGAAACTGAAGTGGCTCTGCGAGTTGGGCAAATACGACTTGGCTCAACGCAAATAGGCAGGGCATCAAAAGAACATTTTTCATAAAGATTCAAAATTCAAGATCCAAAGTTAACAGCAAATCATTAATCCTGTATTTGAGGCAAAATTTCGATGCACTAAAACGTATTCACCATAATCTTGATTCACACTCTTACATTCGTTTTGCTATTTTGTATAACACCAGTTGAAACTATCAGAATATCAATTTGAAAACTAATTCCTTTAAAATCTGACTTTCATCTTCACTACCAACATTTACTCCCTTCAATTTTAAGTCGGCTTGTTTTAGCAATGAAATGTTTCTGATCACCTGCACTAATTGAAATCGTTGCAAAGCAGCACTGTAGTCTTTTACTGCAAAGGGACTGATCTTGAGTGCACTAATCAAACCTCGCTCACTCCTATCTGCACTTGAATAAGCAATCAACAGTTTGCTAAAGAAAGAAAAAAGAAAAGCGACCAGTGGAATGGCAGGGTTCTTTTTCACATTGCCTTCAAAGTAGTGTAAGATTTTGGCGAGCTGCAAAGCATCCTTTAAGATCAATGCTTTTTGTAATTCAAAAATATTGTACTCGCGACTGATGCCCACTTGTGCCATCACTTGCGCTGCCGTAATAGCCTCTGATTTAGTGGAGCCAATCAACACTTTATCAATTTCATTGGCCATCCGGTTGAGATCATTGCCCACATATTCAGCTAATACGCGCATGGCATCATCCTCCATTTTAAACTTTTTATCTTTCACGTAACCTGCAATGAAATCGGGAAGCTGGTTCTCATAAGGCTTTTTAAACACAGCCGAAGTTGTCAACTGATCTACCTTCTTGCCAAGCTCTTTTCTTTTATCAAGTGTTTTATGCTTGTGGCAAAGTACCAGCACGGTAGAAGGAACCGGCCTAGAAAAATAATCCAAGAACAGCTTCGCTCCTACTTCCTTTTGCAAATCGGGAATATCTTGTGCCTCGCGCACGATCACCACTTGCCGCTCGGCCATCATGGGGAAGCGTTTGGCGTTGGTCAAGATCACGTTCGCTGGAGCATCTTTTCCGTAAAGTATTACCTGATTGAAACTCTTCTCACTTTCATTCAATGTGTTAGCTTCAATATAGTTGGCTATCAAGTCAATATAGTATGTTTCTTCGCCTTGCAGCACATAGACAGGATCGTACTTTCCTGCCTTGAGGCTGTCCATTATTTTTTTTGCAGATGCGTCCATGACATTAAATGCTATCTTTTTGTCAAACTTAAAGTTTTTTTTAAGAAGAACGATACGCCATTTCATACACCGACTTAGAATGTGGCCCTAAGAATACCCTAGCATAGATGCGGATGATGGCCAATCCATCAATGATGAAACTGAGGGCGGTAAAGAATGCGAGGAAAATCTGATCTTCGTGGATGTGGCTAAAGATCAAGTCTTCGCCAATAAAAGTAGGTGTGATCGGGAAGCCCATCGCGCCCAAGCAAGCCAAGAGAAAAACCAATGCAATCTTAGGATGTTTGTAAGAATGACCATGAAACTGATCCAAGTCAATGTTGCCTTCGATAGAAACCAATCTGCGCAAGCAAAGAAACCCAAGTACGCCCGCTACGGCAATGCCGCTCAAGTATAAATGGATTTGATTGAAAGTAAAATTCTCGTTGAAGGAAATGGCCAACGCCACCCAGAAGTGATTCATGATAACGAGCAGCCAACTCATGCGAGCATGTTTGCGCTCGGTAAATGCCTTGAGCACACAAATCAATCCAATCGTTGAAAACAAGATCGGTAAGTAGTGTTCAATGCTTTCTGGTATCCACTCACTATCTCTATTGTAGATTAAAAACAAACTGATTAGATAAATAGGAATGAAAAAGAACAACACTCGTTTAAAAGTGAGGAAGTCCACCTTCTGCCCCGCCCACTTTACAGGGTTCCATAAGAAACGATACATCATTGAATCTAAATTCCACTCCTTCACACAAAGAATGTATAATGTGTATTTTAGTTTTTTAGGGAATGAATCTTCAATAGAACGTAGGCGCGGGGCGAAATTATAAAACTGCTCGCGAATCAAGTAACTCACTACCGAAGGCGACACTAGCAATTGATAGGTTCTCAAAAAAGCATTGCCCGCAAAGTGAATCAACGCCAATATCCACCAGCCTGCCGCTACCTCAATAAAGATCAATCCGATTTGTGCCACAGAAGCATAAGCGATTTGGCTTTTCACCGAAGATTGAACGCGTGCAATGCCTGTCGCAATGATGGCTGTAGTCAATCCTACCAGCCCAATTAAAATGCGAACAGATAATTGATGTTCCCAAAATGCATACGTGCGCAACAAAATAAAGACACCCAGATGCACCGACAGCGATCCGTAGAAAATAGCACTCGATGGTGTAGGGCCTTCCATAGCACGTGGCAACCATGAGGAGAACGGGAGCTGCGCGGATTTGGCAGCCGCGGAAATTAGGAACATCAATGAAATAAAAACACCAATCCAACTATGAGTTCGTAAATGTTCTTCTACCAACTGCACATCGTGCATATTTGCGAACGTGATATTTTGATGGAACAAATGATGGATGGCCCACATGGCCAAGATCAAACCCACATCGGCAATGCGATAGATAGAAAAAACTTTCACTGCATTTTTAACGGGAAGATATCGATCGCGATAAAACGCAATGAGCAGGAACGAAGAAATCCCTAAAATCTCCCAGCCGATAAATAGTGTTTCTAAATTTCCTGACAACACCACTAGGTTGTAGCCGATATAGAAAAAGAGAATCGTGTTGAAGAAGCGTTTGTACCCCACTTCTCTATGCAAATAATAACGGCTATAAACAGTAACCAAAAAAGTAAGCACCGATCCTACAAAAATGTAAACAGCCGTGATGGCATCAAAATAAAAGTCAATGAAGAACTCATAGCCATCGGTTTTATAAAGCACTAAGTCTTTTAAATCTAAAGTAGGGTGCCCTTGCACCAACCAGTAAATCAAAAAAACTTGAAAGCTGAATAGGTGAACACCGATAGAAAAAAAAGACCATCTTGAAAGAAGATTTTCGTTTTTAGAAGGAAGCAGTACGCTCACTATAAATCCCAAAAACGGGAGCAGAACAAAAAATTCAAAAAAGGATATCATATAAAATTAAGATAGAGCGTAAACGGGAAGATTTTCTAAGTGCGATTCCACAATTGATTTGATATCTAGAGCGATGTCAATTTTCTTAATGATCGGTTCATAGTCAGTGAATTTTCCATCACTGAAATAATGCAGCTTATGTGTGTCCGGATGGATCACTGTCAAGATCACCCAATCATTGATGAACCACTCATACGTTTCCGGCTTCTTTTGTATAGTTTGTAAAACAACATCTGGATAATGCTCAACGATTACCATCAACCGAACAGGATCATGTACTTCAATCATCTGACTAGGAAGGCCTGGGCGCAGATCTCCATCAATTCCGTTGGCCACGCCAAACAACCCCATTACATTATGCGGCAGCTTTGTGCCAGCACCTAATTTTTGATTATCTACACGAGAGAAAAAATATTCTAAGTTAATACCACCACATACAGGTGCGACTGCATTTAATATATTGTGCAAGAATTTACCTTCAGGATCAATATGGTAGTCATACGAATTCATAAAAGCTCTTCGATCCAAAAACAAATGTTTGGTCAACTCTCTTCTGCCCACTACACAAAGCGCATTAGTAGCATGGTTCAATTCAGGCCGTGGCTCAAACAAAGAAACAGAACGAATCCTGATCTGCTCATGAATAGTGGAAGGCGACAAGTGTGATTGCACGGAAACAAACCTGCGTGATCTTTCTTTTGCGTTGTAGTCAAGCGACTTTGCAAAAATCACTTCGTTCTTATTGTGGTTTTCTAAATTCAGTTTCGATAATGAATTCTCGTCAAAGAAAACAATCTCATCACGTGTAGTGTCATGTAGTCCGCCAATGAACTGTGTGGACTCTGGAATATCAATGCCACGCTCTCTCAATTTTTCACGCACCACTTTATGGTTGGCCATAGAAGAAATAACACGCGCATTTACTGATCCTGCCCTGCCAGAACAGGCACCACAATCATACGCTGCATAGTGCGGGTTGTTCACACTACTCGATCCATGCCCTACTACATATACAATAGAGGCAAAGTCTTTCACCAAACCAATGCTTTTCAATAATCCCTCTACCCTATTTGTCATCTCCTCTACGGCAAATCCAATTTGAAGGTCGTTCTCTCTGTCTTCTGGATTTTTGTTTTCAATAGTAAGCTGAGAGTTTTTGCTCATGTGCTTGAACGAAGAAGCCGTAGCTGGCCCCATGGATGGCTTGAAAATATTTAAGAACAATAGAAAGGCTGACCAAAAACCAAGTGTCTGGGAAATTAACCAGCCACTGTAAAATGAATGCGATTGTTTGGCGAAATACAAATCCTTCTCACGCTTATCTGCACCAATGCCTTTGATCAAAAATTTAGGAATCACCGGTGCAGGGCAAACTTTGGTATAAAACTTTCCACCTTCTGGCTGATAATAAAATTCCACGCCAAAGAAACCGGGTGTACCAAATGTTTCGCAATTTGAATCAAACTCTTCCAAGTAGCGCCTGAGCGAACACTCACGATCATCAATGCAAAACATAGCTTGGAAACTTTTCTTTTCGATTATTTCCTTCGTGTTCTTCTGCATGATCAACCCAGCCAATACTTGATCGTGATAACTCTTTTCAAATGCTCGCTGCCACATAAAAAGCACTTCGTGCATTTCCGTTTCAGGCACATCTGCAAAGAGCTCTGTAGGCCTATTGATCAATCGCTCACTTAATGGCTTCCAATTTTTGCCTAAGCTGAAATCGAGTGCATCTATTTCCAATAACAATTCAAACACAATCAGATCGTGCATGGAAAGTTTGCGCGGATCTAAAATGGTGTAGGGCTGATCTTCAATAGTAGAAACCATACCCGACCAGCCTGAATGCGAAAATTGCTGATCGAATAAATAACGCTCGTATAACGATTCATCTCCAACAAGTATTTTCAGTAAGTCGGCAATCTCACAGGTACTTTCCAACAAAAGTTTCTTCGCTCGTTTTCTTCGGAAAAAACTGGTGAAAGTGTTGCCTTCCATTTCGCGGAAAGAAGCCAAAAAAGTTTTCTCGCGGATGGGGAAATTCCAAATAGAAATACCTTGATCCAAGTAGCTGCACAATATCCTAAACAGGATCGGCTGAACGAGTGAATCCAAGTCGATGCGATATTGCTTTTTCCAATTGGCACGCAATGCACCGATCCGCGGCAGCGCATTGTTTTCATACTCATGTGTCAGTGCTTTCTTTCTCCACTCGGCCAAGTTGGCTTCGCCTTTCTTCTCAATAATCACTCGATCAAGAACCTCGGGCTTGATGGCACCATTCTCATACTCCGCTCTGAAATCACTAAGCGACAAGGAAGAGCGATAGCCCAATATCTCAGAAGCACTGCGTACACCATCCTTGAAATTCAATTTTTGGAATGCGTGGAGTGTGTTGTGATGGATAAAATCTTTGAGCGGGGCTTGAGCTGGCAGGTAATGCTTCAGCTCATGAATGACCTCATGCTCATTAAAGGAAAATGAATTTGCTTTCATTTAAAAATAAATAATAGACTATTTAAAAAAAGAAGACGCTCTGAAAAAAATACAATCAGCAAATCAGTTTACTGATCCGTGCCAAAGAAAAAAAAAGAAAAGAATCAGATGAGGAGCGAGCATTTGGCCAAGTACAACGGAAGGTTGGTTGTACTGGCAAAGGAAGATATGGAATGGTTTTCTAGGCGAAGGGAGTTGGCAATCAATTGCGCGAATACTGTTTCGTTAGAGATAGGCAATTCTGCTAATTGAGACCACTCTTCAAAACTGTCTTTGACCTCCTTCTCTTCGCATGGCTCAGAGGCACTGATGACGCTCTGGGAATTATTGCTCTTGATGACTACGGATTGCTTTCCTAGGTCATCGCTTGGTTTGACAATGAGCAAAGTGGAAGCAAACGCAGAGACCAATAAGGCAACTACTAAGCAACCTGCCAGTGACTGAATACCAATTCGCTTTGTCATATTCGATTTCAAATTTATGAAAATTCAAACGGCTTGCGCAAGAACACTTGATTTAATTAATAAGTTTGGAGTTCGAGTATGGTGGAAATAGTCACAAACTTCTTAGGATAAGCTCCAGGCAGCGTGTGGTTTTGTAGTATGAGGTATGTGGCCAATCAAACGAGACTTCAAAGAAAAGATGAGATGAGTATTACTTTCAATACGCCATCACAATCGGTTGTGGTCGATCTCATGCGAAAGGATATTTACAGGATATTAGAATTTTAAAATTATAATAGTGAACTTTAACCAAAATTACCCGTTGGATGAATTTGAGAAATAACAAAATTTTGAAACTTTTCGCCATCCTGCTCTTTAGTTTTGAACTCTTGGCATCTTCTGCCATTTCTGCTATTGTAAAAGAACCAGTACTAGAAAGCGAAGCAAAAACCGCACTTAGCCGATCGCAGAACCAAAACATTTCATTCCTATTATTTTTAGAAGAGCGAAGTGAAGAAGAGCGTGAGGGCAAAGGCATATTCATAGCTTCCAATGATCTGTTCAAAACTTTTCCATCCACCCCTTCTGCATTTTCATCTAGCTTACCGCTTCATTTTTCTGCTAACATAGAACGTTTCGATACGCACCCCCCGCTCTTCAAGCTGCATGGGGTTTTTCTCATTTAGCCTTCCATCATACAATTAGGTGCATCCTTCGCATCGACTCAAATCTATCTTACGGATAGATCGATTTGATCATACTTCTATTTTAAATTTCGGCTAGCCCAAAACTACCGATCACATTTAATTATCAAAAAAAAAAAAATGAAAGCACTAGAAATCCCTAAAGATGGCCTCCAAGGTCTCAAACAAAACTGGTCGGCCGATGCGCTCTCTGGTTTCTTAGTATTCTTATTGGCACTTCCGCTCAGTCTTGGCATTGCCAAAGCCAGTGGATTCCCTGCGGCAATGGGCGTGCTTACTGCCATGATCGGTGGGCTTTTCGTTAGCTTCTTTGCAGGCTCGCGGTTAACCATCAAAGGTCCGGCTGCGGGCTTGATAACCATTTGTGCAGGTGCCGTGACAGAACTAGGCGCGCTAAATATAGAAGGTGCCACGGGTGTGCAGCTAGCCTGCGGAGCTATTGTGATCATGGCATTGTTTCAAATCGTTTTTGGGTTCCTAAAATTTGGCTCACTCAGTGATTTCTTTCCACCCTCGGCAGTGCATGGAATGCTCGCTGCCATCGGCCTCATTATCTTTTCTAAGCAGATACATGTGCTGTTGGGTATCGACCCTGCCACATTAAAAGGGCTTGAGCCGATTGAACTTTATGAGAAAATACCACACTCTTTCATGAATGCCGACCCACGGGTTGCAGTTGTGGGCATTGTTAGTTTGATCATTATTTTCGGGATGCCTTTTTTAAAAGGAAAATTCATTAAAAAAATTCCAGCGCCCATGGTGGTGCTGTTAGTTACCATACCCATGGCCTTGATCATGGACTTTCGTCATACAGAACCCGCCTTTGATCTTGTGACTATTGGAGATTTTTGGGGGAACATAAAGTTCAACGCGAGCTTCGCAGCCATTGGCACTGGGGTGTTCTGGAAATTTGTAATCATGTTTTTGTTCATCAATAGTTTAGAATCACTTCTTACAGTAAAAGCCATTGATGGCTTAGACCCATTCAAGCGCGAATCTAATTCCAACAAAGACTTATCTGCCTTAGGTGCCGGCAACGCGCTTTCAGGATTATTGGGAGGCCTCCCTATGATTTCTGAAGTGGCACGTAGTTCTGCCAATGTTAATTTTGGCGGGCGCACCAGATGGGCCAACTTTTTTCATGGTTTGTGCCTTTTCGTTGCCATGTTGCTATTTATTCCAGTTATTGAAATGATCCCCAACTCTGCGTTGGCCGCTTTGCTAATTGCAGTCGGATACCGTTTAGCTTCGCCAAAGGAATTTTTTAAAACTTATAAAATTGGAGCAGATCAACTTATAGTTTTTGTTATTACCATCATTGTAACGGTTTCTACTGATTTACTAATGGGTGTGGGCGCAGGCATTTTAGCAAAATTCATTTTTCACATTCTAAATGGTGCACCACTGAAGGGGCTCTTTAAGGCAAAATATGAATTCTCTGAAAACGATGGTGACTACTCAATATCCGTAAAGGATGCGGCCATATTCTCTAATCTCATAGGTTTTAAGAACATGTTCAAACGGATCGTGCCTGGTAAAAAAGTGTTAATCAATTTTGCTGACGCCAGAATAGTCGATCATTCTTTTATGGAACAACTTCATCATTTTGAGGAAGAATATCAGCACAACGGAGGTTCTGTTTCAATTATAGGATTTGAGCATTTTCAACCCATGTCAAGTCATCCTTTGGCAAGCAGAAAATTAATCCCTTCCAATCAATCAAAAATTGAAATTAAGCTTAGCCCTCGACAGATGGAACTTCGTAAGTTCGCGGAAAGCAATGATTTCGCTTATTACCCTCAACGCATACGAAACTTATTGAAGTTCAAAGACTTTCCTATACAACGTGGAAACAGAATTTTATTTGAAGAGAATCTCTTATCAAAGTATATTGAAAAAGGCAAAATAGAAGCATCGGATATTTCGCTGCAAGAAGGCGCCCTTCAAGATAAAAGCGAAACACACATTACACTATTACAATTGTCTGAATCGAATGTTTCCATTCCCGATTTTGCTCTGGAACCAGAAGGCTTGTGGTCTAAACTTTTTGAAGGAGTTCAAGGAAAGGATATTGACTTTGTATCTCATCAGGTTTTTTCTAAGAAGTATTATTTGCGAGGAGAAAATGAAAATGCCATCCGTGATTTTTTTAGCGAGTCATTAATTCAATTTCTAGAGAATAGAGAGGAAATGCACATTGAATGTCATGCGAATAGATTGATCTTTTATAAAAAGCGAGATTTGCTGGATGCTTCAGAAATTCTATACATGTCTCAATTTGCAGAAGGCTTTTTGAATAAGATTAAGTCAAAAGGGATACTATGAGATATCGCAATCTGTTACTAACACTCTTTTCTTTTTTTTTGGCAACCATTTCTTATTCGCAAGAAAAGCAGAAGGAAGAAGCAACCGCGCCTCCTAAAAAAGAATTGGAGGAACTTCGATTGAAACTAAATGAAGACGGTAGTCACTACATCAAGGCTACTGTGCTTAACCAAGTATGGCTGCGCTATAATGAAAGCAATCCTGGCACAACGGTGTTGGGAGATCCAACCTCAGAGACATTTGACATCGGCCTTCGCAGAACACGCTTGCAGTTGTATGGTCAACTGACAGATCGCATGTTTTTCTATTTACAGTTTGGCCAGAACAATTTCAATTATCTAGCCGGTCAAAATCCCACCAATAGTGGCAATAGAAAAAACCAAGTATTCTTTCATGATGCGTTGGGTGAGTACCGCGTATTCAAAGGCTCGGATAAATTGCATTTGGGTGGAGGACTTACTATTACCAATGGTCTTTCTCGCTTCAGCCAGCCGAGCGTAGGAACGATCATGAGCATGGATGTGCCTGTATTTGCGCAAGCCACCGTTGACCAAACCGATGAGTTCTCGCGCAAGTTGAGTGTATATGCACGAGGGCAAATCGGAAAACTAGATTATCGTTTAGTGTTGAGCGATCCTTTTCCTGTTACATCTAATGGGCTGCCGCAAGCGGGCATCAATGCCACCCATGCAAGTTTTGCGTACGACAATCATAGCAAGCAATACCAAGCCATGTTGATTTGGAATTTCTTTGACAAAGAATCTCATGTTACTCCATACATGACAGGTACTTATTTAGGCAAAAAGAAAGTGCTGAATTTAGAAGCTGGTTTTATTTCACAAAACAATGCAACATGGACAGGCTCAAATACAGGTCTTGCATCGACTGATCCAACAAGAAAATATTACAATATGAATTTATGGTCTGTTGCTTTATTCTATGATGAGTCTATCAATGCCGAGAAAGGAACGGCTATTAATGCTTACGTTGGCTACTTTGGTACAGATTACGGGAAAGGATATTTGCGCTACAATGGAATCATGAATCCTGCGAATGGAAATTCAAACACCGCAGTATTGAACACCACTTCGGGTTCACCCGCAGGAAGTTTAGGCAACGCCTTCCCCATGTTCGGAACGGGCAATGTGCTCTACGCACAATTCGGGTATTTATTTAAAAAAGATTTATTGGGTGAAGGACACGGAACGCTGATGCCCTACGTTACTTATCAGGGCGCCAACTATGAACGCCTTGATAAACAAATGAATGTGATTGACATAGGCACTAACTGGTTTATAAAAGGGCATACCAGCAAACTAACACTGGATTATCAAATACGCCCCACTTATACACAGCAAATAAATGGTGACCTAATTCGAGATAGCAGTATGAAAGGACAACTGGTATTACAATATCAGTTTTTCTTTTAGGATAGTTTAGTAGGGGTCTGGGTTTGTGAAGGCCGGGTTGGTTACCCGGCCTTTTTCATTACTTGAATTTATATTCATAAATTGGATCTATTGGGGTGTTTGGCATCATCTTAACCAGATCATGTAAAATGCCATCTGTGAGCCTATAAACCCAACCATGCAAGGTAGGCCTGTTTTCGTCTTTCCACGCGTGCTGCACAATAGATGTTTGAGCAAGGTTCATCACTTGATCCATCACGCTTAATTCGGTCAACCGATCTGCACGTTTATCTATATCTGCAATAGCCTCCAACTCAGCCTTATTATAATAGTAAGTGTCTTTGATGTTTCGCAGCCATTTATTGATCAATCCAAGATCATTTTGCGTCATAGCCGCCCTCACACCCCCACATCCATAATGGCCACAAACAATAATGTGTTTCACTTTTAAAACCTGCACCGCATATTGCAACACACTCAATAAGTTTAGATCAGTATGCACCACCAAGTTGGCAATGTTACGGTGTACAAATATTTCGCCCGGAGCGGTGTTGGTGATTTCATTGGCCGGCACACGACTGTCCGAGCAGCCAATCCAAAGAAATTCTGGGGTCTGGAGATTTGCCAAACGTGAGAAAAAATCCTTATCTATCTGAATACGTTCTTTGGCCCATGCTTTGTTTTCTAATAAAAGTCTCTCGTAAGGCTTCATACTTTATTTATTTTGTTTCTACTAATTTACAAAAATTGACTACTTCATAGTTTGATTATTCACTATGTCTAAAAAAGGAATTCATTGCACGATTTGATTTTCTAAATTCCAATGAAATATTCTTGAAAGGTGCTTCGTTTTTATAATCTTCTAATATGGAAATAATATCCTGATCTATAAATTCCGCATTTCCTCCGTCAATCATCACTGACGCTCCTCTAGGTATCTTCTCAAGTGCCTTGCGCAAAGATGACTTATTTAAAAAGGAAACATCTTTTGTAAATTTCAAAATAAAATCATTGCCATCATTCATGATAAAAACCGCAGATTTAAAATTTGTCTTGATCACAAAAAAGACTGATACTAACAACCCAATAAATACACCCATCAGTAAATCAGAAAACAGAATGGCAATGATCGTTACTAAAAATGGTAAAAACTGAGTGATGCCCTTTTCGTACATTTCTTTTACAATCTTGAGTGAAGTGAGCTTATAGCCAACCATGAGTAAAATTGCTGCCAAACTAGAAAGGGGAATGAGTTCTAGGAAATGGGGGAACAACAATACCGAACTAAACAATAATAAGGAGTGCACAATGGCTGACAATTTAGTTCGGGCACCAGCCGCTACGTTTGCAGAAGTACGCACGATCACAGAGGTAATCGGTAACCCACCTACTAATCCTGATAGTAGATTGGCCACTCCTTGCGATTTCAGTTCGCGATTGAGCGGAGTGATCCTTTTATAGGGATCAAGTTTATCTGCAGCCTCTATGCTTAATAGTGTTTCCAAACTTGCTACAAGAGCAAGTGTAATGGCTACTGTATAAATTTTTGGATTTGTCAATTGCGAAACATCGGGGAAAGTAAACAAGGAAGCAAAGCCCTTGCTTTGAGATATTTCAGGTAAGGAAACAAGATGAGTGGGCATTACTTGAAGATGCTGAAAATAATGCGCAAACATGGCATTCATCAGAATACCTAACAGCACTACCAAAAGAGGTCCCGGTATCATTTTGAAAATTTTATGTTCTTTAAAAGAAGAACGGTCCCACAGAATTAGAATCAATAGTGAGACTAGGGCAATCACCATTGCTCCCGGGGTGAGGAAATCCCATGCTTGAATAATATCTGTAAACGTGTTTTTACCATCCGGTTGTAAAAAACTCTCATCGCCCTCAAAATCCGCATCGTACCCCACGGCATGAGGGATTTGCTTTAAAAGCAGAATAATACCAATGGCAGCCAACATTCCTTTTATCACTGCCACAGGTACGAAATGGCCAATTACACCTGCTCTTAAGTAGCCGAGCAGAATTTGAAGTAACCCCGCAATCACCACACTGCACAAAAAAGCCGGAAATGAATGCAGATCATTTATTGCCAAGAGTACGATAGAAGCAAGGCCTGCGGCAGGCCCGCTGACGCTAAGCGGAGATTTGCTCAGCGCCCCCACAACAACACCACCAATAACCCCAGCGGCTATGCCAGAAAACATAGGGGCTCCCGAAGCCAAAGCAATACCTAAACACAAAGGCAGGGCAACCAAAAACACCACAATGGATGCCGGCAAATCATAAATGAGATTACCTGAAAAATCGTCAGAAAGCTTCTTCAACATGGACATAATAAATAATTGAAAGGCCTAGCTTAGGCGCTGTTCGTTTACTAAAAAAGAATAGAATAGAAGGGGTAATTAATTACTATGCCTGTGGTGGTGGCGGCACAATTTCGCGCGTATGCTCCTCTGCAAAGCTTGTTAGATAATAGCTATAAACTAATAGACGAGAATAATCAGATTCAATCCATCGCAATCCAGTTGAATGAAAAAAAACATCGCTACCTCCCTCCGAATTCTCCTCTGAACCCTCTGTCTCACACTCTGACTCAATTGCAAAATTGATTGAAGAGCCCGAAGGAAAATCAAAGGCAACGGTCAATTTCAACAGCACAATAAGCACCAAAATAATTTTTGCGGCTCTAATTAACAATCCTTTCATTGCATGCAAGGTAGCAAAAATATAATTGTATGAACAACCAATGCTTAGGTAAAACTGATCTGGACAAAGGCTACATGACTCACCCCCTTTCATTACATTTGTGTTTTAAACTATATGAACAGCAAAGAAATATTCTCTGTAACACTTATACTCTTTTCGGTAATAGATATTTTAGGTTCTATCCCATTCGTTATTTTGATACGCAAGCGCGAGGGAAGAATTTATGCAGAGAAGGCTACCTTCATTGCGGCAGCTTTGATGATCATCTTTCTTTTCTTAGGCCAATCAATCCTAAAACTTTTTGGGCTTGATGTCGGATCATTTGCAGTAGCGGGTGCCATTGTCATGTTCATCATTGCCATGGAAATGATTTTGGGGATTGATCTCATCAAAGACGACCCCGATGCAAAAGGAACGGGTTCTATTGTACCCATTGCCTTTCCGTTGATTGCTGGGGCAGGGACATTGACCACCATTTTATCATTGAGGGCTGTGTATGAGGAAGTCAATATTTTGATTGGCATCGTTTTAAATTTAATTTTTGTTTACATCGTGCTTCGCTCTAGCGGTTGGCTAGAACAGAAAATTGGTAAATCAGGTTTTGTTGTTTTACGAAAAGTCTTTGGTGTTATTCTATTGGCCATCGCAGTAAAGATTTTTAAAAGTAATGTTTTATAAAAATAAGTTTTAACTTTGGTAAGTGGGAAAGAAAGAGCAAATACAATATTGGATAGAAACCGCAGAGGCAGATTGGACTACGGCCGAAGATCTACTAAAGCTAAAAAGATATTTGCACGCCCTTTTCTTTTTTCACTTGGTTGCCGAAAAACTTTTGAAGGCCCACTGGGTAAAGGATAATCCAGGAGATGTGCCGCCCTACTCACATGATCTCGAACGCATCTACCAAAATGTTGAGCTTGAGCTTGCTGCTGAAGATGTCGATGAGTTACGCGCACTCAACTATTGGAATTTAGAAGGGCGTTATCCCGATTATCAAAAAAAAATGTTTAGACAGGCAGATGAGAAATATACGATGGCCAAATATGAGACCCTTAAAAGACTGAGAGCATGCTTACTCGAAAAGATTTAAGAAAAAATATTCAGCAATTTATTGAAGAATTAAAAACCAAAGGTTATCACCCTTCCAAGGTGGTATTGTTTGGATCTTACGCCAAGGGCCGTGCCCATGAGTACTCAGATGTTGATTTAGCAATTTGGGACGAAAAGTTCAGTGGGTGCGCTCCCTTTGACGTGGAGAAATTGCTAAAGGATAAAGTAAAGCTCCCTTCTCGATTTGAATTGCACACCTACCACACCTCAGAAACCGTTGATTCCAATCCATTTGTTGGCGAGATACTTTCCCACGGTATTTCTTTTGAAGTAGCATGATTCGAATTTATACCGATGGTGCCGCCCAAGGCAATCCTGGCCGTGGTGGTTACGGCACGATTATGAAATACGGCATCCATGAAAAAGAATTATCAGAAGGCTTTCGGCTTACTACCAACAATCGCATGGAATTGTTGGCTGTGATCAAAGGATTGGAAGCCATCAAGAAAGAAGGACTGCCCGTTACTATTTATTCCGATTCAAAATATGTGGTTGACTCTGTAGAGAAAGGTTGGATATGGGGTTGGGAGAAAAAGAATTTCGCAAAGAAAAAAAACCCTGACCTGTGGAAGCGATACATCGCATTGCATCTAAAACTGAAACCCAAGTTTGTGTGGATCAAAGGCCATGCAGGTCATGTTGAAAACGAACGGTGCGATCAGTTGGCGGTGATGGCTGCGGAAGGAAAAAGATTATTGGTGGATGAATGGTATGAAGAGAACAAGGAATAGAAAGATTTAAGAAGTCAGAATTTAGGAGTGAGAAGTCAGAATTTAGGAGTTAGAAGTCAGAACTCAGAAGTTAGAAGTTAAAAAATGCAGCCTGAAACAATTCAATTCTCTCCTGAAAGTCTTGTTGCGTTGAACATCTGTCTTGCCTTCATCATGTTTGGTGTTGCATTGGAAATGAAAGTGGAAGATTTCACCCAACTGCTAAATCAAAAGAAAGCCATACTTACTGGCCTCTTCTCACAAATTATACTTCTTCCATTTATTACCTTTTTGCTAGTTCTCATTTTGCCTATTAGCAAAGGCATGGCACTGGGTATGATCTTAGTCGCGGCCTGCCCAGGAGGAAATGTTTCCAATTTTTTCTCAATGTTAGCAAAAGGGAACGTAGCACTCTCGGTAACGCTCACTGCCTTCTCTTCTCTCTTAGCATTTATCATTACACCCATCAATTTTTTCTTTTGGGCTTCTCTCGCACCCAACATGGCAACAGAAGTAAAAGGATTCAATATCGATATTCTATCACTTACCACCAACATGGCGCTCATTTTACTACTTCCTCTGCTGGTAGGAATGTGGACGACAAAAAAATTCCCCAGTCTTACTTTGAAAATCGGAAAGACTATTCGACTGCTATCCATTTTAATTCTAGCAGCATTCATTGTCATCGCTTTTCTCAATAACAGAAATGCCTTTACCTCCAATTTTATAAACGTGTTTTTGGTTGTTCTTCTTCATAACGGAATGGCACTGCTTCTCTCCTACTTCTTTAGCCTGTCATTAAAAAATGACGAGGCCACCAATCGCACTGTGGCCATTGAAACGGGTATCCAAAATTCTGGGCTCGGCTTGATATTGATCTTTACATTCTTTCATGGCAACCCAGAGATGGCCTTGGTAGCCGCCTGGTGGGGTATTTGGCATTTGATCAGCGGGTTTGGGTTCTCTCTATTAATGAGAGCTAGAACACTACAATCTATCATTAAGTGATTTGGATGCGGACGTTTTTCTACATAGCACTTAAACAATATTGCAGAGCAGCTCTGTGGTTCTATTACCGAAAGTGGCAAGTTCAAAATATAGAACCAGTGCCAAGTGGCCCAGTCATTTTTGTGGCCAATCATCAGAACGCATTTTTAGATGCAGTACTGGTAAGTTGTAGTACTTCTAGAAATCCTTGGTTCCTCACACGCGCCAATGTCTTTGAAAAACCCTGGGCAAGAGTACTGCTCAGTTTGATGAAGATGACACCCGTGTATCGCTTTCGCGATGGATTCAGCACGCTTCGCAAAAACGAAATGGCAATGGAGGCGTGCGTCAATCTATTAAGCCAAGGCGAATCCATTTTGATTTTCGCAGAAGGCAACCATGATGAGCGTTGGAGCCTTCGTCCGTTTCAAAAAGGGTTTGCAAGGATTGTCATCGCGGCAATAGAAAAAAATATCAACGTGAAAATTGTTCCAATAGGTCTACAGTATGATTCCCCTGCTGCCTCACATGTGCTGGTGAGTTTTGGTAAATCAATCTCTGTAAGGGAACTGATTCTTCCTAGTTTAAATGCGAAAGCACAAATTGATTTACTTATTTTAAAAACCAGTGAGGCCATTAAATCATTGATACTTCACATTGACCCAACCGATTACGAGAATAGGAAAGCACATTTTCTACAAAACAGGGTTTTAAAATCAGATTTGAAAGAGCAATTGGAAGCCGATCAAAAAGCACTAGGTGAATTGGATTTCGAATTTTCAGTAGAAGAATTGCCTCGTATCAATAACATCCATTGGTGGAATCCTATTCTCATCTATTCATACCTAAATCATTTCCTCCCAATCACAATCATAAATCTAATCATAAAAATCAAGGTCAAAGACAAACAGTTTATCGACTCACTAAAATTTTCGTTGGGAATATTTTTGGTTCCCATCTTTTATTTGATTCAAACAGGGATCGTTTACGTTTTTTCAAAATCATTGATTGTCTCCTTTACCTATTTCATTTCACTTCCCATCAGTTTTGTACTTTTCAAAAGGCTGAAATAGCAGTTAAACAATATCCATTTTCTTCTTTTTCATCGAGGCTCGCTGCACAATAAATAACACGATCAGCATCATACAGATTGCGCTCGGCCCAATCTGACTGTAAGGATGAAACCCGCGTAGTGTATTTCCTGCAAATGCAGACACCATGGCGCTAAAAGCTGAAATCAATTTATAAACGTGTTCATATAGCCACCATCCCTTCATATAGGAATGAAAGAAAAAGTATTTCATAAGATCATAAACAGTAACCAATGCCAAGGCAATTACCGTAGAGAGTATTACAGAAGAATTCCACAGAATCTGGCTCTGCGAAAGCCGCCAAGTATAAATCAATGCTGTACTCAAAACCACTAAGGCGATCAATGCATCCCAACCGCTCCCGCGCTTCTCACGAAGCTGCACATTACGATAACCCGCATAACCAACATAACCAGCAATCAATGTCAGCATCAATAAAAAAGGATCGTTCCTAAAAAAAAGAAAACCAATAAATCCAGTAGTCACCACCACTACCAGCAAATAAGTGAAGTACCTACCTAGTCTCCTGTGAACGGATGCGCGCCTGTTGTGGATGATGGCCAATGAGCCAATAATCATGGCTATAGTTCCAGCTAAAATGTGAATACCCAAGTTTAGGTGATGGATCATACGGTAGTTTATTTAGGTTTTGTAAAATTGATTTTTGATGTGCCCGCAAAGATTTAAGCTACGGCCTGAGAACCCTAGCAATTAGTGACTAGGTCGCTTAATGAATTGACAAAATCACTTTGTCACTTGCCATAATGGCTGATTCAAGGGTATACCGTATTTTTGCACCAATGAAATTTAAAGCCTTGTGGCAGCAGGTATTGCTTCGTAATAGTTTGGCACTGATCGCCTTGATGGTTGCTTACTACATCCCCGATAGATTCTCTTTTGTTCAACGCGAAGGTTTCGCCCGTTTTTCTCCTTACCTCTTTCTACTGCTCATGTTTGGTTGGATAGTTTTTCACAATCGCATACTTTTTGAGCGGCTCTACTTGAGTGGCAGGAAACAAGCTTACTTCCTCTGGACTATCACTGGGATGACCTTTAGCTCCCTCAACATGCACTTTATACTTGTCTATGGATTTCATCAGACTGATACACTTCCTAAGATTTTGACATTTTGGGTTTTCACTTTAACTGGCCTTGGGGTGTATGTTATTTTCCTCTATCTGCGCACGATTCAAAAAGGAAAGGCGAGTGAAAGTATTTCAAAAGAGAATAATGGAGTTCAGGCTACTCACTTTAATTGCATCATTGAAGGTGTAGAGAAACAAATCCCCTTTGATCAAATTTTATACGTAGAGAGCTTAGAAAATTACGTGAAGGTGAACACTGCTCAAAAAACTCATCTCGTTCGGCTCTCTATGAAAGAGGCCGAAATAAAACTACCCAAACCTTGGTTCTTAAGAATCAGTCGCTCGCATATTGTCAATACATCTCGCATTGAAGCTGTAGATCAATCCAGCATGAAGATCAATGGACAGTTACTCAAAATCGGAAAAGTGTACAAGCGATATGCGGAAGAACAATTGGCGACCAGCCCAAAAAACAGGGGGCAAAAAATTCTGGTTATTCCAAGGGAAAATTAGAATTCTCTTTCTATAAGCTGTATTCCAAGTACGGCCAACTCCTGCAATACAGGATCATAAATTTCTTTTACGACAGGTATCACCACTCCCCTCGTTTTAATTTTTCCTTGCAGTAATAACTTTGCGGAAATAGCCAATGGCAACCCAACTGTTTTTGCCATAGCCGTATTTGTTTCGTTATCGCCCGTGGCGGTGAGGTAAGCTTGAATTTCCTTTTGCTTCCCTCCTACTTCATAGCGGAAGCGATGCCACATGACAATAAAATCTTTGTCACCAGTTTTCAGTTTCCATTTCTTATTGAGTATGTGTTCTAAAATTTGGGCAGGTGTACCTTTATCTAAACCTACTTTCTCATCAGAGAAAAATCCGCTCCATCGCAAGCGTTTCATTTCTTCACTTTGTATTGAAAGTTTGAAAGCAGAAGCAAGTTTTTCCTCCACCGATAGAGACGAATGAAAGCCCAAAAATGAATTGATGAAACTTTGGTGAGTCATATCGGCTACTCCTTCCATGTTAAATGTATCATCGCAGCATCCGAGTTGAACCAACACATCCCATGCACTGCAATACCCCTTGTTCCTGAGCGTACCACGCAACATTGTTTTGATACCACCCAATCCATACGTCTCCAAATATTTTAATGAATCGCGGTTGGCATAGCCTTCATACTCACCGAAGCCCGGCACTGTTACTGGTGTAATGCGCTGAAACAATTGTTGGTAAGGAATGAATTTGTATTGCCCTTCTTGCAAATACTTGGCAGTGCTTTGCCCTGCCATCACCACATTGCGGGGGTTCCAAGTAAATTTGTAACGCCACGGATTCTCGGGATCGGTCTCAGGCGCAATGAGCCCTCCAGTAAATGACTCAAAAGAAGTGAGCCTTCCTCCGCTTGCTTTAATTTTATCGATCACTTGCATGGCACTCATGTGGTCAATACCCGGATCGAGCCCACATTCATTGAGAAAAAGTAATCCTTTTGCCTTTGCCTCATCGTGAAAAGATTTCATCTCGTCAGAAACATAACTGGCGGTGAGCAAGTGTTTCTTCTCTGCCAAACAAATTTTCGCGACAAGCGGGTGAAGGTGTGCTGGAATCAATGACACAACCACATCCACGGCAGCAATTGCCAGGCGACTTGATTCTGTATCTGTAATGTCAAATTGGATGGCTTTGCCTTGAACAGAATTTTCAATTCGATCTTTAGCGGCTTGCTCAGAAAAATCGCCAACGGTTATTTGCCAACTGTGAATCTTGGCTTGATCGAGCAAATAGTTAATGAGCGAGGAAGACGAACGGCCTGCGCCAAGGATGAGGATGGAATTGGGTTGCATGATTTGTAGTTACGATTACGCGCCTCCAAAGTAAACTAATTTCATTTAACTGTTTTTAACTCCACCAACCTTCGCTATCTTTCTCGACTACAAGTAAAGTTTTAGCCATGAAAGACTTCCAAACCTTCAAAACCATTGAAGACCTCGACAACGAATCAAAATACCTAGTGCACAAGGCAAAAGAAGCTACCGAGCATTCTTATGCTCCTTACTCAAAGTTTTGCGTGGGCGCAGCCATTGTACTAGAGGATGACACCATTGTAACCGGTGCTAATCAAGAAAATGCTTCGTACCCACTTTGCATGTGTGCCGAGCGAGTGGCGCTTTACGCAGCCGCCTCTCAGCATCCTGGAAAAAAGATAACCAAGATGGCCGTAGTGGCGCATAAAAAAAACCACAAAGAGTTAGTACCTGCCGCTTCTTGCGGGGCATGTAGGCAAGTAATGCTCGAGTTTGAGCAAAGGCAGCATGCTGCTATTGAAGTTATCCATCTGGCTCAGCCCGATCAATGGATTAAATGCCCGAGCGCTGCTTCCCTCTTACCTTTCAGTTTTTCTAAGGAAAATTTAGTATAATAAATTCATTATTAATAAGTTACATCAAAATTAGAGCCTATTTGAAAATAATTTTTCAATCCATTAAGGCCAATCGATCCAGCACAAAGATCAATCGCGTGTAATATTTCTATTATAATAAGACCGATAAGCAGCTATTCAAAACCTATTTTTGCTTTTATTTGGAGTTGGCTTAATACGTTTAGAGTGGTACAAGACATCGACATCGCAGATTTAAAGAAGATTACAGAGCTCGTTCAGAGCAAATACGGCTACGACTTCCGCAATTATGCCATGTCTTCTTTTAAAAGAAGGATGCTGCGCATTCTGGAATTAAAGAACCTCACCATTGATGCCCTGCTTAAAAAGCTCACCGATCAGCCCTCTTTCATTAATGAATTTTTGGATGAGCTAACCGTGAACGTTACGGAGATGTTCCGCGACCCCGGCTTTTGGCGCATCATCCGTGACGAAATCATGCCTGGCATTTTGCAGAACCACAAGTCGTTTAAGATATGGCACGCTGGCTGCTCATCGGGCGAAGAGGTGCTTTCCATGACCATTGTGCTGAAAGAAATGGGCATCCTCCAAGATGTGCAGCTATTCGCTACCGACTTGGATGTAAACATCTTAGAAAAAGCAAAGTTGGCTACCTACCCTATCAAAAACATGGAGCTGAATGAGAAGAACTACATTCGCTACGAGGGTAAAAAGAGCCTAAAGGAATATTACAAAGAAGAAAATGGAAAGGCAGTCTTTGATAAAGATCTGATGCAGAATGTAACGTTTCGCAAGCATGATCTAGTGCTAGGCGAGGTTTTCAATAAGTTCGATCTGGTGCTGTGCCGAAACGTGATGATTTATTTTAATCAATCTCTTCAGAATGAAGTGCTGAAAAAATTCCACGAAGGTTTGTTCAAGTACGGATACCTGGCCATCGGCTCCAAGGAGTCGCTGATCTGGTGCGATGTGGCCAGCAAATTTTTGGTGGTGAACAACGAGGAAAAAGTTTATAAGAAGATAAAGGATTAGGGACGCGCGCTGCCATGGATAAGTACAACTTAAATAACAGCTACAAGGCAGTTGTGATTGGGGGTTCCGCAGGGAGCTTTCAAGGAATTGTGAAAATTTTAGCGCAATTGCCAAAGACTTTCCCTCTGCCCATTATCATGTGCTTGCATCGGCTAAAGCATGTGCGCAATGGGTTTGTAGAAGCCTTATCTTTGAAAAGCGTAGTGCAAGTGTTGGAGCCAAACGACAAAGAGCAGATAAAAAAGGGAGGTGTGTATTTAGCCCCTTCTAATTATCACATGTCGGTAGAGTTGGGGAATCATTTCTCTATGTCCACCGAGGAAATGATAAACAATTCGCGGCCAGCCATTGACATTACGTTGGGCACGGCCGCGTATGTATATCGCGATAAGCTGATTGGCATTTTGCTTTCGGGCGCGAATAGAGATGGAGGTTTGGGCATGAAATATATTAAAGACAAAGGCGGGCTCACCATTGTGCAAGAGCCAGCCGAGTGTATGATCGACACAATGCCAAAGGCAGCCTTGGCATTGACTAAGATTGATCATACCTTGAAGGTGGATGAGATTGTTGATTTTTTAAAAGAACTAGATAAGCACTATAAATAATGGAACGGCTTCTTCAAATCTTAAAAGACCCTCACAAACTAAGTTTGGCAGCAGCGGCTACCTTCTTAGTGGGTATTATCTTCTCTACTTATTTTTTATACACTCTCCCCCCCACTACTTTAGGGTTAGCCTCCTGGGGCTTCGCCAAAGTCTTTTTGGTGATAGCCATCACTTTCGCCCTCGGCTTTTTAGCGATCAACGCTTCCATGAAAGTGAAAAGAGAAATTATTGTATTTAAAGAGAAGAGCGAAAGTGTAATGAATCAAACTGGCTCATCCGAAGAAAAAGCGGCTTCTATTGACATTCAAACTTTTACAAATACTATCAAAAATGCAAAGGCAGATAAAGTTCTCCAACTGGGATTAAGTTCGATTTGCCATTTACTTCAAGCGGGGCAAGGTGCTTTCTATTCAGTTAAAAATGCTGATGGCAAGCGGGTGGTTGAAATGAAAAGCAGCTTTGCATTGCCTGTTGGCGAAAGTGAAAAAATCGAATTTGAATTTGGCGAAGGGTTAGTGGGGCAAGCAGCGGCTTCTGGCAAAAGTATTTACTTGGATGAATTACCAGAAGGATATGGCAATGCTATTGTAAGCGGATTGGGCACGGCTGCACCAAAGTACCTTTTTGTAGCACCTGTAAAAAAAGAAAATGTGGTAAAGGCTGTGATCGAGATCGCTACCTTTTCAGCATTGAGTGAAGCCTCGCGCAAGCAAGCAGAAGAAATGGCCTCACTTTTAGCAGAACGAATTTAATGGAAACCATGAGTAATGAATTGATTCAATGATGTTTGGCGTGAGTAAAATTTTAATACCAATTTTATGGGTAGGCTCAAACCTTAGTAGCGAAAATTGTTTATGAAACTACGCCTAACCTTATTAACTTATCTTGCCTCCTTACTATTTCCTAATAAGGTAATAAGGTTGGATTTTTCAATTAAATATAATCATCTACTAAGGTTTTTAGTCGAGTCAACGCACCCTATATATCAGAGAACCAAATTGATTTTGCTACCTTTCAAATTGTCCATTGATCTTAAAGCTGCCGAGCAAATTGTCAATTGCCCATTTGTCAACTGTCAACTTTCTTTTAGAGTATGTTAAAAAATATAAAAATAAGTACCAAGATCACCATCCTCATCTTGATCATATCATTGGTCACGGTGCTGTCAATTGCCTTGCTGACTTATCATATCAATAGCAACGCATCCAAAGAAAAATTGGAAACCAGTCTTTCAGTAATTGCTGATAACCGAGCCGCCCAACTGAATTATTATTTCGATCACCTTGCCTCTAGTGCGCGCTTCCTTCAAAACTCTGAGCAGGTTAAAAATTTACTAGGCACTTCTCCTGATTCACTAAAATCTACTCTGGAGCAGATTCAAAAAGACTATGGATTCAGTCAAGTATTTATTACTGATCCAAAAGGAGGAATCAAAGTTTCGTCAGATGCAAACCAAGCTGGTCACTTTGCTGACCCCGATGGTTCGTTCTTAACTAGCGCAGCCAATAAGCTTCATTTTAGCACGGTTAGAAAAGACACTACCAAAGCTGATCTCTATAAAATGTATGTTGGTTCACCTTTAGCTGGTGAATTGCTGATTTTCACTGTCGATCTCACTTCCATTTACAAATCATTGCAAGATACCAATGGCCTAGGCAGCACAGGTGAAGCCTTCGTGGGCATGCAAGACATTGTCACAAAAAAAATAATCTTGGCCAGTCCACTACGCAATGATCCTGGGGCGTTCCTCAAGTTTTTCTCTGATGATGCACGCGAAGCAAAGGAAATAAAATTGGCATTGGATGGCACAAACGGCTTTGGCACCGGTCGCGACTATAGAAAGAAAGAAGTATTGGTTGCCTATCGTAAAATCAGCCAAGCTCCATTGGCATTGATTGTGAAAATCGATAGTGATGAAGTGAATGGCCAAGGCAAAGTGCTAAGTCGGATTTATATTTTTGGCGGACTGGCAATCATCTTGACTGCTATTGGCATCTCCATATTGTTTTCAAAATCGCTCTTGCAACCGCTTAACTCCATGACTGGTACGCTAGATATGGTATCAAAAGGAATTTTGCCAGAGAAGATTGAATCTGATAGCAATGATGAGTTTGGCCAAATGGCAACGAAGGTAGATGGATTGGTGCAGACCTTGAAAGGCAGTGCACAATTTGCACGCTTGGTGGGTGAAGGCAAATTTGATGCACCGTATAAACCTGCTAGTGAAGATGACATGCTCGGCCTTGCGTTGCTCAATATGCGCGAGAACTTGATCGAGAATGAGCGCAAAGACAAAGAGCGCAACTGGATAGTACGCGGTGTGGCCGAAGTAGCAGAGATTTTGCGTATGCACGATTCGCTCGATGCCTTGGGCGATGATGTACTGCAATTTATCATTGAAAAGATCGGGGCCATTCAAGGGGTGTTCTACATTGTGAACGATGAGCAGAAAGAAAAATTGATTGAGATGCGAGCGAGCTTTGCTTATGGCCGCAAAAAATATTTAAAAAAATCGTTCCGCTTTGCAGAAGGCTTGGTTGGCCAAGCCGCTGCTGAAAGAGATTATGTAATGCGCACAGAAATCCCTACTGAATACGTAACCATTTCCTCAGGTATTTTAGGTGATCAAAAACCCAATTGCATTTTAATTGTGCCGCTGATAACCAATGAAGAAGTCTATGGCGTGGTCGAGTTTGCTGGCTTAAAGAAGTTTGACCCTTCGCAAATAAAATTTGTTCAAGAGCTAAGTTTGATTTTGGCGAGAACCATCTTCAACATTAAAGTAAATGAGCGCACCCGGAAGCTTTTAGGAGAATCTCAAACCTTGAGTGCTGAGCTTACCGAAAAGCAAGAAGTATTGAGGCAGAATGCAGAAGAGATGCGCGCCACGCAAGAAGAATTGCAACGCTCGAATGTAAAACTCGAAGAGCAAATTGAAGAAGTGAACCGCACCCAAAACAGGATGCAGCTTCTTTTGGAAAATGCCTCTGAGGTAATCACTATATATGAAGAGGATGGAACAATCCGTTACATCTCCCCTTCCGTAGAAACCATTTTGGGCTACAGCCAAAAAGAATTGCAAGGAAAAACCGATTCAGGAAGAATACATCCTGATAGCTCAGAAATTGCTCGCGGTTTGTTCCAGCACTTACGCGAAAAACCAGGAGAGAAAATCACCGTGCAGTTGGAGTACAAAACAAAAGACGGACGATACATTTGGTTGGAGGCCACGGGTACCAACTTTATGTCCAACAAAGCGATTCACGGCTTTATCCTCAACTCGCGAGACATCACCGAGAGAAGACGTGCAGAGCAAGAGCAGAGGATGCGAAGCAAAATGCAAGCGTTATCCGAAAACTCGTTGGATATCATCACGCGTTTGGAGCATGACGAAATTTCGTACATCAACCCAACCATTCAGGCATACACAGGGAAATCTCCTCAGCGTTTCCTAAACAAAAAAATAAAAGAAGCAGAGCTAGAAACAATCATCCTAGATCAGTGGCTTTCCATTGTAGAGCAAGTGAACTCTAGCAATGACAAAATCTCTACAGAGATGGATTTCCCCTCGGAAATGGGCAAGCGCATTATGCAAGTCAACGCCATTCCCGAATACGATGAACAAAAGAATATCGAATCAGTACTGTTGGTTTCGCACGATATCACCGAGCGCAAAGAGATTGAGT
>JAYWHU010000103.1:0-109648 GCA_043777495.1 Cyclobacteriaceae bacterium | reverse complement strand
GTGCCTTTGCATGATATTATTTTGTTCCCTGCTTATTTTTCACGCAATGGCCCAGAGGCGCAATGATGGGTTTCCCCAATCACTGTTTTACTAATTTGCCTTTCCCCTTTGCGTCATTGCGCCTTTGCGTGATGTTATTTTGTTCCCTGCTTATTTTGCATGCAATGGTGGATTTACACAATCACTGTTTTACTAATTTGCCTTTCCCTTTGCGTTACATTATTTTTTCTTCTTGCCTACCGAATACCCGGCACCCCCACTGGCACTGCCTGCTCCTTTGCAAAATCTGGTGCCTTGCGAACAGTTGGATAAACTTCATCCAACGTATTTCCATCGTACAACCTCCCGTTTTTCATCACCTTATTCACAGAGTTTGTGTTTCTAAGATTCTCTAATGGATTCTTATCTAAGATAATCAAGTCGGCTAACTTTCCAACCTCAATACTTCCAATGTCGCCATCCAAACCAATTGCGCGTGCACCATGGATGGTTGCCACTTTCAATGCATCTAAGTTTCTCATTCCGCCCGAGGCAATGCTCCATAACTCCCAATGGTAGCCAAGCCCTTGCAATTGTCCATGTGAACCAACCCCTGCATTGCCCCCTGCTTTTACTAAGTCGTTCACAAATTTTGCATGATCTTCAAACACATGTTCTTCTTTCATAAACCATCCTGGCCTGCGTCTTGATTTTTCATCCAACTCTGATTTCGCTGTGAAGTGATTTAGCTTTGGGTCGCCATTTACATTTTCGGTAGCGTAATAAAAATTTTCTGCCCATGGGCCACCATACGCAACGAGCAGCGTTGGTGTGTAGGTCATTTTTGCTTCCGCAATGGAAGTGGCTAAATCTTTATACAATGGATAAATCGGCAATGCGTGCTCGTGCCCTGGATAGCCATCAATCAAATTCGTTAGGTTCAACTTGAAATCAAGGCCGCCTTCGGTAGTTGGCATCAAGCTCTGTTCTTTCGCTGCCTGAATGATCCATTGCCTATGCTGGCGATTTCCCGTCAAATACATCTTGATCGTTTTCGTATTGTAGTATTCTGAATATTGTTTCAAAATATCTTTTGCTTGATCGGCATCTTTTAAATTGTAAGCCCAGAAGCCAACACCAGGTCCAGTAGAATAAATTCGTGGGCCAATGACTTGGCCTGTCTCTACCATGTCGCCATAGGTGAGCACATCAGTTGTTGCTGTTTGTGGGTCGCGAGTGGTGGTTACTCCATAGGCTAAGTTCGCAGCATACATCCACACTTGGTTTTTGTGAACGCCCCATGCAGGCCACATGTGCGCGTGGGTGTCTACTAAACCTGGCACAATGGTCTTTCCTTTCAAGTCCATCTTTTGCACTGAAGCATCTACAGAAATAGAGCCAGCCGCGCCCACTTGTTTGATGCGTGCGTTTTCAATCAGTACATCACCGTTTTCAATTACTTCATCACCTTTCATGGTAATGATGCGGGCATTTTGCAATAAGATTTTTCCTTGTGGCACATCTTTTTGCACGGTAACTTTTATTCTGACCTCAGATGGTTTGTAGCCTTCATCTTTTTTCTTCTCATCCTTCTCGTCTTTTTTCTCCTCCTTCTTCTCCTCTTTTTTATCTTCGTTTTCCTTCGCTTTCTCTTCTTCTGCTTTTTTCTTCTTCAAAAAATCTTCTTTTGCTTTGGCAGAATCTAAGTTGTAAGTGAAGAATGCATTGCCCAATGTGAAGTAAACAGTCTTTGCATTGCTGCTCCAGCTAGCAAACTCGCCTCCTAGTTTTGTTAGCTTGCGCGAGGGAAATTGTGCCTTATCCGCTTCGGCAACAGAAATTTTAGGTGTCTCTCCTCCTGTTCTAGGGATGGTGACTACATAAATATCATTATTGATTTGTGCTAGCGCCTTGTCTCCTTCTGGGGCAATTTTAATTACATCAGCAATGGATGGCTCTTGTGCTGGCTCCATCTCCGATTCGTTGAGCATGCAATTATCTGCCATCAGCACTGAGCCGTAGACCGTGATGCCCGTTACTTTCAAATGGGCTTTTTCATCAGTGCCATCCCATCGGATAGAGAGCAAACCCTTCTGACCATTGTATAAATAGATGCGGTCTTCTGCCTTTGTGAAGTGTGGATTGCTTCGCCCTTTTGCTTTCGCAATAAAATTTATTGAACCGCCATCACCTGATATCCAAAGTAAATCTTCTTGCCCTCCTTGAAAAAATGGACTATCAGCATCTTTAAAAGTTTGAGTTGCACCACGGAAGAAAACAATTTTGTTTCCTTGATAAGACCATACCGGTTCTGTATATAATCCAGAAACGGTGGTTAGCCGAATTGGCTTTGCGTCTTTTAATTTAAAATTCAATTTATAAATATGTCCTGCATTATTTTCCCAAGTTACCCACGCCAATTGACTGCCATCGGGGCTCCAACTAGGTTGCGCCTCTGTAAAATTGTTAGCGGTTAATTTTTTGTACGTGGCTTTTTGAATATCGTACAAATACAATCTGTTCAAAGCGGTGAAAGCCACTTGCTTCCCGTCAGGCGACACAACCGCATCTCTAATTTGAGTAGCAATCATGTCTTTATCATCTTTGATTGGATACTTAAAATCAACACGAGGGCCTACCAGAAATTCTGTTTCCATTTCAAATTGAATATTGATGGCATCACCACCAGCTACTGGAATGCGATAAAATTTTCCGCCATAACTAGCCACTACTTCTTTGCTATCAGGTGTAAATGACATGGCCGGCAATACACCAAGCGGAGCAATAGATTCTTGTTCGTCACGCTGCACAGGATACGCGAGCCACTTCTCATCTCCCGATTTAATATCGCGTAGGATCAATCCTGTCTGGTCGTTGTGTCGTGTTCCATACACTAGCCATTTTCCGTCAGGTGATAGTGTGGGTGTAAAAGCTGAACCATAACGCTGGGTTTTTCTTTCAATCTCACCATTGTCTCGGTCATAAGTGCTTATTTGATATTGAGGAAGTTGCGCGTTGTAGTTCCATGCGCCAGTGCGATGTGCAAACCAAACGTAGCGACTATCATTTCCAAAAGCTGGCTCCACTGTTTTTAAATTATCTGGCTTGCTGATGAGTTGCGCCCCAGGGCCACCATCTTTATGGAACATCCATAACTTTAGATTCCGAATGCCACGCGAGCCCACAATATAATTTCCATCGGGCACCCAATCTGCAGATTGATAATGGTCTGTATTGCCTTTAGTAATTTGAAGTGAATCTTTTTTATCGATTGCAAACCACCAAATATTTTCACCGCCACTGCGGTCAGAGATGAACAACAGCTTCTTTCCATCAGGGCTAAACTTTGGGTGCGAATCGAAAGACATACCCTTAGTAAACTGAGTGGGCTTGCCTCCAGTAATAGGCATGGTAAAAATGTCTCCCAAGAAATCAAACGCTATGGTTTTTCCATCAGGGCTTACATCCAAAGACATCCACGTGCCTTCTGTTGTTTTGATGGGAATCCTTCTACCAACTTCTAAAGGTAGGTCTCTCTTCTTTTTTGGTTTTTCTTTTTTGGTGGAATCGGCTTTTGCTTCTTTTTTAGGTTCTTGCGCTGAAGCTACTTGGGTGGAAATGAATAGCCCAATGAACATGCCGTACAGATAGATTTTTTTCATAGAGAATTTGTTTATGCAGTCAAGCAATATAAACGCATTCCCTAAACTGGAAAAGAAAATTATTTGGTCGGCAGAAGGAGGGGAAGAAAGCAAAAAATATAGGAGACCTTGAGTCTTCTCCTATTGCGTTCTGATCAATAAAAATTTTAAAAAATTGTTCGTGAGGTGCATAGTTTTCTATTACGCCTTTGTTATTCTTTCATAAACTCAGTAAAGTTTGACCAATCTTCAACTTTAAAGGCACGGATGTCTCTGACTGAATCTTTGAACCAATTCACGCTTTTAAGTTTTATCATGGCACGGGTTAAATTTGTCATATTATTTTTACTTGACAAATAAACGCTTCCTTGGGCTCGATAGAAATCGAATTCTTCAAGCATGACGCTTATTTCATAATAGGCATTATTGTATGGCTCTCCATAGTTATTTTTAAGGTCTTCAACAACCATATCAAAACTAATAGCAAACATTATTTTGAAATTGCCTTAAAATACTTTACAGAATCAAAATAGATGTTTCCTGCATTATCTTTTAGTGCAATCTCTTTGCCTAAAAATGGATTGTCTCTTATTTTTATTATCACACCTTCAATCCAATAGTTCAATCCTGTCACTTTTGGATCTACCGTTGCCTTATCACCTGTTTTCATAACTTATGATTTAACTCAAAGTTAATTTTTTGTTTTGAAAAATACTAAATAATCCAAAATGGTTGATTTGGAGTTTATTTGGCTATCAGCATATGAGACTTTTGATTGGCAGCGATAAAAAAAACTCCTCCGATTTATTCAGAAGAGGTCGGTATTCTTTTTTTTTGAGAAGTTCTACTTCAAAATACTCAAGAAAGCCATGCCCAAATGATCAGATACATTTTTTCTGTACTGGGGGCTTTTGCGATATTCATCAGTAAGAAATTCTTTCCATACTTCATCCCAATCGCTTTGCTTGGACATTACAAAGGCCAATTGCTCAGGCTCTCCAAAATCCACATTCTGTTTTTTTACAGGAAGCCTTCTGCGGTTGGCATCTACAAACTCTGTAAAATCTAAAATGGTAAACAGTTTGGAGGTAGCTGTGATCTTTTTCAAAATCTCTTGGCCAGAAGGGCCATAAGCAATGGAAAGACTGGGCCAATTTTCTTTTTTTATTCTGTTGATGTACTTCACGTGCGTGCTTCCCCCAATGATTTCAGCCGAGTAGCCACCTAGTTTTTTGGATAATTCGGCCATTGATGTAACAGCGGGGGCATCTTTGTGTGTAAGCAACACAACAGGATTAGAAATAAACGGTGGGGTGAATTTTAATATCTTTTTCCGCTCATCTGTAATGGTTACGTTGGTTACTCCTAGCACATTGATGCTTTTTTGTGTAATGGCTAAAAAGTTAGTGAACACAGGTTCTTTGCCAACATATTGTAAAGTAATTTTTTTGCTGTATTTCTTTTGAACAAAAGCTACAAAGTCCTCTAAGATTTCTACGCAAAGACCTTCTGGCTTTCCGTTCACCTCTTCAATAAGACCAGCTTGCTCATAATAAACGACAGATAAAGAACCTCCCTCTGATTTTACTTTGGCCCAGCTATCGCCTATTTTTTGGGCACAAACTTGATGGGTTAGTGTGATTAGTATTGATACAAATAAGATTTTTTTGTTCATACGATTATCAATTTAAAAGACAATGATAGTCGATCAACAACTCAATAAATATTGATTCTTACTTGGGAACTTACATGATGGCAAAAACTTCTTACGTTAGCCGAGGCTTAACCCACTTTTTGTCTAACCATTGGATAAGGAGAATGAAGGTAAGACTAAACACAAATAGCCCTGGATAGCTCGCCCAAAATTTGAAGGCGCCAAAGCTGGGCTTGAAGCCACTAAGTAGTGCCCCAGCAACGGCTCCTACGAAAAGTACAAATATTCCTACCGCCAACCAACGCATTTCATACGTAGTAGATGTAGGTTCCTTCGTTTCAATTTGCTGTATTACTTTCTCTGCAAAATTGATAGGCAAATTAAAATCGGGCTCAGTGGAAAGCGCATGGAATACTTTTTTGTAGGCAATACCATCCACACTACCATCTGCTGCACCAGCTAGATATTTGTTTTGAAGTTCTTCTTCTTTGGTTGTCATAGTACTATATCCATTCTTCTTTGCCAAGGTACTTCTTTACTTTCTCTTTTAACAAATGCCGTGCACGAAAAAGATAATTCTTTACCGTGCCTTCTGGCATGCCCGTCACGTTTTCAATTTCTTGGTAATTCATTTGATCTAAGTGATACAACGTAAGCACCGTTTTGTATTGAGGTGGAAGTTGATCAACTAGTTTCAAAACAAGAGCATTCATTTCTTTATCCTCTAATTTTTCTTCTGGGCTTTCATCCGAAATAAAGTGAGACGTAAAACTTTCCTCTTCGGGGATGTCACTAATTTCAATTTTCTTTTTTCGCAAATGGTTCACTCCATGTCGGTAAGCAATGGTGGCCACCCACGTGCTCAACTTCGATTGAAAATTGAACTCCCCCAATTTTTCATACACTCTCAAAAACACATCTTGACAAAGTTCTTCCCTGTCTTCTCGATGGTCGATCAGCCGAGCAACCATGTGCGCCACCAACCGCTCATGCTGTTTAATGAGTTGCTTAAAGGCCATTCTGTCGCCACTTAATACTTGCGATACCAAGACCTTATCATCCATCATTTTGCGGTTAGACACGGCTATATGTGCCGATGTTGCAGTAAGTTATATAATTATCGCAAGCCAGATCAAAAGGCAGCTGGCGCTGAGAAGTGCAAGGAGGCACAGGCTCCGCTTTCGCATCTAAAAACGCCATTCTTCCAAAAATAATATGGATTTTACTTAACCTTTTGATTAGTCTTACGTAATATTGATATAATATCATTTTAATATCATTCAATTATGAGCAACGAAAAGAATTATTCACCCGTTTCTGGTTATCTAGTCATTTTTATCGTGATCGCCTTGCTGGCAATTAGTGTGATTGGATTGGCCGCGCTAAGAGGCCCAATTTTTATTTGGCTGCTGGTATTGGCCATTTTGCTCCTCCCTGGTTTTTTCTTTTTGAACCCCAATAGTTCAATGGTACTTGTACTGTTTGGCGATTACAGAGGCACGGTGAAGTCAAGCGGATTCTTTTGGATAAATCCCCTTTTTAGCAAAAAGAAAATTTCGCTCAGGGCTCGTAACTTCGATAGCGAGAAGATAAAAGTGAATGACAAAGTAGGTAATCCTATTCAGATTGGAGTCATTTTAGTTTGGCAAGTTAAGGATACCTACAAAGCTGCTTTTGAAGTAGATAACTACGAAAACTTCGTGCGCATTCAAAGTGATGCTGCGGTGCGCACATTGGCGGGAATGTACCCCTATGATAATTTTGATAATGAAGCAGAGATGACCTTGCGGTCGGGGCATGGTGAAGTCAATTCGGCACTAGAAGAAACTTTACGAAACAGATTGGATATCGCGGGCATTTATGTGATAGAGGCGCGCATTGGCTACTTGGCGTATGCGCCAGAGATTGCAGGTGCCATGCTGAGAAGACAACAGGCAACGGCTGTAGTGGCCGCGCGATTTAAAATAGTAGAAGGTGCGGTGAGCATGGTGCAAATGGCATTGGAACATTTGAAGAAGCAAAACATCATTGAGCTGGATGAAGAGAAAAAAGCAGCTATGGTCAGCAACTTGATGGTGGTGCTTTGTGCCGACAAAGATGTGAACCCGGTAATCAATACAGGAACATTGAATCAGTGACGTTGAACAATGGCTCAAAAAAAACCTTTCGTATTGCGCTTAGATCCTGAACTATTGAAGGCAGTGGAAAAATGGGCTGCGGATGAATTTCGTAGCACCAACGGGCAGTTGGAATGGGTAATTAGCAAAGCGTTGAAAGAGCAGGGGAGGCTGAAGACGAAATAGTGATGCTGAATTCTGATTAGTTCACTGTACTGCCTTTAACCTTCGTAGAAGATATTTAATAACCCCATCAACCTTATTGCCTTATTCTACTCATTAAAAATGAGGTGATAAGGTTGATGAAGCTCTCCAGTTATTTTCTACTAAGGTTTCTCTTTGGAAGCATTTTAATATTTCATCAACTCTTCAATTCTCCCCTTCAATCTTCCCTTCGGCAAAAAATTATTTTCTAAGGTTGGTGCAAATGGAATGGCTGTATCTAAGCTGGCCACGCGTATTACAGGCGCATCAAGGTGATTGAATAGATGCTCATTGATCCACGCGGAAATTTCTCCACCAATGCCTCCCGTCAAAGTATCTTCATGCAAGATCAACACGCGATTTGTTTTCTTTACAGTTTGCTCAACAGAATCTTTGTCCCACGGAAGCAATGTGCGCAAATCCAAAATATCCGCACTCACTTCGGGCATCGTTTGTAAAATCTCTTTTGCCCAATGTACCCCCATTCCATAGGTGATGATGGAAAGATCAGTCCCTTCGTTTACTAATTTTGCTTTGCCGATTTCTACCGTGTAGTAATCATCAGGAATTTCGTCTTTCACAGAACGGTACAAAACTTTATGCTCAAAATATAAATAGGGATTGGGATCTTCCAGTGCGGCACATAATAAACCCTTCGCATCATAGGGGTTAGAAGGATAAACAATTTTTAAACCGGGTGTGTGAAAGAACCACGCTTCATTACTTTGTGAGTGGAACGGCCCAGCGGCCGTGCCTGCTCCCGTTGGCATTCGCACCACTACATCGGCAGCCTGGCCCCAGCGCCAATGGATTTTAGCAAGGTTATTTATAATTTGATTAAAACCTTCGGTAACGAAATCCGCAAACTGCATCTCTACCATTGCCTTCATGCCTTTGATGGAGAGGCCGAGCGCAGAGCCAACAATGGCGGCTTCACACAACGGAGTATTGCGCACACGATCTTTTCCAAATTTCTCTACAAAGCCTTCGGTGATTTTGAACACACCTCCATACTCTGCTATGTCTTGTCCCATTAACACTAAGTTAGAGTGCTTCTCCATGCTTTGGCGTAAGCCATCGCTGATCGCATCAATGAAACGTTTCTCTGATTTTTTTTCGGAAGAAGCTTCTACTATTTGTTGCGTGAAGGGCGCATAGACATCATTCAATTCCGTTTCTGTATCGGCAACAGGATGTGTTTCTTCAAAGGCAATGGTCAATCCTTCTTCAATTTCCTTTTTTATTTTTTTTCTAACAGAGTCGATGAACTTTTGATCGATTATTTTTTCACTCAGTAAAAATTTCTCGTAGTTATCGAGCGGGTCTTTCTTTGCCCATTCATCCATCAATTTTTTAGGAACGTACTTTGTGCCGCTTGCTTCCTCATGGCCCCGCATACGAAAGGTCATACACTCAAGCAAAATCGGCTTGGGGCTTTTTCGCATACTCTCAGCCAATGATTTTACTTTGTCATAAACTTCCAATACATTGTTGCCATCCACTTGCACCCCTTCAATTCCGTAACCAATGGCTTTATCTATAAATTGTTTGCAGCGAAACTGTTCACTGCTGGGTGTACTCAATCCATATCCGTTATTTTCCACTACAAAAATCACAGGCAAGTCCCATACGGCAGCTACGTTCACAGCTTCATGAAAATCACCTTGGCTAGTGCCGCCATCTCCGTTAAAGACTACTGTTACTTTTCCTTCTTTCTTAAGTTTTGTGGCGAGCGCGATACCATCGGCCACTCCGTTTTGTGGGCCGAGGTGAGAGATCATTCCTACGATAGCATGTTCATTCGTGCCGAAATGAAAAGAACGATCGCGGCCTTTGGTATAGCCACTCATCGTGCCTTGCCACTGTGCAAACAATTTTTCAAAAGGCATATCGCGCCCAGTGAAGACACCGAGGTTACGGTGCATGGGTAAAATATATTCGTCTTTATCTATCGCTGCCGTGATGCCAACTGAAATAGCTTCTTGCCCAATGCCACTAAACCATTTGCTGATTTTACTTTGCCGAAGCAGGATGAGCATCTTCTCTTCGATCATGCGAGGTTTTAAAAGTCGCTCGTAGAGGTTTTGAAGAGTTTGGTCGGAGTGTTTTTTGCGGAGGTATTTCATAGAGAAAACGAAAGTTCAAAGTTAATGGAGTTTTTGACACTGGAACGACACTGAGCTGCACATGGGCGATCACTTACTGCCTCTTTCCTGACAAAATTTCATTTTTCATTTTTGGTTCAACTTTTGTCATAACTGAGTCATCTTTACCAAACTTCTGTCGTTCATTTTGCGTTGAGGGTTTAATATTTCACTTTATGAATACATTTAAGACAATTATAATTGGTTTCTTGGCAGGTATAGCAGGTGCGTATGCGTTCTTTTCTTATCAAGCAGAGAAGGCAGTACGGCAAAAACCAAAAGAGGAATTATCGGTTTCCGATTTTGAGCCGAAGGAAATTTATCGGCCTACTATGGTAGAACCTGGTAGCACCGCTCCTTCTGATAATGTAGATTTCAGTCAAGCGGCTGCCAAAGCCACGCCCAGTGTGGTGTTTATCAACAGCATTTCACAAAGTGGCGCGAGCTATTCCATGTGGGACTTGCTCTTTAGTGGCGGTGGCTCGCAGACGCAAGTCAGTTCTGGCTCAGGGGTAATTTTTACGCAGGATGGATACATTGTCACCAACAATCACGTGGTAGAGTCGGCAGAGAAAATTCAAGTGTTGTATAATAAAAAATCGTATGATGCAGAGTTGATCGGTACTGATCCTTCTACTGACTTAGCGGTGTTGAAAATCAAAGAAACAAATCTGCCCGCAATAACGCTTGGCAGTTCTAAGACATTGGCTGTGGGCGAATGGGTGGTGGCTGTGGGAAACCCATTCTCACTTTCTTCTACGGTAACGGTTGGCATTGTGAGCGCTAAAGGAAGAAGGATAAATATAGTGGAAGATAAATTTCCAATTGAATCTTTCATTCAAACTGATGCGGCCATCAACCCGGGCAATAGTGGTGGAGCGTTGGTAAATAAAAATGGCGACCTGGTTGGTATCAATACTGCCATTCTTTCTCGCACAGGGTCATATACAGGCTATGCATTTGCAGTGCCAGTGGATATTGCGAAAAAAGTAGTGGAGGATTTGATCAAGTATGGCTTGCCACAAAAGGCAATCTTTGGTGGTGAAATTATGGAATACGATTTCCAAAATGCCAAGAAGTTTGACATGGATGTAAACGTAAAAGAATTCAAGGGTGTGTTATTGGGCAATCCTACTCGTGGTAGCGCAGCCGCACAAGCAGGCTTGCAAGAAGGCGACATCATTACTAGGCTAAATAACATTGAGATCAATAGTAAAAGTGCGTTTGAAGAAGAGTTGAGTTACCGCTACCCAGGTGACAAAGTGAATATCTCTTATCTGCGTGATGGGAAAACAGTAAACAAAGAGGTAACACTTTTCAATAAAAACAATGACACTAATTTTTTGAAGCGCAAAGTGTATAGCGATGCTTCGTTGGGGGCTAGCCTAGAGGCTGTTGATTATGGCGTGAAGATTAATAAAATAAAGGAGGGTCTATTCAAGCGCTTGGGTTTGCCAGAAAATTATACGATTGTTTCCATCAACCGACAGCGCATCAAAGATCCGCAAGAGGTGATCGATTTTTTTAATCAATTTAAAGGCAGTGTTTATTTGTATGGGTTCAATAGTTCGAGGCAAGAAGTACCACTATCGTTTTATTTGAGATAGTAAGACAATAACATCACGTTGTCTCTAAAAACTCTAATAGTGCTGTCAGACTGAGCTTGTCGAAGTCGGTTTAAAACATAAAAAGCTATAAGTCGGTTTCGACAGGCTCAACCTGACACATCCCTTAAGTTTTGCACTAACATATCACTTAGTTTTGTGTAACATCATTGATTAAATCTAGGCTCACCACATTCTCTACATGCACTGTGTGTGGAAACATATCTACCGGCTGCAGGGCAGAGATAGTGTACCGCTCAGCAAGAATTTTTAAATCGCGCGCTTGGGTGGCAGGGTTACAACTCACGTAAACAATTCTTTTGGGCAATGCTTTGAGCAGCATCTTGCAAACATCTTCGTGCATACCAGCGCGGGGTGGATCGGTGATGACCACATCGGGGCGGCCATGCTGCGCGAGGAAAGCATCGGTGAGCAAATCCTTCATGTCGCCTGCAAAAAATTCCGTGTTGGTGACTTGGTTGAGTTCAGAATTTATTTTTGCGTCTTCGATGGCTGCGGCCACGTATTCTAACCCAATTACTTTTTTTGCTGAGCCTGCCACAAAATTGGCGATAGTGCCTGTGCCTGTGTATAAGTCATAAACTAATTCATCGCCTTTCAAGTCGGCCAGTTGCCAAGCTACTTTGTAAAGTTCATACGCTTGCGCAGAATTGGTTTGGTAAAATGATTTGGGGCCGATGCGAAATTGTAAAGCCCCTGCTTCATCGGGCTTACTCATCCTCTCTGTGATGTACGGATTTCCTTTCCAGCAAATTACATCTAAATCGGCAAAGGTATCATTACGTTTTGCGTTAATGATGTAGTTGATGGAAGTGGCTTGAGGAAAATGATCAGCTATTGCTTTCAATATCTTTTCCGTCCACTCCAGTTTATCAGAAGTCACCTGTAAGATGATCATTACCTCACCTGCCAATGTGCCGCGGATGGTCACCGTGCGCAGAAATCCAGTTTGTTTACGCAGATCAAAAAAAGGAATTTGATTTTCTACTGCTATTTTCTTTACCAACAAGCGAATGGCATTGGATGGATCGGGTTGCAAATGACACTCGGCCACATCAAACACACGATCAAATGCACCGGGCAGATGATAGCCTAGGCCAACCTCACCCCCTGCCCCCTCTCCAGAGGAGAGGGGTTCAGCCTCAGCCAGAGAACGATTTTTTTTAACCTCCATTTCTTCTTTCGTAAGCCATCGGCTGGCTGTGAAAGTATAGTCTAACTTATTGCGATAGTGATCTGTTTTTGCAGATGAGATGATTGGGCTGATAGCGGGAAGCTGCAACCCACCGATGCGCTCAAGATTATCGATTACCTGCTGCTGTTTATACTGAAGTTGTGTGCTATAATTAATGTGCTGCCATGAGCAGCCACCGCATAAGCCAAAGTGCAAACAAAAAGGCTCGGCACGATTGGGTGAAAGTTTTTGAACTTGCGTTACGCGGCCTTCCAAGAAGCTGGTTTTTATTTTTGTCAGCTCAATTTCCACCGTATCGCCAGGCGCGCCTCCTTGAATGAAAATGACCAATCCATCGCGCTTAGCTATGCACTTGCCCTCTGCGGCCATGGTTTCGATTAGGATATTATCGAGTTTATCGCCTTTCTTTAGTTGTTTGTCCTTTTTCTCCATGGGTGGCGAAAATACGGAAACAGAGTGGTTTCATCTCTTCGGGCAAATAGTTATATTTGAAATCAATAAAAAATGAAAAAATTACTCCTCACCTTTTTGCTATTGATTGCCTTGCCGGTGATGGCCACCCACATAGTGGGGGGAGAGTTTGAGTTAGTTCACATAAGTGGGAACATCTATAAGCTCAATATGATTTTATACTTTGATAAATTGAATGGAAACCCTGGTGCGAAGGACGCTAGTATTACGGCAACCATCTATAGAAAGAGCGATGATTTTCGAATGGGGGAGTATATCCTCCCATTTATTAGTGAAAGCGATGTGCAATACGCACAACCGTTGTGTTCAGATGGAAGTATTCAAACTAGCAAACTTATTTATTCACGTAACATTACTCTTTCCGAAACAGTTTATACAGATCCGAGCGGCTATTATATCTCATGGCAGCGCTGTTGCCGTAATTATTCAATCCTTAATATATACAGCCCGCAACCACCGCAAGCACCTTCGCCTGTTACCTCTGATCGCACCAGGTACGCAGGTCAAACTTTTTACTTGGAGTTTCCACCCGTTGTGAAGGATGGAGAGCCTTTTATTAATTCTTCTCCTCGGCTGTTCCCTCCGCTTAGTGATTATGCTTGCCCCTTTCGCCCATACTATGTCGACTTTGGCGGCATTGACGATGATAAAGATTCATTAGTGTACTCCATGGTCACCCCACTCACTACAAAAACGAGTGCTGCGTTACCTGCTCCATCCCCTCGGCCCTACCCAGAAGTACTATGGTTCCCTTCTTTCTCTCTCAACAACATTCTTAATGGCTTGCCCGACTTACGTATTAGCAAAGACGGATTACTCACATGCACACCACCTGGTAGGCAAGGTCTTTACGTATTTGCCGTGAGGGTACAGGAATTTAGAAAGGGTAAAAAGATTGGAGAAAGTAGGCGGGATTTTCAACTCTTTGTAGTGGATAAATGTCCCATTGCATCTCCTCCGCAGATCGCTGGAAAAACTCTTACGGAGCCAACTGTGTATACTAAGAATATGACTGTAGAATTTAAGAATACAGTTACCGATGTTGACCGCTGCATTCAACTAACAGTTTCTGATTTAGACTCCAGTAAGCCCGATCAAAATTTTATGGAAAATGTGAGCATACGTGTGGTTGGATTAAATTTTAAAAGCCCTGACCTTAACCGAATTTTGCCAGCCACTACTACAGCTATTTTACAAAATGGAAGTACGGCCGATTTTTTGGTGTGCTTTCCGCAATGCCCTTACATCAATGGCGATTATCAAGTAGGCATTATTGCATTCGATGATGCTTGTAGCTTGCCACTGACAGATACTCTTAAAGTGACAGTGAGGGTGGAGCCGCCCCCTAATAATTCACCTACAATAACGCCAGGATTAACCACAGATCAGGTACGAGAAGGTGATCCTATAAAGAAGTGGGAGTTTATTGCCAAAGACGAGGACTTGGATGATTTAGTGGTTTTCGTTGCAACGGATGGCTTTGCCTTAAAGGATTTTGGTATGGAAGTAAAAATCACTAAACAGGAGAAAGGCTTGATAGAAGGATATCTGAGCTGGGATCCTCGCTGCGATATTTATGACTTCACTAAGCGCACAAATTTCACGGTAAAGATTTTAGTAAACGATCAAGACCTATGTAACTTAAATGATCCTGTCGCTGCTATTTTAAAATTGAATATCAAACTACCCGGGAACGCTGACCCTATTATTTATTCTGCTGACCTAACTACATCTAAGAGTGAAAGAAAAGTAATTGTAAATAAAAAAATATTTGAGTCATTAAATTTCACGGTTATAGGTGAAGACTTAATAGATAATGACTTTCTAATCTTGAGTGGCAAGGGAATTGGTTTCAACGCAAGTAATTATTCTATCTCTTTTCCGCAAGTTACTGGCAACCGATCTATCTCATCCAGGTTCGTTTGGAATATTGGCTGCGATAAAATCAATTTAAAGCAAAAAGATGTTTTTGTATTTCAATTTATTGTAGTGGATAATGCGAACAAGTGTCGCTTTTACAAGGCTGATACGTTGGATGTAGAAGTAAAATTATCTCCGCCTGATAACACCAAGCCGCAGTTAGAGGCTAGGAATCCTTCCCTTCAAGTTGTTACCAATTCAAATTTGGAATATACCTTGGGGCAGCCCATTGAAGTTAATTTGCTGGGGACAGATTCAGATGTCTTTCCAACAAAAGACAATTTGACGCTTTCATTGATTAAAGCTTCTGGAGACGTGGAGCCAGTGGGCTATACTTTCCAAAAAGTTGCTGGCACTTCTCCTATCCAATCTCTTTTAAGCTGGAATCCTGATTGCAGTATTTTTAAAAATCAGGTTTATGAAAACAATTATACCTTCCAATTTAAAGTAGCCGATGACCGGTGTTTGAATGCAAAGGCAGATACGATTCAAGTCAATGTAAAAATCAAAGACGTGGATGGCAGCGGCAAAGAATTCTATATGCCCAATGTATTTACACCTAATCCTGGCGATAATTATAATGCTTACTTCGCCCTAGAAGGACTAGAAGGGGAGGAGGGAGGAGTGCCACTCGATAAGAAAATTTCATTGCCAAAAGACAATTGTGCTGGGCGCTTTGAACTGGTTCAAGTTTTCAATCGATGGGGAGAAATGGTTTTTGAAAGCACCGATCGCAAGTTCAGGTGGTATGCTCCCAACCAAGCTGCTGGGGTTTATTACTATCGTGTAAAATATTCTAACAAGGAATATAAAAGTCCGCTATCTATTCTCTATTAACTGTGGTCTAGAGCTTTATCGGAAGAACATTACCTTGCTTCACGTAAGCGTCTTTATCTTTCCATTTTATTTTTAGCCACACATCTTTTTTGCCCTGCACGGTCAACCGATGCCCTTCATCTAAAATAGCTGTAACAGAAGCCCCCGCAGAGGGTCCACTCATCAGGTAGGTCGCGCCAGAAGAGACTATGATCTGAGAAGGTTTGCCCCCCCAATTGGTGACTGCAAAAAGTAAGACTGAAAAAAATGTCAATAATAACATTGCTACCAGTGTGCTTTTACCCTTTCGCTTCTGGAAAAAAAGTAATGAGAAGAAAAGAAAAATAATAGCGCAAAGCCCCCCTGTTATGAGCAAATTATTTTTTTGCAAAAAGTGAATGAAGCGCGATCTATCTGATGACTGATACCCTTCCAATCTATGCTTATTGGCTAGTTCCTCCATTTTAGTAACTGTTTGTTGATCATCGGAAGCATGTTGATAAAGATTTAAGTAATAGAGACATAGCCCTTGGTGACTGAGTCCTTCTTGGATGTATGCCATTTTCAACAGCATGGCAGGTGAATACTGATTTTGAGCCAGCAAAGACTGATAAATAGCGTACGATTGGGTATACTGCTTTGCCCGATAGAGCGAATCTGCTCGGTTAATTTTCTGTTGTATATTTTGCCCCAAACAAAAAAGAGGAAAGAGCAGGATTAGAAGAATTTTTGAAATCTTGGTTTGCATTATTTTCTTATTCGGTTACCTTTGCGTCCTCAATTACGGAAATGCCTTTTAAATGGGCAAATTCAATGATCTCGTAGCTCAGCTGGTAGAGCATTACACTTTTAATGTAAGGGTCCTGGGTTCGAATCCCAGCGGGGTCACATCTTTCAAACCAAATTATTCAAAGCCCCTTAAATTCTATGTTTAAGGGGCTTTTTCATTTTTCCTGCACCATCCAAGCACAAACAATCACAAAGAAAAAGTGAGCAATTCGGTTAGCAGTTTTCTTCTGCTATAATTGCTAACCGAATTCGTTGTAAGTAGCTGATCCACAAACTACTGCAAGGTTCAAACTGCTTCAAAGAGCATCAAATTATTCAACGGTTTGGCTCTTTATTCGGTTAGCAAAATCAAATGGTATGAAACGGAATCAAACTTTTTCAATTTTAGTATGGCTCAGTGCTTCACGTTCACGAAAACCAGAAGGCACTTTATATGCTCGTGTTACTGTTGACGGCAAGCGCGCAGAAATTTCTCTTGGCAAAAAAATTAAAACTGAGTTGTGGGATGAAAGAACGGCTCGAGCAATAGGGAGGTCTGATGAAGCCTACCAAATCAATAGTTTTCTCGACCTAGTAAAAGGAAAAATCAATCAGCATTATTACGAGTTGTTGGCAAGCGATGCAGTAATTTCAGCGGAAGCAGTCAAAATTATATATTTGGGTATCGAGCAAAGGGGGAAAACTGTTCTTGAGGTATTCAGGTATCACAACGATCAGATGTTTGCATTGATTGGCAAGGACATCGCTATTGGAACTCACAAAAGATACAAGGTTGCCATTGGAAAAATGGAGCGCTTCATAAAGGCGACCTACCGTAAAACAGACATACCGTTGCTTGATCTCAAATATAGTTTCATCGCAGACTTTGAATATTATTTGAAGACTGAAGATAAGATCGATCACAACACCGCGATACGATACATTAAGATCGTTAAGAAGATTGCAAACGTGGCCGTCCGCAACGAGTGGATCGCACACAATCCTTTCCAAGCATTCAAATGCACAACCAAAGAAGTAAACCGTGGATACCTGAGTGAAGAAGAGCTTGAAATCTTGATGAATAAAGTACTGCCCTCAACTCGATTGGAGGAGGTACGCGATATTTTTATTTTCGGTTGCTACACAGGGTACGCTTACGCAGAAGTGGAAATACTATCAGCCGAGCATATCTCAATTGGGATTGACGGCCAAAAATGGATTCATATTAACAGAACTAAAACAAAGAACAAATCGAATGTTCCTCTACTTCCCATTGCACTAAAATTAGTTGAGAAATATAAAAACCATGAGGAAGCGAAAATCAAAGGCAAAATCTTTCCTGTAAAGAGCAATCAAAAGGTGAAAGACTACCTCAAAGAAATTGCAGAGATCTGTGGGATAAACAAGAAGCTGACTTTTCATATTGCCCGTCACACTTTTGCCACAACGGTTACGTTGGCCAACAATGTTCCTATCGAGTCGGTCAGTTCAATGCTTGGCCACGCCAGCATCCGCACAACACAGATTTACGCTAAGGTCATTGAAAAGAAAGTAAGCACTGATATGCAAGCATTGCGGGAAAAGCTTGCTGAGAATCAAAGGACTTTGCAAAAGAGCATGATAAAATAACCTTCTTTATTCTTTGCCCATGTAGCATCGTAGATTAAGCAGTCAGTATTCTCAAATAATTCTTTCAACTCCTTATCGTTGCCTTCATAAATGCCAGATAGCATCAAATGATCGCCACTCCTTGGGAATGTCAGGAAAATCTTGGATCCAAAAATCCTTAGATGGTTCATCTAAAATGATGTGTACTCTCATTTGGAATCCTTAAAGTTAAGAATCATTTTATTAACACCTATAAATTCGTTTTTAAATGCCTATAAAAATTAGTTGTTTCATTACACCCCACTTGCTCCATCACCTGCTTGAGCTGTGTTTTCAAAATCGCGATAGTATGGTCACCGCCTTGCTTGCCAAGAGCAGCCACGCCATACATAAAGGACCTACCCATAAAAGTAAACTCCGCACCACTGGCCAAGGCTCGTGCCACGTCAGGACCTGAACGGATACCGCTATCCATCATCACCTTAATTTTATCTTTATATTTTTTGGCAATAGGTACCAATGAATGAATAGCTGATTCACCTGCATCGATCTGTCGACCACCATGATTTGAAACAATAATCCCATCGAGGCCAAGTCGTATTGCCAACTGAGCATCTTCTTCGCTGGCCACACCTTTTAGTACCAACTTTCCTTTCCATTGGTCACGGATCGCAGAAATTTTCTCTTCGTTCAATCTACCTGAGAAAGTTTGGTTCATAAATAAGCCGAGTTGTTTCATGTCCAGATTTTTGGGCATATAAGGTTTGAGTGTTTTAAATGCGGGTTGCCCGCGCATCAAAGTATTCAATGCCCAAGTGGGCTTAAACATTATCTGAAAAATATTTTTTAGGGTCATCTTAGGCGGCATCGCCAGACCATTTCGGATATCGCGCGGGCGATAACCAAAGGATGGGACATCGCATAGCAAAACCAATACTTTATATTGGGATGCCTTTAGTCTTTTGATGATGTCATCACGCAATGTATTTTCAGCAGGATGATACAATTGAAACCATGCCTTGCCTTGCGTTAGTTCACTAATTCTTTCGATGCTAGCAGTAGTGACAGTGCTCAATATGAAAGGTATATTGTGTTGAAAGGCAGCGGAAGCCAATATCTCGGGTGCATTCGGCCACATCAGCCCTTGCAGCCCAACAGGTGCAATGCCAAACGGGGCATCATAGACATGGCCAAACAGTTCGGTCTTCATGTCAACATTGACAGCTGGTTTCAAGTACTGCGGTATCAATTCTACTTGTCGCAGCTCGTTTGTATTTTTGTAAAGGTTGATGTCTTCGTTGCAGCCACCATCTAAATATTCAAATGCAAAACGAGGTATTCGTTTCATGGCCTTGGCCCGCAAATCCTCTATGGACGGGTAATTAGAATTGAATATCCATTTCATGATTCTGTGCTTTGTTGTTTAAGAGTAAAGATTTTATTCAAGCTCAAATATTTTATTCATCAACACCCACTTTTCATTGGGTTTTGCAAATGGCAATGACTGTTGGTATGTCCACATCAATTTTTCCCACTCTTGAACTTTCTGATTTGCCGAGTCTTTAAGTTCTTTATTCTCAAACGAAAAACTGTCCATTACCTTCATGGTCATGAACAAGCGGTTGCCTGCCCTGTATATCTGCATGCTTGCAATGCCGCTGTCTTTTATACTCTGGATTATTTCTGGCCAAACATTTTTGTGATAGGCTTCATATTCAGCAATGAGCTCAGGGTCATCCTTTAAATCAAGCGCAAAGTAGTATGTTTGGTATTGGCTCATGCTCGTACCTTATATCCCTTCACACCAAATAAAAAAACCACTACAAAGCAGATCAAAGGAACTGTATACGCCATGGCCGTGGAGGTGAACGAGGCCATCACATAAGGCACAATTGCCCCACCCACAATGGACATGATAATGAACGATGCCCCACGCTTAGTATGCAGTCCCAAATCTTTAACGCCCAATGCGAAAATAGTGGGGAACATGATAGAAGCAAAAAAGAAAGCAGCCATCAATGAGTAAACAGAAATAATTCCTGGCAAATAAATAACTGCAGCACAAAGTAAAATATTCGCCACCGAATAGATGCTTAACAATTGATTGGGCTTAACTACCCTCATCAATACCGTGCCAGCAAAACGCCCTATGGTAAACAACAACAAACTTCCCGATAAAAGATAAGAAGCATTCTCGTTGGTGATACCCAAATTTTTCTCTGTGCAATAGTTGATGAACAAAGCGGCCATGCCCACCTGTGCTGCCACATAAAAAAATTGCGCTACCACTGCCCACAAAAAATGGCTGTGTTGAAATAAATTTTTATGAACGGGTTGAGATTTTTTCATTGACTCTTGTTCTTTTATTTCCGGTAGGTAAGTGCGCAGAAATAAAAAAGCAATACCGAGAACAACCGAGCCAATTATAATGTAAACCATCTTCACCGAATCGAGATTGCTTGTTTGGCTACCAAAAAAAAGTTGCGCGCCTATGATTGGGCCAATAAATGAACCCACCCCATTAAAACTTTGTGAAAGGTTAAGTCGGAAAGCAGACGTTTCTGGTTTGCCCAGCACAGTGATGTACGGGTTGGCGGCCGTTTCTAAAAAGGTTAGGCCGCTTGCCAAAATGAACAACGAAAACAAAAATAGATTGAAGCTAGAGAAAGTGGCGGATGGATAAAACAAAAATGCGCCCATCGCATAAAGAAGCAATCCAGTGATGATCCCTTTCTTGTAACCTACCTTGTTCATAAAAATCCCAGCAGGGATAGCCATCAGAAAATAAGCACCGAAGTATGCTGCTTGTAAAAGAGTGGAGCGTTGTTTGGTGATGTTGAGTGTTTCTTGAAAATGTTTATTCAGCACATCGAGCAGTCCATACGCAAGCCCCCAAAGAAAAAACAAGCTGGTGACCAATATCAACGGCAGCAAATAGGATTGCCCCTCCATTGGTTTTTCAATTACAGTTTTTTCGGAAGCGTGTATTGGCATTATTCAAAAATCTTAAATTTTAAATTCTAAATCTTAAATCCTTACCCCAACGCCCTATCCAAATGCACATATCCACCATCCACATAAATCAACTGCCCCGTGGTGTGGCTGGACCGTTCGGATAATAAAAACAAAACGGTATCAGCGATTTCCTCTTTGGTGGTCATGCGTTTGCCTAACGGGATTTTTTCCGTGATGGCTTTTAACTTTTCTTCTGGATTGGGAAAGGTTTTTATCCATGTTTCATACAGGGGAGTGAAGCACTCCGCCACAATCACAGAATTGACCCTGATGCCATGCGGTAACAATTCAACTGCCCACTCTCTGGTCAAAGCGTTTCTTCCTCCGTTGCTGGCAGCATAAGCAGAGGTGTTGCCTTGCCCTGTATCGGCAGTCTTTGATCCGATATTTACAATTGCACCTTTGCTCTTGATCAATTCGGGCAACGCATAATGCGCCATTAGGTAATAGTGAATTAAATTTTTGTGGAGCGAAGCAATAAACGTTTCATAGTTTCCGCTGGCCAATCCGACCCCGTCATTTACACCAGCGTTATTGATCAGCCCCTCAATCCTGCCAAAATTTTTCACTGTAAGGTCAACGGCTTTTTTACATTCCGCATCGGAAATCAGCTCGGCTACAATTTGGAAACCACTTCCGCCACCTTGTTTTATTTTAGCAAGCACTTTTAAATTATCTTCCTCGTTTCGCCCCACCACTACGGGTATTGCACCTTCTTGTGCCAACGCCAACGCGATTCCTTCGCCAATGCCTTTGGCACTGCCTGTAACAATCACTACTTTGTTTTTTAGCTTTAAGTCCATAGCATCAAAGATTATAAAAATCAATAGCGTTTTTGCCCATCACTTTGTTTTGTTCCTCAGAGGTAAAATTTTTAAAATAGTTTTTCACAATCGCTAATTGTTTGTCATAAGATGCTGCCAACAAACACACAGGCCAATCAGAGCCATACATTACTCGGTCAATCCCCAAAGAATCAATAACTACATCAAGATAAGGAACAAAATCTTCTTGCTTCCAATTTTTCCAATCTACTTCGGTTACCATGCCCGAAATTTTGCAGCGTACATTTTTATGTTTGAATATAAAACCGATATCTTTTTTCCATTGTTCTATTGATTGGTCTTTACTAAATGGTTTGGCCAAATGGTCAATCACAAATTTTTGATTTGGAAATTGCGCAACCAACTCTGGGGCATACACCAAATGTCTGGGTTGGATTAAAAGGTCATAGGTAAAATTGTACTTTTCCAATAAACGTATTCCTCGACAAAAATCATCGCTCAAGATGAATTGGTCATCGGACTCTCCTTGTACAATATGCCGAAAGCCTTTTATGATTTTAAATTGCGAGAAGTAATGCAATCGCTTTTCGATATTGTTTGCGCAAAGGTCAACCCAGCCCACTACTCCTTTGATGAAATTATTTTTACTTGCCTGTTCTATAAGGAAATTAGTCTCGTCTTCGGATTGGTCGGCTTGAACGGCCACACACCCATCTATTTTATTTTCAGCAAGAATTCTGCTCAAGTCGTTTGGCATGAAGTCGCGCTGAATCACTTTCATGTCATCCGCAATCCACGCATCTTTTACAGGATGATACTGCCAAAAATGTTGGTGGGAGTCAATAACCATCTATTCATTCGATAAAATTACTACAGAATATTTTTCCTTTGAGATTCATAAGCAACCGCTTGTTGTCGCTGCGTTCCTAATCTATCAATACCCAACTCAACCACATCTCCTGATTTCAGATATCTCGGTGGCTTAAAGCCCAGCCCCACGCCAAACGGAGTGCCTGTGGAGATAACATCGCCTGGCAACAGTGTCATAAATTGACTGATGTAACTTACTAGAAATGGGATATTAAAAATCATGTCATCGGTGTTGGAGTTTTGAACTTTTTCTCCGTTTACTGTAAGCCAGAGATTGAGGTTGTGAGGATTAGCCACTTCTTCCTTTGTTGCAAGAAACGGACCCAAGGGCGCAAATGTATCACAGCTTTTTCCTTTCACCCATTGGCCACCTCGCTCCAATTGAAATTCACGCTCGGAATAATCGTTGTGCAGTGAGTACCCAGCTACAAAGTCTAAAGCATCTCTTTCACTCACATAACTGGCCTTTTTCCCAATCACCACAGCAAGTTCCACCTCCCAATCTGTTTTGGAAGAATTTTTCGGGATGATGATGTTGTCGTTGGGACCGCACAAGGCCGTGGTGGATTTAAAAAAGATAATTGGCTCGGTAGGGATGGGTGCATTTGTTTCTTGTGCATGTTTGGCATAGTTCAATCCTACGCAAATGATTTTGCTTGGCCGCGCAATGCATGAACCGATTCTGACCCCTTCCTTTACTTCAGGGCAATTGTTTGCATTTTTAGAAATCCAGAGGCTTAGCCTCAACAGCCCATCGGTTCGGAAAAAATGTTCATCATAATCATCGATATAACCAGATACATCAATTTTCTTTCCATCGGAAGTGATTACTGCTGGTCTTTCTCTTTCTAATTCGCCAAAGCGGAATAATTTCATGCTAAACTTAAAATTAGAAGTTATTAATTATTCAATCGGATAAACCCTCCATCTATCGGATAGTCTGACCCAGTTACAAACCCAGCCTCATCTGAACACAAGTATAGCGCGAGTGCCGCCACTTCACCGGGCTTGCCCATCCGGCCAATAGGCTGTGAAGCCGAAAGTTTATCGAACATTTCTTTTTCTTTTCCAGGATAATTTTTTTGAATGAACCCGTCAACAAAAGGAGTATGAATCCGCGCAGGCGAAATGCAATTGCAGCGGATATTGTGTTTGATGTAATCTTTTGCCACGGATAAAGTCATTGTCAGCACAGCTCCTTTGCTCATAGAATAGGCAAACCTATCTGCAATGCCCACACTTGACGCAATGGATGCAATATTCAAAATTGCTCCTCCGTGTTCTTTCATAGTTGCAATCACCGCTTTCATACAGTTGTAAACTCCTTTCACGTTTACGTTGAACACCTTATCAAAATCGGTTTCTTCCGTGTTCTCTAGATTGCCGATGTGCGCAATGCCGGCACAGTTGACCAAAATATCAATCTTGCCCTTCTCTTGATTGATAGAAAAAAAAAATTTTTCTACTTCTTTTTGATTCGCCACGTTGCACGCTACTGCTTGGGCTTTTCCTCCTGCATCACCAATGGTTTTAACTGCTTCTTCGGCTGCACTCTTGTTCAACTCTAAAATAAAAACGTATGCGCCTTGTTGGGCAAATAGTTCAGCGATGGCAAGGCCAATGCCGCTGCCACCTCCAGTTACCACGGCAAGCTTTCTATGCAAATTAAATAGCTGGTTTACCATTTGGTTATATTGAGTTTACTGTCCATTTTTTTGACCGTCCACGATGGTCATCCAACACAACTATATTGTGGCCAATGGTCAACCGCTTTCCAGTAAGTCCAACTGGATTTACTTTCTTCTTTAATGAAATGGTTTGTGCGCAACTTTTCTGGTGGGCAATCTCAATCATTCCGCGCACTTCCATATCCTGTTTTATCCACAACAGTTGCCATGCAACCTCGCCATTAAACTGGTGGTTAAATTTATTGTTTGCCAATTCCATCAATTCCATCAAATTGACACGTTCTTGCTGCTGGAGAATATTCAAAATAAATTCACTTAACAGTTCATAGTGTTTGCGCGGCATGGCGGGTTTGTTTTTACCATTGTGCGTTTGCAATTCTATTTTTTCGTTTTCAGCTTCCATGGTTGTTTCTGGGTTAAAGTGAAACACCTCTTTTCCAAGGGATAAAATCATCTTGTTGAAGCTGCTCGGCCTTCGTATAAATTTCTCCACTGGCAATCTCTAGGATCTTGTCTAATAGTTCCTCCCCCGATTGTACGATTGACTTGCCCTCTGTAATGATATCGCCATGGTCAAAATCAATCAGATATGACATGCGTTTCGCCAAGGCGTTATTAGTGGAGGTTTTGATAACGGGGGCGATGGGATTGCCGGTGGGTGTGCCGAGCCCCGTAGAAAAAATAATCAGGTTCGCACCACTGCCGGCCATGCCTGTGGTGGCCTCCACATCATTACCAGGTGTGCACAGCAGGCTCAACCCATTCTGGCGAATATATTCTCCATAGTTTAATACATCTGCAATGGGCGAAGTACCACCTTTCTTTGCGGCCCCTGCCGATTTCATGGCATCAGTAATCAAGCCGTCTTTAATGTTACCAGGCGAGGGATTCATAGAGAAGCCACTGCCGATAGCTTCCGCTTTGGAATTGTATTCCGTCATCAGCGTAGCAAATTTTTGGGCAATGTGGATATTTACACTGCGATCTATCAGTTCTTGCTCTACACCGCACAGTTCAGGAAACTCTGCCAAAATTGTTTTGCCTCCAATGGCGGCAAGCATATCGGATACATGACCCATAGCAGGGTTTGCCGTGAGGCCCGAGAAGCCATCAGAGCCTCCACATTTTAGTCCAATACACAATTTATCGAGGCCTGCTGGCTCGCGAGAAATTTTATTTGTGATTGAAAGCATGACAAATGTTTCGCGGATGGCTTGCGCCAATAAGGTGTCTTCCGATGGATATTTCTGCTGCTCAAAGAAGAGTAAGGGCTTGTCAAAGCTTGAGTTGATTTGTTGTATGGATTGTTTTAGTATTTCAATCTGTGCATGTTGACAGCCAAGGCTTAGGATGGTCGCTCCAGCTACGTTAGGATTGTTTAAATATCCTGCAATCAATTTACAAAGGTTGTCTGAGTCTTCACGTGTGCCCCCGCAACCTCCCTGATGGTTGAGGAATTTTATTCCATCAATATTTTCAAAGATGCGTTGGCTAGTTTTATAGTCCAAATTAGCTTGAGCTAACTTTACTTCTCCCAAACTGCCTCGTTTGTATTCATTGATAAGTTGTTCCACTAGCCCTTCGTACTTGTCGGGTTTGGCATAGCCTAATTTTTTGATGAACGCATTTTTGATATAGTCGACATTCCGGTTTTCGCAGAAGACCAACGGGACTACCAGCCAAAAGTTGCGAGTGCCCACTTGACCATCGTTGCGGTGATAGCCCATGAATTTTCTTGATTTCCATTTTAGAATATCGGGCGCTTTCCATCGATAATCAATATTTCGTACTTCAAAACCCTTCGAATCGTGCTTGAGATTTTGAGTTGTTAAGGATGCTCCAGTATGAATTTCTTGGGTCGCTTCACCAATCACAACCCCATACATCTTTATCTTATCGCCTATATTAAAATGCCGAATTGCAACTTTGTGTTTGGCAGGCACATTGGATTGAATGAAAATTGTTTCATTTCCATTCAGAACACTATCCCCTCTTTGTAAATCATGGAGGGCAACTAATACATCGTCCGAAGGATGTAGAAGAATTGCCTTCCGATCACTTATTGTCGATTCGTTGGTAGCTGAGGTATTCATTCGTTGATCGATGTAGCAACTAAGTTCTTTTCTTCCGATTTGTCGTAGACTTTAAATTGCGGGCCCAAATCAATCTTCTTGCTCCCTTCTAGGCGATGGAGATGCATAAAGGCACCCATGGCTGTTGATTGCGGCAAGTAAGAAGCCACTACTTTTTTTTGATAAAGGGAATAGGCTAGAGCATTCATAAAAATATCATTTCGCGCAAAGCCACCATCTACATAAAAAGTTTTTACACGCGGCACATCAATCAGTTGTATGGATATTTTAAGTAGCGACACGAGGTGTATTATTAAACTGTGATATGCCTCATTGGCGCTCCGAAAAATGGAAACATCCCATTTAGAAAGTTGTGGTTTAGGCACGGGGCCGCTTCCAGCCATGCAAGCAGGATAAAATTTGTTTCGTTTAATAGTTTGCACGTACCAAAAAATACCCTCATCAAATTCCAACTCTTTATGAAATTCAGTATCAAGAGTAAAGTGCTTTGCAATTCTATTTACTTGAAAGTCATGCTCACGACCTAGCAATAACCGCGAAGCTTTTACTTGTCTTCCATCGGATTGCATGTAGCATAAGCAATCTTTATGGAGCTGACCTTGGGTAAGAATGGAGCTGTTGAATGGATTAAGTTGGATACTCCATGTGCCAGTGGAAATAAGAATAAAACTATTGTTAGAAGGATACAAATATGGGATGAGAGCTGATGAACTATCATGTAATCCAAAGCCGATCTTGATAGGTGTAGCGTCCTTTTTACTTCTATTCACGAGCACAAAGTTTTCGGAAGTGATCGGTACCAATTTTGCTGCGATATCGCCCTTCACCCATTCACTGTATTGGAATTTTTTAAAATTCCATAACGCTGTGTGGCATCCGATGGAGGTGTAGTCGCTTACTTTCTTTCCTGTAAGAATAAACGATAAATATTGCGGCAAGTGAAGTGAGCATTCAATTTTCTCCCACAGTTCGGGTTTGCTTTTTTTTATCCAGTAAAGTTGGAAGCCTGAATTAAGCATGCCCAATTTTGGCGAGCACGTTAGCTGTGTAAATTGATTTAGGTTTTGACCGGTCTTATCCCGTATTGCCGTATAGAATTTTTTTACGATAGCGGGGTGCACTGGGCGCAGATAATCGTATAATGGGGCAACAGGTTTATTGTTTTCTCCAAGATGAACAAAGCTCGCACCAAAGGCTGTAAAATTAGCGGCCACCACTTTGTAATCCTCTGATCTTAGTAATTGCTTCCATTGCGATTTTACCCACTTGGTGATTTTCGCAATATCTTCGCAGGGAAAACCATCTTCATCAACCGTAGTATCAAATTGCTGAAGTATTTCTTTCAACACATTTCCGTGTCCATCAAACAGGAGCAATTTTTTATTTGTTTTGCCAATGTCAAAAATTGCCGTAACCTCAATCATAGACCAGTCGCTAAGCTTAACTTGCCTCTTTTCAAAATCAGTTCTTCTCTCACGTTAGCGCTGCGAAAAACTTCCACCGGTTTCAATGCACCACCTTTTTGCTTCATGGCCTCAGCGACTAAAGGTCTTGTGTCGGTTTGAAATGCTTCTTTCATTATTTCCTCTGCCCGTACCACATCGTTTTGATCTTGTGATTCGGCTAAACTTACACGATCTACTAAAAGAGCTTTTGCATAAGTGTTCAAAATCGCCTCCACAGATTGCATCAAATCTTCTAGCGGATCTTTTATATTGTGGCTGGCATCGATCATCCATGCCAAGGGTGGATTTTTTACATTGGTATCTTCCATTCCGTCCACAAGCTCATTGAAAATCAAAAAGAATTGATAGGGCTTTATACTTCCTGTGGTTAAGTCATCATCACCGTACATGGAACCATTGAAATGAAAACCGCCCAGCCTTCCGAAATGCATCAGCCTACCAACAATCTGCTCAATATTCGTATTGGGTAAATGATGCCCTAGGTCTACTAATACATTTGCTTGTTTCCCCAATCCTTGGCATAGGGAATATGATGTTCCCCAATCAGGAATGACCATTGAATAGAAATAGGGTTCGTACGGTTTGTATTCGATCAGCATCGTCCAGTCGTTGGGCATCACTTGGTAAATTTGCGAAAGAGAGTCTGCCGTTCGTTGATACGCTTTTCTTAAATGAAATTGGCCTGGAAAATTAGAGCCATCGGCTAACCAAACCGTTAACGTTTTGGAGCCTAGCTTTTTTCCATACTCGATGCATTCGATATTGTGGGCAATCGCCTGGTGACGAACTTTTTTTTCTGTGTGGCAAAGCGAGCCAAATTTATAGGAGTGAGTTTGTTCTTTTTGATCTTGAAAAGTATTAGAGTTGACCGAATCAATGGTCAAGCCATTGGCGGCCAATAATTCTTTAATAGCTGGTGTATCTTGGGGGATGTCCCACGGGATGTGCAGCGAAATAGAGTTAGAGGATTTGTTGAGGAGATGAAGCAAGCCAACATCTTCAATTTTTTCTTCTAAGTTGCGTGGCTCGCCCCCAATAGAATACCGGCCGAAGCGCGTACCACCAGAGCCCAATGCCCAACTCGGGATGGCCACCTGAAATTGTTTAATTTTTTCCACCAAGGCACTCGCATCTATTCCTTTGCGGGAAAGAGCTTCACCTAAATAACCAAAATGAAAGTCATGTTCTTTGCCATGTTTTTTGTTTTGGTCATTGATCAGCGATGAAATCGTAGAATTGTTCATATTACAATCAATAGTTAGTTCTGTTTTAATAGGCGACTGACACCTTGAAGGTGTCTTAACGCCTACCACTCAATACTTCAATTACTCAAGATAAAACACCTCACTCAGCCGTACACTGATGGGCGAATTATCGGTATTCGTATGCATGATATCCGCCATGTATCTCCACCACTTCATCATGATCTGATGCGAAGGCAACGATTCTAATTTTTTAGAGCTTTCCACCTTTAAGCTCGCAAATAATGTATTGGTTTCATCGTCCAAAAAAATAGAATAATCCCTGATCCCATTCTCTTTTAGCAGTTTGGCCAACTCAGACCATATTTCATTATGCCTTCTCTTGTATTCTTCGGCTTGGCCTTTATATAATTGCATTTTGAAAGCGATGCGTTCCATGGTTACTTTTTTATTTAGCGGACAAAACCCATAGCTACACCACCATCTACATTCAACACATTGCCTGTGGATTTATTCAACAAGCCACCGACAAAAGCAAAGCACGCGTTGGCAATATCCAAAGGCAAAATTGTTTCGTTCAATAAAGTTCGCTTGGCATAGTATGCAGGCAACTCTTCTACTTTAATTCCATACGCTTTCGCGCGACCCTCTGCCCAGCCACCCGACCAGATATTGCTATCGGCAATCACCGCGTCAGGGTTTACCGTGTTCACTCGTATTTTATCTCCACCCAATTCGGCTGCAAACAAACGAGTGAGGTGTGCCTGTGCGGCTTTCGCAGAGCCGTAGCCTGCATTGTTAGGCCCAGCCACCACTGCATTTTTGGACACGATGTTTACGATGTCGCCACCCAAATTTTGTTTGCGTAATATTTCTATTCCAGCTTGTGATACGAGGAATTGACCTTTCACCAAGATATTATAAAGCTTGTCCCAATCTTCAAGGGTATGGTCGGAAATGGATTTTGAAATGCTGATCCCGGCATTGTTGATGATAATATCGACACCACCAAATGCAAGGGCTGCATCTGCGTAAGCTTTTTTGATGCTTACCTCATCCGTTACATTTAATATGGTGGAGGAGGCTGTATCTGTTCCAAAAAGTTTTTTAAATTCATCCACTGCACCATTCAATCGTTCTTGGTTGATGTCATTCAACACCACACAAGCACCTTCTTCCGCAAATTTTTTCGCGATGGCTTTGCCAATACCACCAGCACTGCCTGTCACCAAAGCAATTTTGCCAGAAAGCGGTTTTGGTTTTGGCATGCGTTGAAGTTTGGCTTCTTCGAGCAGCCAGTATTCGATATTGAAAGCTTCTTGCCGTGGCAACGATGTATATTCTGAAATAGCCTCTGCACCCTTCATCACATTGATGGCGTTGATATAAAACTCTGCGGCCACACGCGCAGTTTGTTTATCTTTGGCAAACGTAAACATACCAACACCAGGGTAGAGAATCACAACGGGATTGGGATCGCGCATTGCTGGACTACTTGGATGCTTACATTTCTCATAATAGGATTTATACATCGCGCGGTATCCTTCAAATGCGGGAAGAAGTTTTTCTTTCAGCTTCGTAAAGTCAGTCAACTCTTCTTCTGGTTTTAATTCTAAAACAAGTGGACTGATTTTGGTACGCAGAAAATGATCGGGGCAACTGGTGCCCATCGGAGCAAGTTTTTCTAAGTCATTTGAGCCAATGAATTCTAGTATACGGTCATCATCGGTGAAGTGGCCGATCATTCTAGTTTGGCTAGAACAGAAGCCACGCAAGATGGGAGCAAGTGAAGCAGCTTGTGCTAATCGTTTTTCTTTAGGAAGGTTTTTTATTTTTGCTCCACCAAATACTGGTTTTTTCTTTCCGTAATTATTTTCGAGATATTCGGCACAGCGTTCAATCACTTCCAATGTGTTGATGTAGCTTTCATAAGCGGTATCGCCCCAAGTGAAGAGGCCGTGTGAACCGAGCATGATCCCGCGTATACCAGGATTTTCATCTAAACACTTTTTAAGTTTCAGTCCAAGGTCAAAACCAGGTTTCTGCCATTCCACCCAGCCGATTGTTCCGCTAAACAATTCTTGCGTAATTCTCTTTCCATCTTTTGCTGCTGCGATAGCGATTGCTGCATCGGGATGAAGGTGATCGATATGTTTGAAAGGTAAAAATCCATGCAAAGGTGTGTCAATGGAAGGTGCCTTGGAAGAGAGATCGTAGATGCAATGATTAAAAAGCTCTACCATTTCATCTTCAAACTCAATTCCGCGATATACATTTTTCAAACTACGCAGCTTATCAACATAGAGCGCTGCGAGGCCATTTCTTTTCATGGTGCCCAAATCACCGCCTGAACCCTTCACCCACATCACTTCGGTTTCTTTTCCTGATAGCGGATCTTTTGCTATGGCTTTGCAAGAAGTATTTCCGCCACCATAGTTGGTCAATCGTAAATCGGCACCCAATAAATTAGATCGATACACGAGCAAGGCCACTTGATCACCGGCAAGCTCGTTGGCTTTTTTTTCATCCCACAAATAACTGACGTGCTTGAAATTTTTAGTTGTTGTTGACATTGAAGATTTTAGATTTATGATTTGTGATTTAAGATTTTGCCTACGCAGGTTTTAGAGTTTACTTACTTAATCGAGTTCCCATAGCCTACCAATAACACAGAAAGGATGATGAGTGCAATCCCTGCTATAAAGGTATTGCGTGTTTTCTTGCTTACGCCTTTCCACTCTTTCAACGCAATGCCCCAACCATTCGCTACTAGTATAATAAAGGCCATGTGCAAAATCCACGAGCTGGCTCCATTGCCCAATTTACTTTCACCCATTCCATAAAAGAAGAATTGCAGGAACCAAGTCGTGCCGGCCAACGCGGAGAATAAGTAGTTGTTGACCAAAGGAGTTTGGGGGTCAGCATAATTTGAAAAAGTTTTGTTCTTGAAATTTAAGAATGCACACCAAATGAAGTTAGTAGATAGGCCGCCCCAAAGAAGGACCACATACGCAACGTTATTTTGATACAAGGGATTGTTTCCTGAAGTCACGGCTGCTTCCGCCAGTGGTTTTCCTGCCTCAATTCCGAAATTAAAGCAAGAACTCAAGATGCCAGAAGCAATGGCAACGATCAGTCCTTTTACTAAATTAAATTCCGCCACACTTTTTTTCTTGTCGCTATCTGACATTTCCCGTTCTTTCAGCATCCCTGCTTTTCCACACACATAAATTCCGAACAAGCACAGCGCAACACCTCCGAGCACCACTTGGCCCCAAGAAGTGCCGATCAGTTCACTGAAAGTTGTCTTACCAGCTTGTGGGAAGAAATTGTAATAGATAGATGGTACGAGTGCCCCAAAGGCAGAACAAAAACCCAGCACAATGGAATTGCCCAACGACATGCCAAGGTAGCGCACACCTAATCCATATGTGAGGCCACCAATGCCCCAAAGTATTCCAAATAGAAAAATGAATTTTAGAACTTCAGGGGCAGAACCGCTAATCAGCTCAGCGAAATTTGGAACCGTGAGCCAAGCTGCTAAGGGAGGAACAATGAGCCAAGAGAACAGTCCGCCCACGATCCAATAACTCTCCCAAGCCCACTTTTTTACTTTGCTATAAGGTACATAAAAGCTTCCCGAAGCAAAGCCCCCAATAAAGTGAAAGATAATTCCAGAGATAATGCCCATATTTTTCTTTAACAAACTAAAAACCGCAATCGAATACGATTAGAAACTTTTGCTAAGGTACAACTCACCATTCCTTTAAAAACATGATGCTTTTGCTATTTAGTTTGCACTTTTTGCGAATTTCGTGCTTTGTCACATTCGCTTAAAAATTAATGGAAAGTCATTAACTGCTAATTTCCTGAAACTGTGAATTTAGTTATGGAACTGCCAGCAATGCCCTGGTCGGTTATGCCCTGTGTAATTATATAATATGTTCCTTCAAGTTCTGACGTGTAAAATTCTAACTGAGTTTTGCCGATTGCATCAGTGGTTACACTTGAATTCGAATATAACAATTCGCGGAAATCAGGAATCCTATTTCTAGAAGACGATGGTTCATACCTAGGACTATAAAACTCTCGCTTTTCTTGAAGGCCATCATATAGTTGAGTGTTTTGTTTCGCATCTAAAGAAAGCCCCGCTAAGTCTCCTTTGTAGCTCGTAATGGCAATTAATCCTTCATACGTAAGGCTGCCCAAATAGACTTTTTTAGAAAACACATCTACTTGTTTGATTTTTAAAGGATCGAGGTTCATTATACTATTGAAGTCAGAAGTTGGAAGCCCATCTACCGTAGCTAATGGTTCCTTCATCACTCTTTTTTCAAATGAATGAGGCAATAAAAAATAGAACTTATCATTTTGCTTCCGTACCCAAACGCCTTTTACATATTCGCGCATAACGTCTTCCATACTGGTGAATCGGGTATAGTCACTCAGCAGATAATGCTCATCCGGCTTTCCATAAAAAGTAGCATCCGTTTGGGGATTTTTAGCAGCATTTTGTAAATCTTTTTGAAACACAGTCTGCACTTGCATGTGAATACTTCTTTTTGTTAGTGTATTCTTCCATTCTTTTTCGAGGCTAAATGTGGGTAAATGGATTTTTGAAAATTGAGATGAAAATGGATCAATAACCTCAAAGTAATACACGCTGTCATTGGGTCTTCCTGCTTGCCCGATGAGGGGGTGCGTTCCATAAAAATTCTTCAATTCAAAAAACACTTGACCTTTTTCGTTGCTTACCCCAGAATAAAACCTTCCCTCTGCACTGGGCGAAGAAAGTAAGATGCTAACTCCCTTGGCAGCGTTTCTCGTTGCGCCTTCGATCACGCGGCCTTTGATAAGGTGCCCACGAAATTCTGGCAAGTAATCGAACGCAGAATCTTTCTTTGATAGGATTTCATCCCACTTAAACCGTCTCCAACCTTGCGTAAGCATTAGGTTATCCGCAGCTTCAGTCACTTCTGGGTTATCCAACTGAAAATAATACTCTGGCGATTCAATATGCCCTTTCAAATCGGATGAAAGAAATAAATAGGGAAGGATGTGATTTTGTGTTACAACCTCTAGAGAATCTGCGCGGATGATTGATACTGACAAAGAAGCGGGAACAAATGACTGGTTTGTAGTCTGAGTGATCATTGAAAAAGTGACTTTTGATTTAACTGGGTAAGCACCTTGGTTTGGGGTTACATCAATCAGGAGTTTTTGACTTACGCTTTTAAAGAAAAGCCGCTCGCAAACAGGTCTATTCGCATCATCAAAAAGGGTAAAGCTAGAAATGCCTTCACCTAGCTTGGCTATGTCAATTGTGTAGGTTGCTTTGCCCTCCAATAGCTTTTGCTTCCCTGAAAAGACAATCCTATTTCGAGTATGCACCAATAGAAAAACAGCGTAGGCATTATCAACTTTAGCGTTGATGTCCAATCGCAAAAAATTGTTATCTCTTACTAGTGAAAGTGCGTAGCCTTTATCGGCTGCCTTCAAGAAACTATGCTTCGTGACAGTTCCGTTCGCTTCACGGATTACCGCCTGATAGGTTTGTTTTGATTGAGGCGTAAACCGAAATGAACCCATACCAAACTTAAGTGGGTGGAGATGGGCAACCGTATCATTGGCTTGATTAATTAGAACACCTTTGAATTCCATTGATTTCCCTTCTGCATCGATTACCTTAAAAGCCACTCGGCTCTCTATTCCCTCAATAAGGCTTCCCCCTTCGGGAAAGAATTGAACATCAAGAGTAGAAATAACAGGAGTTGATGGCATATCATTTTTTGTAGTCCTTAGAGTATTTACAATCGCAATTGGTTTTTGATAATAATAGTCTGGATCAAAATTTTTCATCCATTGGGTGTATGCCCTGAATAAATAGTTTCCAGACGGTATGGAGAGTGAAAGCGGAATCGAACCATTTCCTCTTCCATTTACTAATTCAATTTTAGCTTGAGTGATAGGGACATTATGCTCATCCAAGATTTCGACATAGGCTACTTTGCTAATATCAATAGGCTTGTGCATTGAAGCGTCTTGATTGTAAATAGCAAACCAAATGGTTTCGCCTGCGACATAAAACGAGCGATCTGTATGAACAAAAATTTTCTCTTGCGGTGTTTTACTTCGATAGTCGTCAAATTTAATTTTTACAATAGAATCAACTTCAGACTGACTAACTGAAAATAAGCTAATACTAAGGAGCGATAGCGTACAGAAAAAATCTAAGGGTTTGATACGCATAAGTTAATTCCAAAAATCAGGTACTGTGATTGAGCCGCCAGCTAATCTGCAATCTGCGCAGCCCGCATTTACGACCTCGTAACCAATAATCGTGGGGGGCGGAAAGGGAACGTAGATCGGGGTAAGAAATAGATAAGATGCAGGGAGAGGTAAATCTTTTAGATCGATCGAATTGCTCTGGCATGATTCATAACCAGTTTGTGAGATAATGTTTTTAGGCAGTTGGCTATTCTTGATAAAGATCCTTTTTTCCTGAACAGAATAGATGCTGAAGTATCCAATCACTGGAATCGACTTGTTATTGATGTTGGAAATATTTCCAACAAGTTGCGAAGGAATTGGTGCATACAACGACCCAAGACTTTCGCTATTGTTTTTCAAAACAGACCAGTATTCATACGCCTCTCTTGTTAGGGCATGTTGCTTAACAAGGATTGAGTATCGTCTCGCCAACTTTGCGGACGATTGAGAGATGGAGTTGATTTGAAAGTCTCTGATTACATCCAGGCTTAGTTTTGTTGAACTTCCAACGATGATGGCCTGATTGGTAGCTGATTTATAGCAACGTGAAATATCTTTTGTTCTAGGTACAATCGTATTACCTACATATTCATAACTCGAATTATATTTTGTTTGATACTCCCAGGTCTCAACAAAATCCCATTGGTAATAGCGCGTATTATTTTGTGGATCGTGCGTATTTACTTTAATGGCTACCGCGCTGTTGAAACTATCTACTACCCAAGACACCGAGTCTATTGATGGCGTTGTTTTTACAGGCTCTGCCACAGAGGAATATTGCTCTCCATCTTTGGTGAGTATCTTAAGAGTATAACTTTGCTGTGCATCTATTTTAATGTTAGTAGCCAAATAATCTCCTCCACCTTGTTCTATAAATTGATAAATGATACCACCGCTGCTTGAGATAGTTACTGTTGCCTTCAGTTCAGCGGGCGAGGAGAGAACATCCGCAATATTTGTGGAGCGACTCAATTGAATAGTGGCTGAACCAGTGGAAGCATCTAAATACCCATTTACCACCAAGATATTTGAATCGGTAGAATTTATTTTGGGAGCAAAGGGGTCGATACATGAGAATACTAATGCTGCTATCAACGTAGTGCCACAAAATTTTAACAACCTTTTTCGATTGCTCATATTTTAAAACTTGAAGTTATACGTCAGTGTAGGTATGGGACTTCCAAAAATGGAGAGCTGGTAGCCGTTCACTTTTCCATCCTTGGCTACAAAATAGGCCGAATACGCATTGTGCCTTCCCGTAATATTATAAATAGCAATCGTCCATGATCCGTGGGCTGGCTTATGGACTTTGTGATTTCCTTCAATATTTAGAGAAACGTCTGCCCGCCAATAATCAGGAAGTAGATAATCGTTTCGCTGAGAATAAAATAAGAACGAGCTGCCATTTTGATCATATTTGGCTACGGGTAAAGTAATAGGTCGGCCAGTGCTGTAGGTATAATTTATGGAGATGCTAAACCGTCTGTTAAACTTATAATTGCCTACCACATTTATGGCATGGGGCTTATCGTAATTGCTCGAATAATAATTTCCGTTGTTGATGGTCTCTGACGCAAATGAACTTTGTGTTTGAAGGAACGAACGAGAATAAGTATAACTAATCCATCCATTCAATTTGCCGAGCGGTTTCTTGATGAGAAACTCAAGGCCATAGGCTTTTCCCCTCGCGAACAATACATCTGTTTCAAGATGATGATTGAGCAAGAGCGTTGCGCCACTTTTGTAGTCAATAAAATTATCCGTGGTTTTATAGTAGCCCTCCACCGACAATTCAAGTGTGTTTGATCGAAGGTTTTTGTAATAGCCAATGGAATACTGATCGCCCACTTGCGGTGGGATATAAGAGTCGCTCAGCTTCCAAGTATCGGTGGGCGAAATCGAAGTGGTATTCGACAATATTTGAATGTATTGCCTCATTCGATTGTAACTTATTTTAAGTGAGGCGTTGTGCCGCAGAAGATATCGCGCTGAGAACCGGAACTCCGGACCATGATAGGTAGCGATACTTTTTCCTGATGAATAACGAACAGTGTCAATAATAGTAGATTCACTCTTTGCTTGGCCAGCAGCGTAGTTGAAAACATCCTTTGGCCCCAAGAAATTGTACATCGAATACCGCAACCCATAATTGATGGATAAAGAAGGTGTTACTTCAAAACGATCAGTTAAGTACAATGAACTCTCTAAAGCCTGCTCTTTTTGTCCCAGATCGTTTTTGGTAAGCGAGACTGCACCGACTGGTGCTTGACTGCCCGGATTCAAATTGTAGTAAATACTGCCCGCTCCAAAATTGATGGTATGCTTAGGGTTCAAAAAATAACTGAAGTCAGTTTTTAAGTTAAACTGTTTGACCCCATACGTAAGTGTAAAAGCATTAACAGGGTTTTTATCGCTGGATATGGCGTACTCATAACTGCTGAATGTGCCAGCTACCACACCGTAAAGTTTGTTGGAGAAAATGTGTTTCCAATTTACCGATGCATTTTGATTGGTATAACTGTAAGCGGTGTCGTTGCCCAACTTGAATTTATCTTTGCTGGAATAAGCGGAAATATGAACTGAATTTTTTTCGTTGACCTCATGGCTCACCACCAGGTTCGCATCGTAAAAAGAGGCTTGGCTTCTGCTGATGGATGCGTTTGGTATTTGGCCTAACCAATGAGGGCTTAATAACTGAAAGTGGCAAGCAAATTTCTTTAATAAATGGATTAATCATAAAAAATAAACAGATAGGGTATTCAGTTGTGGAGGTTGGTTCAGGGAAGTATCATTTTGTTAGCAGTTCCAAGTTATGAATTTGGATCATAAACTAATTATACCAGTAGGTACAACATTAGATCGCTTCATTAGCCGTAACCAAGATGCTTTTCCCCATGCTTCAGGAGAGCTTTCTCAATTGTTGCGAGATATTGCACTTGCTTCAAAGATTGTAAACAGGGAAGTGAGTAGATCAGGATTGGTTGAGATTTTCGGTTCTGTAGATACTGTAAACATACAGGGCGAAGGGCAACAAAAATTAGATATCATAGCAAATCTACGTTTTATTAGAGCGCTGAAAAATGGTGGTCAGGTTGCAGCGATTGTTTCTGAGGAAAACGAAGATATCATCGATTTAGGTAATATTAATGCTAAATATATCGTTGCGATCGATCCGTTAGATGGCTCTTCCAATATTGAGGTAAATGTTCCCATTGGAACAATTTTTTCCATTTATCGGAGAGTAAGTGACCTGGGGACAAATGTTAAGATGGCTGATTTTTTGCAAGGTGCAAAAAAGCAAATCGCGGCAGGATATATTTTGTATGGATCTTCTTTAATGTTGGTTTATACTACTGGAAGAGGAGTCAATGGCTTTACGTATGAATATTCATTAGGAGATTTTTTCTTATCCTACCCAAGTATCAAGAGTCCGGTAAGCAGTTCAACTTATTCATGCAATGAGGGTAACTTCAATGACTTCAGTCCTGACATAAAAAAGTACTTAGAACATTGTCGCGCAGGAGGTTTTGCATCCCGTTATGTTGGTTCGTTAGTAGCCGATTTTCACAGGAACTTATTAAAAGGCGGCATTTATTTATACCCAGCCACCATTAAAAGACCGCAGGGCAAATTGAGATTACTGTATGAGTGTTTTCCTTTGGCTTTTATTTTAGAACAAGCACACGGGTTGGCGACCAACGGTGAAAATAACATTATGGACATGATTCCAAACTCTATCCATGAGAGGAGTTCATTCTTTGCTGGATCATCAAAGTTATTAGAAGAACTTGCTTCGTTCAATTGTTGATAATAGCCCAAGTCCAATACCATTCGAAGAAGTAAGATGCATTGCTTATATAAATATATTTCATACTTAAGTTCAAGAAATTGCTGAAGAAATTTTATGATGATCTTATCAAGAACATGGAACATGAACTTGATTTGGTCAACGTGGAAGAGGCAGACCGGATAATTAAACTTGAGCACTCCATTGCCGTCACACGAAAGTACCTGAATGAAATGCGCATGCATATTGAGGACTATGTGTTTAAAAGCCAAAATGAAGAGATTTATTTCTTCAAAAACGTAAAGCCACAAATCTGTGGAATGCATATCTATTACATAAAGGTGTATAAGGTTGAAAGCAAAAGGCCAGTGAGCACTCTTAAGGCTCAGCGGAAGCACTTTATGGATGCGTTGAAGAAACTTCAGCTTTTCTATAACGACAATCTAGAATTCCATCTTTACTACAGAAAAAACTCAACGCATTTAGATGACAAGTATTTTGTAAGCACCAAATCCACTACCCCGCTTCACACCAATACAATCTATGGATTTTGGGACGACCGGCTGTATTCCACCCACGACTACACAGTAGCAATGATAAAGGCCAATGACATGCTACGAGTCTATCTTAAGACTGAATTGAAAGAACTAAAGGCATTGAAAGAGACCAAACAACCCGATGAGGAAAACAGGGATTCAGTAACATGGACAGATAGCAAAGTTTCGTTGGTTGAATTGATCTACGCAATCCATGAAGCTGGCAGTATAAACAAAGGCACGTATGGCATCAAAGACCTGACTGATCTAATTGAGAAAACATTTCAAATTGATTTGGGCGATTATTACCATACCTACCTAGAAATTAAAATGCGAAGCAACCCAACAAAATACTTGGACAGCCTCAAAGCAGCATTGATAAGGAAAATCCAAGACGACACTAAAGTATTATAATTTCCCTTTTCCAAGAAAAGCTTTAGTACTATTTCCCTCTCATTTTGTAGAGGGCAGGGTGCGGCAGAAAGTCGGATGAAGCTACAAAAACCCAAGTTGTCCCCAAGTTGGGTTTTTCTATTTTTTGGTCAAAACCTACAAGTCATGCAACCAAACCAATTCATTTTCCATCAAAAATAATTTTTACCCAAGTTGGGTTCACCTTGGGTATAATCCGTTTCAAATCGCACCAATTTTGCCATACATAAATCAACAACACTTATATGGCAGCAATGATTATTACCACCGATGACCTCGCCCAGTTCAAGACCGAATTGCTCGATGAGTTCAAAAAATTAGTGCAAGAGACAAAAGGCAACCCGCAGCGCAAATGGCTCAAGTCGCATGAAGTGCGAAGGCTTCTCACCATTTCGCCTGGCACACTTCAAAACCTCCGAGTGAATGGCACACTGCCGTTCACTAAAATAGGAGGCGTTATCTATTACGAATATGAAGACATCAAAAAGATGCTGGAACAGCACAAACGAAAGTCTGCGACAAAACCTTTAGACCTATTTCCTTCTCCTTTGGAGAAGGTGGCCACAGGCCGGATGAGGCCGTGAATTTCATTCAACACTTCCTCTCTTTCATGAAGTGCTTTGCAGACGATAAGAGGTTGACACCGCACCACGTCAGTCTCTACGTTACGCTATTTCAATATTGGAACATGAACCATTTCAGAAACCCAATTTCGATAATGCGCGAAGAAACGATGCGCATGTCAAAAATTGGCTCTGCAAATACCTACGTCAGGTGTCTCAAAGAGCTCCATGCATGGGGATATATACAATACATTCCATCGTACAATCCCCTGCGCGGGAGTAAGGTGAACCTGTACAGTTTTGATACTGCTGATGATAAAGCTGACAATACAGCTAGTGATACAGGTCGTGTGCAGGTCGTGATACCTTCTATAAACGTATTAAACAATATAGAAACAAATACAAAACGAGAGAGAGCGCCCACACTTGAACAAGTACTTGAATACTTTTTGAAAAAGGAATACCCCACACTGGAGGCGCGGAAATTTTTCAACCACTACCAGGCGAACGGATGGAAGCTGGGTGGCAGAACAGAAATCAAGGACTGGGGGGCCGCGGCCGAAAACTGGATGCTCAAAACTTCAAACTTCAACCAACATGGACTACCAATGGGAACTTCCAAAGACCTCAATTCAAACTCCAACAAAGATTACTCCGAACCACTCTGACGATACAAAAGCAAATGAACACTCGCAAGAAAAAGCACATGAAGCCAAAGTTGACCGCTACAAATTTTCTGAAGTACTGGACTACCTCAACAAAGCGGGGAAGAGTTTCTATGGAAAGAATTTCAGGATTTATCCAGAAGATGAGCCTATTATTCAAAAGTTGGCTATCTATTTCTTTGCAGATAAGCCCAATGCGGAAAAGATGAACATCAATCTAAACAAAGGAATTTTGCTTACAGGGCCCAGTGGGTTGCGGCAAAACATCGTTGATGAGCTTAATGAAATTCTTTCTCCATCCCAAAGACCAGCACGTTATGAAACCTTGTCGCGATGTATCGTTTGATTTTATGGAAGAGGGATTTCAAGTAATTCACAAGTACGGTAAAGCGTCTTTCCATTCCGTAAATGGAGAAGTAAGCCCAAAGATTTATTGCTTCGATGACTTAGGCTTGGAAAACAATTTGAAGTACTACGGCAACGAGTGCAACGTAATGGCAGAAGTACTTTTAAGTCGTCATGATATGTTTGTCTCACGAGGGATGCTCACACACATTACAACAAATTTATCGGCAAGCGAAATAGAAGAGATTTATGGACTGAGGGTTAGGAGTAGGTTGAGGGAAATGTTTAATCTTATTGCTTTTGAGAAATCAACAACAGACAAACGCGTGTAGATATAGAAATTATCGAGATGATGAGGGAGGAAGGCCATACTTCTTTATAAAGCCTCAGCTTCTTTTGCTTTCTTTACAAAAAATGGATCGTTGCCAAAGTCTTTAACTGCGGAACTTGCAACAATCTTATTAGAATCACTATTTCTTTTGGTTTTATTGTTGGCACTCGCTAACATAAGAATCATCTATTCTCTTCTAATGTGAAGATGATGGTAATCCGTACTCTTTAATAAGAGCCTCCATTTCCTTTGCCTTCCTTTCGAAGTAAGGGTCGTTATGATAATCTTTAACCTTCTTGCTCACAACGATACCTTTTTCTGGAGCTATCCTTTTCACCGATTTTTTAACTGTTGTTGCCATATCCTTTCGTGATTACAATGCTAAGTTACGTTTTTTTTGGTTATCAATAAAGCCTTATAAGGTCTGTCTTTCCGGAACAGTTCCCATCCGTCTTGGGTCAGTCCCTCAATGATCACGTTTTGATTCAAAAGATCTAAATAATTTGAAATGCGCATAATGTAAAGCCTAGTTCTAGCTGGCGTACTTCCCCTAAAAGCAACTTTGGCTTTCGGGTTTTTAGCGAAAAAGTAGTCTACTGAAATGGCCACAGTGGCCAATATCTTATCGCGATCTCTATTATTGCTTACGCTTAGATCATCAATTTTACGAGTAGCTTTATTGTAGTCACCAAAGCCAAGATTATAAACCTCAAAGTCAGCTTCCAACTTTCTGAAATAAATAATTTTCTTGATCAATCCGTTAGGGCCGTCACTATAAAACTCAAAACTTAGACCGTCTTCAGACGAGGCAACAGAATATCGCTCAAAACTCATTAAGGTCAAAAGTAAAGACTAAAACTGAAATTACGCCAATCACCACCTCACAAAGGTTGGTAGGGGGGTTGGTAGAAAACCTGATCTTCACTAAAATGTAAAGCACTGAATTACAATTATTAATGATCTATTTTTTTTGGAGAGGTTGGTAGAGGGGTTGGTAGAAAAATTATCCTATGTCCCCACCGCACATCCCCCCGCAGGTAAAATGGAGTTCGTTCCAGCCCTGTGAGCAAGGCACGCGCCAGGCCAGTGCAGCCGTGTGCGAAGTGAATTATTTTTAAAAAGGCATTGCACACAGCTGCACTGCCAGAGGTGCGAGGCGCTGCCTGTCACGTGCCTTGCTTTTCACAGGGCTTCCACTCACGGCAGCTCCTGTGTCCTGCGGCCCGCTTCGTTCAGTCGTCATTCATTGCACTTCATTGCGTTGCATTCGCTCACCCACCGCACACGCTCGCTACGTTTGGGTTATGCGCTCAGCTATTTTTTTTCTCCCCTTTCGGGGGAGATCAAGAGGGGGCTTTCGCACATAACCACAAACTCCACTCGCTGCCAACACAAGGCTCATTCCACTCCATTCTGTTTCATTCATTTCCTCTTTCACTCAGCAGGCTGCAGTCCACTCGCTGCCATTGTTGTGCTCGCCTGCGCTGTCGTCCGGGCTGCGGGCTGTCATGATTTTTGCATCCACGCTTGTTGGCCACCGCCAGACCAATCGCTTTCAACAACCCATCGCGCGAAGCAAAAAAATCACGCCAGCCCTTGTTCGGTGCGGCCGCTCCGCGACAATCCAACCGCACATTCCCCGCGGCCTTCCTCATGGTTCGCTCCCGCATTCACTTCGTACCTCCGTTCATGCTCCTTGCTCGCACCCTACCTCCTGCTCGCGTCTCTCTCCGTGGAAGCCACTTCGTTCGCCTAGGCGGCTCGGATAGTTATAAAGAGGCCAAAGCACTTCTGATACACAGATAGACTTCACATTAAGATTTAGTGGTCTCACAAAATATTTGATGCTGGTTTTTCGGCATCAGCAAGATGTATTTTTGTTAACAAAAATTATTTTGGTCGGCTGCGGAACTGGCCTTCCCCAAAGAATAAATCCCGTCCGTTTATTTTTTTACATAGTGCCAGCGAAACCCACGCCACTGCGAATATCTTCCTTTCGCAACTGAAATAATCCCCTTTTCATCAAATCCCGTTTTCTCTGAAGCTTCCCTGATGCTTTTATATTTTGCTACAAGCTTTCCTCTTAAATCGTATTGCTTGATCGGTTTCCTCCTTGAATAATTCTTTTTCCATGTTGTGCGGTCAATAGTCTTAAGGATACTAAAATCAATTCGGCCACGCGCAATAGCCCTGTTCTGTTTCTCGGATTTTGTTATGAGCTGAAGGTTCCTGGCACTGCAATCAAAACCATCACCATTTTTATTGATCACATAAAGGCCATCTTTTTGGTAATCAATTTGCCTGATGAAAGCACAATAAACCAGTCTCCTCGAATTGAAATAGTATTGGGCATTGTCTCTCGCGAGCGTGACCCTTAAATCAATTGAAGCTTCGCCTGTAAGGATATTTTTATTCCGCGCGATCGATTGGCTCAAGATTTGTCCCCTTACAAATTGTTTATGTAAACGTGGGTGAGGGATTTCGCGATCCAGTGATTTTATGCGGCCATAACTGGAAACTTTATAGTAACCCTCAAAGCCAGAAATGTCCTTCCACTTTTCACCTTTCATGTTGGCCAGTGATTTATTGTGATATGGATAGATTTTGGTACTCACTATTCGGAACTTGGAACGTAAATCAAACAATAATAACCAAGCTTTGAAAATGTAAATCAAATTGGAACTATGTGATTGATATCTAAACATAACACAAATTTACGGGCTTGCGGTTCGTAAGCCGACAAGGGTGCGCTGCGCCTGCTCAAAACAAAATCTCCACCTTCTGTCAGTCGCTTGTGCCGCGCTCCTTCCGCCAGGTAGTATTTTCTTTTGGCAGCCCTTGCACCTTACTCTCCGATCCCGTGAGGAGGCGTTATGTTTAAATATATATTTCGTTTCCGCATCGGTGGCTGGTGGCTGCTGGGCGGTGTTTGGTGCAAGTGGGTTCGCCCATTTATGTTCCATCGTTTGTCCACGTGCAGTGCGCGTGAGGTTTGGCTTCGGGTCTTCTGGCTTGAGGTTGGCATATCAGAGCTCCCGTTTTAAGGGGGCTTTTTTTTTCGATCAGCGAGAAGTGAGATTAACAAAAGAATTTCGTTGGATAAATATTTTACTGAATTCCTTCGACCGATCTAAAATAATTTCTTCCAATAATCACAACAAAAAGATTCAAGCAAAGATAGGCTGGCTCGCACATGTCATCGCGCTCGGTCTGTCAAGGTCAAGCCCTACGGGTTTTTAAAAAAATCTCCACCTTCTGTCAGTCGCTTGTTCCGCGCTCCTTCCGCCAGGTAGTATTTTTTCAAAAAACCTTGCCATCCCTTCCATCGCCAGCCTGATGGATTGCTTTCTCTTTTTTTCATTTTTTTTCTCTTTTGAAATGTCTCTGTGGCCGCGCAAAATTTTAAAGCGCGAACTATGAAAACACTAAGGATCAAAACCCATCAAATGAAAAACGTATACACAGAAAATCATTTCTTCATCCTCTCGAAAGGATTGAACGCTGGCAAGCCTATGGAAAAACCTTGCCCGAATTGTTTTGTGCTGTTCGCGAAAAGCGAAGAAGAAAAAAATCAATTGAATTGGCTATGCTACGGCTTGTGGCAAGGAAATTTCTTCCGTCCATTTTTAACTGGTTCGGTAATCCCGTTCATCCGATTGGATGATCTCAAGACAGTTATCAATGAAGCTTTCACAAAAGTTGACTTTAATGAATTTGAAAAATCAATTTCAATGATACAAGGTTTACAAAAGCATCAAGAACATATTTCGAAGCAATTAGAATTGATAAGACAAGCTAAGAAAGCATTGATGTATAAAATACTTAGGTAACAAAACAAAGAAGGCTTCCCTTTCGAGAAGCCTTCTGTCTTAATTGGATGATTTCCTCTGCAGTCTCCGCGAGATCCATTTCAATCCGATGGAGATTGTAAAGCTTACCACTGCACCGATACACGCGAGCACTGCGGTCTTTACTATATCCTCGGAGTGGATATTCGCGAAGATGGTGAGGAGTGTGCCACCTGCCGTTCCGGCCACAGTGCCACCATGGTTGCTATGGGCTGCCATTGGTGTTGATGTTGTCAGCTTCACCATCCACCGCTGTCTGACTTACTGCAGTCATTACACCACCTGCCACGGTGATGTAACCCGCTACCGTAATAACAGCCGCTGGCAATGCAATTGGCGCAGCCAACAGCGCACCGCCCGCAGCCGCGAGCACAAGCCCGATATTCCTAAGCACAAGGAAAAACTTTGGTGTCGGTGCTTTCATTCTTTCTATCAAATTCATTTTTGTTTTGATTTAATTGTGATAAATACTTTTTCTTTTCGTTCCAAAGCTTTTAGCACAAGTGCTTTCAACTTTTCGTTTGCCAACCTCGATTGGTTTCCCTTACCAGGAGCAATCAAGTTTGTGACTGGCGCGATACATCCTTTCAATTGGGTCTTTGCATTGTTGGCAGGATGGATCAATATCCAACTCCTGTCTGGCACGTCAACGACCAACAAGTGCAACCCGAATTTCTGTACAAACCGTTTCTTCAATTCATATCTCCCTTCGGGTATGCACGAGATGTTGCGTTGGTTCTGGAGCCATGGGAGTTCGATGGTGAAGCAAATTGTTTTTCCCACACACCGAAGCTCCCCGTTCGTTCCGTCAGGATAATAACTCCTGATCAGCTCTAGTTCCATTATACACCACCATCCACGGCAACCAGTTGCAGCGCATTGAAAGCACCGTTCTTCAACGGATAGAAAGCACCGTTGATGAACTGTAAAAACTCAATACCGAATGCCACGAAGAGTGGCTTGGTACTGGCTGGCGTTACTGCATTGGCCAGCGTTACAGCGGCTTCATTTTGTGGGCCGATTACAATCTCAGGCGTTGCAGAAGTGTTCACCACATAACTGCCCGATTCAAAGTCCACCTCCACACCTGCAGCAATCAACCTACAGTGTGTCGCGCCTTGCGGTGCACCGATCATGTTGCCTGGGATGTATGCGGGGATGTCAACAGTTAAGTTACCTGCTGCGCGATCAATCGCGGGAGTGAACGGAGCAAAAAAAGTACTGCCAAGCTTTCCGTCCAAATTGAACTCAAAGCCTTTCAGCAACTCCGCCTCACCATCGATCACGTTCCGCAGACCGCGTGTGTTGGTCGCATCCGCTTGGATCACTTTCACCATCTCTCGCGTCAAGCGGCTTGTCATTCTACTGTCCGCGATGTTGATAAGCAGCGCGCGAAGCGCAGTCCTCAACAGTTTTCCTGCCGCGCCAGCGCGTCCGAACTCTGCACCGTTCTCACGGGTCCTCACAAAGTTCGGATCGTTCTGGATACGGTTCGCATCAACGCCTCCTTTCTCACGCGCAAGAAAACCATCTTGCTGCGACTTGTAGAAGCTCACGCCCCCCATTTGTCCTTGGAGTTTAATAACTCCTTTTTGTCTTGCCATTTAGTTTAAAAAATTAGTTGTCCGTCTTGTTTGGCACAATCCGGATAAGCCATCGTTGCAACAATGGCACAAAGGAGAATTGAAAAACGAAGCTGTCAAAAGAGCATGTTCCGTATCAGAATCTATGTGGCTGTTTGTTCCGAATTGTTCCGAAGCTATCTTCCATCCAAAGCCGTATCAAAGGCATAGATAAAGCATGGATAGTGTATGATTGAGTTAACTAGGATTGTTGTTTACACAAAAGATATTCAGCGCATCACTGGCAAGAGTGAACGCTATGGCCGAAAGATCATGAACAAGATCAAAGCCAAGCATGGCAAGCAAAAGCACCAGCTTGTTTCACTCGCTGAGCTCTGCGAACATTTAGGATTAAGTGAAATTGAAGTAGCCAAGTACCTCAACAAGTAATCATATTTTCTTTATGGGATATGAAGTTGATCTACTTCCTAATCAACTCTTTTGGGAGGCCATGTTTTTTAAGAAATTGTGCAGCCTCTTCATGCTTCTTATCAAGATAAGGGGAATCTGGAAATAACTCTCCTTTAACCACAGTTACCTTGTAGTTATTCAGCTTGTTCGTTTTATTTTTATTGGGCGTTGCCATTTGAAACTATATTGTAAAGTTACTATTTCCTAAACGTTTAACCAAAAAGGCGTCATAGTCTATTCCTAACCTAAAAAGCTCCCATTGTTCACGGAGCCCATAAACTTCAAAGACCTCACTTATTTCTTCAAAGTTCAAAGCGATACCAATTCTGTAAAGACGCGTTCTGCTCGGTGTGCTTCCTTGGGCAAATACAAGTGCAAGGGGAAATTGGTTACTGAAGTGCAACACTATGGAAGCCAATGTTGCTAAGACCTTATCACGGTCATTGTTGTTCGTTATGGCAAAGTCATCAATAATATTAGTCTCTGTACTCCAATCGCCAAAGGCGAGATTGTAAACATTACTTTCTTGATTGATCAACTTGAACTGAACTACTTTGGTTACGTTGCCTTTTGGTCCTTCACTTGTAAATAGGTACCTAAGTGCTGTATCGGATGTTTGGAAATCGTAGCGATCTAGCTGCATAAAATATTCGCAATATAAAACACTAAGCGATAAATCAAGGCCGAAGAAATTTAAGTGTGATTCAAAGAAGTAAGTCAAATATTTTTTGAATTGTTTTGATTCAATTCCTTTATCTTCTCTCTTCAATTTGTTATCTTTATTACAACAAATCGTTCATTGATTTAATGCTCTTTAGTTCACTTTGTATTGTGTGCAATTCGGTTAGCAATTTTTAATCATGCTCGTAACATTCTGAATTTAAGAAGCTTATAATTTGATATATGATCCCAGCGGGGTCACATCTTTCAAACCAAATTATTCAAAGCCTCTTAAATTCTATGTTTAAGAGGCTTTTTTTTATATTCTTGTCATTGTTGATTGCAAGCACGGAAATCTCTATTAGCAAAAAAAATAAGCCCGAGTTGTGGCATGACAGAGCATCACGAGCCTTTGGCCCGTTCAGAAAAATCTCGAAGGGGTAATGGTTTTCTCGACCTCGTGAATGGCCAGCTTCATTGCAAAAAAGGTTTGATCAAAAAAACAACCATAACGTAAACTGCTCTTTCGTTGATGAGAAACCGCTTTTTTTATAGGAGCAATAGTTTGACCCTGCTACTTTTCTTGTTTTTCGGCTTACCATATTATTTTACCGGTTCACTATTTTCAAAACTGAACTCAACTTCATTGGCCCAGTGCTCTTTCCAATCTACCTTAAATGCCCCGTTAATTTTAGATACGCTTCTCTTGTAGGCAAGTTCCATACAGCCATGAGGTGTGTTATCATTTATACGAAAGGAGAATTTTTATTTTCTGCTTATTATCTAAACGCTTTTTTACAGCCGTAATTTCTGACCAAGGGATTGCTGCCTCCACAATGCGGGTGTTGCCATCTCTCGTGATTTTTAATTTACCGGCTTTAACAGGCCCATCAAGCGGAGAGGGGTTTTGCCTCGGGAAAAAATGTTTATGCGGCATTCCCGGAACTTTTGATCGCCACAATTCAGTTCCGCCACCATGTACGTTAAACGATATTCTTTCCTCTTGCCTTATTTTGAACATCTGCGGAGTCCATATATCACTCGGTCTTCCACGAGTGCCATACGATATCACTTCTACTTTACTGTCAATGAAAAGTTCTTTATCAGTATTATTTTTTAACTGAATCGTAAACTCCACGTCATCATTTGGCCATAGAATATTCCCCGGAATGGAACTTTTAATAAGGTAGGCATTTACTGAATATTCTGTAAGATTAACATCTACCCCAAAAGTTTCTCCAAACTCGGGGATATCCGTGCCAGATACCATTTGGGCTTTTGAAATCGTGGATAGTGAAGATAAAAGGAAAAAAAAGAACAACTCTCATAAAAGAATTTCATCAATCAAATTTCACACTTTCGGCAAGTGTGCGCTCATCATATTTCAAACCATATTGATCTAATACCTCTTGAGGCACTCCATCCCACTGGTTGGGTTTGTTTCCAGCGTAGCCAATATCCTTTATGCCAATCTTACTGGTAAAAAAACCACAGGCAGTAAGGTCGCGCATGGTGTTGAAGAAAGTGACTCCTTGTTGCATTTCGGGTTTTGCTTTTTCAGGGAAAGCGATTTCATCTATCATTTCCATTTGCTGTTGTGCCGCGCAAGATGCGAAGTCCGCATTGAACCGCTTTAGGCATTGAATGTCCAGCCACTTTAATCCTCCGCGCAATGGTGTTTGGTAGTGAGGCATATCTTTGGAAATGAATTCGATAAAATCAGGTACGCCTGCTTCTGTTGCGCTTCCTGATGTTTCATCTTTTGGAATGATAATGTCAGCCAAGATACGGATGGTTTTCATCTCGTGTTCATCAAAGAATTTTTCACTGATGAGTTTCAGTTCGCGCGTCACTTCATCAGGTGTACGATCTATGGTAAAGGTAGGTGTCGCTTCTTTTATCACTTCCTTGGTTTCTGGCCCACATGATTGAAGCAGTAATCCAGCTCCCGCAGAACCGACTACTAAACTTTTTAAATATTTTCTTCTGTCCATTTTTTATTTAAGATTTAAGATTTGTGATTTAAGATTTACTCTACTCTAGCTTAGGCTCGTAATCTTAAACCTTTAATTCTATCTTATTTTTTTTCTTATCAAACAAATTTTGCGCATCATTTTGGAGTATTTCCTGCTTATGTAACACCCAAAAAAAATCTTAATTCTAACATCTAACATCTTAAATTTTTAGATGTTTTGTTTTTTCATTTCATCAATAATGTATTCACTCGTACGCATGGAAAGCGCAAGTATCGTCCACGTTGGATTTTTATCAGCTTGGGAAACAAACACTCCACCATCCACAACAAAAAGATTTTTACAGTCATGAGCCTGATTGAATTTATTGACAACTGATTTTTTAGGATCATTGCCCATGCGGGTTGTCCCTACCTCATGGATAATTCTTCCAGGAATATCAAGTCCATAATCATTTTCTTTAGTAGCCTTTGCAGAGGTAACTATACCGCCCGCGGCATGAATAATCTCCTCAAAGGTTTCATTCATGTGCTTCGCTTGTTTGATTTCAAAATCACTCCACTTATAATTGAAGCGCAGTACAGGTATGCCATACTTATCAACTGTTGTTGGGTCGATCTCACAATAGTTATCTTCCCTTGCAATGGCTTCACCTCTTCCTGCCATGCCAAAATGAGCACCGTAAAAATATCTGTAATCATCTTTCAATGAAGCACCATACCCGCCAGCTGGTTTTTGTTTTCCATCACGCCCAGGATATTTTCCATTGGTGTCTTGCATTCCAAAACCTGTCCCGTAACCGGGCATTCCCATGCCGCCACCATATTCAATATGATACCCGCGAGGGAAATCGAGTTTTTTGTTGTCGAGCCACCAAGGTGAGTAGATATGCCCACCACCTACACCATCCTCGTTAAACCGTTTCCTTCCAACAAGATTGGGGAATATACCTCCCACGCCAGTGCCTGTAGAGTCTAGAAGGTATTTACCCACTACCCCGCTGGAATTGGCAAGACCATTCGGGTTTCTCGATGATTTTGAGTTGAGCAGCAAGCGAGCCGATTCACATGCACTCGCAGCCAACACAACAATCTTTGCATTGACAGTATATTCTTGGTGATCATCTTTATTAACGAATGATACTCCTGTGGCTAACCCTTCATCATTAGTTAAAACTTCGCGCACCATGGCGTTCGGAATAACATCCACATGACCACTGGCCACAGCGGGTTTGATCAAAACAGAAGATGAGGAGAAGTCCCCATAAACTGTACATCCTCTATTGCACTGCGAACAAAAGAAGCAAGCCCCTCTATTTTTATTATTGGGTAAGGGGCGAGTTAGAATAGAAAGCCTAGATGGAATAACAGGTATGCCTAGTGTTTTCCCTGCCTCTTTAATAAAGAGCTCATGCAAGCGTGGCTTAGGTGGAGGAAGAAAGATTCCATCGGGTTCATTCAACATTCCTTCTTTTGATCCAAACACACCTATCAGTTGGTCAACCTTATCATAGTAAGGGGCAATATCTTCATAGCCAATAGGCCAGTCATCGCCAAGGCCATCAATACTCTTATGTTTGAAATCGCGTGGACCGAACCGTAATGATATTCTGCCCCAGTGATTGGTTCGCCCGCCAAGCATGCGCGAACGAAACCAATCGAATTTTGTGCCCTCTTTGCGCGTATAGGGTTCACCCTCTATCTCCCATCCTCCATAGGCCGCATCAAAATCGCCAAAATTTCTGTAGGGTGTACTAGCACCTCGCCTAGGAGATTCCCACGGCCATTTAAGTTGGGTTACATTTTTTGCCGGATCATACATAGGTCCAGCCTCTATCAGCACAACATTGATGCCTGCCTCCGCTAATTTATAGGCTGCCATCCCTCCGCCAGCTCCTGACCCAACGATGCAGACATCGTAAGATTTAGCTACTTTTTTTATTTGAAAATCTGACATAGTTATATTTTAAATAATTTCTTGAATGTAAATTTATGACTAGATGAATTTTACCAAAAAAAGAACTTAGGCTCATGATCAACCATATCCTCAATGATTTCAAGATTTACCAAGCGAATCGATTGCCTCTTACCTAAGCAATGGCAAAGGCTTAATAACAATATGCTTGTAAAAAACCTCTAGCACACCACCACCATGTATCTGCAATCCAATCTTTCCTGCTAATGGTATCGTGGCTTCCAACTCTGAATAAGTGATGGTTTGCTTGTCATTTATAAACAATGTAATGGTGTTTTCGCGGCAAATGATCTTATACCTATTCCAACCTTTTTTTATTCGTACTTGTTGTTGATCGACTTTTGCTAAGTATTTGTCTCGTCTTGATTCATCATACAATGAACCCATACAGTCCGACCCAATATCGGCCTGAAAGCCCTTCATTTCGTTTGATGGGTTTGCTAATCGCTCGCTATGAAATTGTACCCCCGCATTAATGAAGCCTTCGTATCCTTTAATTTTAAACTCTAGCTCTAGCTCGTAATTTTTGTAAGCTGAAGTCGTACATAGAAATTCGTTCTTAGGTTGTATAGTTGTTTTATCTCCTCCCACAATAGCTCCGTGGTGGACTTTCCAAGTATCTTCCCTACCGCTCCAACCATTGAGGTCTTTTCCGTTGAACAAAGCAATCTTTTGGGTTGGTGTGATGGCGAAATCTTGACCCTGCGCAACAGCATTTAATAAGAAAAAGGACAGTAGTGTTGAATAGATTAACCGAATAGGTGGAGTCATGTGGTTGGGCATTGCTTACTTTTTCATTCAAAGCAAGGATACGCTTTTATACTACGGCCTATTTTTCATAGTGTACAATTCACTTCTTCTCCTATCCAATCTTCATGGAAAGCAGGAAAAACAACCTCTTTAACCTTTACGAAAACGATTGAACAGTACAAAATATGTACACTGAAGATGGGGTTAGCCACGGTGAAAATGGCCTTTCTTGGTTTTTAGGACGATGAAAATAGTTTTTTGAACGGGGCAAGAAGTGAAATAGCTGATGGTAACTCACCTTTGCGCAATCGTTTCCTAAAAAAAATATGCTAAAATTTTTACCAACCTAAAACCCCACTAAAATGAAAAAGCTACAAAACATCATTTTGCTTTTCTCGATGTTGTTTCTACTGCAAAACGTATCAGCTCAAATTACCGCTACAAAATCGGATGATTTTGTGGAGGGTATTGGTGTAAATACGCACTTCAGCTATAACGGTACACCCTATGTAGATAATTTTGCTACCGTTAAGAGCCTTATAGGAAATCTTGGGATAAGATATTTTCGGGATAATCCTGACGATGATGTTGCATACGCAAACCGTATTAAAGATGTTTGCAATACTTATGGGATGAAGGTTGAGTGTATCCTTCCTACATGGAATATGGAGACAGGCAGCGGCTATAATCCTGCCGGGGTTGCGGCTAATATTGATTGGCTAAAAAACAATATTGGCCCTTCGTATTTTCTTAATATGGAAGGATTAAATGAACCAGACATCTGGGATGATAATGCGGCAGACTATGGCCTGATGGCGCGCAATGTACAACAGGCTCTTTATACTAAAATGAAATCGGATGCTGCATGGAATAATGTGAAGGTATTAGGGCCTAGTATGGCTTTTGGTGGTGGTTATGCTGCTTTGGGCGATATGAAGGGAATGACTGATAAAGGCAATATGCATTGGTATCCCAGCGGCTCTTTTCCAGCTAATCAGGAGTTTAATTATTTCGATTGGCATCTTGGCCAGGCAAGAACCTACAATTATTCTGATGGAAGACCGATTGTTTTAAGTGAAACCGGATATACAAATGCAGGTGGCACACAGGCCTGTGGTGAAAATGCAGCGGCAAAATATATTCCCCGTATGCACATGTATATGAGGTATACTCAGGGGCTTGAAAAAGTTTTCACTTATGAATTCATGAATCAATTTAATGATGCTGCTGATGCTGAAAGTAATTGGGGTTTAGTAAGAAATAATCTGACAGTAAAACCTTCTTATACTTCTTTAAAAAATACGATCACGCTGTTAAAAGAACCCGGGGCAAACTTTACACCGGGTCAATTAAATTATAGCCTTTCTGGTGACATAACAAATATTTATCAAAAACTATTTCAAAAATCGAATGGCACATATTATCTGGTAGTATGGCAAGAAGTAAAAAGTTATGATGTTCAAACTAAAAAAGATATTGTTGTACCCAATAGAGCATTGACGTTAAATTTAGGATCGACAAGCACAGTGAAAACTTATTTACCACTTAACTCAACAAATGCAGTAAATACATATACCAACTCTACTTCAGTAGGTATAAGCGTTCCCGATCATTTGCTTATTATTGAGATAACCCCTGGTGGTGGCGGAGTTACAGGCTCGCTAAGTGGTTCTGTCGCTATAAATACCACGGATGTAAACCTTGCAACAGTGGGTACTGGAGATTGGAAACACTTTGACAATGGCGACCACAAAGCAAGCGGGAGCCCGATAAACTCAATTAGCAATTATAGCGTGATAGGAGGCGCTGCAGGAAGTTACAGTAATGACCTAAGGAAAATGTCATGGTCTGGTGGCACACCAACCACCTCAAGTTCTAATAATAGATGGGGATGGTACAGTGCTGGTATTGGCAATGGCTTTTCATTTACTGCCGTTGCAGGCAATGGCACAAATACTTTAAAAGTATATGTTGGTGGTTCTAATGCAGGCGGTACGTTAACTGCACATTTATCCAACAGTGCCGCACCCGATTACATAAATACAAAAGCCAATACCAATGGCCAATGGGACGCGACTTACACCATTACCTACAATGCTGCACAAGCAGGGCAAACCCTTACCATCACCTGGAAGCAAGCATCGGGCACGGGCAACGTAACCATACAGGCCGCTGCATTGGTGGGTAGTATTGCAGCGAGGGTTGCCACCACCAATGAGTCGCAGGCACTTTCCGAGGAGGCATCAAATGAACCAGCCTTTGTGGTCTACCCGAACCCCGCAGAGAATGGCAAGGTGAGCGTTAGGATAAACGGCCAATCGGATGCAACCCTTGTCATCCATGATATGAGCGGCAGGCCCGTGTACAATGGGGAAGTATTGCATGGGCAGGTGCTTGAGCTCGATCAGGTCCTGAAACCGGGGTTGTACCTGTTCAAAGTATCAAACGGCAAATGGAGCGATACCCGAAAGATAATCGTCAAGTAACATTAACACAATTTTGTCAAAACGGGGTTGCTTCGAAAGAGGCAACCTCCTTTGATTTTAGTCAGGCAAAAAATCAGGGACATGGTTGTGATGAATCATGTTAACGGCCAACAACGGCTTTTCCACAAATCGGGCGTTGAGTCCCTATTAATAATGTAGAGTATTTTTTTTAAATGATTTAAACAACATAAGTTCTATCACAGTATGTTCAATCGCTCAACTGTTTTTTTTCTCGCTCTAAGTGTATGCACATGGGCAAATGTTTCCGCCCAAACAAAGGCAATCATATCAGATGATTTTGTTGAGCGCATTGGCGTTTGCACTCACTTTGATTATTACGATACTCCTTACGGAACAAAATTCACCAAAGTCAAAACCAAATTAGGGGAACTCGGTGTAAGATATTATCGTGATGGCCCTGATGCTGATTATCCGTTATATGCTACTCGTGTAAAAGATCTTTATAATACGTATGGGTTGAAAATGCAAGCTGTTTTTCCTGCCAAGTTTATTGGGACAGGGCAAGGTTATGATTCGGGTAAAGTGGCTCACACGTTGGATTTGATTAGAGATAATATAGGCACCAACTATTTTCTCAATATGGAAGGTTTGAACGAACCTGATAACTGGAATGACAATTCACCGAATTATGGAGCTATGACCCATGAGGTACAAAAAGCTATTTATACTAAAATGAAAAAGGATGCAGCATGGGCAAATGTGCCAGTGCTGGGGCCATCCATAGCCTTAGGTGGTGGCTATTCCGCCATCGGTGATATGAAGTCTATGACAGATAAGGGTAACATCCATTGGTACCCAAGTGGCATACAACCTTCTCATCAAGAATTTAATCTGTTTGATTGGCATCTTGATCAATGCAAGACAAAAAACTATTCTGACAATCGGGCAATCGTAATGACCGAAACGGGCTATTCAAATTCTGGAGGTACGCAAGCCTGCCCCGAAGATATAGCAGCAAAATATACCCCGCGCCAGTTTATGTACTTTCTCTATACACAGGGGATGGAAAGAGTTTTTAGTTATGAATTCCTTAACGAATGGGATAGACCTGCAGACGCTGAAAGTAATTTTGGCTTGCTTCGAAATGATTTGACTGAAAAGCCAGCCTATACTTCATTGAAAAATATAATCAGTATGTTAAAAGAGCCAGGGGCTAATTTTACCACTGGTGAATTGACCCACAACCTAATCGGTGACCTGAAAGACATTAAGCAAGTATTGTTTCAAAAATCAAACGGCACATTTTACCTAGTCGTTTGGCAAGAAGTAAAAAGTTACGATCAAATAAAAAAATCACCTATAGATGTACCTGAAAGAGAATTAACATTAAGTTTGACTAACTCCATCTTAACTGCAAATATTTATAGGCCTGCCCCACTACCTATTGGAAATGGATTGACCGTAACGAAATCCTACTCTCGCCCGCCCACAATAGAATTAAGTGTGCCCGATCAGCTTTTGGTAATCGAATTGATTCCCAACACAAGTCCTTTGGTAGCAGTTACCAAGGTGGCGCTAACTTCAGCAACCGCTACAGTGAACGTAGGTGAAAAACTACCTGTTGCGGCTACTATATCTCCCTCAGATGCCACCTATCAAAACGTTACGTGGAGCTCAAGCGATAACGCAATAGCAACGGTAAATGCTGGCGGCATTGTAAAAGGAGTTTCGGTAGGTAACGCAACTATTTCAGCCAAAACAATTGATGGAGGCTTTACTTCAAGCATCGAAATTAAAGTAACACGAACAGATGTAGTAACAGGTGTTGACAAAAAAAAAGAAGGCACTGATTTCAAGATTTTCCCTAACCCCGTTAATGGCACCAGGATAAAAATACAGGGTATTAATAGAAGGGCACAACTGCGAGTGATGGATTTAAGTGGCAGGGTTTTGTTACTGAAAGATGTGAACATATCTGATACGGAAGAAATTGACTTGCAACTCACTAGCGGGATTTACTTAATCTCAATTGATAATACTTCAAAAACCCGAAAGATAATAGTGAAATAAAGTAGTTTTGAAATAGCAAGTTTAGATCAGCAAAAAATATGAAAACGCATAAATGAAAAGAGACGGCATTTTGAAAATTGTGGTGGCCACGATGGTTATCTATATAGCAGTAGGTTTTAAACCTGAGAGTGACAGTTTCATACTTCCCGATCAATGGAAGTTTCAAACTGGCGACAATAAAGCCTTCTCCAAACTTGAATTTAATGATGAGGCTTGGAAAGCAATCAAAGTAAATACTTTCTGGGAAAAACAGGGCTATGAAAACTATGATGGCATTGCTTGGTACCGTGTCCACGTGGTGTTGCCATCCTCACTGAAAGAAAAAAATCAAACAATAAAGTTGCTTCAAATTTCTTTGGGGAGAATTGACGATGCAGACGAAACTTATTTGAACGGTAAAAAAATTGGGGGGATTGTAGGTTGGGATAAAGATCGTTCGTATTCCATTCCATTAGATTTAGTTAAATGGGATAAAGAGAATGTGATTGCCATTCGTGTGAATGATATGGGCGGCAATGGTGGCATGAGCGGAAACTCAAATTTGATAAGAGGTGCAAAGGTTTCCGATATTGTGGTTCTTGCATCAAACCATAAGCCCACGAAATTCTCCACATCAAATACCAAATTCAACGATACACTATTATTCCATTTTAGAAGGTCAATTGATAAAATGGAAGGCACATTAAAAGTGAAAGTGTATGATCCAATTAGCAATGAGATTGTATTTCAAAAAAGTGATAATGTGGAAGTGGGCAATAAAGTAGATTCATCTTACCGTACGGTAGTGGAATTAAAAAATCCAGGCACGTACAGAATTGAATATTCTTTTATGGATAGATTATTTACGGATACGATTAAATACTCTACCGTACTTGCCTATACGCCATTGCCTAGGAAGAATGAGCACCAGGAATTCCCCATAGTAAAGCTTACTATTCCTGATGAATCTATACCATTTGACTTAGCGAATCTTTCTTTTGGTGGCTACTTGAATGATCGACTCAATGCCAACCTTGTTCAACGATTACTAAAGATAGATGAGACTGGTATTTTAGAGTGCTACTATAATCGCCCAGGAAAGCAGACATGGGTAGGAGAGTACACGGGAAAATATCTTCACGCTGCTAGTAGGGTTTGGCAATCAACAAAAAATGAACAACTCAAGGCGCAGATGGATCGCATTGTAGATATATTAATTGCATGCCAAGACAATGACGGATACTTGGGTACTTATTTACCTGAGAATAAATGGACTGATTGGGATGTATGGGCTCATAAATATAATATGTTGGGATTGTTGAGCTATTACCATGTTACAGGATACAAGCCTGCCTTAGAAGTATCCATAAAAATGGGTGACCTATTGTGCAAGACATTCGGAGAAAATAAAGGTCAACGCAATATTATTGAATCATCTGGTCATGTGGGGATGGCTTCTACCAGTGTGCTTGAGCCAATGACGTACCTATACCGTTTTACGGGAGATAAAAAGTATCTTGATTTCTGTCAATACATTATCAAAGCATACGATTATAAAAATGGCCCTCAAATAATTTCAACGTTGACTACGCTGGGAAAGGTTGATAAAACAGCCAATGCAAAGGCTTATGAAATGACATCAAACCTTACTGGAATTGTAAAATTGTATCAACTAACAGGAGATAAAAAATTACTGACCACAGCCGAAAATGCGTGGAATGATATTTCTGCCTATAAACTATACATAACAGGAACGGCCAGCGAGCACGAATTTTATCGCGAGGACTTCCATCTTCCCGCAGGCAATGAAGTGAACATGGGGGAAGGTTGCGTTACCACTACTTGGATTCAGTTTAGTCAATCCATGTATTATCTTACAGGAAACCCGAAATACATTAGTGAAATTGAGAAATCAATTTACAATCATCTGCTTGCCTCTGAGAATCCAGAAACTGGATGTGTAAGTTATTACACTGCACTTCAGGGCAAAAAGCCGTACCGCTGCACTATTGATGCGCATTGCTGTTTGGCAAGTGTACCAAGGGGTATAGCAGCCATACCTGAATTGGCGTATGCAAAAGACACAAACAATGGATTAGATATCAACCTTTACTCAACCGGAAAAATTACGGATAAGATTTTCACCAAAGAGGGCAAAGAAGTTACTATTGAATGTACGGTTGATTCAAAATTCCCGCAAGAAGGTCAAGTAACCATCCTACTAAATCCCGAAATGAAAAGTGAGTTTAGTTTATCACTACGGGTTCCTACGTGGTGTAAAAATTTCAAAGCTGTTGTAAAAGATAAAATCATGGATGGGCTTCCTGGGCAATACGTAATCATCGATCAAGTATGGGATAAGAATGCCGTTATAAAAATTACGTTTGATATAACCAATCAAACTTTAGAAGGAGGCAAGAGTTATCCCGACTTTATTGCTTTAAAATACGGCACACAGGTATTAGCGGTCGATCAGGCATTGAACCCACAGTTGAAAGATTTAGACAAAATAACAATGAGTAATCCCATCCTGAATAAAGTTTCAAAACCAATGCTGCCCAAAGGCTGGATAGGCTCTCAACTTTTCAGCGTCAACGCATTTTATAAGGGCAAAGCAGTAAATCTTAACCTGGTGCCGTATGCAGATGCCAGTCAAACAGGTGGAGACATTAGGGTGTGGATAAAAAAGAAGAAATAATTATTAGTCTGATGCTCTATGAGTAAAAATCACTTTCATTTTGTTTGTTTTGACAAATCATCAAGCTGTGATTTGAAGAAATACATAATACTAATTTTATTAATCTTTACATTCAGCACCATTGGCGCCCAAATAAAATTGCCCAAATTATTGGGTGACAATATGGTATTGCAAAGACATAAACCAATACGGATATGGGGGTGGGCTTCTGTTAACGAAAAAGTGACGGTTGCATTTAATCATCAAATAAAATCTACCAATGCAGATGCTTCAGGCAAATGGCAAGTTATGTTAAAGCCCGAAAATGCAGGTGGCCCTTTTCAGGTTCTTGTGAAAGGAAAAAATGAAATCATCATCAAAAATGTACTAGTGGGTGAAGTATGGGTTTGCAGTGGCCAATCAAATATGGAGATGCCAATAGCCGATTGGGGTAAAATAGATAATTATGAAAAAGAAATTGCTGAAGCGGAGTATCCATTAATCCGCCATTTTAAAGTTCCGAAGTCTTTGAGTACCTCATTGAAGGACGATGTTTCAGGAGGCGAATGGCAAACCTGTAGCCCCTCTACTGCTGGAGAGTTTTCGGCAACAGCCTATTTTTTTGCCAGAGAATTATACAAGCGATTAAAAGTGCCGATCGGATTAATCAACACATCGTGGGGAGGCACGATAATAGAAACTTGGATAAGCGAGGAGGGCTTCTCTAAAAAAGAGGATTTAAAATACATAGCTAATAACATGAAACTAAATCAAATTGACTCTGTTCTAAAGCATGGAAGGGACGTAGTTTTAAAATACGCAGATGACATTGTAAATCGAATAGAAAGCAATCCGAATCCAAAAGATTGGAAAAATATAGATTACAATGATGCTAAGTGGCCTGTTATGACGCTTCCCGGACTGTGGGAAAACCAAGGACTCAAAGCTCTCGATGGGATACTTTGGTTTCGATATACCTTTCATGTTGATGAAACGGATTTCAATAAACCTGCCAGTATTGAACTTGCCAAAATTGGTGATTGGGATGAAACATATATAAATGGAAAACTCATTGGTGCAACCAAGCAGTGGGACATACCTAGGAAGTATGATATACCCAGTGGCGTATTGAAGCCAGGTAAAAATGTTATTGCTGTTAAGGTAGAAGATAATTATAGTGGCGGTGGCATTTATGGCGATCCTGAAAACATGCACTTAAAGGTGGGCGAAAATATTCAATCGCTTGCCGGTGAATGGAATTTTATGATTGAGCGTGTAGCAAGCTTGGCCAGTTCACTTGGACCCAATGATTACCCCACGCTCCTATACAATGCGATGATTAAGCCCCTTCTGCCATACACCGTACAAGGAGCTATATGGTATCAGGGAGAAAGCAATGCTTCAAGAGCACATCAGTATGAAAGCGCCTTTCAAACTATGATAAAAGATTGGCGACACCAATGGAAACTCGGTGATTTTCCATTCTTATTTGTGCAGCTCTCTACCTATGGATCTGCCAATAACAATAGTAATAATGGTAGCACGTGGGCTGAATTAAGAGAAGCCCAATCCAAGGCGCTCGCCCTTCCAAACACGGGCATGACTGTAACAACTGATATTGGTGACCCAGCCGATATTCATCCTAAAAACAAACAAGATGTAGGAAAAAGATTAGCGGCTATTGCATTGCACGATACGTATAAGAAAAAGGGTGAATATACGGGGCCGCTATATCAGTCTATGAAAGTTGCAGGTGATAGTGTAGTCATTTCATTTACGCATACAGGCACCGGGCTGAAGGTAAATGGTAAAGATGGTTTACTGAAAGGCTTTGAAATTGCTGGCGCTGATAAAAAGTTTCATGCAGCCAAAGCACGAATCCTTGGTAATAAAATAATTGTTCGCAATCAAAACGTAATCATGCCATTGGCTGTGAGGTATAATTGGGTTGATGATGCCTCTATGGGAAATTTATTTAATAGAGAACAGTTTCCATCTGCTTCATTTCGAACCGATAAGTGGAGCGGTTTGACTGATATGAATATTTATAATTTTGAATAACAAAAAAGAAGTATGAAAAATAAAATGACTTTTATAGTCTCCATTAGCCTACTTGTTGCATCTCTTTCTTTCGCTCAATCAAACGAAAGAATTTATCTTATCGATCAATGGAAATTCCAAACAGGTGATAAAGCTGAATTTTCAAAACCTGATTTTGATGATCGGTCATGGAAAAAAATCTGGGCAGGAGACACGTGGGAAAACCAAGGATACCAAAACTATGATGGAATTGGATGGTATCGTTTACATATTGTAATACCATCTACACTAAAGAGAAGCGATGCGTTAGTAAAATCAATTCTTATTTCGTTGGGCAAGATTGATGACAATGACATTACTTTCATTAACGGAAAGAAGATAGGGGAAACGAATGGCTATGATGCGCCACGAACATATCTTATTCCATATGAAGCGATTAATTGGGATAAGGAAAACTGCATAGCAGTCAGGGTTAATGATATTCGTTTAGGTGGAGGAATGAATAGGGGTACTTATTACATCAGCAACATCTTGCTTTCAGGTCTTGCTGAAAATAGCACGAATGATAAGACCTCAGAAAACTCGAAAAGGAAAATTGACTACAAGGTTGAAAGCAAACTCGAGCCCTTATCTTATGGTTCTCAAAAAATTCATGGCTTTTTTGGCGATAGGATGAACTTGAATATGAATAAAGGTTTAGAAAAAGTACCCTACTACAGTTATCTCAGAGCATATACATCAGGCGTTGAATCTTTTTGGCCTGCAGGGGAATTTCTAGGCAAATTTTCTCAAGCATTAATGAAGTCTTATCAATACACCAACGATCAATCTTATTTGGAACAAACCCAGAAGATTATTGATAAGTGGATTGAAGCGCAAGAGGATGATGGGTATATCGCTACAAATCCGGAAGGATATTCGAGAGGTGCCCGCTGGGATGACTGGTCAGTATGGGAGCATAAATATGTTTTACTCGGCATGCTCGACTATTATGAATTGACTGGTGAAAAGCGCGTACTCGAATCCGCAAAAAAAGCAGCCGATGTAGTCATTGGTGCATACGGCTCAAAAGACACCCAGCTTGATCTTATGGCAACTGGCAATACTGGTCTTTGTGGAGGAAGTATTTTAGAACCTATGACCTATCTGTATCAATATACAGGTGATTCAAAATATCTTGATTTCTGTATTTATATTTTGAAAGCTTATGAACAGGAAAATGGGCCAAAAATAATTTCAGAACTCACGGAAAGATCAGGGCACGTTGGCAAAGTGGGTACTGGCAAAGGCTACGAGATGCTATCTTGTATCATTGGCATAGTAAAGATGTATCAGTTGACGGGTAACCAAAAATTTATTGAAACAGCAAAGAAAGCATGGGAGGATATTATTGAAAATGAATTGTATGTCACGGGCACAGCAACGCAGCATGAATGTTTTCATGGTAACAAACACTTACCCGCAGATGAAAAAGATCAGATCAGAATGGGCGAGGGTTGTGTAACGGCTCACTGGATAATTCTAAACCGCTTACTCTTTCAGTTAAGTGGAGATTTGAAATACATCGAAGAAATAGAAAAGTCACTGCTTAATCATCTCCTCGCCAGCCAGAGTGCAAGCACTGGAATGCAATCCTATTATTCTGCCCTCATTGGCCATAAACAGTTTATGAAATTTGATACGTATGGCGGTATGCCTCCATGCTGTTTGTCTTCAGTGCAAAGATGCATTTCTACAATACCCGAAGTAATATGGGAAAAATTCACTGACAACGGTTTTGCTATACTGATGTATAACTCTGGTGAATTTTCAGAGAATACAAATACGAGAAATGGTGATCAGGTATGGGTCAATCTAAAGATTGAGGCTGATGTTATGGGATCTGGAACCGCAAAAATAGTGTTGGATTTAAAAGAATCTATCAAGGGCGATCTCGATTTTATGGATTTGGCAACAGCGAAAGCAAATAGGAAAGCAAAAGATGCTGCTACTTTTCTCCTTGCTCTGCGGGTACCTTCGTGGAGCAAAAATTTTAAAGTGCAATTGAGTGATGGAACTATGCTTTCTGGTAAATCAGGAGAATATCTAAATATGGAACGCGCATGGTCAAATAATGAGTTGATAAATATTTCAATGGATGTCGTTGACCAAGTGATTGAAGGAAGCCCAACTTACAAAGGTTTTTATGCGCTCAAGCATGGTCCTTATATTCTAGCCCTAGACCAAGCGTTAAATCAAGCTATTGACATCGACCAGGTTAAAGTCGCCAATCCAATTGACATTAGTAGATCAAGCCAATCAATGCCTAAAACCTGGATCGGAAATCAAGTCTATTCAATTGAGTCTATAGATTCACAAAAATTAATACTAACGCCCTTCTTGGATGTTGGTCAACACGGTTCAAAATATAGAGTTTGGATTCCAAGCGCGAAGAGATGATTTGTGTCTTGCAGCCTTTGGCACGTTGTGTAAGGCCGTCCCTACTTTTCATTGCACAGGCTGCGCTGTTGTTTCGTAGTGGATCAAAACCAAGGCCTTATAGTGTGAAGCAAGTGACCATTAAAAATTTAACTGGATATTTCAACTGAATTGCAGGATTTATAAAGCATTAACAATTGTAGATGAAGAAAAAATACCTGCAGTTCTGTTTTGTTTTTTTAAGTGTCTCTGCTTTCTGTCAAAAGAAAAACACGGAGATAACCTTAATTTCGAGCGAGACTAATTTAACAACAAATTTGATTCAAGATGCCATTGATAGATGTGCTTCAGTTGGCGGAGGCACTGTGCATTTATCAGAAGGGATTTTTCTATCAAAAAGTTTAGAGCTAAAGAGTAACGTTACTCTTCACATAGGCAAGGGGTGTATTTTACAAGGAAGCACGGACATTAATGATTATAAGAATGACGCCTTCATTTTTGGCAAAGATATTTTCAATGTAAGTATTCAGGGGGAAGGCATCATTGATGGAGTGGATTGTTTTAATGCGAAGGGCGAAGAGGATTTTCGTGGCCCACATGCTATTAAGTTGATTAATTGTAAGAACATAAGAATAGAAGGCATCATGATAAAAAACGCTGCCAACTGGGCAATCAATTGCCGGTACTGTTCTAAGGCAGAGATTAAAAATGTTTCTATCCGCGGAGGCCATGATGGACTGCATACCCGCTTCTGCGATACCTTTAAGGTGACAGGTTGTGATTTTCGTACAGGTGATGACGCTTTTGCAGGAAATGACAATCGCGACTTTATAGTTACAAATTGTAAAGTCAATTCATCGTGCAATGGATTCAGGATGGGCTGCTACAACTTAACGGTTAGAGATTGCAAGCTTTGGGGACCTGGAGAGTACATTCATAAAATACAAAAGAGAAATAATATGTTGGCGGCTTTTGTTCATTTTTCGCCTAGCGATGAGATAACGCAGATGAACAGCGGCAAATGGCTGATTGAAAACGTTACGGTTGATCAAGTAGATCGTTTTTATATGTATAACTACAGAGATGGGCTTTGGCAAACAGGAAAACCTGTGAGTTCTATTCAATTTAAAAACATAAAAGCAACGGATATTCTAACTGCGTTCAATGTCATTGGAGATACCCTAAAGCAGTTTAGTCTTAAAGTAAAGAACTCGACCTTCTCTTTCAGAAGGGATATAGTTTATAAGGATGTACTATTTAAAGGCTCGAATGTTGGTTCTTCATCCTTTTTCTACGTCAAAAATTTCAATAAAATATTTCTAAGTAACACAACACTAAACAATTCGAGCTCAAATTCAATTCTCAACTATGGCAACGGCAACTCAGTAATTTTAAAAGCTGTTATCTTAAATTCAAACAAGATTGAATCTTTTAATGTCAAGAATGTTAAGGCTGTCACTATAAGAGATGGTAAGCCTTGTTTAACCCAGAATACTCAATAGCCACGATCTGCAGCGGAATAATCTCTTTCTATTGATTTCCTGATGTCATTGCCCTCATTGACTAATAATAACTGACTTTTCCATTTTCTTTCACCTGCTCATTTGGTAGTAAATCGAAATCTTGAATTAGGTTTAAACTATTCTGCACAATATGAAAACAGATTGATTTGGATATGGGGTACTTTTGAATATTATTAATATCCGATCGAAACGTATATTCAAAATAATATGAACAGCACAGATGAGCGCATACGATTAAATACTTTGAATGGAAAGAATCGTCCCTTCATGCTGAAAAAAAAATATGACTCTTTAAGGGATTTTATTTTAGATGCCCTTGAACAACACCAACAAATTAGTTTAATGGAATTAATGGAGCAGGCCAACGATAAATTTGATAAAGTATTTTTTGGAGAAGTGGCATTATCATTACTGGATGCCAAGAAGGATTTAGAAGCGCGCGGATTGATCAAGATAGCCCATGAAAGAGATCGGACTCAGCTAATCTCCCTAAAAAAAAATGAGAGGAGAATGAATCTTTCGGGGAGTCACTTTTAGCAAATCATGATCTTACTAACGGAGGCGATCAATTAGAAGAACTCAAAAAATGGCAAGTCAATTACTAGCCGTTAGTATGTAAAAAATAAGGAAGCTCCGTAAAGTTATTCATTGCGATTTTGTTCACTATATTTTCTAGGCGAAACACCAAACTGATCAGTAAAGCATTTTGTAAAGTAAGCAGCATTAGAAAAGCCAACCGTAAAAGCAATATCCGTTACTTGTTTATTACTGTTGGTAAGAAGCCAAGCTGCCTTTTTTAGCCTGATGGTTCTGATAAATTCATTTACAGATTGGCCTGTTATTGATTTTAGTTTAGTATATAAAAGTGTTCTGCTAACTGCCATCTCGCGTGAAAATTTAATTGCTTCAAAGTCACTATCACCATAGTTCTCCTCTACAATCTTCATGGCATTTTTTAAGAAATCTTCATCAGGTCTGGAAGTTGTTAACTCTTTAAGATCTGGAAACATTTCCTTGACATACTTACTTCTTAGGTTCTTACGGCTTTCTATAAGGTTATCAACGCGTTTAAGAAGTATCTTACTGCTAAAAGGTTTTGTAATGTAATCGTCTGCCCCAGAATCATATCCAGAAATAATACTTTCTTCCAGCGCATTAGCAGTTAACAGAATAATGGGTATGTGACTGATTAGAAGATTAGATTTGATTTCTTTGCAAAACGATATGCCATCCATTCCCGGCATCATTACATCGCTAATGATGACGTCAGGCACAAAACTCTTTAATGCATTCAGTCCGGCAAAAGCATCTTTTTCAGAATCCACACAATAATCTTTTTCCAGTGTTTCTCTAATAAAATGCCTCATCTCATCATTATCCTCAACAATTAGTACGTGACTCTTTCCGTTTTCTTTAGCTGGCCCATCTTCGGTAATTACAGATTCTCGCTTCTCGGTTTCTGGAATAATGAGCACCCGTGGAAATTCTAGTAAGAATGTTGTGCCTTTGCCAACAACGCTATCAACAGAAATTACTCCATCCATCGTTGCCACCAAATCTTTCGCATAGGCAAGGCCTATTCCACCAATATCTTCTTTTTGCTGTTTTGCACGCCAGAACCGCCTGAATAAATTAGGTATATCCTCCGTTGCTATTCCAATGCCAGTGTCGACCACGAATATTTTCAAGACGTCACTAGAGGCTTCAATTCTCGTAGTGACTTTACCATACTCTGGTGTAAACTTAAGAGCATTGTGAATCAGATTATTTAAAATCTTATCTAGCTTGTCCTTGTCAATGTAAACTTGAAGAGAATCAATGTTTGTTTCAAAAAGCAATTCAATATTTTTACGCTGCGCAATATCAGAGTAGTTGATATGAAGTTCCCTTAATGTATCTACAATATTTACTTTTGAAATTTGTGCGGATTTCTCTGTCTCAAATCTTTTAAAGTCAATCAGTTGATTTACCAGATTCAGTAATTTCAGCGTGTTTCTATTAACGGTTTCCAGCCGTTTTAATGCAACCGAATTATTCCTTAATTCATCTGTAATCTGCTCTACCGAACCCGAAATCAATGTGAGCGGTGTTCGAATTTGATGAGATACGTTTGTGAAGAAGTTAAATTTCTCCTGAAACCTTTCCTCTTCTTGGTGCCTTCCTATGCGCTCAAGTTCTAGTTCATGGCTTAGGCGCTGTCGATATAGCAAGAAACGATAAATCGAAAAGATAAGAAGCAGCACAATGATAGCATAGATAATCTGCGACCCAACATTCCAATACCATGCAGGATGTATGATGATGGATAATTTTGTGCCGTCTGTATTCCATAGCCCGTCATTGTTAGAGCCCATGACAATAAATGTATACTTTCCGGGCGGCACATTTGTATAGGTTGCTTGTTCTGAAACGCCCACGTAAGTCCAACCGTTATCAAATCCTTGCAGCCGATACTTAAATCTATTTTTTTCTGGAAGTGTGTAGTTTAAGGAACTGAATTCAAATGAAAAGGAAGACTCGTCATGTTCAAGATTGATTTTCTTTGTATTTGAAATGTCACTCTGAAGTATGCTTCCGTTTCCATTTCTAATCTCCTTATTAAATAGTTTGAACTTGGAGATAATTACTCTCGGTATAAATTGATTGTTTATAATTTTTTCAGGTATAAATGATGTGACGCCATTTACCCCACCAAAAAAGAGTTCCCCTGATGCCCCCTTATAACTATACTCAAGCCCTTTATGTACCCCATCACTCTCTGTATATGTTTTGGTCTCACCCTTTTTTGCGTCAAACTTGATAAGCCCTAGGCCATTGGAAATCCAAATGAAATTTCGATTATCCTCTTGTATAGAAAAGACTTTTTGACCGCTTACTTCGGGCAGCGCATTTTGTTTGAAGACTTTCTTCTGTTGGTCAAACATACTTAGCCCGTTCGATGTACCTATCCAAATATTGTCATTCGAGTCTTTCAATAAACTGTAAATGCAATTACTTGCAATACTATTGGGGTTGTTGGCCTGATGAAAATATCTAGTGACTTGTTCTGTGCGATGGTCAATCTTGTTTAATCCATTTTCGGTACCAATCCATATATTTTCATTTTTATCTACACAGTAGCTGATGATTGAATTATTGCTTATAGTAGTTGAATCTAATTCAGCATGTTGGTACCATTTTGATTCAAGCGTTGTTTTGTTAAATTTTACAACACCCTCAAACGTAAATAGGTAAAGAGTTTCGCCAATAGTATATATATTGAGAATACAATCTCCCTTTTTGGTTTTGCTTTTAAGAAATTTGGTGAATGAAATATTCACTCCTGTAATTGGATTAAATAAACTTAATCCCTTGCCCCAATTGCCAAGCCATAGGTTTCCATCGGGCCCCTCATGAATGGAGGCAACTCCGCCAGGGTTTTCTGTTTTTATATAAATATTTTCTAACGGCCAAGATTGAATGGATTCTTTATTGGATGAAAATTTCCTGAGCCCAAAATCTCCGCCAATCCACATAGCTTTATTTTTATCTTGAAAAAAACATTTAACGGATCTCTCTTTTTCATTTATTGAGGCATTAATTTCGTCAAACGAATCGTTAAATTTTAACCTGTTCGGATCATATTTGTTAACGCCCCCGTACCTGGTACCAATCCAGCGAATGTTTGTGTTGTCGCAATAGACAAACGTGCAATAGTTGTTGTTGATGGATTCCCTTTCAAAGGTATTCGCATAGCGGCTGATTAGATTAAAGTTTTTATCCAAACAGAAAAACCCATATTCTGTTGACAGTAGGTAATTGCCTAAATTGTCCTTTTGAATAGACGTTACTTTGTGTGATCCTTCTTGTGACCCTGCAAATACCTGTTTGAAAGTGGTTGTTGCCACATTCCATTGAAAGACTCCTTCACCACCTATTGAAATAAGCAGTGACGCGTTATCAGCATAGATGCAGTACAGCGGTTGATAGTCAAATCCTGGAATTGATCCCAGTGGTACTTCAACCATCGTTTTTTCTTTTATGGAATATCTAAAAAGATGACCTGACCAGTTTCCAATATAAATGGCACCTTTATAATATACATAGCATGACATATTGTTGAAACCCTTAAGATCCTTCTCGCTAAATATTTTTTTATACCCCGCTTGAGAGCTAAATTCATATAGAGCAAACTCAGAGATTACAAAAAATGAGTTTGATTCATCTTGGAGTATGCCGATAAATTCATTCATTTCCGAAAAATTTTCTTTGGGAAGAGGATACGGTTTAAAATTGTAATTCTCCCTATTTAATAGGTTTAGACCTAGAGATGTACCTACCCAAAGTTGATCAAGATGATCTTCAAAAGCGCATACAACTTTATCGTCTATCAAGGAAGACAAATCCGTTGCCTCATGATTGAATTGCTCTATAGCCCTTCCATTGTATTTGTTTAATCCTTTATCCGTTCCAAACCAAAGCAACCCCTCACCATCTTTAAAAATGTATCGGATGTAGTTGGAGGATAACCCTTCGTTAACCGTAAGATATTCAAATTCTATTTTTTGATTTTGCGCATACGAATTGGGGATGATGAGTAAGATAAAGAGTGCCCCAAAGAAAACTCTGGTACTAAAGATTTCATATAATTCAAGTAAGGCCACCTCCGTAAAAATATAGTTTAAATCGATTTAAACCCCAAAATCCAACAGTTTTGAACAATAAGAATAGTCTTTTGTACATTATAAAAAGGCTTTCGATCGCTATTGTCTGATCATTGTAGTCTGAAATTAAGCCCATTGCCAAAACTTTTTTTTTCTCCCGTATTCGTTCTTTCCTTGCTTTTCTTTATGGGGTGCAAAAGAGAATTAGACCAGCCTTTGCGCTTTGCAAATGGGAAGTATGTATTTCAGGCAAATGAGTTGCAAGTTGAGATTGACCCAAACACGGGTGGGCGCATTACATCGTTTAAATTGGGCAATATTGATATGCTTTTACAGAAAAGTATCAATAGAGAAAATTATGGGTCAACTTTGTGGCCGTCTCCACAAAACTGGCCTTGGCCTCCTCCCCCTGTGCTTGATCGAATGGCCTATGCGGCCTCTATCCAAGGCGATACCCTAAATCTGTCAAGCTATCCTGATCCAGTAACGGGGTTGCAATTTTCAAAGTCATTTTGGATAAATAGCTCAAAGGAGGCATTGACCATTAACTATACAATAACAAATATCTCGAACAAGTCGATTTCAGTAGGCCCTTGGGAAGTTACGAGGGTTCCATCAGGTGGGATTTGTTTTTTTCCTTCAGATTACCTCACGCAGTTACCTTCCTCTAATCTAAAATCAACATATACCAAGAGTGGCACCACGTGGTTTAAATTTGATCAGAAGCTTGTAGATACCAATCAAAAACTTTTTCAAGGAAGCCGATTAGGTTGGTTGGCGCATGTAAACAATGGATTGCTTTTCGTGAAGCAATTTCCAGATGTAGCTAGAAATGAGGTAGCTCCCGGGCAGGGCGAGGTTGAGATCTTTGCAGATGAATACCATACCTATATTGAATTAGAAAACCATGGTACTTACGCAGTTCTAAAGCCAGGAGAAAGCCTTCACTACCCCACCATTTGGCATTTAAAATATTTAAGTTCGAACATGAAGCCTGAAATTTTTAATCAAGAGCTTATTCAGGCGGTCAATAAAATAATCTCCTATCAATAACAAAGCAAAAGGACATGCAGAGGAAATTAATATTTCTGCTTTTAGTATTTGGTTGTTTCTATTACTCAACTTTTTCGCAACAGCCAGAGCAGGTTGCCCCTGGGGTTTGGAAAATCACCTATGGAAAGCCCGATGAATTTACTCCCATAAAATTTGCGCCTGCCCTACCCTCAAGTGAAAGGATGAAAGAGTTATTGCCAATGAGGGGGTTTCCGTTAGATTTATCAAAGATTTTAATTACAAATAGAAGCCGTGGTTGTAATGTTGAACTGCCCCTAACGGAAACCGAACATCTTTACGGGTTTGGCCTTCAGGATAAAAGTTTTCAGCAGAGAGGACTTAGAAAACATTTGATTACAAATAGTTGGAGCATTGGAAATGTAGGTTTCTCTCATGCGCCAGTGCCTTTTTATATTTCCACTCAAGGTTATGGTGTTTTGATTAACACGGCCCGCTATCCTGTATTTTATTGCGGCACACATTTCAAGATTAAAGATATAGATAAGTTATCGAGAGATTCAGTCAATAATCCGGGCACATCCATATTGGATTTGTACAAGCCGCTAGAGAAATCTTCTGAGTATATGGCAATTGACATACCCGGATCAGCGGGGATTGAAGTGTATATTTTTGAAGGGCCTACTATCAAGGATGTGATAAGTAGATACAATCTTTTTTCAGGAGGTGGTGCAATACCTCCACTTTGGGGGCTTGGAATAAAGTACAGAGGAATGGGTTCTTTCAATGAATCAGAGAGTATTGCCATAGGAGAATATTTTAGAAGCCATGATATTCCGTGCGATATGTATGGTGTTGAACCGGGTTGGCATTCCGTTTCATACTCTTGCTCTTACTTGTGGAACAAGGATAGATTTCCAAACCCAGATAGGTTTATTTTACAAATGAATAAATCGAATTACAAGCTCAACTTATGGGAACATGCTTATGTCTATCCATCCTCACCGATTTTTAATAATCTAAAAAAGTATTCGGGCAACTATCTGGTGTGGAAAGGTCTAGTTCCTGATTTTACGCTCAACGAAGCTAGGGATATCTTTGGAGGTTATCATAAAACAAATTTTATCGATCGGGGAATTGCCGCATTTAAGCTTGATGAATGTGATAACGCTAACTATGCAGAAGCTAATGCCAATTGGGGTTTCCCAGAAAATTCTGAATTTCCTTCTGGCATTGATGGCGAGCAAATGCATCAGCTATTCGGTCATCTATATGTAAAGACATTGTTTGATAAATATCACCAAAGCGATAAACGGACGCTCTTGGATGTTCGGTCGCTTGGTGCAATGGCTTCATCGTATCCTGCCGTACTGTATTCGGATATGTACAATCATGCTGATTACGTTAGGATGATTTTGAACTCCGGGTTTTCAGGGCTTCAGTGGTCGCCAGAGATACGAGAGGCTCATTCGGAAGACGAATTAATCAAAAGAATCCAAACAGGGATAATGTCATCACAAATCTTGATCAATGCGTGGTATCTCAAGCATCCACCTTGGCTGCAATATGATACCGATAAAAATATAGCAAACGATTTTTTGCCGCAGGCTAAACAATTAGAAGCAACGGTGAGAGGCCTTTTCAAACTGCGTATGAGCCTGATACCTTATTTATATAATGCCTATGCCGATTACCACTTCAAGGGGATCTCACCATTTAGAGCTTTAGTAGTTGATTATCCTGATGATAAACTGGTTCATACTATTGATGATGAATATTTGATTGGAGATAATCTTTTGGCGGCACCGTTTATTGATACCGTAAGTGTGCGCAAAGTATATCTGCCAGAAGGGAACTGGATAGATTTCAATTCACACAAGCGCTATGTCGGTAAGAATTTTATCACCATCAAGTATAACCCAGACCTACTTCCTCTATTTGTTAAGGAAGGTACTATTTTACCATTGGCCGATCCTATTAATTTTATAGGTAAGAATCAATCCTTTGCTATTACCTGCTATGTATTCGGTAAGAAATCATCATCGGCTACCTTATTTGAAGATGGCTATGAGAATTTTGGCTATGAAAAAGGGCTCTATAACATAGTCAACCTTACATGGGATGGCAAAAAGGGCTCGGTAAAAAAGCGGGGCACTTATAAGGGCTCTATGTACAAGATTGCAGCATGGAAAGAAGTGGCAATTGATTAGTCAATGTCGTTAAAGTTAAGCAAACCTAATAGGTGTAAAACCCCTCGGGTCTCTAAAGACCCGAGGGGTTTAGAATCCGAGGTCACCGCTTAACTTCTATTAGCAATTCAACCCTTCCAGGGTTGCTCAACCTGATAATTTGCCTACCCCCAATTTCATTGGGCGCTATTTACATTCAAGTCCTTCGGACTTAGCCAACCTTAACGACCTTTATTGATTCTCTTTCCAGAGCTTGAGTTTGCCAAATCAATAATTTGCCAAAATATACCTGTCTAATGATAATGGGCTAAAATTTTTGCTTTTATCTACTCTATTTGAACCCAAAGAATACAATATTGAACAATATGAAAAACCAGAATCCTCCAAATCAATTCAAATTGCAATCGTTTTAAACTTAAACCTTATGCAAACGAAATCTTACCAACACGTACCTTCTTTGTGGAGACTTTCGGGTTTTCATAATCAACTCTATGGGATCTTCCAGTCTGGACGGCTATTAGCCTCAGTTCGGTTTAACCAGTACCTCATCACTTTAAACTCACAGCCATGTATATAAATATACCTTCGTTTTCTCGATTTTGCCTTTCAGCATTTGTCTTTACTTTTATTCTACTGGTCTCTTGCAGTAAAGAAGATGACAAAATAGTAATTAACCCGCCCACTGCAGATTTCTATTTCGAACCCAACCCTGTCAATACCCTAAAAGGTAAATTTGTTAATACGTCCACGAGTATTAAAAGCTCAAGTTGGAGTTTTGGTGAAGGTAACAGCAACGCAACTGTCCGCTCACCGCTCTACGCATATAAAAATGAAGGGACCTACACAGTAACTCTTAAAACAGTTGGCTGGAATAATAAGGAACTAACTGTCACAAAAGATATTGTAGTAGTGAAACCAACGTTTATCAACGTAGTTGCTAATGGTAACTTTGTCGATGATCAATCGTGGTCTACTACCGCAGTATTTGGTGATGATATTGACCTTAATTTTAATGATAAACTTAATTTTAATTGTGCCGGAACACAGGCAGGTATTTTAATTCACCAAGCCGTGGAGCTTCAAGCGGGCACTTACCAAATAGCAGCAGATATTCAAACAGATGACAATCAATTCGGCAATTGGTTAGAGTTTTGGGTCACTCCAAATGCACCAGTAGATACTGAAGAGCCTACTGGAGGTTCTCAAGTCATTGGCACTGAAACTTTTGGACCTTGCGCGAACCTTGCTCTTTCTGGTGACATTGTAGAAATCAATTCAGATTGCAAATATGGAGATGATATTGAGCAAGGTCAAGTTACCATTAGTACCGCTGGGACATACTACTTTATAATCTACACTGGCATTTTTGATGGGAGCTACGGTGATTACAATCTTAATTCCGTTGGCCTGTTTAAGTTGGATTAGTCATACTATTATTCCCCTTCCCAACCCCAAAATTATATAAATATGAAATTACTGACAAAAAATAATCATCTGTCGGATCGCCCTCAAAACATCTGTCAAGTGAGCGGAGTAAGTTGGTGTTTGATATGCATGATACTCATGCTTTCACCTACTACCCTCAGTGCAAAAGATAATAATGGAGAGTACATGCAACAGCGAACCATATCAGGAAAGGTCACTGACGAAAACAGTACGCCTCTCCCTGGTGTAAACGTTGTTATAAAAGGCACTACTAATGGAACCACCACGGATGCAAGCGGCCAATTTCAGCTAACCATAGAGGATCCGAACGCTACCATTGTTTTTTCATTTATCGGATATACAACAGAGGAAGTGCAAGCTGCGGGAAGAGATATAATTGATACGCAGTTAATGCCCGATATTCAAACCCTCTCAGAAGTGGTAGTGGTTGGGTATGGAGTGCAAAAGCGTTCTGATTTAACCGGTTCAGTAGGATCCGTAAAAGGAAAAGACATAACTAGTTTACCAGCACGAAGTGTGGCTGAGACCCTCCAAGGCAGAGTGGCTGGGATAGAAGTAGTGAAGGAAAGCGGAGCGCCAGGTGCTGGTTCAGCCATCAAAATAAGAGGGGTTAGTTCATTGAATAACCCCAATCCTATCTATATCATTGATGGTGTTCGGTCTTCTTCAGGCTCATCCTTTAACGTTCGTGATATTGAGACTATTGATGTATTGAAAGATGCCAGCGCAGCCTCTATCTATGGGGCATCTGCTGCGGGCGGTGTCATCGTTATCACTACTAAAAAAGGAAAGGATGGTGACATAAAAGTAAACTTCAATGCCTATAAAGGTATTAGCAGTCCTATTATGAATACCCTTCTTGATAGGGATAACTATGTGATTGCGAAGGCAGCTATTTTAAAAGACGTAACAAACGGTACTCCACTCAATGACTTGCCAAATACCAATTGGGCAAATGAGCTATATCAAACAGGTGTAGAAGATAACTACAATTTGTCTATCAGTGGTGGCAATAAAAAATCTTCGTTTTATTTGTCAGCCAGTTATGTAAATGAAAAGGGCAGTTATATCGATACTGACTTTAAACGATACAGCGTACGTATGAATTCAGACCATAAGATAGGGTCACGTATAAAGGTCGGGCAATTTCTATTGATTAATAAGAGCCACTTCAATAACAATGCTAACGAGGCTGGCCTTCCATATCGTTCTGTGCCAACCATGGCTGTACTTGACCCAACTAATCCTGTTGGAGGATTTGGAAAAGCACCCGCTGGTTTTGGTGGTGCCAACCTGGTAGGGATAGAGAGAAGCGCGGATTTGACTTTTGAATCTCTTGGATTAGAAGGTAATTTTTTCGGTGAACTTCAAATCATACCGGACTTAAAACTTAAATCGACCTTTGGATACAATTTTGGAAACGGCATAGACACTAATTATACAGGAGCTTATGATTTTGGGCCAGTGAGCAATTTTTTTCCTAGCCTCCAAAAGGAAACTACTAACAACCAATTCTTTACTGCTAACACAACTTTAACCTATTCTAAAGTTATAGGTAAGCATGACATTACTGCTTTGGCTGGGTATGAGCAACTGCACAGTATTGATTCTTATTTAAATGGAAGGGCATCTTTTCTGGCCTTATCGCCAACAAAAAATTTCTTTGTTACGGATGTTACTGGCCAGCGCATAGAGGGCGGGTATGACGATAACTATACGGTGCGATCCGTTTTTGGCCGATTAAACTATGCCTTCAACGGTAAGTATTTAATAGGTGCCACATTAAGGCGAGATGCAAATTATTTGCGGTTTGGCCCAGGTAACCAAGCGGGCGTATTTCCAGCCTTCTCAGCAGCTTGGAAAATCGGTGAAGAAAATTTCCTCAAAAATGCCACCTCGCTATTCGATGAACTAAAGCTTCGGGTCAGCTATGGAACTTTAGGAAACGATCAAATCCCTGGATACTTATTTTTACCAAGATTTGCAAACGCGGGTCAAGCCAGTCTAGGTGGTGGTGTTAGATCCGTTGGCTTTGGTATCAACGGCTTAGCCAACCCAGCGATACAATGGGAGTCTGTTAAAACAACTAACGTAGCGTTAGATTTAGTTACCCTAAAAGGAAAGCTCTCCCTCACTCTGGAATATTATATCAAAGATACCGAGGGAATGATTTATAATATTCCAATTCCGTCATCTGCTGGCGTGGGCGAATCCATTACAGCGAATGTTGGCAAAGTGAGTAACAAAGGATTTGAATGGGCTGCGAGTTATTCAGATAATGTTGGCGAGTTGAATTTTACAGTAGCGGTAACTGGTGCTCTTAATAGTAATAAAGTAGTAGCATTAGACGGAGTGAAGAATAACCCCATCAATTCTGGAGATAATGACATTGGCGGTGGTTTTGGCATTATGCCCGGGCAAACGATCAGTCGCACTGCGGTTGGAAGATCGTTCGGTGAATTTTATGGGTTTATATCAGAAGGTATTTTCTCTACTGATGCAGAGGCTTCCAGTCATGCTCAATTGGTAGGCGTTCAAGCGCGCACAGGCGATTTGAAATATAAAGATTTAAATAATGATGGTGTGATAGATGATAAGGATAAAGATTTTATGGGAAACCCCAATCCTGACATGAGCTACGGTATCAACTTAAGAGCCTCTTGGAAAGGATTTGATTTTTCTGCTTTATTTAATGGTTTGGCAGGGGTAAAGATATTTAACGGAGTAAGACCCTATCAAAATTCTTTCCTTGCTGATGGAAATACGGGCCCAGGCATCTTCAGCACTTCATTTTTTAATGGCAATGGTTTAACCGATAAACCTTCGGTAGGGCATTTTGATAGCGGTAATTTTTCAAATGATCCAAACGGAAATTATACTCGGGTCTCCAGTTATTGGGTGGAGAATGGTGATTATATAAAATTGAAAAACATCCAAATAGGCTATTCCTTGCCAGCTAAATTGACCAACACATTGAAGATCACAAACTTTAGAATATATGCCATGGCAAACAATGTATTCTCATTGACAAAATACAAGGGTTTAGATCCTGAGATAGGAGGAGATGTAACAAACCGAGGCATTGATACACCTGGCAGGTATCCGATGAGCAGATTATATACACTGGGTATTGATATAACATTTTAAATAAAAAAAAGATGAAATCGAAAAGAAAATTTATACTACTCCTGTTAATAGTCATTACATCTATAAATATAGGTTGTGAGGATATTAATGTAAGTGACCCTGGCAATTACAACTCAGCCAATTTCCCCGCTACTGTAAAGCAACTTGAATCTCTACTGGTTGGGGTTTATTCGCAGCAGCGCAATAATAGTTTGTATGGTTTTGAATACTTAAGCAAAGTAATATTCTCACTAGATCATACTACAGACCTTGGCTTTACTGATTTTAATCAATGGAATGAGATGCAAACAAATAATGTAAGTACTTCTAATTCCTATGGTGAAGGCACCTGGGTGCAGTTATACGTTGGGGTGCAGCGAAGCAATACTTTATTGACATCCATTGAAAATTACAGAGTCAAGTACATGAAGGATATTGAGAAAAGTACGGTTGACCTAATAGAAGGCGAAGCTCACTTTTTAAGGGCCTTTTATTATTTCCATTTGATCAATTTGTACGGAGAATCATTTATCATTAATGGCGCTGGCGGGAATGCTAAAGGTGTTCCTATAATACCCACCGTTAAAACCATAGCCGATACTCAAGTAGCACGGAGTACGGTAAGGGAAGTGTGGGATTATATTATTGCAGACCTAACCAAATCTGCAGCCTTACTTGAAGTCCAAAACTGGACTGGGAACAATATTGCAAGGGTAAGTGGCGTAGCAGCTAAATCGCTATTGGCCAAAGCTTACGTCTTTACGCAAGATTGGGCGAAGGCAAAAACTCTTTTAAAGGATGTGATAGATAATAGTGGTAAATCATTATTGCCGTTTAGTACTTATAAAAATATCTTTAACGGAGAAAACGAATTTTCGCAAGAATCAATTTATGAGATCAATGTAGAGCGCGATTTAGCTTCTGGTTTTGGCTCATTTAATGACGCCAACATAACTACCGCAGCAGGATTAGTTTACGCGCCAACAGTTATGAATGATGATGGCTCAGCAAGATCTTTTGGCTTTGGAAATACATTTGTGCATGATAAAAATTTGGAACGATTTGGGTTCACATTGCCCATATTCACACTTGTGGATAACCCAGATTTTGATTCGAACAGCCCAGTTGGAATTGATAATCTGGAGAAAGTGGTTGACCCCAATTATGAAAATCAATCCAATCTAGTACGTACAAATCAAACGGTTGATCCAAGGCTTTATGTGTCTGCACTTCAGCCATGGATCGATCAGCTAAGCGATGGAACAAGAGGCAGATTAGTTCTTCGGGCAAAAGAAATTACAAGTAATCTTCAACCCCTATATCAAGGTTGGAGCATTAAAAAACTAGCAACCCTGAATGGCAAATTGATTGAAGATTTCAAAGCAACCGACAATGCTAATATCTATTTTTTGAGGCTTGCAGATATTTACTTGCTGTATGCGGAAGCGTGTATCGAAACAGGAGAAACTGCTACAGGTTTGGAATATATCAATAAGATAAAAAGAAGAGCCTATGGGTTTTCGGCTAATTCAGTTTCTCCTGTCGATTATGTTTCAGTAACAAGTGCAACAAAAGCAAACGATCAATCTTTGGCAAATAATCCTTTGCGCTACGAGCGTTGGGCTGAACTATTCGGAGAAGGACAATGGTGGTTTGATGTATGTCGCTGGAAAATTGGAGATAAAGAAGCCAATTATTTTCAGAAGACTATACCCGGAGATATAAAATGGTCTGATGCTAAATCTTATAAATTGCCTATACCGATTTCTGAAATAAACACAAACACAAAGATGCAGCAGAGTGATGGTTATTAGATAGTATTTCCTTTGTACTTAATTTTTTTATAGTAAAACCCCTCAAGGATTTTATAGAATCGTTCCTCTTACTCAAGATAGCGATCTGAAAGTACTCGAGGGGTTACTATTTCTACTAGTAGCTACTATACATTGAACATAAACTATATGATAAAAAATGAAGATCTATCGCGCAGAAATATCCTTAAAAAAATGGCCGGCACAGCGGCTGTTTCAATTTTAGGCATGTCACTGCCCCAACGCCTTTTTGCAGCAGAACAAAGCCTTGAAAAAAATTTGAAAGGAAAAATAAACCATTCCGTTTGCCGATGGTGCTACAACGATATTCCATTAGAAGACCTTTGCAAAGCTGCCAATAAAATCGGCATCAAGTCCATTGAATTAATTGGCCCTGAGGAGTGGCCCATTGTAAAAAAATACGGATTAACCTGTGCTATGCCCAATGGGGCAGGAAAAGGTTTAGAAAATGGCTTTAATGATCTTTCCTTACACGATGAATTGATTAAAAGTTATTCCGATATTATTCCGAAGGTAGCGGATGCAGGATTAAAACAAATTATTTGCTTCTCTGGAAATAGAAGAGGGCTAGACGACAAGAAGGGAATTGAAAACTGTGCCATTGGTTTGAAGCGCCTAATGCCCGTGGCAGAAAAATATAAAATCATTGTTTCCATGGAGTTGTTAAATAGCAGGGTAGATCATCCCGATTATCAGTGCGATCATTCAGCGTGGGGCATTTCACTGGTGGATCAAGTAGGATCGGATTATTTCAAACTGCTGTATGATATCTATCACATGCAGATTATGGAAGGCGATATCATTGCTACTATTAAAAAGTACCATACTTATTTTTCACATTATCACACTGGCGGTGTTCCTGGCAGGCATGAAATTGATGAAACTCAAGAAATCTATTACCCCGCTATTATGAAAGCCATTGTTGAAACGGGCTATACGGGTTTTGTGGCTCAAGAATTTTTCCCTAAAAGTGAGAATAAGATCAGATCCCTAAAACAAGGAGTCTTGATTTGTAATGTCTAAATTTTCTTTGCGCGACTGATTAGAGAAAACCCTAGCTGAATAAGAAAAAAGTTTTTATGAATTCAACTTTTGAATAAAATCTTTAACCGCAACCACAATGTTCATTGTCAATAACTATCAGATAGCAGTTCTTTTTTGTGTTATCACTATGGTTTGCTGGGGCTCATGGGCAAACACCCAAAAGCTATCCGCTTCTTCTTGGAGATTTGAATTATTTTATTGGGATTATGTAATAGGCATAGTTATGCTTGCGCTTGTTTTTGCATTCACGCTAGGAAGCGTGGGGGAAAATGGGAGAAGTTTTGTTGAAGACTTCTTACAAGCTGAAAGAGAAAATATGTATTCTGCCATATTGGGAGGTGTTATTTTTAACGCAGCTAATATTTTGTTGGGTGCCGCTATAGCTATTGCTGGAATGTCTGTCGCTTTTCCCGTAGGGATTGGATTGGCATTAGTGATTGGTGTAATTGTAAATTATCTGGATAATCCAGTAGGAGATTCGGTGTTTCTTTTTTGTGGAGTTGGGTTGATTGCCGTTGCCATCGTATTAAATGCAAATGCGTATCGAAAAAAAGCATCAAGCGGATCCGGTTTTTCAGCAAAAGGTCTTTTGCTTTCCATAGCCGCTGGCATTCTAATGGGATTTTTTTACAAATATGTGGCGGCCTCTATGTTTCCAGATTTTAACACTCCTTTGCCAGGGAAGCTAAGCCCCTATACAGCAGTTGTGTTTTTTGCTTTGGGTATACTGCTAAGCAATTTTTTATTCAATACCCTTCTTATGAGAAAGCCTTTTGTGGGTAGCCCCGTTACCTATTCAGATTACTTCAGGGGAAGTTTTAAGAACCATGCAATAGGTATTCTAGGAGGCGCAATTTGGTGCATTGGGATGTCATTTAGCATTATCGCTTCGGGTAAAGCAGGGGCAGCAATTTCTTATGGACTGGGCCAAGGCGCAACGGTAGTGGCTGCGGTATGGGGTATTTTTATTTGGAAAGAATTTAAAGATGCGCCCAAGGGAACGTCATTAGTACTGAACATCATGTTGTTATTTTATATAGTTGGCCTAGGGCTTATCATCATGGCGCGATGATGAAGAGGATCAAATTAATTGTTTACAAACTTTTTTGAACGATGAAAAAAATTGTAGTGATAGGTAGCTCCAATACAGATATGGTAGTGAAGACCAATCGCTTTCCCAGCCCAGGGGAAACAATTTTGGGAGGTGATTTTTTTATGTTTCCCGGTGGGAAGGGAGCTAACCAAGCAGTGGCTGCAGCTCGAATGGGTGGTGAAGTAACATTTATTTGCAAGACGGGCAATGATGTGTTTGGAAGAAAGGCTATAGAAGGTTTTAAAGAAGAGGGCATTGGAACAGACTATATTACTGTCGATGAAACGAACGCATCAGGCACCGCGCTTATTTTAGTAAATGAAAAGGGCGAGAATGAAATTGTGGTAGCCCCGGGCGCAAACAATACTTTATCTGAAACAGATATTTTAAAAGCAGAAGATTCTATACGCGCTGCAGACATTATTTTATTGCAATTGGAAATACCTGTCCCCACTATTCTAACGGCTGCAAAAAAAGGATTTGAATTGGGAAAAAAGGTAATCTTAAACCCCGCTCCAGCAAGCGACCTACCCGAAGAGATCTTTCCTTGTTTATATCTAATTACACCCAACGAAACCGAGGCTGAATTACTCACGGGCATTAAACCAACGGATATGGACTCAGCAGGTCTTTCCGCGGATAGATTACTAGATAAGGGCGTGAAAAATGTAATCATCACCATGGGTGCGGCTGGTGCCTATTTTAAAAATAATTCTACTTCTCTATTTGTAGCTGCAACAAAAGTAAAAGCGATTGACACTACCGCGGCAGGAGACATATTCAATGGAGCATTGGCGGTTGAGCTTTCAAAAGGGCACGATTGGAAATCTTCCATAAAAACAGCTTGCAAAGCGGCAACTATTTCCGTCACCAGAATGGGTGCACAAGCATCGGCACCATTTACTTATGAAATGGAAGGCGCTTTAGTTGCCGAACCTATAATTTGAAACCTTTTATCTTTTATAAAACTCAGTCTGATATTCGTTTTGTTATTTTGCGTAACATCAGTTTATCTAATTTTCAAATTCCTTGAACCTCCTCACCATCGCCATTCCAAAGCCAATCATCAACACGAAAGTGCCTAGCCACAACACATTGATATAGGGTTTTTCCAAGGCTTTGATCACTACCCAATCTTTTTGCCGCGCGTTGAGGCCGATAAGAAACTCATTCGTTTCAGGTAAGATGTTTAACAAAGTGATTTTAATGCCGAGGTCATTGATTTCAGAAGAAATGCGACCTACTTGACTTTTGTCTTTGATCAAAAAAATCGGATCGGCATAAAAAATTTCATGTTCACCTTGTATTTTTATTTTCGCTTGCACGGCTACATCTTCTGCTGAAAGTTTTACGCCTTCTATTTCATCAATGCGCTTCACTTCTTCCAATGAACTGGTGTATTTGGCATTGATATAAAATTCTTCCCCCGCTTTTATTTTCACTTCTTCCAGTTTGCCCCACTCCGGTTCTTCTTCGCGGTTCATGGGCAACGAGACGTGTGTGTATAAATCGCGCCCGAGTTTTCTTTTAATGTCAGGCGAGGCAATGAAGCCGCCCATGGCCGGATTGATTTGCACGCGCGGATAGAGAGATGCTGCTACTTTCCCATCCTTGCGGAGTTCGATCTCATAAAAAGTATTTTCAGGATAAATCTCAAAAGTATCTTTAGCTGAATAGATTTTTTCGCCTTTGAATAGAATGTCTTTCTTCGCCACTACTTTGTACGGATCAAAAGTGAGTTCGATATCATTCTTGCTGATGTAGCCAGTTTTGTTTCGTGCCTCCACGCGCTCGCCTCGGTACTCCAGTTCATAGCCAGCCATAGAGCGAGTTTCGTTTAGGAACAATAAAAGATTGTCGCGATTAAAATCAGTGGGCAAATCTTTAGAGATCAACATGCCTGTGTTGTTGAGCGAAACCACTTTTGAGTAGCCCGCAGAAAACATTGCCCCTATCAACATCATCCCAATACCAATGTGTGCCACCGCTCCGCCAGATAATTTGGGATTTAATTTTAGCAAAGAGAAAAGAACCTTGAGATTGGAAACGATGAGGTACGTGCCCGCCAAGGTCAAGATCAAGTAAGGTACATTATAAACTTTGGCAATGGAAATAATGAGTGCAAATAAAAGCAACGTGATCAAAATAGGAGTGAGTAATTCAGCTTTTAACTTTTCTTTGTCGATTTTCTTCCACCAAAAAAATTGACCTGTGCCAGAAATTAAAGCAACCGCCACCCCAAACCACAATTGAAACTTAGAATAAAATTCTACTTGGTTGGCAGGCGGAGCAAGATTGGAACTTCCACCAAAAATTGAAATGACTTTATTGTAAACAGGAATAGAAGTGGGCAGCAGTACCTGAAAGCCCATCAAGCACAAAGTTGTCGCGCCAAGAAAAATCCAGAACTCACGTGAATAGGTAGAAACTTCTTTTTCTGAGGAAGGAATTTCTTTCCATCTAATGGCTGCAAGAATTATTGCGCCAAGCATGAAAAATAAAAGATAAATTAACAACTGACCTGAGAGGCCGAGATCGGTAAAGGAATGCACGGAGGCATCGCCCAATATTCCGCTGCGTGCTAAAAAGGTGGAGTAAACCAATAAGATGAAAACTGCAATTACTAAAATAATAGAACTCTTCAAGGCAGTGCCACTATTTTTGTACGTGATCATGGTGTGGATGGACGCGATCAAAATCAGCCACGGCACATACACTGCATTTTCCACAGGGTCCCAATTCCAGTAGCCACCGAAGTTGAGTGTTTCATACGCCCAATAGCCGCCCATTAAAATACCAAGACCTAAAATCCCCCCGCCCAATAATGCCCAAGGCAACGCGGGCTTTATCCACTCGCTGTATTTTTTCTGCCAAAGCCCGGCCATACAAAAGGCAAAAGGAGGAAGTGTTAATGCAAACCCAAGAAATAATGTAGGTGGATGTATCACCATCCAGTAATTCTGCAAAAGAGCATTCAATCCATTCCCATCTTTTGGAATAAAATCAGGTTGAAGTTTGAAAATGGGATCGGCCATGGCATCGCGCAGCAAAATAAAAGGCGAACTACCGAGTTTTAAATTAATTGCTGGAATGACAACCCCCAAGATCATAGAAGCTAGAAACGCTTGCACTAATGTGAACACCACCATCACAGGTGCTTCCCAAATTTTTTGTGTCCTTATCAATACCAAGCCGAGGATTACGTGCCAAAACATCCACAATAAAAAACTTCCTTCTTGGCCTTCCCAAAAACAAGACAGCATGTATTGGCCTGGCAAATGAAGCGATGAATGTGCGTAGGCATAGTGATATTCAAAATAATGCTTGTAGATGACTATGAACAAAGCAGTGATGATACCAAAGACGGCAAGGGCATGAGTGTAAAATGCGTAGCGACCATTTTGAAGCCACCCATTTTTCTTTTCTAAGTCAACAAGACGGGTTGATTTCCAATAAGCAAACGCACTGACAAGCGAGGCAACAAAGGCGGTTATGACAGAGAGGTGGCCGAGATTGCCGATGAAATAATGCATACCTAATTTGAAAATCTTTTAATTTGAAAATTTGGAAATTAGAGCCTTCGAAAACAAAGAGTTATTTAAACTGGACGTCATTCTCAAATTTTCAAATTGACTCATCTTCAAATTAATTAAACCCCCGCATTCAATTTTTGTTCTTGGTATTTGGAAGGACACTTCAATAAAATCTTTTTGGCGATAAAAACATTCTTCTGATATCCACCAATGACCACTACTTTTTCGGAGCGGGTGAAATCGGGAGGCATAGGCTCATTATAATAGACTTTCTGCTCTTTCTGTGTGTCATCTATCAGTGTAAACGAAAAAGAAAGATTGTCTTCACTTTTTTCCAGCCCTATCACATGACCCTCTGCATCTTTGGGCAATGCACCCACCACATGAATTTGATTGTCGTTGCCCGTGGAGGCCATTTGATAGGCTTGATCAAAATTTACATACGTGCTGGCATCGCCAGCCGTGGAGATAATGATGCCAATAGCCACGGCAATGACCACAATGGCAAGGATGTGTGATTTTTTCATAAACCCAGTGGATTATAGAAACGCAAAGGTAATCTAAAAGGAAAGGCAATGCCACGGAGGCACGGAGAAATGTTTTTGAGGATAATTAACTCTTGAAGGGTTCAAAACCCTTGAAGAGTTGGGAGACAAGCGATTTATTTCTTTTCAGGAAGGCGTTTCTCCAAACCAGAAACTTTTCGATCCAAGGAAATCACGTAGGCAATCAATCCCAAAAGGATCACCAAGACAATAGCTACCACCACGTATATTTTTCCCTCTGACCGCATGGTATCGGCCATTTCTGCGTCTTGCGCTTGTGTGTTGTAGGCAGCTAACACCATCAGGGCGAAAGCGAATGAATACTTAATGAGCTTGTCCATCTTCAATATCTTCTATTTTTTCTTTTACCAATTGAATACGGATGCGCAATGTGGCGATCCATGTACCCATTAAAATCCAACCGATAACGGCTGGATAAAACACCATTCTCATTTTGCTATCAAGGTCATACATATTAAACCCAGGATTGCCGCCACTGCCGGGGTGCATGGAGCTCGTCATCCGCGGGATGATAAAGATCAGCGGGATCATTGCGGTAAACGCAAAGATGTTATAGACAGCGCTAAGACGTGCTTTTTGTTCATCATTGCTCACCGACCCGCGCAAAACAAAATAAGCGAAGTACACAAGCAGCGCAATGGCTGCACCTGTTTGCTTGGGGTCGCCATGCCATGGAGAACCCCATGTATAGTTCGCCCAAATCATTCCAGTTACAATGCCGAGCAGTCCTAGCACGAGTCCCACATGTGCAAACGAGTAAGAATAGGTATCGTGTTTGGCAAGTGGATTTTTTAAATAAAGTACAGCGTAAATAGTGGATATCAAAAACATCATCACCATTCCAAACCACATCGGCACATGAAAGTAGAGCGCGCGGATGGTTTCGTTAACGATGTTTAGACGAGGAACGGCAAATAACAAACCGCCTATGGAAGTATAGATCAGCAAGACAATACACACTATTTTCCACCAATTTTTTCTCATACAATCTTATCCCAATGCTGTAAACCCCAACCTTCGCTTAAGCTACGGTCGGCAAGCAAGCCCTAATCTTAACTTCGCCAAATATACGGGAACAATAAATAAGACATGGCCGTGACGAGGCAATTAATTGCTAACAATGTCAGTAGTTCATCGTAGCTCGTGCTGCGGTCTAGCTCATCAATGCAGTTCTTGGTGATCTTAATAGCTAGCAATAAAATTGAAATCACGATGGGAAAGCTAAGTACTGTCATTAGAATGTTGCTGTTGTTAGCCTTGGCGGCAATACTTGAAAGAAGCGTGAGCGAAGAAGAAAACCCCCAAGAAGTGAGCAAGATCGTGAGCGCAAAGATGAAATTGTCAGCAATAGGATTATTTATAAATAAAATAAACAACCCAAACCCCGCGAAGGATAAAACAGTACTAAGCAGGAAATTATACAAGAGCTTTGAAAAGATGATTGACTCAGGACTGGTCAGTGAATAGAAATAAATTTCTTGCCCCCTTTTTTCACCAATGAAACTTTTTGCAATCGTATTGACAGACGAAAATAAAATGGTTACCCAAAACAAGGCGCTCCATACCAACGGGTTGATTAGGTTTTGTCTTAGGTTAAAAGTTAGATAATAAATAAAGACTGTGCTGAATAAGTATAGGGCAAGGCCAGAGATAACGGATTTGCGCCTGAGTTCTAGTACAAATTCTTTTTGGATCAGCTTCAGCACATTACTTATCTTGTTTCTCGTTAGCTAAACTTATCATTTGCCTAAAACCTTTAATAGCAATGAGTGCTATGACAAAGAAAAGCCCCAGCGAAGCACCCGAAGCAAGGGAAATGGAAAGCTTGGGGCTAATGGGGTTATTAAAATTTGTAAAACCTTGAATCAATTGGATGCTATTTACAACGGCCAATTCGTTTTGATTTTTTAACTTTTCGTAAGTAAGATCCACGATCCTCGAATTGATTGTGGTGGGATCAAAAAGAATAGTATTGGCATTTGAATTTTTGAACAGATTCCCTTCTAAGAATCGTGACCTCAGTTTTTCTAATTCATCTATCTCCCGCAAAGTTTCGTCAATCATTCCTTGATAGAGAGCTTTTTTTTCTTTTTCCCTTATCAACGAGTATTCATTTGACTCAAAGAATTTGATCAAAGAGGGTTGCAGTTTGCTAAACAATGATGGATCTGTTCCGTTAAGGCTAATTATCAATATAGCCTTTTCCTTTTCTTCCTTTATACCTTCTCGTTTTTCGGTTGAGTTCTCAATGCTTATGCCCGTAATACTTCTGATTTCATTGGAAGCGATGGCGAACTTCTTTGCCAGCTCGTCATGATTTTTTTCTTTGACCAATTTTTCTAAATCCGTTACCAATGCCTTGCCGATAGAAAAAGTAAGTACATCAGAACTGAATATCATTTTGCTCTCATACACTTTTGGCACAAACTGGTAAACTGCCAACCCCGCCAAGGTGCCGATCACAAATGCCGCTATCAAAGATTTTAGATTCTTAATGAAAACTCTGTTGAGCTTAACGGCTATGTCTAAAAGATCAATTTCGTCTGATTGTGCCATGGGTGGATTTTTGTGCAAAGAAAATGAATTACTTCTTTATAAACCCTGCAAATTGCTAATTTTGCTGGCTTTATTCAATTAATGGACAAGATATTAATAACAGGCACGGCTGGTTTTATTGGATACCATCTTGCCAAAAGACTTTGCGCAGATGGCTTTCAAGTGGATGGGGTCGATAACCTTAACGCCTATTATGAAATTGGGTTGAAAGAATCCCGGTTGGCTCACCTAAAAAGTTTTAGCAATTTTAATTTTTCTCAGATAGACATTTCAAACAAAATAGATACCGATCATCAGTTTGAAAATAGTACATATGATTATGTTGTAAACCTCGCAGCTCAAGCTGGGGTAAGGCACTCCATTGAAAACCCATACGTCTATTTGGAAAGCAATATCCACGGGTTCTTAAATATTTTAGAAGCCTGTCGCCATAACCCTGTAAAGCATTTGATTTACGCCTCCTCCAGTTCTGTTTACGGGGCCAATAAAAAGATGCCGTTCTCTGCACAGGACAATGTAGATCATCCATTAGCACTATATGCAGCCAGCAAGAAATCCAATGAGTTGATGGCACACGCCTATTCAAATTTGTACAATATCCCTACTACAGGGCTTCGTTTTTTTTCAGCTTATGGCACATATGGAAGACCGGATATGGCTTTGTTTATTTTTACGAAAGCGATATTAGCTGGAGAACCAATCAATGTTTACAATCATGGAAAGATGAAGAGGGATTTTACTTTCATAGATGACTTGGTTGAAAGCGTAGTCAGGTTGATCCCTAAAATTGCCGCCCCCAATAAAAACTGGGATGCTTTCAATCCAGATCCCGCTACCAGCCTGGCCCCATACAGAATTTACAATGTGGGCAACAGCAGCACCGTTGAATTGATCCGTTACATTGAAATCATTGAAGAAAAATTGGGACGCAAGGCCATCAAAAACTTTTTGCCCATGCAAGAAGGCGATGTGCCAGATGCACTTGCAGATGTGGGCGATTTAGTGAACGAGATAGGCTTTAAACCTTCTACACCTATTGAAGTGGGTGTGGGGAAATTCATAGATTGGTATTTGGATTATTACAAGATAAAACGTTAGAGATGGACAAAATAGGAATTATTGGACTAGGATATGTGGGGTTGCCATTGGCTGTAGAGTTTGGAAAAATGATGGAGGTAGTTGGGTTCGATATCAATCAAAATAGGATTGCCGAACTGAAGACTGGATTTGATAGAACCCTTGAAACGGAAAAAGCAGAACTACAAAACTCAAAAGGATTGTCTTTTTCTTTTCAATCAGAAGATTTAAAAACCGCAAATTATTTTATTGTAACGGTGCCAACACCAGTGGATGTGTATAAAAAGCCGGACTTAACCCCATTGATAAAAGCGAGCGAAACCATTGGCAAGGTATTGAAGAAAGGCGATGTGGTGATTTATGAGTCAACCGTGTACCCTGGTTGCACCGAAGAGGACTGTGTGCCAGTATTGGAAAAATTCAGCGGGTTGAAATTCAATGTCGATTTTTTCTGTGGCTATTCTCCTGAAAGAATTAACCCAGGCGATAAGCAGCACCGCTTGCCCAACATAAAAAAAGTGACTAGCGGAAGCACACCAGAAATTGCCGAGCGAGTAGATCAATTGTACAAAAAGATAATCGTTGCGGGCACGCACAAAGCTTCTAGCATTAAAGTAGCAGAGGCTGCCAAAGTCATTGAAAATGCGCAGCGCGATATCAATATTGCTTTTGTGAACGAGCTTTCATTGATCTTTGAAAGAATGGGAATTGATACACACGAAGTTCTCGAAGCGGCTGGCACCAAATGGAATTTCCTTCCCTATAAACCAGGTTTGGTGGGCGGTCATTGCATTGGGGTAGATCCCTATTACCTCACCTACAAAGCGGACAGCCTCGGCTATTATCCGCAAGTGATTTTGGCAGGCAGAAGGATCAACGATAACATGGGCATTCACATTGCTAACAGGGTAATCAAGTTGATGACACAAAATGATCTGCCCATAAAGAAAGCAAAGATTTTAGTTTTAGGAATTACATTCAAGGAAAACTGTCCTGATATACGGAACAGTCGCGCCATTGATGTGATTCGCGAACTTCAGAGCTTTGGCTCAGATGTAGAAGTGTATGACCCGCACGCAGATCACGAAGAAGTCAAACATGAGTACGGACTATCGTTGACAAGTAAGTTGGACAAAAAATATGCAGCCATCGTTTTGGCGGTAAGCCATCAAGAGTTTAGATCTTTGAATTGGAGTGTTATCAAAAATGAAAAGACCATCATCTATGATGTGAAAGGATTTTTAAATAGATCAGAAGTTACGTCAAGATTATAATCATGAGTGCTAAGAAAAAGATATTACTTACTGGCGGAGCTGGATACATTGGCTCTCATACTGCGGTAGAATTAATCCAACAAGGTTTTGAAGTTGTTATTGTCGATGATCTTTCGAGAAGTGAGGCACGCATGATTGAAGGCATAGAAAAAATAACTGGGCAAAAAATAAAATTTTACCAAGGGGATTGTGCAGAGGAAGAATTTTTACAAGATATATTTACTAAAGAAAAATTAGAAGCTGTAATCCATTTTGCCGCATACAAATCGGTCAATGAATCAGTAGAGAATCCATTGCTGTACTACAAGAACAACATTGGCTCCATGGTAAACCTATTGAAGCTTATGCAGCAGTTTCAGATCAATAAAATTATTTTCTCTTCGTCTTGTACCGTCTATGGCCAGCCCGATTTTATTCCAGTAAATGAAAACGCACCCTTTAAAAAAGCAGAATCGCCTTATGGTGCCACCAAGCAAATGTGCGAGCGCATACTAGAAGATGCCACCAAGGCGAATAAAAATCTAAAGTCTATTTCTCTGCGCTATTTCAATCCAGTGGGTGCACACCCTGGTTCGCTCATTGGCGAATTGCCCATTGGCGTGCCAGGGAATTTAATACCTTTTGTGACGCAGACCGCTGCGGGCATCCGCAAAAAACTAACTGTTTTTGGCAACGATTATGATACGCCAGACGGAAGTTGTGTGCGCGACTTTATTCACGTGGTTGATTTGGCTAAGGCACACGTAAAAGCGTTGGAAAAAATAGGTGAAATGCCAACCAAAAACGAAGCGTTTAACCTCGGCACAGGAACTGGTGTTACTGTTTTAGAATTGGTAAATAAATTTATTTCGGTAACAGGCATACAACTTCCCTACGAGATAGGGCCGCGCAGACCTGGTGATGTTGAAAAAATCTATGGCGATCCCGCGAAGGCGGAAAAACTATTGGGCTGGAAAACCTTGAACTCCGTAGAAGACTCTTTGCGTGACGCATGGAATTGGGAGAAGAAGCTAAGGGGCATTAAATGATTTTAGATTTTGTATTTGTGATTTTAGATTTGTGGTTTCTTCGTAAATCAAAAAATTACCTTTAAACTGATAGTATGCAGCAAATAAAAATGGTTGACCTGCAAAGCCAATACCTGCGCATAAAAGCGGAGGTGGATGCGGCCATTCAAGAAGTGCTTACCTCTACGGCATTCATTCAAGGGCCGCAGGTAAATGAATTTGCTCTAGCTCTTTCCGCCATTAATCAAAATACAAATGTGATCCCTTGCGCCAACGGCACCGATGCCTTGCAGATAGCTATGATGGCATTGGGTTTTAAGCCGGGAGATGAAATCATTTTGCCTGTTCATACCTACGTGGCCACAGCAGAAGTGATTGCGTTGTTGGGCCTTACTCCTGTTTTTATTGATGTCGATCCACAAACTTTTAATCTAGATGTTTCACAGATCGAAAATAAAATAACTACCAAGACAGTAGCCATTGTGCCTGTTCATTTGTATGGACAATGTGCTGATATGGGACCGATTTTAGAAATCGCCAAGAGAAGAAATCTTTTTGTGATTGAAGATGTGGCGCAAGCCCTTGGTGCAGATTATACTTTTGCGGATGGGAAAGTAAAAAAGGCTGGAACGATGGGAACAATCGGCACCACTTCTTTTTTCCCCTCCAAAAATTTGGGATGCTTTGGCGATGGCGGTGCAATCTTTACAAATGATAATTCACTTGCCGAAAAAATAAGGATGATCGCCAATCATGGCCAGCAGATCAAATATCAGCATGATGTGATTGGCATCAATAGCAGACTGGATACGTTGCAGGCCGCTATTTTATTGGTGAAGATTAAATACCTAAGTGAATATACAAGAAAGAGAAACGAAGCGGCTGCTTTTTACGATTCTCAATTGAGTAGTTGCTCATTCATCGAAACTCCTTATCGAGCAAGCAATTCATCTCATGTGTTTCATCAGTACACGTTGAAAACAAAAAATATTGATCGGGATCATTTTAAAAAGCACTTGGAAGGCAAAGGAATTCCTTCTATGATCTATTATCCTATCCCACTTCATTTCCAAAAAGCGTATAGTAGAAAAGAATTTGGTGTTGGCTCATTTCCAGTTACGGAGCAACTTTCTAAAATAGTACTATCGTTGCCTATCCATACAGAGATGACCGAAGAAGAATTAACTTACATTTGCGAAACGATCAAAGAATATCCGCGCCATGCCTGATGTTAAAAATTATTTTGCGCACGAGACTGCCATTATAGATGAAGGCTGCGAGATAGGCACGCGAACAAAAATCTGGCACTTCTCGCACATCATGCCGAATTGTAAAATAGGTGAGAACTGCAACATCGGGCAGAATGTAGTGATCTCCCCAGAAGTAGTATTAGGAAGAAATGTAAAAGTGCAAAACAATGTTTCTATTTATACGGGTGTGATTTGTGAAGATGATGTTTTTCTTGGGCCTTCCATGGTATTCACCAATGTGATCAACCCGCGCAGTGCCATCAACCGCAAAAATCAATACAGTAAAACTACGGTGAAGAAGGGCGCATCCATCGGTGCCAACGCCACCATTGTTTGTGGGCATGACATTGGTAGTTTTGCATTCATTGGCGCTGGTGCAGTAGTGACTAAGCACGTACCTGATTATGCTTTGGTAGTCGGTAATCCCGCCAAGCAAACAGGTTGGATGAGCGAGTTTGGGCACAAATTAAACTTTGATAAAAGTGGACTGGCGATTTGCCCCGAGAGTGGAGAAAAGTATTTATTGAAAGAGGGGATGGTAAAAAAAAATTGACAATTGACAAATAAACAGTTGACAATGTCTGGGGCTAACATTAATCCATATTTTGTCAATTGCCCATTTGTCAACTGTCAACTTAATCAAGCCAATCATTAAATCATTTTAAATCATAGTCAAGATCATGGTTAATTTTGCATTAATAGGCGCAGCCGGCTACATCGCCCCACGCCACTTACAAGCCATCAAGGACACGGGCAATAATTTAGTTGCAGCACTGGATCGCTTCGACAGTGTAGGTATCATGGATTCTTATTTTCCCCATGCTGATTTTTTCACTGAGTTTGAACGCTTCGATCGGCACATTGATAAGTTGAAAAGGCTTGGAAAGAAGATTGACTACGTAAGCATCTGTTCACCCAATTATCTTCATGATTCACACATTCGCTTTGCTTTGCGCAATCAAGCAGATGCCATTTGCGAAAAACCATTGGTGCTAAACCCGTGGAATGTGGATGCGCTTACTGAAATAGAAAAAGAGACAGGAAAGAAAGTTTATACCATTCTTCAGCTAAGGCTGCATCCAAACATAAAAAAATTGAAAGAAGAAGTAGAGCGTGCGCCTTCTTCTAAAATGTTTGAAGTTGATCTTACCTACATTACTTCGCGCGGCAAATGGTATTTCCATAGTTGGAAAGGAGAAGAGATGAAATCGGGCGGTATTGCTACCAATATTGGCATTCATTTTTTTGATATGTTACTGTGGGTGTTTGGCGATTTGAAAAAAAGTACTGTTAGTGCTTACGAAGCCGACCACGCTAGTGGTTCTTTGGAGTTAGAACGCGCCAAAATAAATTGGTCGCTGAGCATCAACGAAGATCACCTTCCTGCGAATGTAAAAAAGGCGGGGAAAAGAACTTACCGATCCTTAAAAATGGATGGCAAGGAAATCGAGTTCAGCGATGGTTTTACGGAGTTGCATACCTTGAGTTACAAAGAAATTCTGGCAGGTCGCGGGTTTGGCCTTGAGGAGGCGCGGCCTTCTATTAAATTAGCTTATCAGTTAAGGGATCAGAAGGTTTAATTTTGAAACCCCAAGTTCGGCAAAGGATAGGAGCGAAAAGCCCACAATAGAGTGCCTCGCGGAAACGAGGACTTGTAGCGGATAGCCCGGTGGTCTGCCTAGACGGACCATGCCGCCCCCAAAGGAATTCTTTAGACAAAACACTTTCATAAAAATCTTAGTAGAGCCATTTTTTCTTACCTTCGCACAAATTTTTTTATGAAGGGAATCATATTAGCAGGAGGATCGGGAACACGGCTCTACCCCCTCACCAAATCGGTATCGAAACAGATGCTCCCGATTTATGACAAGCCAATGATTTATTACCCCTTGTCGGTATTGATGTTGGCCAATATCAAAGAGATTTTGATCATCTCTACTCCTCAAGATTTGCCCCTATTTCAAAATTTATTGGGCGATGGTTCTACCCTTGGAATAAAATTAGAATACAGAGTGCAGCCCTCGCCCGATGGCTTGGCGCAGGCATTCTTGATTGGAGAGACCTTTCTGGGCAATGATTCTGCTTGTTTGGTATTAGGCGATAATATTTTTTACGGATATAATTTTTCTTCTGAGTTGGAGCAAGCCAGCAAGTTGAAAAACGGTTCTGTAGTTTTCGGATATTACGTGAACGACCCCAACCGATATGGCGTAGTTGACTTTGATGAGAAGGGAAAAGTATTGTCTATCGAAGAGAAACCAAAGGAGCCTAAATCAAATTATGCAGTAACGGGTTTGTATTTTTATGATAATACCGTAGTGGCCAAAGCAAAAACCATTAAACCGTCTCCACGTGGAGAATTGGAAATCACCGATTTGAACAAGATTTATTTAGAAGAAGGCACATTGAAAGTAAAACTGTTGGGCAGAGGAATGGCTTGGCTGGATACAGGTACTCACGAATCATTATTGCGCGCCTCTACTTTTGTGGAATCCATTGAAGAAAGACAAGGGTTGAAGATTGCTTGCTTGGAAGAGATCGCTTTCCGCAAGGGATATATCTCAAAGGAACAATTGGCAGAACTAGCAAGGCCATTGATGAAAAATCAATACGGCCAATATTTAATGAAAGTAATGAACGAGAAAGTCATCCCCACACTAGAATGAAATTAATAGAAACGGGCTTTGATGATTTGTTTATCATCGAACCAAAAGTAATGGAGGATGAGCGAGGTTATTTTATGGAATCGTACGTTTACGATGAACTTAAAAAGCAGGGTGTTGATATTCGCTTTGTGCAAGACAACCAATCGAAGTCGAGCAAGGGCGTATTGAGGGGACTTCATTTTCAAAATGCCCCCCATGCCCAGACAAAATTGATCCGAGTTCTTTCAGGGGAAATTTTTGATGTGGTTGTTGATTTGAGAAAGAACAAAGACACGTTCGGCAAAATTTTTACTATTACGCTATCTGCTCAAAATAAAAAACAGTTGCTGGTGCCCAAGGGCTTTGCTCACGGACTGGTAGTAAAGAGCGAATCGGCAGAGATTTTATATAAGTGCGATGAAGTCTATCACCCAGAGGCAGAAGGAGGGATTAGTTGGAACGACCCTGCGTTAAATATTGATTGGGGAATGCCTGCATCAGAAATGTTGCTATCAAAAAGAGACCAGCAACATCCCGTTCTAGCGAATGCGAATTATAAATTTTGATTAAATAAAAATGAAAAAGATATTAGTTACAGGTGGAGCAGGTTTTATAGGCTCCAATTTCATCCCCCATTTTTTAAATGCACATTCGGATTGCCATGTTGTAAATTTAGATTTGCTCACGTATGCTGGCAATTTAAGTAACATCAGTGAAGTGGAGGGAAACAGTCGATACACTTTTGTGAAAGGAGATATTTGTGACCGTGCTTTAGTAGAGAATTTATTTGCTCAATATCAATTTAATGGCGTAGTGCATTTTGCTGCGGAGTCGCATGTGGATAATTCTATTGATGGTCCCGAAGCATTTATTCGAACAAATGTTTTCGGTACGTTCACCTTGTTAGATGTAGCACGTAAAACGTGGATGAATGCACCCTTCGAATTTAAGTCTGGCACGGAATCAAATCGCTTCCTTCATGTCTCTACCGATGAGGTTTATGGTTCGTTGGGCCCCGTGGGTTTGTTTACTGAGGAGACACCGTATGCACCGAATAGCCCGTACTCTGCCTCTAAGGCGAGCAGCGATTTTATGGTACGAAGTTATTTCCACACGTTTGGAATGAACGTGGTCACCACCAACTGTTCTAATAATTATGGCCCTAAGCAGCATAAAGAAAAACTGATCCCAACTATCATTAGAAAAGCAGTAGCCGAAGAACCGATACCCATTTATGGTGATGGAAAAAATGTACGGGATTGGCTTTATGTCTTGGACCATTGCAAAGGGATTGATAAAGCTTTTCAAAATGGAAGAGCAGGCGAGACATACAACATTGGCGGAAAGAACGAGCGCAACAATAACCAGATAGCAGATAAAATTTGTTCTCTTTTGGATAGTAAGAAGCCAAGAAAAAATGGCAAGTCGTACAAAGAGTTGCTCACTTTTGTAAAAGACAGAGCAGGCCATGATAAACGGTATGCAATAGATGCAACAAAGATCGAAAGTGAATTGGCCTGGAAAGCAGAAGAGGATTTTGAAGGAGGGATAAATAAAACACTGGACTGGTATCTACTAGGCAGATAATTTTTGATTGTATAAGTGTCTTTGTAACTAGATTTTAGAATTCATGAAGAAAGCGCTCATCACAGGTATTACAGGACAAGACGGAGCTTACTTGTCAGAACTATTGATTTCCAAAGGATATGAAGTACACGGTATCAAAAGACGGAGCTCGCTATTCAATACGGATCGCATCGATCATCTCTATCAAGATCCGCATGAGAAAAATCTAAAGTTGAAACTTCACTACGGAGATTTATCAGATAGCGGAAATTTGATTCGCATCGTACAAGAAGTTCAGCCAGATGAAATTTATAATTTGGGTGCCATGTCTCATGTGAAAGTGAGTTTTGACACACCTGAATATACTGCCGATGTAGATGGCATTGGCACCTTGCGTTTACTGGAAGCCATACGCATCCTTGGCCTTGAGAAGAAAACTAGATTTTATCAAGCATCAACCTCTGAGCTTTATGGTTTGGTACAACAAGTGCCACAAAGTGAGACAACTCCATTTTATCCACGATCTCCTTATGCTGTAGCTAAGCTATATAGTTACTGGATTACTATAAACTACCGTGAAGCCTACAACTTGTATGCATGCAACGGAATTTTATTCAACCATGAATCACCTTTGCGTGGAGAGACATTTGTTACCAGAAAAATCACAAGAGCTGTTAGCAGGATTGCACTAGGCTTGCAACAAACCATGTTCATGGGCAACATAGACGCCAAGCGCGATTGGGGTCATGCAAAAGATTATGTAGAAGCCATGTGGTTGATGCTGCAACAAAACACGGCAGAAGATTTTGTAATTGCTACGGGTGTAACCACAACTGTAAGAGAGTTTATTACAAAGGCCTTTTTAGAACTAGGTATAAGTATAGAATTTTCCGGAAAAGGATTGACAGAAAAAGCAGTTGTGGTAAAATCTGATAATCCAGAGTATGTAGTTAAGAAAGGACAAGAGGTGGTTAAAATAGATCCTAATTATTTTAGGCCTACGGAAGTGGAGTTGTTGATTGGCGACCCCACCAAAGCAATGACACAACTGGGTTGGAAGCCAAAGTATGATTTGAATGCATTAGTAAAAGAAATGGTTGCCGCTGATTTGGAGTTATTTAAGCGAGATCATTATTTGAAAGAAGGCGGCCACAAGATTTTCCAATACCACGAATAATGGAGAAGTCGGCTAAAATATTTGTTGCTGGCCATAGAGGTATGGTAGGCTCTGCCATCGTTAGAAAACTACAGGCAGAAGGCTACAACAATTTAGCCCTTCGCACTTCTGCTGAGCTTGACTTGCGCAACCAAGGCGCAGTAGAAAATTTCTTTGCTAATGAAAAACCCGAATACGTTTTTCTGGCTGCCGCCAAAGTAGGGGGCATTCTTGCCAACAATACCTACCGCGCTGATTTTCTTTATGAGAACTTGATGATCGAAAGCAACGTGATCCATCAGAGTTATGTTCACAAAGTAAAAAAGCTTTTGTTCCTGGGTTCGTCTTGTATCTACCCAAAGCTTGCCCCGCAGCCATTGAAAGAAGAGTATTTGCTCTCTGGCTTTTTAGAAGAAACTAACGAGCCTTATGCCATTGCAAAAATTGCGGGTATCAAGCTATGCGAAAGCTATAGAAGGCAGTACGGTTGCGATTTCATCAGTGCCATGCCTACTAATTTGTATGGACCAAATGATAATTATGATTTGAATAATTCGCATGTGATTCCTGCGCTGATAAGGAAGTTTCATGAGGCGAAGGAAAACAATTCACCAACGGTGGTGGTGTGGGGATCGGGAAAGCCGTTGAGGGAGTTTATGCACGTGGATGACTTGGCCGATGCGTGTTTATTCTTGATGGATAAGTATTCACAGGAGGGTTTCGTAAATATCGGTTCAAGCGAAGAGATTTCAATACAAGACTTAGCTCAATTGATTAAAGGAATTGTTTACTTTAAAGGAAAAATCATTTTTGATTCATCAAAGCCTGATGGAACACCTAGAAAATTGATGGATACAAATAAACTGGAAACACTTGGGTGGAAGTATAGAATTCATCTAGAGAAAGGAATTAAAGAGATCTATCTTCAATTTACCAGACTGGGTACTTCTCAGTAGAGAAATTCACCAATGCCCATCAGCTCATTCATAGAAACGATAAGAAAGCACTCATTAGTAAGAAATTTCTTTGCTCTTTCCTTGTGGCAGATAACGAATTATCTGATGCCACTCATAACCATTCCCTATTTGATACGTGTGATAGGCACAGAAAAATTTGGAGTAGTTTCATTCATCCAAGCACTTCAGTATTTTTTTATCATAATTGTTGATTATGGATTCAGTGTTACGGCAATAAAAAAAATTGGCTTAGCAAAAAAGGACACAGAAGAATTAAGTAGAATTTTTAATTTAACACTGTTCACCAAGTTTGTATTAGGTGGGTTGTCGTTTTTTATTCTTTCCATTTTGATAATTACAATACCCAAATTTAATAATGAAATGACGGCCTGTTTTTTAGGCTTCTCTATCGTAATTGGGCAAATGCTTTTCCCCATGTGGTTCTATCAAGGAATGGAGGAAATGAAATTCATTACTTATTTTAACCTCATTGCAAAAACTATTTTTACATTATCAATTTTTGCTTTGATACGGAAAGAAAGTGACTATGTTTTTGTGCTTGCCGTACAAGGGTTGGGCGTGATTATAACTTCTTTTGTTAGTCTTTACTTTATTGTCAAGAGATTCAACATAAGAGTTAGATTTTCAGGCTGGTTGGATATATCCAAAGAACTAAAATTTGGATTGCCGGTACTTATTTCAAATTTTTCCGTCACCGCGTATAGTAGCTCCAATTACTTGATTTTGGGCTTTTTTGGCGATGATAGAATGGTCGGAATATATAGTATAGTTGAGAAAATCGTATCACTAGTAAGACAGATTCTGGCTATGTTTTCACAGGCTGTCTTTCCTTCGGTCTGTTCATTGGCAAATGAGAGTTTATTGAAGCTACGCAGATTTTGGAAGAACCTGATGATCCCTTTTGCTATTTTTATTTCTATAATTTTAACAGTAATTTATATTTATTCAGGTCTTATAATAAAAATCGTGGCAGGTCAATACTCAGTAGAGACCCAAGAGTTACTGAAAATAATGATTTGGGTGCCTCTTCTTGTCTTATTTAATATTCCGTTCTATCAGACAATGCTGGCCTTTAATATGAACACTAGTGTAATGAAAGTATTGGTGACCTGTTCAGTTTTCAGTATCGCATTAAGTACTATCCTTACGCAGCGCTATATGGCATTTGGTACTACCATTTCCCTACTAGTGACAGAATTTATGATTACATTGTTATTGATGTATGAACTTGAAAGAAAGAAATTTTTTTTATTCCTAAAGGAACCAAAAGATGGAGCTCTATAAAAATAAGGTTACCGATTATTTCTCAAACACCAGATACGATATTATCAGTTTTTTGCCAAAGCAAGGTGTAGATAAATTGCTTGAGATAGGGGCAGGTGGCGGTGATACACTCGTAGAGGTAAAAAGATTAGGATTGGCTAACGAAGTGGTTGGCATCGAACTGATGAAACTTGAAGATAGCAACCAAAGCAATGGCGCCATTGATAAATTTATTTATGGAGATATCGAATCTTTAGGTACACAAGTACCCATTGGTTCATTCGATGTTATTTTGTGTGGAGATGTGTTGGAACATTTAGTAGATCCGTGGAAAGCTATAGAAAGTATAAAAAAATTTCTTAAACCAGGTGGGATAATGATTGTGAGTTGTCCTAATGTTCGTTACTATGAAATGTTTACAAAGGTATTCTTCAAGGGGTCATTCGAATATACCAGCCACGGGCTTTTTGATAAAACGCACCTTAGATTTTTCTGTAAGAAAGACTTAGTAAAAATCATTTCAGAAAATGGAGGTATGAATATAGAATCAGTTGTTCCTTCTTTTAAAGCCCAGAAAACCTCTAAAATCAGCTTATTGAATAGTTTCACTCTTGGGTTGTTTGAACAATTTCTTGCGCTTCAATATATCGTTTGTGCTAAGAGTAAAAAATAGATGGATAACCGAGTATCTATTGTATTGGTTAATTTTAAGGGAGAGAAGGATACCATTGAATGTATTGAGAGCATTCTAAAATCTGATTATATAAACTATCAAATAATAGTTGTAGATAACTCTGAAGGAGAAGCCTCACTACAATTTATTCAAAATTGGTTGGCTGGGCAATCACAGCATACAATAGATACCTTTTTTCCAGAATTGATTTTCCCGTTACAAAATAAGCCATGTAGTGTACGATTATTTAGAGAAGATGAGTTTCGCTTACTCTCTCAAACATTTTCCGAAAATATTTTGCTGGTAAAGTCGAGTAAAAATAGTGGTTTTGCCGGGGGGAATAATATAGCTATAGAGTATTGCTTACGAACCCAGTCATTTGATTTTATCTGGTTGCTTAACAATGATACGGTCATAAAGAAAGATACACTTCATGTGTTGGTTCGCTTTGCTACCAATTCTCCTCAGCGAACAGGAATCATTGGGAGTAAGCTTTTTTTGTATAAAGAAAAGGAAAAGCTTCAAGCGGTGGGCGGTAGGTATTTTCCTTGGTTTGGCATTGTTAAAGAAGTCGGTTATGGGGAGAAAGATATTGGACAATGGGATAAAGACCTATTTCAATTTGATTATGTAGTTGGCGCCTCTATGTTTATGCAGAGTGAATTTTTGAATGAGGTCGGCTTGATGGAGGAAGATTACTTTTTGTACTACGAGGAAATTGATTGGGCTATTAGAGGAAGGGAAAAAGGATGGAGCGAATCATTTTGTCCAGAAGCGATTATATACCATAAGCAAGGTGCAAGTACAGGATCAAAGAGAAACTTTAATTCTGCTATTTCTGATTTTTATTCTGTAAGAAACAGAATTCTTCTTGCCAGAAAATATTTTCCTTATACGCTGCCAACACTTTACCTTTCTTTTGGTCTTTTCATTTTTAATAGACTGCGACTAGGGCAGTTCAGTCGTATAAAACTATTTTTCAAGGTAATTATTAACCCAAACGGTCATTTCAAGAAAGGCTCTCCGGAATTATTTTGAGTTATTACTTTTCTCCAATCTACATTTGGTGCCAGCCCTGTTTTCTCCATGTGTGTGGCTATGGACGGCATTGGCTGCCATAGCTTATAATGCTTTCCAAACAAAATTTGGCGCCAGCCATAATGCCAACTTTTTACTACAGTTTTGAGCAAAAAGGTATCGTTGAAAAGCAAGAACATTGATTTTAGCGAAAGAACATTGTATTTGGTGAGCGCAAACCAAAGGCTGCTATCCCAGTTGTTGTGACAATAGCTCCTGAAAACACTTTCTGTTTTTTTTAGGGTTTTCTTTGTAGTCAGAAACGTTAGGCAAGTAGATGCGGAGGTTCTCCAATGCAAACCAGCACTAATACGTATTTCGTACGAATGCCTTGTATGGATGGGTAGAGAGTAAGAATCAGAATGATCATACGGTGTTACAAAATCAATTCCCTTACCAGTAGAAAACAACGCTATTGCTTTTGTAAGTTCTTCTGTCTTATAGATGTAGTCATCTTCTGCAAACATCACAATCTCGCTATCGGTTTGCGATAATAGCAAATCTATCTGCTTGCCAAAAGTGGCTAAGTTTCCAATTCCCTCGTAGTGGATAAACACAGCTTCTTCTTCTGAAAAGTATTTTTTGATCATTGCTTCATAGGCTAGAGGGCAATTATCCAGAAGAAAAAAGACTTTTGGATTTAAGCCACCAAGTGATTTTTTCAAGGTACTCACCCCAACTTCGGTTAGTTTAAGTTTATCATCTGAGAAAATAATGGGCGTTTTTGATACGCCCGGATAGATGCGATAGGCGATAGCAATGTCAATGGATGTTTTTGTCATAAGATAAGACGTAAATCTATCGGTTTGTTGGTAAGTATGGAAGTGAGACCAAGATTTTTAATGGGTTGATCAATTGCTATATTTGAACCTTACTTTAGTTTATATTAATAAAATAGAATGGATAAGTTTAAAATGTTTTTGGCTAATGCGTATTCAGCGATTTTTGCGAGACGAATTTTTAGCAAATTTCATAAAATTTTAGTTAAAACTGGTTTAAAGGGGTTGGGCCTTTTGTATTCTCACGAGAACCAAGAAAATAATGGCGAATTATTTTTTGCGAAACGAGTAATTAAGATTTATAAAAGTCAGAATATTTTTGATGTGGGTGCGAATAAAGGAAGTTATTCTAAGATGTTCTTAGACGCTGGTTTTGGTAAGGAAATTTTTTGTTTTGAGCCACACCCTAAGACGTTTACTATTTTAGATACAAGCGTACGATCTCTGATGGTTAAGAAATTTGATGTGGCCTTATCCAATGAAGAAGGTTCATTTGAAATTTATGATTATTCTTCACAAGATGGTTCAGAGCACGCTTCTCTTTTTAAAGATGTAATTGAGTCCCTCCATAAGAGTGCAGCAACAGCACATCAAGTTAAAACCACTACACTTGATCAATTTTTTAAGAATCTCAGCATAGATAAAATAGGGCTGCTTAAAATTGATACCGAAGGGAACGAGCTAAATGTTTTGATAGGTGCAAAGGGATTAATAGAAAGAGACAAGATTGATATTATTCATTTTGAATTTAACGATATGAATATTGTGAGTAAGGTTTTTATGAGGGATTTTTTTAAAATTCTTCCAAGATTTAATTTTTACCGCCTTCTTCCCAACGATTTTCTCCCTTTGAATCAAAGTGATATTTTATTTAACGAACTTTTCTCATATCAAAACATTGTTGCAATACGCAGAGATATTGATAAGGAAGTTTAGCAATCAAATAACTTTTTGCTTTCGAGATTGATTAGGAAAATAGCTTAAGTAGCCCTAAGATCTAGTGCCTTAAAAAACCAAACAAATTTTGCCGTATCTTTGACTTCAATGAGAAGAGTTCAGATTTTTATTTTTTGGTTATTCAAAGCAAGGAACAATGTATCCTTTTTTGAGTTGATAAAATTTTGCTTAAAGCCTACTGTGGTAGCTTTGGCAAAGCGTTATATTTCTAATATTGAGATAGAGGAGCCATTCTACAAAGTATCATTTAATCCTATCAATAAGGTATTGTATTGGCCTAAAGCCTCACCCGTGGATGGTATTTATCAGGTAACAACGGAAACATTTGATCAAACTGATTGGCATTATTACCAAAAGGAGCACACTCAAATTGACAGCGGAGAAAGGTTGCTGGATGTAGGTGCCGCTGAAGGGCTATTTGCGCTAAGCGTTGCTCAATTATGTGATAAGATTATTCTGGTAGAGCCAAATGACTATTTTGCGGAATCATTGAAGAAAAGCTTCTCTCAAATGGCTGATAAAACAGAAATCAAAAATGTGGCAGTTGGATCGGTGGATGGCGAAATCTCTTTTAGCAATGAATCACTAAATGGACGAATTGTTTCTGACTCTACGGCAGGTAAGAAAAGAATCGCACGGATTGACACATTATTGCCCAATGAAAAAGTCACGTATTTAAAAGCCGATGTAGAGGGATTTGAACTCGAAGTACTAAAAGGGGCAGAAAACTTAATTATGAGAAACAAGCCGAAGATAGCTATCACCACCTATCACAATGAAAACAATGAGCAAGAAATTGTAAGCTTGGTAAAACAGTTTGTTCCAGAATACCAACACTACTCAAAGGGCATTATTCATGGTAGCGGCAAGGCTGTTATGATTCACTTTTGGATTTCATAGTAGGATGAGAGTTTCAGTAGAAAAATACATATGACTTTTTAGATTGCCACTTCGTGAAGTCTTTTGCCTTTGATAATTCATCCATTCAGAAATGGATTCTTTTTTTATACTTCATTGTACTGGCTACCGTATTTCATTTTTTTACAATTGATTCAAAAAACATTTTACTGTTTGGTTATTCGATGGTAGCGCTTGTCATATTGGTGGCTTTGAATTTCAGATCCTTTCCGAGGATAAAGCACCAAGAATTGATTATCATATTACTTTACATGGTAGTCAGCACTTTGCTGAACTTTGAATCCTCCAAAATTATCTCCTTAGTTTATTCTGCATTCTTCATTCTCTCTTTTATTTTCTTTGTATCAATAGCATGTGAATGTTTTACTCTTGATGAGTATAGGAATTTATTGAAGACCATATTTATTATTTACTTTATTGTATTGATACTGGGCCAGCTCTATGTGTATTTTGATTTATTTACACCAATGCCAGGCTATGCAACGCATTTGCCTCACGGCCGGCTTGGCACATTGATAGAAGAGGGAAAGTTTCGATATTACTCATTGTCATCAGAGCCATCTTACGCGGCATTCATGGTGGTTATATTGTATTATTCGTATATCAAAACTGACATTTTGAAAGGCACATTGTTTAAAGGACAAAACCTTTATATGTTTTTGTTGCTTGTATATATGATTCTTTCATTCCAGAGTGCTTATGGAATTATCCTCTTAGGTCTCATAGTAATTAATTACGTAGGCTTTACAAAGACATCCATATTAATTTACTTATTTTCAGCTATTGCATTGGCTTTTATATTTTTATTCAAATTAGACATAAGAGCTATTGATCGAGTAGTTGCAATTATCAAAAACATTGACATTACAAATTTACATAGCCTCGCGACTATTGATTTCACCGCCTATTTCAGGGTAGCACCTGTTCTCTACTATTTAGGAACAATTAGTTTAACGGATATTCATTTTTACATAGGACATGGCTCATCTGCATCGCGCTACCTAGTTGTGCCAGAAACTTACTTAGCTTATCAAGGTGAGTTTTTGGGTGGCTTCTTGCCTTCTTTTTTCTATGACTATGGTATTATTGGAGCGGGTTCGGTTCTACTATTCATAAAAAGAATAATTTCTAAAACGATTTTAATTCCTATGGCTATATTCGGCCTTTTGCTATTCAACGCTAATTTTAATACGCAACTTTTTTGGGTCGCAGTTACTTGTTTTAGAATGAATTGGTTTTTTGAAAAACGAGAATAAAAAAGCAGAAGTCATTTCAGATAATGAGTAAGATAAAACTTTTAGTAGACGGACATTGGTTTGATGATCTTTATCAGAGTCCAAGCGTATTCTTGAGAGGTTTGTATGACCAAATAGCACTCGATGAAGATTTTGAACTTTTCATTGCGGCACATGATACTAATTTAGCCAAAGCTCAATTTAAAAAAGCTAGTAATATTCAATTTTTAAGACTATCATCCTCTTCAAAATTTCGAAGATTGATCTATGATTTTCCACGAATCATTAAAAAGTATAAAATAGATATCGCTCATTTTCAATTCATATCCCCGCTTGTCAAAACATGCAAAGAAATTGTTACTGTCCATGATTTACTTTATAGAGATTTTAAATCTTATTTCCCTCTTACATACAGAATGAGAAATGATTTTCTATTCAAGCGGTCTGCTCAAAGGGCGGATTTAATCACGGCAGTATCTAACTATTCTGTAAAAGCTATTGCCAAACATTTTCATATATCCCCAAGCAAAATAAAACTTGTGCCAAATGGCATGCATAGTGATTTTTTTGTGAAGCTAAGTAGTAGCGAACACATCGCTGATAAATTCAATGTGAAAAAATATATTTTATGCGTAAGCAGGATTGAACCTAGAAAGAATCATATTCTTTTGGTAAAAGCATTTGCAGAATTGAAACTGTGGGAAAAAGATATTTCCCTTGTCTTCATTGGCAGGCAGGATATTAGAGTTGATGAATTGGATTCCTATTTATTTTCTCTACCAAAAGAGGCGCAGGAAAGGGTCCTCCGATTGAAGAATATCTCGGAAGAAGACTTAAAGCAATTCTATGTAAACTCAATAGTGACGGTGTATCCGTCCTTTGCGGAGGGGTTTGGCATTCCACCGCTAGAAGCTGCATCACTTGGAGCAAAAGTGCTTTGCTCAAATAGTACGGCTATGGCAGACTTTGATTTTTTCGGAGAAGATCTTTTTGATCCTTATAACATAGATGAGCTAAAATCAAAGCTGTCGAACGCAATTGTTTCACCTAAATATACTTTGGAGCGAGACAGGTTACCCGAATTGATTAGTAAAAGATATAACTGGCAATTTATAGCTAATGACTACGCAAAAAGAGTTAAGCAATTAGTTTGATCAAGGATTCGGTGCAGTACGCCCTTCGTATCGACCAACGGTCAAGTAATGCCATGTTGCGCCTTTGTAGTCTGTTCCAAATGAAGCCTTGATGTCAGGATATTTGTTTAAATAGACCCTCACGTCAAAATCAACCGATGCTTGACGCCCTTCAACAATGCCTGTATTTAACCAATGTGTAAGCGCAGCTTGAAAATTTGTTGCCCCAAAGGCAGCACGAAGATCGGAATTACGCTGCAAATAAACTTGCGAGTTAAATGCAGGAGAACCTTGACGGCCTTCATTTATCCCATTTAGCAGCCAGTGATTCAAAGCTGCTCTATAATTTGTATTACCAGATGCTTGTGCTACATCAGGATTTTTTTGTAAGTAAAACTTAGTTTCGAAAACCGAACAGGCTGCTCTTCCTTCATCAATTCCAAAATTTGACCAATGCCAAGTTATCCAAGATGCATTTCCACCGTAAGCTTGATCAACGTCAGGACTTGTTTTAACATAAAAATAGAGGTCAAATACTCTTTCGGCACTTAAGCTTTCAGGATATAATGTTTGCAGCGCTATTTGGTCAAAATTTGAAAGCAATCCATTAAAGGTTATCACGAAAAGTTTTGTATAGTTCGAAATTTGACTCTGAGATTGTGCAGAGCAGCGGCCATTCTGAATACTTGATCTCTGATTTCATAGGTTTTTAGCCTTATTTTGTTGCGGATTATTTTTAGTCTTTTAATTCCACTGAAAGCATGTTCTATCCTTACCCTCACCGCACTTATTTTTTGATTGATTTCTTTTTGTAATTCAGTGAGCTCTCTGTTTTTCGTTTTTTTGTATGGTAAAATTACATTGGGGTTGTCCTTTTCTATTCCAATAAAACCTAAGTCTGCCAGTAGGTTTTTGTCCCCAAATTTGAAAACAATCCCGTCCTGTAAGCTCCCCCTTTTTTAGGGCCACTCAAAAGTATAAAACAGCGGTGCTTACGCTGTTTCTTTGATTGAGTTTTTTTAGGCATCCGACTCTTGGAA